>JBCQWR010000030.1:0-31907 GCA_047171945.1 Rikenellaceae bacterium | reverse complement strand
ATAATCGACCTCGTAAAAGGCTCGGATACCTCACGCCAAATGAAAAATTCAAACAAATATTAACTATGAATTCAGTTGCATTTGCAGGTTGAATTCAGCATAGATATTTTTGTTATCTTTGCATTATGGTGGGATGCTTTTCTTTTTTAAGATAGAGAATAGGTTTTGCTTTAGTGTTTGGGGAAAATCCTTACTTTGTGAGCTATACTATTTTTTGATTTTAGGAAATTATTAAATCGGGCAGGATATGTAAAGTATTATGTGTAGATATTTGATAATCAGAAAATAAAATTATTGAGGAGGGATGGTATATCTAAATGGATAATCCAGAAGAGGTAAAATCGCACGAAAATAGAGGAGTTGAAGTGAGCAAGTAGTTTGTGTTGGTTCCAATATATTATCGAGCATTTTGGAAAGTTCGATATTAATAATGTGAATTAAGGTTTGAAAAATCTTAATTTGCGGCCTCTAATGCAGAGTGGCTTTAGTCCACTCGACAAAGCCCCTTCCCGAAGTGGAAGGGGTTGGGAAGGGGTCAAAACATAATAAATAGTCGAATTTGGTTTAGCGCAGCTTAAACCTTAATTCGATTAATAATATTGATTTTGTTGATGAGATCAGATAACTCTGGCGATATATTTGCTATGACATGATCTAATAGCAAACATATCAAAAGAATTAAAACAATGAAAGGAATAGTTCTCGCAGGAGGATCGGGCACTCGCTTGTATCCTATCACCAAAGGAGTTAGCAAACAGCTACTGCCGATCTATGACAAACCGATGGTCTATTATCCCATCTCGGTCTTGATGTTGGCTGGTATCCGAGAAATTTTGATAATCTCGACGCCTGCCGATATGCCCAGTTTCGAACGCCTTTTGGGCGATGGCTCAGATTATGGGGTTGAGTTCACCTATGCAGAACAGCCATCCCCCGATGGATTAGCTCAAGCATTTATTATTGGTGAGGAATTTATCGCAGGTGACTCGGTTTGTTTGATTTTGGGTGATAATATTTTCTATGGTAGTGGATTTTCGGCTGCTCTTGCTGAGTCTGTTAAAGCAGTCGAAGAGGAGAATAAAGCGACGATATTTGGTTACTGGGTTGCAGATCCAGAGCGCTATGGCGTGGCTGAGTTTGACAAGGAGGGCAACTGCTTTGCGATTGAGGAGAAACCTGTTGTGCCAAAATCAAACTATGCGGTTGTAGGTTTGTACTTCTATCCAAATAAGGTTGTAGAGATTGCCAAAAATATCAAACCATCACCTCGTGGTGAGCTTGAGATCACAACTGTTAACCAAGAGTTCCTCAGCGATGGTGAGCTTAAGGTTCAGATTCTTGGCCGTGGCTTTGCGTGGCTTGACACAGGTACCCACGATTCACTATCGGAGGCTTCGACCTTTGTGGAAGTTATTGAGAAGCGTCAAGGATTGAAGATCGCCTGCTTGGAGGGTATCGCCTATCGCAACGGTTGGATCTCGGAGGAGAAGATGCGAGCATTGGCTCAACCGATGATTAAAAATCAGTATGGTCAGTACCTTTTGAAGGTTATTGACGAACTTAAAGCTGCGAAATAATGGAGGTAATTAAGACAACTATTGAGGGTGTTGTAATCATTGAGCCACGTATTTTTAACGATGATCGAGGTTACTTCTATGAGTCATTCTCACAAAAAGAGTTTGAGGAGAAAGTTTGCAAAACAACATTCGTACAAGATAATCAGTCGAAATCGAGCTACGGTGTATTGAGAGGTTTACACTTCCAAAAAGCACCACACGTACAAGGAAAACTCGTTAGAGTTATTCAGGGAAAAGTATTAGATATATCTGTCGATATCCGCAAAGGATCACCCACCTACGGCAAGCATGTAGCAGTAGAACTTTCAGAAGATAATCATCGCCAATTATTCATTCCACGTGGATTTGCGCATGGTTTTGTAGTTCTATCAGAGGAGGTGATCTTTCAATACAAATGCGATAACTTCTACTCCAAAGAGTCGGAGGGGGCAATCATGTGGAATGATCCCGATTTGGGTATCGACTGGGGTATCTCAGAGGCTGATATAATCCTATCGGATAAGGATAAATTCAACTCTTTGTTGAAAGATCTTGATTCACCATTTTCATACGAGATTAACTACTATGAATAAAGTTATTTTGGTAACTGGCGCAAATGGTCAGTTGGGGAATGAGATGCAGAGAGTTGCGAAATATAGTTCTGATAAGTATATATTCACCGATGTATCCGAGTTAGATATTACAGACTACGATGCAATTCGGGCAATGGTCTTAGCTAAAGAGGTAGATGTAATTGTAAACTGTGCAGCCTATACTAACGTCGATAAGGCCGAGGATGCAGAGATGTTAGCAAACCTTTTGAATTATACCGCAGTAGGTTATCTTGCCAAGGCGACAGCTTTGGTAGGGGCAACACTAATTCATATCTCCACCGACTATGTTTTTGATGGATTAGCTCATATTCCCTATACAGAGGAGCAGCCAACAAAACCAATCGGAGTATATGGAGCAACAAAACTTGCGGGAGAGCAAGTGGTAGCAGAGAGCGGTTGCAACTATATCATCATCCGTACATCGTGGCTCTACTCAAAGTGGGGTGATAATTTTGTCAAGACGATGCAACGCCTAACAGCCGAGCGAGCCGAGCTAAATGTGATCTTTGATCAAGTTGGCACACCAACCTATGCAGGAGATTTGGCCGACACGATTGGAGCAATAATAAGCACCGATCAACTCAGCAAAAACGGTACCTACCACTTCAGTAATGAGGGTCTCTGCTCATGGTATGACTTTGCTCAAGCAATTGCCGAAAAGAGTGGCAATAAGTGTAGAATAAACCCCATTCACTCCGATGAGTTTCCGAGTAAAGTGACTCGTCCTAACTACTCGGTATTAGATAAGACAAAGATTAAGAAAACCTTTGGCCTCGAGATCCCATACTGGATGGAGAGCCTAAAAAAGTGCATCAATGAACTTTAGAAGACATATAATCATCACAGGAGGTGCAGGATTTATCGGAAGCCACGTAGTGCGCCTATTTGTGAATAAATATCCTGAATATCATATTATCAACGTTGATAAGCTGACCTATGCGGGAAATATGGCAAACCTCAAAGATGTTGAGAATGAGCCAAATTACACCTTTGTAAAGGCAGATATTTGCGACTTTGATAAGATGGTCTCTCTTTTTGCTGAGTATAATGTAGATGGCGTGATCCACTTAGCGGCTGAGAGTCATGTTGATCGCTCGATCAAAGATCCATTCACCTTTGCGCAAACAAATGTAATGGGGACTTTGTCTCTGCTCCAAGCTGCCAGAAACCAATGGAATGGTAACTACGAGGGCAAGCGCTTCTACCACATCTCAACCGACGAGGTCTACGGAACTTTGGAGTTCGATGGTGCATACTTCACAGAGGATACAAGCTATGACCCACACTCGCCATACTCGGCAAGTAAGGCAAGCTCAGACCACTTCGTAAGAGCCTTTGCAGATACATATGGCATGCCAACAGTTGTTACCAACTGCTCGAATAACTACGGCCCCTACCAATTTCCTGAGAAGTTGATTCCGCTTTTTATAAATAATATACGTCACGGCAAGCCTCTGCCAGTCTACGGAGCAGGTGAGAATGTGAGAGATTGGCTTTACGTAGTAGACCACGCACGAGCAATAGACGTTATTTTCCACAAAGGCAAGAACTCCGATACCTACAACATCGGTGGCTTTAACGAGTGGCGAAACATTGATCTAATCAAGGTGATCATTGCAACAGTCGACCGCCTATTAGATAATCCCAAAGGTCATAGCTTGGGCCTAATCACCTATGTAACAGATAGAGCAGGCCACGACCTCCGCTACGCTATCGATAGCAATAAACTAAAACAAGAGCTCGGCTGGGAGCCATCTCTTCAATTTGAAGAGGGAATAGAGAAGACCGTAGCATGGTACCTCGACAATCAAGAGTGGATGGATAATATAACCTCGGGTGAGTATGAGAAGTATTATGAGAGTATCTATGCAGATTAAGTAATAAGGAGCTCAGAGAAAAATAGTAAGTTAATAATTGTATCTATATATTATTAACTTACTATTTTTTATTTAAAGATTACTACTGGTGCGTTAATATTTTTATATTGAGTATAAATATTTGGTAAACAAGCAGTTGTTGCCTTAATGCTAATTTTGGACTTGAAATAAAACTTAAGAAGCACGTCATCCCAGACTCGATCTGGGATCTACAACCTCTGCTACTAAGTTGTTGATAACCACCTTTTTTTTTGTAGATCCCAGATCAAGTCTGGGATGACGTTAATAGGTTAACGCATCAGTACTATTTAAAGATTATTGAATACAGAGCGGATAGTAGGGTATGTAGACTCCAAATTTTGTTTCACCTGTTGTGAAGAACACCACTCAACCACCTCGATACCCTCTTCGCTTTGTGCTGTCGTGGGTTGCTTCCTGCTACTCATCATGAACCAATGTGTGCTTTTTAGGACCCACTTAGAGTTTAGTATGTAGGTATGCAGGGTTTCGGTGATAAATCGTCCAATGGTTAATCCTCCTACGCCAGTCTCCTCTTCAACCTCTCGCATGGCGCATTCTTCGAGGTTCTCGCCCTCCTCAATGTGTCCTTTGGGAAGATCCCAATGGTGGTTGCGATAGATCATTAGAGTCTCACCTTGGGGGTTAACTACAACGCCTCCAGCGGCTTTGTGAAGTTGGAAGTCGGCGCAAAAATTGGTATAAGCCTCCTCTGGTGTGTTGCACAAAAAGAGTATAGAGTTGTATTTCTCGAAAAAATCCACTACCTTCGCTCTCGAGATTTCGGCTACAGTGTCGGCTCGTGAGTCGATCGTAAGGTCGTAGCCATCGATGGGGGTGGCGGAGAATGTAAGAGGTCTGTCGGTAAAGAAAATAGTCTTAATCATAATCTCTTGGGTTTATTTTGATTACAAATATATATAAATAATTGGCAACTATGAAAAAAATCGTACTATTTATGATGGCAATAGCGGCAGTGGCGACAGGGTGTAACGACGCCCCCAAGCCGTTGAAGATCGACAACGAGCTTACTCGAGCAGAGAAAAAGGCTGGAATATTGACCCCCGAGGTGATGTGGAAAATGGGACGTGTGGGCTCATCGTCGCTCAATGCAGCGGGTGATTCGCTCCTATATACTATCTCATATTATAATATGGAGGAGAATCGTGGAGTTACGGCAATCTATCTTGAGGATGTTGCCTCAAAGAGAACGACTCAACTTACAACGCACGATTCGAGTAATATATCACCTCAATGGAGCTCCGATGGTAAAACAATCTACTTCCTCTCGAATCGTAGCGGCTCGATGCAGGTGTGGTCTATCTCTCCTTCGGGCGACAATCTATGTCGTGTGACTAACTTTGAAAAGGGAGTCGAGGGGTTTGGTGTAGCTCCAAGTGGTGATAAACTATTCTACGTGCAGAGTGTCAAAGTAGCTGCTCGCAAGTCGTCGGATCATCATGCCGATATGCCTAAGTCCAATGCCAGAATCTATGACGACCTTATGGTGCGCCACTGGAGTTATTGGGATGAGGGTGAATATCTACATATCTTTGTTTCGCCAATAGATCAAAAAGGTTGTGCCCAAGAGGGAGTAGATATCATAGGAGCCGAGGCAGAGTGGGATACTCCACTTGCGCCCTATTTTGATGTTGCAGAGATCGCCTGGAGTAATGCTGGCGACAAATTGGCTTATACCTGTAAACCAATGGTTGGTGCGCAGTATGCTGTTTCGACTGACTCCGATATATTTATATATGATGTTGAGAGTGCTCGTACCGAAAATATCTGTAAGGCGGTTGATCGCTCAGCCTTTGTGGGCTATGATAAATATCCAGTGTGGTCTCCTAATGACTCATCTGTGGCGTTTATCTCGCAGCGTAGAGCGGGTAATGAGTCCGATAAGGGGCGTCTATTTGTCTACAACTTTGCTACAAAGTCGATGAGGGATCTTACAGCATCGTTCGATTACAACGCTTCGAATGTGATATGGGATGGCGAAGAGGAGCTATATTTTATTGCACCAATTGAGGCTACCCACCAATTATGTAAGGTCAATCTAAATGGTGTAGTGGGAGTGATTACTCGTGGTGATCACGATATCAATTCAGTTACCATTGCCAATAATAGTGCTATTGCCGAAGTCACCAAGATATCGCAGGCTACCGAGCTCTACTCTATTAACTTGGGAACTGGTGAGATGGTCCAATTCTCGGATGTCAACAAAGATATATATGATAATATAACGATGGGAGAGGTGCAGAAACGATGGGTTGAGACTACCGACGGTAAGCAGATGCTTACATGGGTGATCTTGCCTCCTAATTTCGACCCAGCTAAAAAATATCCAACACTTCTTTACTGTCAAGGAGGTCCTCAAAGTGTGGTTTCTCAATTCTGGAGCTATAGGTGGAATTTTCAAGTGATGGCTGCTCAGGGGTATGTTGTGGTGGCACCCAACCGTCGTGGATTACCCTCGTTTGGTCAAGAGTGGCTCGATCAGATCTCGGGAGATTACTCGGGGCAAAATATCGATGACTACCTCTCGGCAATCGACGATGTGGCCAAAGAGTCGTGGGTCGATGCCGATCGATTGGGATGTGTTGGAGCCTCATATGGCGGATACTCCGTATATTATTTGGCGGGAGTTCATGAGGGGCGTTTCAAAGCCTTTATCTCGCACTGTGGAATATTTAACTTTGAATCTATGTATGGCGAGACCGAGGAGCTTTTCTTCCTAAATAATGATTATGGTGGAGCCTACTGGGATTATGAGAACCCTACGGCTATGCGCTCTTATGAGAACTCGCCTCATAAGGCAGTTGATAAGTGGGATACCCCAATTATGATTATCACAGGAGAGAAAGATTATAGAATCCCTTATACTCAATCGTTGCAGGCATTCACTGCTGCTCGCATGCGTGGTCTCGACTCTCGATTGGTGGAGTTTAGCGATGAAGGCCACCAAGTGTTCCAACCACAAAATTCATTGGTGTGGAATCGTGAGTTCTTTGGTTGGTTGGATAAGTATCTAAAGTAACAGGTGGTAATGCATGTTTATTTATTTGGCATCTACTTTGCGTTAAACGATAAAAAAAGTAAAAAAAAAGTATATTTTATTGTGAGATAATAAAATAAACTGTATATTTGCACTCCCGATAAATGGGTAATTAATAAAATATAAAAATAATAGTTAAGATGACAAAGGCAGATATCGTAAGCGAAATCGCTAAGACAACAGGTGTAGAGAAGTTGCAAGTGCAGACTATCGTTGAGGCGTTTATGGAGACAGTTAAAGACTCTATGGCGGCGAATAACAATGTTTACCTACGTGGATTTGGTAGTTTTATTGTTAAGAAACGTGCACAAAAGGTGGCTCGTAATATCTCGAAGAATACAACGATCACAATTCCAGAGCACAATATCCCTGCATTTAAGCCAGCAAAGAGCTTCGCTGCAAAGGTTAAGTAATTTATAGGAATTATAATACGAACAATTTAAAAAATTAAGATTATGCCAAGCGGTAAGAAGAGAAAAAGGCATAAGATGGCTACCCACAAGCGTAAAAAACAACTACGCAAGAATCGTCACAAGAAGAAATAGTGACCTTTCTTAGGGCAGACACTTATAATGTCAACGAAGTATTAAAGCTAAAGAGTCTTCTCTTTAGCTTTAATACGTTAAAAACAAATTTATTATAGCTATTAAGGTTCAGAAATAACTCTTTAGACCTTATTGCTATGTTATCCTAATAGTGGATAAATTAATCCTCTCAAAAAAAATATTTCGATTTTATGAATCGAGAGTTAGTAATAAACGTAACCCCTTCAGAGATATCTATTGCACTTTGCGAAGATAAGGTTTTGGTTGAGCTCAATAAGGAGCAGAGCCAAACTGGCTTCGCTGTGGGCGACATCTATTTAGGTAAGGTGCGTAAAATAATGCCAGGACTCAATGCGGCATTCGTAAATATTGGTCACGAAAGAGATGCGTTTCTCCACTATCTCGACCTGGGAACTCATTTTGAGGGTCTCGACAAGGTTGTTTCGAGCCATCAACCCTCGAAGAGGGGTGTCAAGGTGGAGTCGCTCAAGCTCAATGACCAACTCGAACGCAATGGTAAGATTACCTCGCATCTTCAATCGGGACAGCTGGTGATGGTTCAAATCACCAAAGAGGCTATCTCGACTAAGGGTCCACGACTTACCTCCGAGATATCATTGGCGGGTCGCAATGTGGTGTTAGTTCCATTTACCAATAAGGTTTTCCTTTCGCAAAAGATACGCTCTACCGAGGATAAAAAACGCCTGCGTAGAATCGCAGGTTCGATCCTCCCCAAAAACTTTGGTGTGATTATCCGCACAGCGGCAGTCTCGGCCAAAGATGAAGATATTGAACAAGATATTAAGCAGCTACTCGATAAGTGGCGTGAGATACTCCAAAATGTACGCAAACTCTCCTCTCCAGGTCTCTTGATGAGCGAGATGGGGCGTGCCAATGCAATTATTCGTGACACCTTCAATGGCTCATTCTCGCAGATTGTTGTAGACGATGAGGCGATGTACTCCAATATCCGCAACTACATCCGCTCGATTCAACCCGAGCAAGAGAAGATCGTTAAGCTCTATCGTGGCAGTGTGCCGATCTTTGATAATTTCGATATCTCCAAACAGATTAAATCGCTCTTCGCAAAGTATGTTTCACTTCGACGAGGTGCATACCTTATAATCGAGCATACCGAGGCGATGAATGTTATCGATGTCAACTCAGGAAACCGCACCAAGGCTGAAGATAACCAAGAGCAGACAGCGCTGGATGTCAACTTAGCTGCAGCTGCCGAGGTGGCACGCCAATTGCGATTGCGTGATATGGGTGGAATTGTCATTATCGACTTTATAGATCTTCACAAGGCACCTAACCGCCAACTCCTCTACGATGAGATGGTGAAGTTGATGTCGACCGATAAGGCTAAACATACAGTCCTTCCACTCACCAAGTTTGGTTTGATGCAGATCACACGCCAAAGAGTGCGTCCTGTGCCAATCGAGAATACCGAGGATGTATGTCCAACGTGTCAAGGTACAGGCAAGGTTCAACCTACGATATTGCTCGATAAGACCATCGAGAACCAGATCTCTTTCTTGGTGATTGATCGCAAGACGAAATTCATCAACCTTAGAGTGAGTAACTACGTTGAGGCATATCTCAACAAGGGGCTCTTCTCGTTGCGCCGCAAGTGGGAGTGGAAGTACAAATGTAAAATTAAGGTCACCACCGACCAAAGTATGGGTATTGTCGATGTCGGCTACTACGATGAGCGAGGCAAGAGCCTAATAAAGAAATAGATTACACTCCTCTTCGATGGAAATTAAAGAGAATATTCTACAACAATTTGCCGCCTCTCGAGGGGCGAAAGAGCTCGAAAGAGCCTACAGATCTAATAGCACTACTATCCACCTCAAAGAGTTGGTTAGTGGTGCTCTTTCATCCTATGCCGCAGCTTTGATCTCGGCGGTGGGTGGTGTCCATATCTTTGTCGCTGAGGATCGAGACTCTTCGGCCTACCTGCTCAATGACCTCTATGCGCTGCTTGGCGAGGAGCACATCTACTTCCTGCCAACATCCTACAAGCGTTCGATACTCTATGGTAAGGAGGATTCCAATGGTTTGGTTCAACGCACCTCGACTCTCAATCGTCTGCGAGGTGATGCCTCGTCGTACCCATTCACAGTTGTCTGCACCTATCCCGAGGCTCTGGCCGAAAGTGTGGTCGATAATGCTGCTATGCATCGTGAGCAGATCACAATCTCGGTAGGTGATACTCTCTCGGTAGATTTCTTGGCCGAGTCGCTCGAAGCTATGGGCTTTGAGAGGGTCAATTTTGTCTATGAGCCTGGTCAATACTCTACTCGAGGAGGTATCTTCGATATCTTCTCATATAGCGAGTCTCGTCCTTTTCGTATCGATATGTTCGACGATGAGGTAGACTCCATTCGTCGCTTTAATATCTCAAATCAACTCTCCTACGACAAGGTCGAGAGAGCTGAGATACTTCCTAACTTCAACTCCTTAGAGTCGAGTGAAGAGCGTAGGGTTAGTTTTGCGGAGTTTGCAGGGGCGGTTACCTATTGGTTTTATGATGCAGAATATATCTTCAAGAAGGTGAATGATATACGTCGTAAGTTGCTCTCCGATATGGACGATCCGTCGCTCATAGATAGCAAGGTGAGTAGCCGCAATCGCCTGCTTTCGGATATGGTAAGTAGTAGACTCTTTGTGCAGCGAGACAATATCGTGGAGCGTGGTGCCGATTGCTCCGTGGAGTTCTCGACTCAACCTCAAGGTGAGTTCAATAAAAACTTTGAACTCTTGGCCAGTGATATCCTATCGAGTAGCGAGAGAGGTTATACCACCTATATCGTTTCGAAGAATAGGGCACAGGTGGAGCGCCTCCAAAATATCTTCTACCAGATTGGTTACAAGGGGCTCGATGTAGCCTCGGTGCCGCTGCCCATACACTCGGGCTTTGTCGATAATGATCTCAAGGTTAGACTCTTTACCGACCACCAGCTCTTTGATCGCTACCAGCGCTATAAGATCAAAGATGAGATTAAGCGTGACGAGCAGATGACCATCTCGGAGCTCAATGAGCTTAAACTGGGCGACTACGTGGTGCATTACGACCATGGTGTGGCGAAGTTTGGTGGCTTGGTCAAGATCGAGGTGAATGGCACGATGAAGGAGGTGATAAAGCTTATCTATAAAGACCAAGACCTCCTCTTTGTCAATGTCCACTCTTTGCACTGCATAGCTCGCTATAAGAGTGGCGATGCCGAACCGCCCAAGATCTATAAGTTGGGTGGTGGCGCATGGCAGAAGCTCAAGAATACGACTAAAAAGGCGGTTAAAGATATCTCCAGGGAGCTCATTGCGCTCTACGCCAAACGTAAGGCGAGCAGAGGTTTTGCCTTCTCGGCGGATGGATACCTCCAACAGGAGCTCGAGGCGTCGTTTATGTATGAGGATACCCCCGACCAAAATAGCGCCTCGGAGGCTGTTAAGCGAGATATGGAGTCCTCGGAGCCGATGGATCGTTTGGTCTGTGGCGATGTGGGTTTCGGTAAGACCGAGGTGGCTATCCGTGCCGCATTCAAGGCGGTGATTGATGGCAAGCAGGTGGCGGTGTTGGTGCCGACAACCATTCTTGCTATGCAGCACTACCGCTCCTTTGTCTCACGCTTGCGTGACTTCCCGATCCGTATTGAGTATCTCAACCGCACCAAAAGCGCTCGAGAGGTGAACCTTATCTTGGCCGATTTGGCAGAAGGAAAGGTCGATATCTTGATTGGTACCCACAAGATATTGGGCAAGAGTGTCCACTTCAAGGATTTAGGGCTGCTCATAATTGATGAAGAGCAGAAGTTTGGTGTGGCAGCCAAGGAGAAGCTCACCCAAATTAGCGTGAGTGTAGATACCTTGACACTCACCGCAACCCCCATTCCACGTACTTTGCAATTCTCGCTGATGGGCTCACGAGACCTTTCGGTCATCTCGACCCCACCACCCAACCGTCAACCTATTGTCACCGAGTCGCACCTCTTCTCCGAGGAGATCATTGCTGAGGCTATCGAGACGGAGATTGCTCGAGGTGGCCAAGTCTACTTTGTTCACAATAGGGTCGACGACATCTTCTCGATAAAGGCTATGATCAACCGTATTGTTCCAAAGGCTCGTGTAGCTATAGGGCATGGACAGATGCCTCCCAAGGAGTTGGAGGAGGTTGTAATGGAGTTTATCTATGGCGAGTATGATGTTTTGTTGGCCACCACGATCGTCGAGAATGGTATAGATGTGCCCAATGCCAATAGCATAATTATCAACAATGCCCACCGCTTTGGACTCTCGGCGCTCCACCAGTTGCGAGGTCGAGTGGGTCGAAGCGATCGCAAGGCATACTGCTACCTGCTCTCGCCGCCCGAGGAGCTTCTCACGCAGGATGCTCGCCATCGTTTGCGAGCTATCGAGGAGTTTTCGGATTTGGGTTCGGGCTTCAATATCGCTATGCAGGATCTCGACATTCGAGGTGCTGGTAACCTGTTGGGTGCCGAGCAGAGTGGTTTTATCGCCAATATTGGTTTTGAGACCTACCAGCGAATTATGCAGGAGGCCATCTCGGAGCTTCGTCAAGAGGGTCTCGATGTGGCGGGTCTATCGCCCAAGGAGCAGGATGTTGTGGAGCAGCTCAACTACATTGAGGATTCCCATATTGATGTTGAGGTGCCAGTCTCACTGCCCGATAGCTACATTGGTGGCGCTGCCGAAAAGCTCAAATTGTATCGTGAGTTGGACTCAACCAAGAACGAGGCGGAGCTGTTGGCTTTTGCCGAGCGATTAGTGGATCGTTTTGGCCGTATGCCTCGAGAGAGTGAGGAGCTACTCAATGTGGTGCGTCTGCGACGTGAGGCGATTCGTTTGGGTATGGAGCGTGTGAAGGTTAAGAATGGATTGATGATAGTTCAGTTTGTTGGAGATCAGAATTCGCCATACTACAAGAGTGAACTCTTTATGTCGATCTTAAAGGAGGTTACATCTCGACCCGATAAATTTGTCCTGCGTCAAAACAATAACCGTTTGGCAATGACCGTTAGAGGAGTGAAAGATATAGAGGAGGCTTATAAGCAGCTCCTATTGTTTTAACCCAAAGCGTTTTTGTAGATGAATTTAGTAGTTGATATTGGCAATACTATGGCCAAGGCAGCAGTGGTTGACCATTCGACCATTGTAGCCTCGTATAGTGCCAAAGAGTTGCAAGAATTGCCTCTTGGTAACATTGTGGCTGAGCATGGGGTGAGTCGTTCAATTCTCTCTACCACACGAGGTTGTGGTGAGCATTGGGCCTCCTATATTCGAGATATTGTGGGGCATTGTTTGCTGCTCAATGAGAGTGTTGGGGTGCCACTACAAGTGAACTATTCTCGCTCTAAGTTGGGGTGCGATAGATTGGCTGCTGCAGTGGGGGCCTATGCCGCTTATGGTGGCGAAGAGCTTATGGTTGTTGATTTTGGTACTGCTATTACTATCGACTTTATTTCGGCAGACGGTTGCTTCGAGGGTGGTTTTATCTCGCCAGGAGTTGGTGCACGACTGCGATCGCTCCACGACTATACTGCAACTTTGCCACTTTGTGAGGCCTCAGAGTACAAAGAGGGGGTCGCTACGTCGACTCATGAGGCAATAGTTGGTGGAGTAATTAATGGTATTACCTTTGAAGTAGAGGGCTATATAAGAGAGCGAATTGCAAAAAAATGTAAATTATTTGTAATTTTTTTGGGTGGAGACTCAAATTTCTTTGATAAACGAATTAAAAATGCGATATTTGCAGACCGGGATATACTCTTTAGAGGTCTGGACACAATTTTAGATTATAATGCATAGATATAAAAATATATTTTTGGTAGCTGTAGCAGCGCTAATGATGATTCCCTCTGCTCTTTTGGCGCAGAGTTATGGTAGTATCAATACTTTCTCTCCATACTCTATGTATGGTCTTGGTGAGTTGTCCACTCAAGGATCTCTCACTTCACGTGCTATGGGTGGGATAGGTGTAGCTTTGCGTTCACCAGCCGAGGTAAACTACCTAAATCCAGCTTCGTATAGTGTATCACTAAAGAAGAGTGTCCTTTTTAGCTATGGAGTTGAGGGTTCCAATAACTTTAATAGCCAGATTCAGAACGATACTAAACTCTACAATTCATACGCATCGTTGAACTTCCATGACCTTTCGTTGCAGTTTCCTGTGGCCGATAAGTTAGGTATGGCACTTGTTATTGCGCCATATAGTCACTCTGGTTACTGTATCACGACAACACAAAATTATCCAAGTATCGGTCTATTGAGTTATGTGTATGAGGGTGGTGGTGATATAACACAAATTAAACTTGGTGCAGGTTGGGAACCTTTCAAGAATTTCTCGGTGGGTCTCTCGGCTCAATATTATTGGGGTACTGTCTCTCGCTCGTTTACAATGTCTCCATATGTGGTAACGGGTAACGGAACCTTCTACTCCACTGTCGGCGAGAGTAGTTATCGTGTCTCTAAGATTAAATTCCAAGCGGGTCTTCAATGGAGCCCAATTAGTACTATTAAAGAGAACCTGACAATTGGTGCAACATACGATCTTGGAGGTGATCTATCGCCCGAATATACCCATACGGTGGTTGGAAGTGGAACGCTACTTTCGATTGTGGCAACAGATATTTCGGAGACTCTTGATTTTGTTCTTCCTAATCAAATCGCTGCAGGTATTACATATCGTAATACTAAATGGCTTTTGGGTGCCGACTACGTATATCAAAATTGGTTGAGTGGTAATGGCAATTTTGTTCAGTATACCACCTCGGACTTGGAGGTAGCATACAATGATTTTAGTACATACAAAGTGGGTGCGCAGTATACTCCACGTCGTAATGATGTTCGTAACTATTTCAATCGAGTATCCTATAGCGCTGGTCTTCGTTACGGTGGTTACCAAAATACCTTTGGTGGCGAGGATATATCGCAATATGCAATCACAGCAGGTGCAAGTTTCCCAATCAAGATGGGTGGCATCTCGAAGATTGAGGCGGCATTGGAGTATGGTTCGAGAGGCGATAATACAATTGTTGCTACCTCGACAACCGATGTGGGACTAATTCGTCAAAACTATATCAAGTTATCATTATCCTTTACTCTATTTGGCGATGACTATTGGTTCCAACGACCGAAATTTGACTAATAACTAAATAAATTATAAAAACAGCTTTATGAAGAAAATTAAACTTTTATTTGTATGCGCTTTTGCAGCGTTGTCTCTCACAGCGGAGGCCCAAGTAGATTACAGCGACCCTCAATATGCTATGTGGGGTGATACGGTCGAGGATCGTAAGGCTAACATGTTGAATAGTAGCTTTCTTAAGGAGTCTATTGACAACAAAGATTACGACTCTGCAGCTAAGTATCTTAACCTTTTGATCAACGATGCCCCAAAGTCATCTCATACTATTTATGCTCGTGGTATCCTTCTCTATCGCAACAAGATTAATCGTGCTCGTTCGCTTGCTGAGAAGAATATGTACATCGACTCAGTGATGATTCTCCACGATCTTCGTTTGGAGCACTTTGCTACTCATGCTACATATGGTGCAAAGGATATCCTCGATAGCAAAGCACGTATGTATGCTACATATTTGACTAAAGATCGTGAGGGTCTTCGTGAGGTATTCAAGCAGGCAATTGAGGTTGGTGGTCAAGCTACAAAGCCAGATTTGGTATGTATTTATTTCCAGAATCTTTGCGATGATTACCAAATGGATGAGGTAATGGCTGATGAAGTACTCAATGAGTATGACCGTTTGACTCCATATTTTGAGGCTTTAGGAGCTGAGGGTGCCGAGTACAAGGAGAAGTTTGATGGCTCATTTGGTATTAGTGGTGCAGCAAGTTGCGAGAACTTGGAGGCTCTATTTGCTGAGAAATTGGCAGCAGCTCCAGATGATGTAGATCTCTACTCAAAGGCTATTGCACTTATGAACCGTGCACAATGCGATACTCCATTCTATGCGGCTACAGCTGAGAAACTCTATGAGCTTCGTCCAACAGCAGAGTCAGCGATGGCTTTGGCATCGGTATTCCAAAATAAAGCAGATTACGAGAAGGCGGCTATCTATCTTACCGACGCTATCGCAGCTGAGGAGGATATCGAGCTCCGTGAGGCTCTTCTTGCACGTTTGTCACTTATCAAGTTGGCAGATGGTGACATGTCGGCTGCATTGAGAGCTGCCAATGAGTCGATTGCAACTGATGATGGTACACTCTCTGATAATGGTGTCGCTCTATTTGTTAAGGCACAATGTTATGCTCGATCTATTGGTTCATGTGGTGACTTTGCTTGTTTGGCAGCTTATTGGGCTGCATATGATGTTATGAATCAAGCAATCGCAAACTTCTCTGCAGAAGAGGCACCATACCTCGAACCAGCTAAGCAGATGGCTTCAAGCTACCGCAACTACTTCCCAACTCAAGAGGAGTGTTTCTTCAACGAGGTTAGCGCAGGTAGCTCCTACCGTGTATCTTATGGTGCAGCGACAGGTGTAACAACAACAGTAAGATATAGATAATTAAAAGTGCGTTGATGCGCAAAATAGATATAAATAGATGCCTGGTAGCACTTCTCATTGTGGGAGGTGCTATCTCGCTATTTTCTTGTAAGGATCACTCTTCTACTATTCAGAGTATCTCAACTGAGACGCTTATGAGTGAGTCGAGTGATACTTTGACGGTTATTGTGACAGAGAATGGCCGCCCCTCATATCGCTTCTATGCCCCACTTGTCGAGGGCTATAGCTTGGCTCGAGAGCCATATCGTGAGTTTAGGCGGGGAGTTAACATTGTTACCTATATCGATGACTCTCTCTCGATGGTTGATGCAACACTCACCTCAAATTATGCCATTTATTATAGCAATCTCAAATTGTGGGAGGCAAAGGGTGATGTCGTGGTTATTAAGCATGATGGTAAGGAGCTCTATACGCAACAACTCTTTTGGAACTCTACTACCAAGAGAATCTACTCCAATGTGGATACTAAGATTGTCGATACGGCAAGTGATGATGTCTACTTTGGAGAGGGCTTTGAATCGGATGAGGATATGAAGCAGTGGAGTTTTAGGAAGATGAAGGGTACGATGAAGGTTGATACAACCCCCACAGAACCCGTTGTAGACTCTCTTTCGTCGGTCGAGGCAACGGAGCCAATAGAGAATCAAAAGGCATCTGAGGCTACTCCAAGTGAGGAGATGCCTAACTCGTCAACCTCGATGAAAAGTGCTGCAGAGGCTGCTGCTGCCAGTGTTGCAGATTCAGTTAAAGTTTCCAAAAAGGTCTCACATAGAGAGGAGGGGGTGAACCCGATGGGGGTCTCGCAAGGCGTTGATGTGCCTCGTACTGTTGGTCGAGCACCACGCAAGGAGGCTATGGAGAAGATATCAGAGAAGAGTGGAGTTGATGAGCGATAAATTATGGTAAATATAATTATTATAGTATTCTCAATGTTGCTACTCTCTGCATTCTTTTCGGGAATGGAGATAGCTTTTGTGAGTAAGAATAGATTGAAATTAGAGATTGAGCGAAAGCAGAGTAGAGCATTTGATTATTTGGTGGAGATATTTTCAAATAATCCTGGTCAATACATTACCACAATCTTGGTTGGTAACAACATTGCGCTCGTTATCTACTCGTTATTCATGTCTCTCTTAGTGCGTGAAATGGCTCTACACTTTGGGTGGGAGTCTATTGCACAACATGGTTCCCTCTTTCTTGAGACAACCTTGTCGACGCTTCTAATAATCTTTATTGGTGAATTTCTCCCAAAGTCAATATTCAAACACAACCCCAACTTCTACTTTAGGATTTTTGCAGCACCTATCTATGTATTCTACTTGGTGCTCTATCCCATCGCAAAGTTTACTACGCTTCTCTCGTTTCTGTTGCTTAAGCTTATTGGTCGTAAGGTCGATAATGAGAGTGCCGATCCAGCCTTTGATCGTGCCGATCTGGCGAGTTTGATTGATGCAACACCCGAGGTGCAGAGTGAGACGGAGAATGAGATTAAGCTATTCCAAAATGCACTTGATTTTGCTGATCAACGTGTGCGTGATTGCATGACGCAACGTGTCGATATTGAGGCGGTGGATATTGAGTCTACTACAATCGAGGAGATTACGGCTCGTTTTTCGCAAACCAAATACTCACGTCTGTTTGTATGGCGAGGTAGTATCGACAATATTGTGGGTTATGTCAACTCAAAATCGCTATTTGGAGAGCCGCAAGAGCTCTCTGAAATTGTGAAGAGTGTCAACTGCGTTCCCGAGTCTATGCCCCTGAACCTACTTATTCAAACCCTAACAAAAGATAAACGCAATATTGCTGTGGTAATCGATGAGTTTGGAGGTACGGCAGGAGTGATATCGCTGGAGGATGTGTTGGAGGAGATCTTTGGCGAGATTGAGGATGAGCATGATGAGCCTGAAATGATTGAGCGAGAGCTCAGCGATGGTGAGTATCTTTTTGCGGGCCGATTGGAGGTTAAATATCTCAATGAACGATACGATTTAGCCTTGACCGAGAGTGACGACTATGATACTTTGGCGGGATATATCATCTACACTCACAAGGGAATACCGCAACTCGGAGAGAGTGTTGTGATTTCGCATATTGAATTTAAAATATTGCGAACAACGCATACTCGAATAGAGTTAGTTAAGTTAAAGATGGTGGACGAAAAGGGTAGAAAAGAGTAAAGTTGAAAAAATTAAATCGACACTTAGCAGATTCTTGAAAATATTTTATTATCTTTGGAGTCAATTTAGAATAAAAAATAAACAATTAAAGTAAATATATGGCAAGTTTAAACACGCTACGAACCAAATTTGGTTATGTGCTTTCGGCAGTTATCGCCTTTGCACTTTTGGCTTTTATCTTCTCGTTGAGAAGTGAAATGGGATTCTCATCTAATGATGTTAAAGTTGGAGAGATTGCATCAGAGGATCTTATGTATACTGAGTATTATGCTGAGTATGAGGATGTAAAACGCAGAACAGGTATGGCTGAGTCAACTGAACAAGAGGCGGCTTCATTGGCTTCAGCTGCTTGGCAGTCGATCATTGCTAAGAAACTCTTTATCCCAGGATATGAGCAGTTGGGTCTCTCGATGAGTGAGGCTGAGCGTATGGATGTTATCAATGGTGTTCTCGCAACACAATCTTTTGGTAGTATTTTTACAGATCCTGCAACTGGAGCTTACAATTCAGCAGCAATTACTAATTTCTTGACACAAATGGCTAACAGCCCTGATGCTGAGTCTATGTGGGATGAGCTCAATGAGCAGGCTCGTCAAGAGAGAGCAACAATGAAGTATAGCGCTTTGGTTCGTAGTGGCTCATATGTTAATAAATTAGAGGTTGCAGAGGGTGTTGCAGCAGCCAATAATACATATAGTGGTAAGTGGGTTAGCAAATCTTACACATCTATCCCAGATTCGCTATTCACCGTGAGTGATGCTGAGATCAAGAAGTTCTATGATTCTAACAAAGAGTTGTATCGCAAACAACCAACTCGTACATTGAGCTACGTAACATTTGACTTCGAACCTACGGAGCAAGATATTGTAGATATTGAGAATAATGCACTTGCAGTTAGCCGTGAGTTTGAGGCAGCTGAGGATCTTAACCAATATATTCGTGGTAACCTTAATGGTTCGATCTCTGATAATTATCTATCACCAGCTCAACTCCATATTGATGAGCAGAGTGCTTTTGCAGAGAATAAGATGTATGGTCCGATAAATAATAATAATGTTTGGACGATGGCGAGAGTTGTCTCAACCTTGTCTGCACCAGATTCAATTGGCGTTCGTCACATTGTCCTTCGTTATGATCAAGCGGACTTGGCTGATAGCCTCTACACAGCCCTTAAGGGTGGTGCAGACTTTGCTCAAGCAGCACAACAACACTCATTGTATACTCAAACAGCGCAATTAGGTGGTGAAGTTGGAGTAATGCCATTCTCTTCATTCACAGGTGAGTTTATCCCAGCTCTTGCTTCGGCTAAGCGTGGTGATATCGTTAAAGTAGCGTCGGGCGATATGATTCAACTACTTGAGATTTATCGTGCTGATGCTCCTAAATCATTCTATAAGGTGGCATCGGTAGAGTATCCTGTGGAGGCATCACAAGCAACTATCTCTTCATTGCACTCTTCAGCTGGTATGTTCTCTGTAGCGGCTAAAGGTGGTGTAGAGAAGTTTAGCAGCTCGGCTGATGAGCAAGGTGTAGTTGTTAAAACAGCTACGATCACCAATGGTGACCGCTCAATCCGTGGCGTTGCTGATTCACGTGCTATTGCTCGTTGGGCTTATGGTGCTGAGGTTGGTGATATCTCTGAGATCTTCAAGACTGAGAGTGGCTATGTTGTAGCTATGCTTACTCAAGTTGACGATTCTGATTATCGTTCGGTAGCTTCGGTAACTCCAGCTATTCGTGCTGCTATTTTGCGTGATAAGAAATTTGCTGAGGTGTCTAAATCAATTAGTGGTTCTACAATTGAGGCTGTGGCTGCAGATTTCGACTCTGAGGTTAAGGAGTTTAGCAATGTTAAGTTCAGTTCTCAATATGTAACAGGACTTGGTGTTGAACCAAAGGTTGTTGGTGCAATCTCACTTGGTGAGACTAAGGGCGTTTCTGCACCTATACAAGGTAATAGTGCAATCTATGTGATCACTGTTGATCCTGTGGTAAGCGCCGTAGATCAAACTGAGCAGAAAGAGCGTGCACGTGCTCAAGCTACAGTAGAGGATAGAACTTCTCAATATGTATTTAATGCGGTACAGGAGATGGCTGACATCAAGGATCTTCGTGGTAAGTTCTTTTAATTGATTCCATCGATAAGAGTTGAGTAGGGTAGTATCCCTATTCTCAATAAATTAAGGCTCTCTTTCTGAAAAACAGATTGAGAGCCCTTTTTTTGTGGCGATTTACCTAAAAATAGGGATTGTCTCATTGAAAAGTATCATCTACTTTTGTCATTGCATAAATGAGAATATATTACTAACTTTATATCTTATAAATTGTAATGGGTGAATACATGCATACTAAAGGTCGATATAGAGCCGATGATTCAATGGCGCAATTAATTTGCGACAACCATATCATGTTGCTTATAATGAGTCGTTTCGGCATTGCGCTGGGCTTTGCTGATAAGAGCATAAGTGAGGTTTGTGACGAAAATGGTGTCGACTGTACTACCTTCTTAGCTGTGTCGAATCTTATTCTTCGAGGTGGCGATAGTTGTTATAAACCATCTCTCGATGGTGTTAATATTAAGGATTTAGTTAGGTATCTACATAGCTCTCACGACCATTATCTCACCTCTCGCCTACCTAAAATAGGTAATAAGCTGAGAGAGGTACTTAGTGATGATAAGATTTCAACTCTTATCATGCGCTATTTTGAGGATTATATTCTGCAAATTAAAGCTCATCTGTGCTACGAAGAGGAGAAGCTTTTTCCATATATTACTAAGTTGATAGCTGGTGATGATACAGATGGTTATTCGGTTGATGAATTTTGTAAAATACATGACCATATTGATAAGCCACTTACAGAGTTTAAAGATGTCATTATCAAATACTATAGTGCCGAGAATAGTGAAGAGGTGGTAAGTGTTATTCACGATCTCCTCACATGTGTTTACGACCTGTCCCAACACAATATGGTCGAAGATAGACTCCTGGTTCCCCTAATCCGAAAGATTGAGGCTGATGGGAGGTAGTAGAGTTCATATTTTAGTTGCAGAACCCTCCCTAATTATTAGGCGAGGGGTACTATCGGTACTTTTGGATATAGATTTTATGGGCATAGATATAACAGATGTGGAGGATATCTCACATCTCGGAGAGGAGATTGTTAAATATCAACCAGATATTGTGTTGGTCAATCCACTACATCTGGGTATGATGCAACCACAGGCGCTGCTCACATCTGTTATGAATATTAAATTTATTGCGCTCCAAAACTACATTTCAACTTCGGATCAGTTAAAGAGCTACGATGCAGTTATCTCGGTATCGAGTTCATCTTCTCAAATCGAAGAGATCCTCGAGAAAGTTGTTGGTAGCACCACCTCGGCTAAGGATGATGAGCTAAGCCTTAGGGAGAAAGAGGTGGTGAGAGCCATTGCATTGGGTCGGAGCAATAAGGAGATCGCAGATGATCTTTGTATATCTACTCATACTGTTATGACCCACCGTAAGAATATTGCATCGAAGCTAAAAATTCATAATTCGGCAGGTATAACAATCTATGCTATCGTCAATAAAATCATCGATATAGGTGATGTAACGTAGTTTTTGTCTTATATAATTTAGAGTGTTAAGGGCAACAATACCACATTTTGGGTATTGATTGCCCTCTGTTTTCTCCATACCTTTGCACCCGAAAACAATTAATAAGAAAGATTAATATTTAATAACATTAGATGAGAACACTAAACACATTGATAGTTCTACTTATTATGCCCTGTTTAGTTTGGGCGAATGAGAGAGGTAAGTATATAGAGATTCGTGGTGAAGTAATAACGCAAGATAGCGGTAGCGCAATACAATTTGCCGCTATATCTATCGAGGGTAACAATAAAGTTGGTGGTATCACCGATGAGAATGGCCGATTTACTATTAAGTTGCCTTTTGGTGATCATAAACTTATAGTGTCATATATCGGATATGAGGATCATGAAGAGCTTATTAAGGTTGATAAGGCGCATACCTCACCAATGAAGATTATACTCAAAGAGTCCTCTACTGGTATTGAGGAGATAGTGGTTCAAGCCGATAGTAGAAGCGCTCGTGTAAATAAAACAGCCTACAACGTTCAGTCGATCGAGATTGGCGATTTGAAGAATACCTCTGCCAATATTACTCAAGCGCTATCGAAGATGAGTGGTATAAATATACGAGAAAGCGGAGGTGTTGGTAGCGACACACAACTTAGTCTCAATGGATTTACAGGTAGCCACGTCAAGATTTTCATCGACGGCATACCCCAAAATGGTAATGCAGCGTTCTCATTGAACAATATTCCAGCTGGATTTGCCGAGCGAATCGAGATGTATAGCGGTGTTGTGCCTATTGAGTTTGGTGCTGACGCATTGGGTGGTGTGGTAAATATCATCACCAATAAGGCCAATCAGAGTAACCGCCTCAATATTGATGCCTCATACTCTTATGGCTCGTTTAACACCCACAAGACCTACCTCAAGTTTGGCCAGACAATGGCAAAGAGTGGCTTCTCGTATAGCATCAATGCCTATCAGAACTATTCGGACAACAACTATAAGATTGACAACTATGTAATCTACTACAATCTATTACCGACAGGTCAAGTTACCTCATCATTTGACGCTGATGATGTAGTCTACGGCTTGGAGCGCTTTCACGACAGATACCACAACGAGACTCTTATCGCCTCTGTGGGATTCGACAATACATCGTGGACAGACCACTTTGCCTTGAGCCTCAACTACTCGCAATATTATAAGGATATTCAGACTGGAACGACCCAAAATTTGGTCTATGGCGAGAAGTATAGCCAAGGCAACACTCTAACCCCTACGATAGAGTACTCAAAGAAGGATCTCTTTACACCTGGTCTCGATGTTCGTATTGTAGCCAACTACGATTCGGGGTATACCCACAATGCTGACCCAGCAACCAGCCGATACAACTGGCTTGGTGAAAGTGTAGAGATGAATCTTACGCCGTCGGATAGCGAAGCGAAGAATCGTTCATGGAGTAGCAACTTTGTAGGTAAGTATGTAACCTCCAATAATAAACACAACGTTACACTCTCGAACACAGTAACATCGACCAATCGCATCACCCGCTCGCTAATTGATGGCACCAGCACCTATGGTGATTATAGTGTACCTCAAACAAGCTTAAAGTCGGTATCGGGTTTCTCGTACCTGATTCGCCCAACGGAGAAGTTGGAGGGGACACTCTTTGCAAAACATTTTTATCAATTGGGTGAGAGCCTTGTAGAGGATGAGACGACAGGATTATCCACAATGGAGAGAGTTCCATACTCAAAACTTGGATATGGATCGGCATTGACCTATTTTGTTATTCCTCGCCACCTGCAAGCAAAGCTTTCATACGAGCGAGCTTATCGACTTCCCACAACAACTGAGATGTTTGGTGACACCGATATGGAGGTGGGTACATATAACCTACTGCCCGAAACCAGCGACAATGTCAACCTCAATTTGGTCTATACTCATACCTTTAACAAGAAGCACTTCTTACGACTTGATGGATCGCTAATCTACCGTGATACTCACGACTACATCATCCGCTCAACGAGTAGCGACGGCTCGTCGGCAAGTTATGGCAACTTCGGACGAGTTTTGACAAAGGGATTTGGCATTATTGCTCGCTACGATTATGGCAATCTCCTCAGCATAGGCGCTACTTTCAATAGCCTCAATCCTCGAGATGCCGAGGAGTATGTATCCGAAGGTTCTTCTCAGCTAAACTTCACCTATGGTATGCGTATTCCAAATCAACCATACCTATACGGCAATGGAGATCTGACGCTCAACTTCTACAATATCTTTAGCAAACACGATCAAATTTCGGTAATCTATGATCTCTTCTACCAAGAGGAGTTCTCGCTCTATTGGGAGTCAATCGGTAGCTCATCGACCAAAGCGAAGGTTCCCGAGCAGCTATCTCACAGCGTTGTGGTTAACTACGCATTCCAAAATAGTCGATACAACCTCTCATTGGAGGCTCGCAATATAACCGATGAGGATCTATACGACAACTATAGCCTACAGAAGGCTGGACGAGCATTTTACGTAAAATTTAGAGTAAATATATTTAAATAGTAACAAAATTAACAACAAAAAATTATGAAAAAATTTACAAGTTTTAAGTTTCTTGCATTTGCACTATTGGCATTTGCAGCAGCTGCATGTACTAAGGAGGATCAAACAGTTGATCCAAATGTAGATAATCCCGATGCAGAGGATACAATGCGTTTCGCAATCACTACACAAACTACCTCTGCATCTACTGGAGACTCTGTTATGGTGCTTCTAACCTCTGAGACACTCGATGAGGGCTCTATATCTGTTGTCGGTAACGGAACGGAGCTATCTACAAGCGCATCGGAGTGGTCACACTCACTGGACAACAAGTACTTTTACTCGATCAAAGATAATGGTGGCACAGATCCTACCGACGTAGTTCAATACTATCTCGACGCTGCATCTGGCATGATGAAGGTCAAGAGACAATACTCTGCTGCGGCATACCACACCTGGGGTATGTGGGGCGATAAGTTCGCTACAACTCGTAATTTGACCTCATCATTGACCACAGACTATGTCTCAGTTGTGGGTAACTCCGATGGCTCGGTTGTCGATATTACAGGAGACTATTATGCTCAAATCTCGTTGACCTCATATTGCGATCCCGAGGGAACAACAGCTACTACATCGTACTACTACACCAACAACTACATTGGTAAGCACGTTCCAGCATACAGCAACGGTGAGACTGCAACCGTGGTAGGTTTTGCAACAGCTGGAGACTACGTATACGCCTCATACGCAACAACAGGAGTTACACACTACGCTATCGCAAAGGGTGCTGAGTGCGGTTGGGATGGCTCAATGAGCGACTATGTAGCTCAAGGAGGTGGTTCATATACTAACTCTATCGATGCTTCAAACTCATTTGCTGCAACAAGTGGTGTGCCCTTCCCTCTTACACCAGGTAATACTTATATCGCACGCTACCCAATTAGCGGATCTTTCGAGAGTGAACCTACATTTATCACCACCGATAAGATGGGTCAAGCATTTGGCCGTACAACAGGTAACCCACTCAACACAGTTGTTCCTAATGATGATGATGAGTATGTATATATCTTCACACCAGGTACAACACGTCGCTACAGCCAAGATCTCTCAAATGAGAACGATCTTGAGGTAGATCAATATGTAGATACTACCGATGAGTCTACCAAACTGGCGACTAAGCTAAAGGTTAAAACCACCAACAAGGGTGCAAGCGTAATGCGAATTAAGTATGGTGCAATAGAGTTCGACTCTTCGTTTGGCAACGATGGTCTACTTGAGTTTGAGTCACTTATGGACGACTACACCTTCTCTCGTGTATGGCACATCGCAGACTCTAAGTTCCTTCTTCGTGTTATCCACACTCAATTCCTCTACAACGCCTCTCACAAAAATGACGTTGGCGACGCTGATTTCTACATCTTTGACATAGATTCAAAGATAGCGACAAAGGTAACAGGTCTCCCAGATGCACAGACTGCATTCGTAGGACAGGGCAATCGCTCGATCGGTGAGCCATATATCGAGGATGGTAAAGCATACCTTCCAATGGCTCCAAACACAAACTCTTACCCATTAATCTACATCATTGACTCAGCATCAGCATCAGCTACTAAGGGCCTTGAAGTTCAGTGTTCAAGCATCCTCTGCATTGGTAAGCTTATAGCGCAATAATATAGTTATTAACTATTAATCCCAAAAATATAAATTATGATAAATGCTGCTTTAGATATCATTGAATTTCTAAAATCAAATTTTGCATTCCTCTTTTCGCTTGCTCTCTATACTGTTCTATCGGTAGCTTTAGCAAGGTCGATTAAGAAAAATTACAAGGTGTACTATTGGATATTTGGAGTTATCTCGTTCTGTTTTATTATCCCTTCTGTATGTCGCCTTATTGGTGTTACCCTACCTTTTAACTTTGGTAGCCTTCCAATTATCGGGCTTTCGTCGAGCGAGCTCTCGTCGGCAGCCAACTTCATCCACCCTCTATTGGTTATTATCATGTATATGGGTGCCTTAAGTGCAAAAAATAGGTATGTGGGTCGCCTTATGTCAATCCGTAAAGAACTTTCGATCATCGTCGGATTTCCTGTGTTGGCTCATGCCGTGAAGCGTCTATTTGGAAGTTTCCCTGGTGGATGGCAATTCTTCTTCGATAATGAAACCTACATGCAGAGCCCTCGTGTGAGCAGTGCTTTGGGTTCTGGTGTCACTTCATTTGCCTTTGTATTGGGTTTGGTTATGACCATTCTGTTTTTGGTTCTTTGGATCACATCATTTGACTCGGTGCACCGTAAGTTGGGTACCAAACGCTGGAAAAGCGTTCAGCGATGGTCGTATGGACTCTACGCAATGTTGTTCCTACATTCACTATGCTTGCAGGTAGGTGGCCTTATTAGTGATGGTGCACGTGAGGCACAAAATGCATCAAAGCCTCAAACGGAGATGGTTGAATCGGCACATGCTCCACAAGTGCATGCTCCACAAGCACATGGCCAATCTACACATGCAGCTACAACTCCGAGTGGTACTACAGCTCAAGGTCAACCACAAGCAAGTCATGGCCATGGACGTCCACGCAGCTTTGCTTTTGCTGACCTCGAGATCTCAAGATCAACAAAACGATGGATCAATATCTTTGCATTATTGGCAATTTATGGCTCATACCTCTACCTTAGAGTGCGCAAAGCACGTCGTAGTGGCAAGAGCGCTATTAGCTCGAGATAATTTAACGAGGGTGACTAACAAGGCGATTTTCGGCACTTCGTGCAGGCTCCTAAACTCATCCTTGTTAGCCACTCTCTGTGTTGAGGAGACTTGTTAGTCACCCATAACTTTCTATTAGGGGTGATTACACAAGTTGAAAAGCTTGGTAATCACCCTTTTATTATCTGATTATTGATGCACTTATTCAGTTTCCTCTTTCGTGAATTTATCTTTGTATGCTTGAGGCGAATCGCCAAACTCCTTTTTGAAACACTCTCGGAAATAGCGTAAGTCACTAAAGCCAACATCGTAGGTTACATCGGCAACAGTATATCGACCAGTACGAAGCAGTGCTGCTGCGTGTTTGATGCGGATGCTGCGGATTAGTGCATTGGCCGTAATGTTGAGTAGCGACTTGAGTTTCTTATTGAGTATGAGCTGAGTGACCCCCATCTTTTCGCATACGTCGCTTACGGCCAACTCCGAGTTATTGATATTCTGCTCAATGAATTCAGTTAACTTTGTAAGGAACTCTTTGTCGATTTGTGTTGTGATATTCTCCTCTATGGGGAGAGCTGGACTATTAGATGCTGCCGCTTTATCTTCGCAGGTCTCATCACGGTGGTGGTTGATTATGCGATTTGCAACTCTGCGACGATTCTCGAGGATTGAGTTGACACTCTCGATAAGAACGGCATTGCTAAATGGCTTTGTGCAATATGCATCGGCTTGAGTTCTATATCCTTCTACGACATCTCGCTCCTGCGTCTTGGCCGTGAGTAATATTATTGGGATGTGTGATGTATTCTGATCGTGTTTCAGTCGATCGCACAACTCCAATCCTGTGACATTGGGCATCATAACATCGGAGATGATAATGTCGGGTATCAACTCCAATGCCTTGTCGATACCATCCTGACCATCGATAGCTGTAGCTACATTGTAGTGCTTTTGAAATAGAGATGAGAGGAGATTTAGCATGTCGTTATTGTCGTCAATAACGAGCATGAGAGGTTTAGAGTTGCTCTCCAACTCCGATGCTGTGTCGGCCGTCTGTAGCTCAGCATCCATCTGAAGATTCTCGCTCTCCTCAAGGGTCATTGTACTATCTGAACTCTCCGAGTTCTCTAAGTTGTCTGATAGTTGTAGCTTTGGTATAGTGACGTAGAATGTAGCGCCTTCGCCTCTGCTTGATGTGTACCATATTTTACCTTTGTGTAGCTCTACTAAGCTCTTGCTTAGAGCCAGACCTATACCTGTGCCACCCACTTCGCTATTGTTTGTGGCATTAAGGCTATAATATCTTTTGAAGAGGTGCGTGCCAATAGATTCATCAATTCCAGCACCAGTATCGCTCACCGAGAATAGAATCTCATCACCCTTATCTTCTAAAGTATATCTTACTTTGCCTCCCGTAGGAGTGTGTTTGATAGCGTTCGAAAGTAGATTGTTGATGATCTGCTCCATGAGGTGTTTATCGTAGTAAAATTTAATGGGACTATTGGGTATCTCATACTCCAATAGTAGCCCCTTTTGATCTGTCCAATACCTAAATTGTTCTATAATTTTATTAGAACTCTTCGTGAAGTTGTTATATAGTAGCTCTACCTTGAGATCTCCACTCTCCTGCTTGGTGAAGTTTAGAAGCTCTGAAATGAGTCTCATAAGTGAGCTTCCATTGTTGTACATTACACTTAGAGGGCTCTTCAACTTAGGATGTTTTGATAGCTCTTCATCGGCCATTATTTGTTGCAATGGTGAGAGTATAAGGGTGAGTGGTGTGCGGAATTCATGCGAGATATTTGTGAAGAATCGGGTTCTTATCTCCATCATCTCTCGCATGCTCCTCTGCTCAGCCTTAGCCAATTTGATAGCATTTTTGCGATTCACACGACGTCGGTAGTATTGCATTACCACTATAATTCCAGATGCTATTACTATAATATATATCAAGATTGAGTACCAAGTAGCCCAAAATGGAGCCTTGATTCGAATGGGCATCTCGAGTATCGACTCGCTCCACTTTCCCTCTCCGTTGGATACCTCGACGATAAATGTATAGTGACCAGGGCGGATATTTGTATATACCACCTCTCGTTGCTTGGCTGAAACCTCCACCTTCTCACGGTCAAAGCCCTTGAGGAGGTAGCGGTAGCGATAGCGGTTGGAGTTGGTGAAGTCGAGGGCCGAGAGAATAAATGAGATCTTGTTCTGATTGTGTTTGAGTGTGATACCTCTCTGTGGTTCCATCAACGAAGGAATCATGTTGGTGTATTCATCCGTTTCAAGTATACTTTCGTTATATATCTTCAAGTCGGTAATCACTGGACGAGGAGCCGACATATCCAGATCTAAGTTCTGTGGTGTTACCTGGGTGATACCATTGACACCACCAAATAGTAGCACTCCACTCGAGAGCTCTATGGCAGATTGCTCATTGAACTCATAACCTTGATGCTCTTTCTCTATGTCAAAGCTCTTTATGACCTCACTCGTGGGGTCGATGCTACATATTCCCATCTTTGTGGAGAGCCACAGTTCTCCACTCTTTGAACAGATTATGGATTTTATAACATTATCGGGGAGTCCACTTTTATTGTCAAATATCTTTACGCTATATGATCGGCCATCTCTATTTTGGGTGAGTCGACAAGCTCCTCGACCGTTGGTACCATACCATATGTTGCCATCGTGATCCTCGATTATGGTTACAATAAGGTGTTTGCGAGTCTTTTCATATTGAATTATGCGTGCTGTAGGGTTTGCCGATAGTCGCTTGTCGGCATCTATCAATGCTACTCCACGATCTGTGCAGACCCAAAGATTGCCTCTGCTGTCGAGTAGCTGATTACGTACTACATTTGAGGGTAGTCCATTCTTCGCTTTAACTGCGACCATCTCGCCAGTTGCGACATCGTAGCGATATAACCCTTGGCCATAAGTACTGATCCATATGAAGTTGTCGTCGGAGATTATTTGACCCACTCCCGATGTTATAGTCATTATTGAACGTCTCTTTGAGGCATCAATTTTATCTAACTCAAAGACATCTTTGTTTGTGGCAACATAGTACTTGCCATTATATGGCGTATACTCGATGCTATGTATAATTTCACCTTTGAATAGGTTCTGTGGGTTCCTATATGGAGAGGTTACATCGCTTACAAACAAGCCACTGCCAAATGTGCCAATTAGAAGTTTGTCATCTGGGGTGACATATAAGGGGTAGATATGATTGTTGCCTAAACCCTCGTGGCGAATAATTGATTGTTTGGTATACTCATATCGACAGAGTCCCATCTGCCGATAACCAACCCATATATTCCCACTATTGTCGACCATCATTGAACGAGCAATCTGATCGGTATACTTAGATACGATCTCGGGCTCGCCAAACTTGTGTGACGCAGCATCGTAAGACATTGTGAAGAGGCCAGATCTATCACTAATCCATATATTGTCATCTACCCAGCACATGTTGTTGAGAAATCCCGAGTAGTTAAATGTGGTGACATTGCCACTCTTTAAATCGAGTGATCGGATGTTATATGTGTAACCCACAAATAGCTTATCACCCTTTCTCTCAATGCTATTTATATAACCATTCAGATACTCACTGGCGAAATCAAACTCGCCACTTTGGGCCGAGTAGTGGTATAGACCTTGCGATGTTCCTACATAGAGATCATTGCCTATGGTTTGAAGGTTGGTTACAAACAGGTTGTCAATTTTGGTAAAGGTGTCATATACATATATGTTATCTATCGTCATCTCCTCTTTGTCGAAGGTGAAGTTGATCATCTCTCGGCTATTGGTATTATAGAGCCAAATAGAACCATCCTCGCTAATTGCAATATACTTAACGACTGAGGCGTTGCCAATCCACTCATTTCCCGAGGCGAGTTCCGAGTGGTGATAAAATCTATTTTCACTGCGTAGATAGTAGTAGAGTCCGCCACCAGAGGTTCCCACCCAGAGATCTCCCTCGCTGTCTTCACGAATAGCATATATGATATTGGCATCCAGACCACGATCTCCAATAGTGTAGTTGAGGAATTCATACCCATCGTAGCGGCACAGTCCATCAACGGTTGCACACCATATGTAGCCATAGGAGTCTTGGATTATATCCTCTACGTCGTTTTGGCTAAGTCCGTCGGTAGTAGTGAGTTGTGTGGTTAAGTAGCTGTTGCTATTGTCGTTGTAGGCAATAGCATTGACAGAGATAACACTCAACAGAAGGGGTAGGAATCTCTTAAAAATCATTGCAGTTAGGTATTAATTGTAGTTTTTAGTTGGTTTGGTAGTGCAATTTATAAAAAAAATATGAGACAAACAAGTGTCGGTCAGTCACCTTTTAGCGTAACTTGCTATTAGTCAATGTGCATATATTGGCGAAAAGCACGAGTCCTACATAGTTGACTACATAGAGCCTGATTTTCGAGCACTTTCTTAGGTGCAAAGATATGCATATAAATTGAGATTTCCACACCTAAAAGGGGCGATTTTGTGAAATTCAATATATACAAGGCTCGCTCCAAATATGTAGGCTACAAAAATGACTACACCTCAGACATTCCCTTTAATTGGGGCTAAAGTCTGAGGTGTATTTTCTCTATTATTATACTCTTTTCTTGCCTACTTCTTACTCCTGAATTTTCGGCTTGGTTTGAACTCTAC
>JBCQWR010000029.1:0-34970 GCA_047171945.1 Rikenellaceae bacterium | reverse complement strand
CATGTTGGGCAGTACTCTTTATATAGCATGGATATTACTATTTTTGAAGCAACGTAGGAAGTTGGATTATATGCGTTTCCAAGAATCAGCAGCAAATCAGAGCAGCATAGTCCAGCTCATTAACGGCATGCAAGATATAAAGCTTAATAACTGCGAAAAGCAGAAGCGTTGGGAGTGGGAGCGAATCCAAGCACGTCTATTCAAAGTATCTATCAAGGGGTTAGTTTTGGGGCAAGCGCAGGAAGTAGGAGGAACATTCATTGATCAGACAAAGAATGTAATTATCTCGTTCCTTGCAGCCAAAGCTGTTATCGATGGAGATATGACTCTAGGTATGATGGTGGCTCTTCAATACATAATAGGTCAACTTAACGCTCCACTATCTCAATTCATCCAATTTGTTCAGAATACTCAGGATGCTAAAATCTCTATGGAGCGTCTAAATGAAGTTCAGGAAAAGGATGATGAGGAGCCCGCAGATAAAGATTTTGTTAGAGAGATACCTGATAATGCTGATATAGAATTTAAGGGTGTATCATTCCAATATGATGGACCTCATTCGCCAAAAGCTATTAATGATATTAGTGTGATTCTACCATCAAATAGCGTTACGGCCATAGTGGGTGCATCTGGAAGTGGAAAGACAACGATGCTTAAAATGATGCTGGGATTCTATCCGCCAGTAGAGGGTGAAGTTCTTCTTGGTGGGCGCAGACTCTCTCAATATAGTGCGTCATCTTGGCGCAAAGTATGTGGTTCAGTTATGCAGGAGGGTTTTATATTCTCTGATTCTATCGCAAATAATATTGGAGTCTCGGATGAGGTGCCCAATATGGAGCGAGTGCGCTATGCCACTGAGATTGCCAATATCGATGAGTTTATAGATGGCTTACCACTTGGGTATAGCACAAAAATTGGCGCAGATGGTAATGGATTAAGTACCGGGCAGAAACAACGACTTTTGATTGCAAGGGCAGCATATAAAGAAGCAAAATTCCTGTTCTTTGACGAGGCTACTAACTCCCTAGACGCTAATAACGAGCGCACGATTATGGAGAAATTAGAGCGACTATTCAAAGATAAAACAGTAGTGGTAGTTGCTCATAGGCTTTCAACTGTTAAGAATGCAGATAATATCATTGTTTTAGATAAGGGCTCTATCGTGGAGCAAGGTACTCACAAGGAGCTGACAGCTAAACGAGGATATTATTACGAGTTGGTAAAAAATCAGCTTGAATTGGGTAATTAAAATTGAATATACTATGCCAACAAGAGATAATTTTTATAGCGAAGAGGTACAGGATATAATGGGGAAGGCTCCATCTTGGGTTATAAGGTGGGGTGTTACCATTGTCTTTGCGATATTTGGAGGAATACTCCTCGGGTGCTATTTTATAAAGTACCCCGATATAATCACGTCCCCTGCTCAGATAACCACATACAACCCGCCCGTAGATTTAATCTCACGTTATGATGGCTTGATTGATACACTCTTTGTGAAGGATGGCGATGTGGTGGAAATTGGCGATGTGGTAGCAGTACTGGATAATACAGCCGATTGGAGCGATATTTTGCTCATTTACGATAAACTTAGTGGAGCATCTATAAATAACAGCAACCACGATTATCAGTGGCTAAACAATAAATATAACCTCGGCGATATTCAAGCGTCTTTCGCAGCATTCCAGAAGGGTGCAAGGGATTATAGGCACTACATCACCACCGAGCATATATCGAAAAAGAAAGAACTATTAAGAGAGCAGATTAATAAAAATAAAGAGTATCTCACAAAACTCAAAGATCAGTATAAACATATAGAGCAAGACTTGAAACTACAAGTTAAATCGTATGGTAGAGACTCCTTGCTATACGCAGATAATGTGATATCTTCAGCTGACTATGAAGTGTCGACTCAGAATTTGATACAGAAACAAAATGCTCAATCAGGGTTTAATGCAACGCTCTCTTCAACTGAGTTGCAAATAATACAGCTTGAACAGCAGTTAGTAGAGCTCAATATCCAGCAAGAGAACGAAACCTCAGAATTTGAGAGGTTATTAACCCAGAGCCAGCAGCAAGTACTAGCTGATATTGCAGGGTGGAAACAACTATATACACTTAACGCACCTACATCGGGGCGTATAACATTTGTAAACTATTGGAACGATAAACAACATATCAAGGTTGGCGCTAAGTTGGCGAGTATCGTACCTCAGGGTAGTGCTCAGGTTATAGGTCGAGTACAAATACCTTCAGCAGGATTCGGAAAGGTAAAAGTTGGTCAAGAGGCAAATATAAAACTCAATGGCTATCCATATATGGAATTTGGTGTGCTAAAGGGCAAGATACAATCTCTGTCTGCCGTGCCTGAGCAGGTTCAAACAGCAAATGGAAATGTTATTGTGTATATGGCAGAAGTTTCATTCCCCGAAGGGATGAAAACATCCTACGGCAAAGAACTACCTATGATCCAACAGATGGATGGAACTGCCGAGGTCATAACCGAAGATATGAGGCTTATCGCTAGATTCTTCAACCCTATTGTTTCACTGTTTAAGAATAGATAAGTATGTTGAGACTGTTTATAATACCGTTAATGTTGCTGCTAGCTATATCAAATGCTTTGGCTCAGACGAAGAGCTGGAGCTTGGATGAGTGTGTGCAGTATGCAAAAGAGCACAATGTTGATATTAAAAGTAAGCGATTAGATATCGAAACTTCCAAAACTAACTTATCAGAATCTAAATGGGCTTATGCTCCAAGTTTATCAGCAAATAATAGCTATAATGTATCTCAAGGTCGTGTATTAGATCCTACCACTTATGAATTTATAGAGAATCAAACAGTGGGCGGAAATAGCACTTCTGTTTCAGCTTCGATGACACTTTTCGATGGACTCAGAAATCTAAATACGATCAAACGAGAGAAACTAAACCTTAACTCCGCAACGCTTGGTGTTGAGAAAGCAGAGAATGATTTGATGCTTAATGTTACAGCATATTATCTTGAAATACTGCTAGCAAAAGAGAATGTTGCCAATTATGAGCAAGTAGAAGAGTCGCTTACCACACAAAGAGATAATATTGCCAAAATGGTAGAGGTCGGCAAAGTTACAACAGCGGATCTATTACAAGTTGAGTCGCAGCTCGCTGATGCTAAAACAAACTTGCTAACTGCCAGAAATCAACTATACATTGCAAAACTAAATATTTGCCAACTTTTAGAAATTGAAGACTATATGTCATTTGAAACTGCTGAGGCAGACAGTATGCTTGCTACACCATTAGTGTCACTTCATAGTGTAGATGACATTCTACAAAGTGCAGAATCACTTCCAGAACTAGAGTCGGCAAGACTTGCGATTGATATAAAAAAGAGAGATTTGAATATTGCCCGTTCACAATACTATCCATCAATCTCCCTGTCGGCATCTTATGGATCTAGTTACTCTAGTGTTAGACAAAAGAGCTTTCAAAATCCTGATGGCACGTTTAAGTACGAAGCGTATCCTTTTGCAGAGCAGTACAGAGATAACCTAAACGGCTACCTTTCCGTTGGAATATCTATCCCTATCTTCAATCGTTTTTCGACTCTCAAAAGTGTACAACGAAGTAAGATAGTTATTCACCAAGCTGAATACTCACTGCATTCAATGGAGAAGCAAGTCAGCAAAGAGGTGAATCAAGCATACATTGATATGAATATAGCTTGGGAGAAGTACAACTCTACAAAGTTATACTTGACTTCTTCGACAGAAGCAGTTCGACAAATAGAGAAAAAATATAGTGTAGGAGCCGCTACAATTGTAGACTACAATACTGCGATGAACAACTATATTGATGCCTCGTCAAAGCATTCGCAAGCTAAATATGAGTATATTTTTAAAACTCGCATTATTCAGTTCTATATGAGCTATTTAAAGCAGAATTCGAGATTTAAATACAACTGAATTGAGGTCAAGAAACTATAGTAACATAAGAAAAGGCGAAAAAAAATCAGAGCCAAGCTCAAATTTATTCCGCCTAAGCGGTAAAAACTTCTTATCTATGCTATAGATTCTAACAACAGATTCAGAAGCAATATGAAACATTTAACTGCAGAACAAAAGTTCACAATTTTTGCGATGTTGCAAGAGAAGTACCTATAAAATGAAATAACAAAAGTAATTGGCGTGAGTAAAAGTATTATAAGCGGTGAACTTAAACGTAATTGCGATAAGCGTAATGATGGTAAGTATAATTTAGCTCACCACAAGACACAAGGGCGTAAAAAAGGATTTAGTCCTGATCAGATCGCTGGTTGTTAGCGACTTGAGTGGCTAGAGATGGTTTCACGCAAAACTATATATAGGTGGATTTGGGGTGATAAGCGACAAAGTAGTGATTTGCATAAGTTCTTGCGTAGGCAGGGCATAAATACGTTAAACGCGGCTTAAAGAATGCAAGACGTGGTTTTATACCTAATAGAGTGGATTCTGATGAGCATCCAGAGATTGTAGATAAGAAGCAGAGATTTGGTGATTTAGAGATAGATACAATAATTAGGCAAGAATCATAAGGTGCAATTCTCACCATAAATGATAGAACAATAGGTAGGGTCTGGATCTGTAAACTGCAAGGGAAATAAGCCATCCCTGTAGCAAAGGTAACAGCTTGGGCCTTACGCAAAGTAAATAAACTAATACATACTATTACGGCTGATAATGGAAAAGAATTTGCTGTGGCACGAGGAAATAGTGCAGAAATTGGAAATAAATTTCTATTTTTGTAAACCGTACCAATCGTGGGAACGTGGTGCGAATGAGAACCCAAACGGACTTATTAGGCAATACATCCCCAAGGGAACGGACTTTAGTGAAGTAACCGCAAAACAGATTATATAGATTGAAGACAAACTAAATAATCGTCCTCGTAAAAGGCTCGGACACTTCACGCCAAATGAAAAATATAAATGAATTGAATTCAGTTATATTTGATATATCGAATTCAGTAAAAATGTAAATTATGAAAAAAATTCTTTATTTTGTTATTATTTTAATTGCTACAGCGTGTAGTGATGATAATGATCTGAATACTACCTCGATACAAGAATCTTTGGAAGATTCAGTTTTTAAATGGGAGGAAGTATACCGCTATAATTTCAAGACCAATAATGATGTGCCTACTGATATAAATGAATTTCAGGCAGCAACAAGAACATCAACGATCCAGATAGGTGAGGAGGCTATTTACCCCTCACAGAATATCGTTCTCAGTCAATTTTTACAAACTGGTAGATGGAATGAGGTATTTTGTAATAAAAATCCTCATAGCCTAATTTTTAATTTCTATCCAGTACCATATGTTGAAACTATTACTAATCCTCAAGATCATCTTACTTATTCTTTGGCACTCGGCAGGGCTATGACATCTGATGCTTGGGATATATCTTCTCAATCGGGAACAACTGGATCTGCAGAAGCATCATTCAAAGATGTAAAAACCTACAGTGAATTTAATTTAGCTTTTGGAGCTAATCTATCAGTTGGAAAGTTTTTCTCGACCAATATGTCGTATTCGGAAAATAGCAAAAAATACAAAACTGTGTTCATCGCAAGATTTAAGGCTTCCAATTTTGACATTATAACACATGTTAATGATAAAATCACAAATGAAAGACTTGTATATGATAGCCAAAGTTATGTTAGCTCATTAACATTTGGAAAGGTCGCATATTTAGTTATCTATTCTAATTATAGTTACGATGAAATCAAGAAAAGCATCAACGCAGCTTTCTCGTATAAACTTGTCGAAGGTGGTGCAAACTATTCAAAGGAAACGTTAGATATACTTTCTTCATCTGAATCTTATGCCTGGGTAAAGGGTAATAATGTTACAGAGTCCTTTTATGGGAACACAGCTGCTTTTTTAGAACAACTATTCACACCTGTGTTCAATAAAACAACAATAGGTGTACCTGTGTTTTTTCAACTCAGAAAAGCTGGGAACAATGAATTGGTGGATACATATAGGGACTACGATTCATGGATTGAGAATCCTATTATTTATATCGAAATGTAGTTAGATATGAAGAGATACTATTTATTTATATTGCTTTTAAGTTTATTTTTAGGGTGTAGTGATGACAATATTGTGAATAAAGATAGTATAGAGGATATAGTTGACAAGGAAGTAATTGTATCTCCTAATAAATTTTCATCTTCATTCATAGTTATTGACGACATACCACAGGTCTATCCAATGCAAGTATTGAAAAGGTCTGATATAGAAAAAGGACATTTTAATGATCTGGGTGTTGAGATATACCCATATTCTTTAATTTTTGATTTTACCCCAGTACCTTATATTGTTAATCTGAATACCACTAGTAATATGTTATCTTTTACTAAAGCTATTTCAGAGGCTATGTCGTCCAATGAATGGCAAACTTTTAACGATAGCGGAACATTTAGATTGCAATATTTGGCTTATGCGATGTTCTCTTCTATTGATAAAGCAAAAGATTTTCTTGGAGATGCTTCTTTATACAGACTATTGGAGAGCGAAGATTATAAATATACCTTTATTGCAAAAATATTATCTTCAAAATTTAGCGTTAATACATATTTTGAGGATGAAGATATAGGCGAAAATGTTAATGATAAATGCTATGTCAGCTCTGTCGTTTTTGGTCGTTATGCGTATCTGTCAATACAATCAAATGACAACCCAAAGCAAATATATGATATGTTCGTTAATGGTATATTGAATAATGACACATCGTATATCTCAGACTATATTGATATATCGTCCTCTGTAAATGTAATAGAAAAAGGTAGTAGCGTGAACAATAGCTATTTGGGTGCAGACGGTTTTCATAGATTAATTAATACTTTTAGCCTTAACCAAAACTATACTGGAGTACCGATAATGTTTGAACTTAAAGATCTAAAAACTAAAAACAAAGGAACCTATTGTTCTATAGAAAATGTATCCATACAATAAAGTGCCAACAACACAGTTTTAGATTTATTGCTGCCCGGTAAACCTAACAGCATACCACAACAATCCATCTGAGATGTGCTCCAAACACATTTCAGATGGTGTTTTCATTTAGTAAGCCCCTTTGTTCATATTCAAAGCAAGTTTAACACCGTCGGAAGGTGCAAGATCAGACATAAACCCAATGGATTTCCAAGATGCGTCTGGTGCCTCCATAAAGGCTAAGAAGTCGACATAGTACATCAACATCAGCCGAGCCATTGTCATCACCTGCGAGAATGAGCAGGTGCGCTTTATCATTCGGCGAATAATCATGCTAGGCAGATTTGCAATCAGCGTAACCCACGTCTGAATTTGAATTGCATAAACGCTGTCGGCATAGAAGAAATGAAGCTGAAAATTCTGCTTTAATTACTTGTATAGCACCTCTGTAGCCCATATATACTTGTATATCTCAGCAATATTCTCGACCGAGAACTCGAAATTGTTTGCCAGTAGGACAACCGATTTGTGGCTATTCTCACTCCATAATTCAACTCTGTGCGAGTAGTGTTTTAGCTCACCTCTTTCGAACATAATATTCTGGTCTTTGTCTATGTCCGCACTCACCACTTGGCAGATCGAATAATCCTAAGTCTCCACTTATTAGAGAACCTGATTACTCTTGCGCTGGTTCATCGGAGTTGTTGCAGTAGAAGTTGCAACCTTGCTTTTCATCCGAGTATTTCACATAGCAGTCGTAAATTAGGTTATCTTGGGAGACTATTCCACTTAGGAGTATTGCCTTGCCATCATCGTGGGATAGGTGTTGGTTATGTCCTTTTATTGTCTTACCTCCATCAACCCCTCGCTCCTCACATCTACTTCGAGTTGTCTTAACACTCTATGAATCAATAATACCAACACTTGGCGATGATTTGCACCCTTGACTTCTGCGCAAGCATTTACATAGCACACCGTTTATCTCCTCGAATACGCCTTCACGATTCCATTTTTGAAAATAGTAGTGAACGTTGTTCTACGATGGGAAGTCATTCGGGAGCATTCGCCATTGGAAACCTGTCTTTAAAAGGTATAAAATCGTATTGAAAATATCTTTCAAAGAGTGTTTGCGTTTGCAAAGGTTGCAGATTATTCGGAATATTGTATCGTATTAGTTGCTAGTTAAGTTTGTTGGGTAATTCTTTACCATTCTTTATAGTGTAGCGACCATAAAGATACAAAATATTACGTAATTAAAAAGATGACAACCAGTATCTTACACCGTTAATTTAAAACAGTTCCTCATTATATCCTCCGATAATTTTACAGCTCCGCTACGCTTAGTGCCATCGATTCTTGTCATTCCGTCACCCAAATCTTCTTGTCTGCACAGAAGTTGTTGTGTTGCTGGAATTACCCTTTACCAGCTCTCATTCATACGGCGACGAATATCATCACCATTCTCATTTTTATAGTAGTGCTTGTAGATCATCATAGGACTATTACCAGCCATCTCAGCTACCACATACGGTGATTCGCCCTCATCGACCATACGAGAGATAAAACTTCCTCGTGCTGAGTACCACGTTATCCGCTCCTCAATTTTCAGAATTTTACAAGCCTTGCGAAGCGTTGCATTAACCTGAGATGTGTACAACGCCACACGTCGAGTCTGTTTGATTGTTGTGTCGTGTTTCTCCAACAACACTGGGAAAATCAGATTGCGATAGCCCAAGCCCTCGTATTTCTTGATAATCTGCTCACACTTCTTGTTAAGAATTGCACGAGCAACCTTAGGACATTTCATTCGCTCATAGACAATATACCCATCTTGCAGAGCATCGACAGTGAGGTGGCAAACATCAACATTCGGCATCCCTCCAGCAAAATAACTAAACAGAAACAAGTCCAAACAAAGATTCTCGACCTTAGAGAACTGAGCCCTATCCATCGCCTCAATCTTATAAATACACTCAGTCGGCACAGCCTTAGACTTTGTATTATCCCACTTGATATTATCGCCCAAGCAATCAAATGCACTCAGCACAACATCTGGAATCCCCATCTTCACCGCAAGTCGACACATTGCCAAAAGCTGCTTTAGCTTTATTGTCAAACCTCCCTTATTGCCATTCTCAGCTCCACGCTGTTTAATGTATATTGTATAGTCAAGCAAGAAGGTCTCAGTAATATCTCGAAAATAATACGACGACAACGAGCGATTATACTTCACCTTGCAGAATCGAGTGAGGCTCGTCTTGAGTAGTTTGTAGCTATCCGAATAGTTCGAGCTATCCACTACCAAACCATTCTTAATACGTTGCTTATTGGCGAACCTATCAATCTGATGATCGATCATCTGTTGCAGTGTCAAGACCTTCTGCTGCTCCAGTTGTCGTTTCTCTTGGTCGAAGCAATGAGATAATTCAACAGGAGACCATACCTTACCATCAACATCCCACTGCTCCGCTACCTGCTGATATTTGAGTTTAACAGCTAATAGATTCTTATTTTTCGCAACGATATCGCCACCTCGCCCTTTGAACGATTGAGTGCTACTATCCCAATCTGAGAGTGGGCCAGTGGTCTGCAAAATTTTAGAGACACGAGCATACCCCCTCTTAAAGATTATGAGTTCTAATTTCACAAGCGCCTTATTTCGAGGGTTCGGCTTCCCCTTAATGTTAATGGTAAACATACAAAAATGTGTTAGAATAAATTATTAACTTTCCTGACTTCTGGAGGGTCTATTTCGCCCTACATATCAGCCTACATAAGAGTAGCCATTTACAGTCAAAAAGGTTTAAACAAGATAAAATCCCGTCACCTAAATTTATTCTAACACATTAATATAAAAGAACTTGCAAGCCTACGCACTGTAAACTTTTAAAATGGGAGCATACTAAGGGTACGTGAGGATTAAAAAGCTTAAGGGAAGTGCCGAAAATGACCTTGTTAGTCGACTTCTTTTATGTTGATTTTACAACTCTACTTCTTTACTGGTTTCGAAATTGTATCTCGCATTGAAGTATCAGCAATTATATTCTTCATCTTATAGTAATCCATTATACCAAGATTCCCACTGCGGAAGGCCTCTGCCATAGCCAAAGGCACCTCTGCCTCTGCCTCAATCACCTTCGCACGAGCATCCTGAGCCTTAGCCACATTCTCCTGCTCCAAGGCTACAGCCATCGCACGACGCTCCTCGGCCTTAGCCTGCGCAATATTCTTATCGGCTTGAGCTTGATCCATCTGGAGTTGTGCTCCGATGTTCTTTCCAACGTCGATATCGGCGATATCGATCGACAAAATCTCGAAAGCTGTTCCTGCATCGAGACCCTTCTCCAAAACTACTCTCGAGATTGAATCGGGATTCTCCAAAACTACCTTGTGCGATTGTGCCGAACCGATAGATGAGACGATACCCTCACCCACACGAGCAAGAACTGTCTCCTCGCCAGCACCTCCGACAAGTTGCTTGATATTAGCACGCACCGTCACACGAGCCTTAGCGATAAGTTGAATACCATCCTTAGCCACGGCAGCCACTGGAGGGGTGTTGATAACCTTGGGGTTAACCGACATTTGAACCGCCTCAAATACATCACGACCAGCCAAGTCGATAGCTGTCGCCATCTGGAAGTCGAGAGCTATATTAGCTTTTTGTGCCGACACCAAAGCGTGTACAACATTGACCACATTACCACCAGCCAAGTAGTGTGCCTCCAACTCATTGGCATTGAGGCTAAGACCCGCCTTAGTGCTCTCGATCATCGAGGCGACGATAGTTGATGGTGGCACCTTGCGCCAACGCATCAAGATAAGCTGCATAAGGCTTACTCTCACTCCCGAAAGAAGAGCCGAAAACCATAACCCCACGGGGATATAGTAGAAAAAAATCCATATACCAACCAGCAACGCAAATGCTGCTGCGACGATATAACCAAGTTCCATCTCCATAATAGTATTATTTTAAAGGTTTATTTTTGATCTATAGGTTTTACTATCACACTAAAGTTATCGAAGCCAACAACCTCAACCCTTGTTTTGGCATCAATATAGCTACTATGCGACTTTGCCTCATAACTTTGGCCCTCGATCTCGACACGCCCCATAGGCGAGAGTCGAGAGGTAGCCACACCTGAATCACCCACAGCAACTCGACTTTGGGGCGACAGAGATGACGCCGAATCGATCTTACTCTTCAATGAGAATCGATCCCACGTCTTAGCACGCAACGAAATGATGATAGCCAAAAGCGACAAGAGGGCTATAATCACGGTCACAACTATCGCACCACCCAAACTAAGATTATTAAACGCCATATAAATTGCACCGCCATAACATCCAATTGAGAGTATACCACCCAATGTGATGCCTGGCAAGATGAGTAACTCAACTAAACAGAAGAAGATACCCAAAAGAACTAATAGTGAAATTAAAAAAATATCCATTTTTGCTATTTTTAAATGGTTAGAAATCAATTGTTGACTCAAGTTTCTCGACACGAGGCCTCATAAATGGATCAAGTTGTTGTAGGAGATTCACAAGCGAATCAACTTGTGATTGACTATCCAAGTGCGTAATCACAAATTTATCGTTACCAACCTTCGATATTGCGCCATTTGGGGCTATTTCTCGCACTTGTTCTACGGCACCCTCGGGTAGAGTAGATTGATTCTCGATCTCGATTCGATAGGTTGTTGTAATCGTAAGTGGATTTTTAGTGATATTACGCTCACGACCATCATACCACATCACAACCTCGGGAACACGGAAACCATGTTTCTTGAGACTCTCACGTGCCTCTTCAGCCTCCTCCACCGTAGCGTAACCACCTATATAGTAGCTATACCTTCCCTCTTCATTCTTTCGATATGAGACAGGTATAGTATTGCGAAATGTTGAGTTGGAGGGCTTCGTACTAAACGATCCCACGATAATTCTATATATCGTTCCCTTCTCGTAAATCACAGTTTCTGGGATAGGATTATTACTATTATAGGGTGTTTGTGAGACAAATTCTATCGGCTCGTAGTCGATAAAGAGTCGCTCCTCGATTGCAATCTCGGGACATACTACCCTATCGTGTTCGATATATTCACGTTTCACTCGATTCAGAGAGTCTGCAGCTCGATTCAATCCAAGTTTCTCAGCCACTAAGATCTCGAATGGAAGCAGCGAGTTCTTTTGAACCACATAGCGTAGTAGCTCTTCATTTCCACCTTGTTGTTGAAGTGAAGATATCTCGGCTTGAGCCTCTCGCATCAATTCGGTCTCTTGTTGTAACACATCGCTAAAGCCATGAAGTTCCATAAGGATACTATATGCAAAGCTCTTGTTATCATATATATAGCCCCATGCATCGCTCAGCTGCTCAAGAACCCTAATATTGACCATTTTCAATGAATCAAATCTTTGCTGAACTTGAAGCGCCTCATCTTGAGATGGCAACATATCGTAACTACTCTTGAGCGATAACATTGTATCGTAGTTTCTCATGTATGCCTCTCGATAACTCTTCACCTCGGGTTCAAGCTCCTCGGCTCGAACAAGATTTTTGTAATCAACCGACGAAAGATTGCTCTTTACATTGTCGCTCTTAAAGATGAAATCTACATCCGATGACGATCCAACCTCCTTGGGTTGCTCCTTCTGGGCATACTCTACATTCCCCATATTGTTGAGAATCCAACTCTGCTCAATAAAATTGAGGCTATCGACAACCACAGCCTTACGAGCACGAATATCAAAGAGATTATTCTCGAGCATTATAATCTCTTTGCGACTATCGGTCTCTGTATCGGGATTTGCACGGAATTGCTCTCGCAACGCCTCCACAATCACACCTATGGAGTCCTCCTGAATAGTGAGTGCATTATCTTCAGAGAGGAGTCTCATGTAATTTGAGTCTATTTCGAGCCCAACAATACGAGGTTGAATCTGCTGTGCTACAACAGACTCAAAGGCAAAAAACATTGCCAAAAGAGTTAATATTTTTCTATTTATCGCCACCATTTTAAGAAGAATAGTTGAATCAAACCAAATATTTCGAGACGCCCAAGAAGCATCAAAAACGACAAAACACACTTGACAATCGAGGGCAAGGTTGCATAATTATCTAATGAACCAACCTCTCCAAATCCTGGACCCACATTACCCAAACAGGCAATTGAGATCGAAAAAGCGGTGATCACATCTATCCCAAAAAGAGTGGTGAAGAGCGTTCCGAAGAGAATAAGGACAAGGTATAGTATTATAAATATTGCCACAGTATGTAGAGCATCACGCTCCTGGATTACCCCATCGACCTTGACTCTCAAAATAGCATTGGGGTGCTGCTGTTGTCGCATACTATTGAAGAACATCTTGAAAGCTATCAACATACGATTGGTCTTTATACCTCCCGTTGTAGAGCCTGAACACGCACATACTATTGAACCAAATATCAATATTGTAATTGTAAACGGAGGCCACATCGTGGAGTCTGCCGTAGCATATCCAGTAGTGGTAAAGAGCGACACAAATTGGAATATAGCTCGCCTAAAGGCAGTAACTATATTGGGGTAAACATCATCAAAGTAGAGGTTAAGACCTATGAGAATCGAACAAACTACAATCACCCCAATGTATACCCTCATAACCTCGGAGCGGAATATATTGTTGCGCTTGCCCGTGATGGTTGCATAGATAAGGCCAAAGTGAGTACCTGCGGCAACCATTCCAAATATGATTATCCACTCAATAAGTGGCGAGTCGAACGATGCGATACTACTATTCTTGGTACCGAAACCACTCGTTGCTGCTGTCGACATTCCATGGGTGAGGGCATCAAACCAATTCATACCTGCCGCCTTGAGCGAAAGGGTCGTTATTAGAGTCAAGCCCACATAGACCACCAAGATAATATTGACAATCATCTGAGTGCGATAGCGATAGTTCTCCTTGGCAATTGCCGAAAGCTCCATATTGGAGAGTGTCATCTTGCTTCGGCCAATAGTTGGCAGTACGATGAGTGTGAAGAGAACAACGCCCATACCTCCAATCCAAGTGGACATCATGCGCCAAAAGAGCAATCCTCGAGGCAGTACCTCGACATCGGTCAAGATGGATGCTCCCGTAGTGGTAAGACCTGACACCGACTCAAACCAAGCGTTAATTAGGGTGAATTCGCCACCCCAAATAAGATATGGAAAGGTGGTGACGCAACAGACCAAAAGCCATGACCCCACCACAATACAGTATCCCTCTTTGGTCGATATTTGTGATTGTTTCTCAACAAAAATCAAAGGGAAAGCCCCCAAGAGAGCAGTGAGCAACGATGAGAGTAGAAGTGGATAAAATGCAGTATCCTTATCACTAACATATGAGATTGCGGCAGAGAGCAGCATAAATAGTGATATAAATAACATCACTACTCCCATATACCTTAAAACAACATTCAACCTCATTACTTATCGCACTCTATTAAATTCTGTTAAAATATTTATTGCACCTTATTGACCTCACGACGAAGCTGCGAGGTTAGTGTCTCAATCTTATCTTGAAGCTCGGCAACCTCATCACGACAATCACTCTTCGAGACATATGGCAAACGGTAGGTGATGAAGTCACCAACGCTACGATTGATTCGTACAATTGGGTTGACGCAATAGATGATCATAAAGTAATAGAGCATCAGCACAATAGCAATCATCACAGCCAACGATATGAGAACAGGTGTCACAGCTCTATATGCGTTGCGTTGCAGCTGCTCGGCTCGAGGCTCGAGTGATTTGAACGATGATGTTGTAAAGCTATAAATCGAATTGATAATATTGGCATGAATTGGTTTATAATCTTCATATAGAGCTACTCGATCCACCCTTACAAGCGTATCAAACTCAGCAGGAGCAGAGATGGTGTGAGTCAAGAGCTTCAACTCCGAAAGGTGAAATGCGAGAGAGTCGAGCATGTGAGGATTCGAGATCTCACTATTGGCAGTCTTGATTATGCCATTAAGATCGTCGATCGTTCTTAGGCACACGGTATCGTAACCACTCTCACCAAAAAGCGTCATCTGAATAAATGCGGCATCTTGGGTATGCACGGTATTCAACATCTGATGTGCCAACTCCATTCTGCGATTGTTGATACTCAGAATGCTTTTGGTATCGTGACTCAATGTATTGAGCTCAAAAAAGGCAATCACTCCCGAAATAAAAAGGAGAATCGCAATACTTAAAAATCCAACGGTCACCCGTCTTCTCAATCCTGTCATTAATCTAATTGTTTGGAACCAAAGGCAAAGATAACAAATTATTCGATAATTTGACCAATTAAGTCATTAGAATCGTCAATAGATTCAATTTTAACTTGACAAATGGTGTTGATCTTCGACCTGTTGTATGGCGCACGGACTCTACGATAGGTGGGCGTAAAGCCAAACATCATACCTCCTCGGATGGTGCTCTCAAAGAGAACGCTCTGTGTCTGCCCCACTACACTCTCACAAAATGATCGATGTAGTGAGTGGCTCAACGACTCAAGTCGAGAGACTCTTTGACTCGAGGTCACCGACGAAACTCTCCCCTCCATCGATGCGGCAGGGGTATTAGCTCTGGCCGAGAATGGGAATATATGAAGAAACGATGGTGAAATAGAGCTCAAGAAGTCGAATGTCTCATTGAAATGCTCATCACTCTCACCAGGAAACCCGACAATCACATCGATACCAATAAATGCATCGGGCATCGCCTGGCGCACCTTGGCGATACGCTCAGCAAATCGACTTGTGGTATAGCGGCGACGCATAAGCGCAAGTATAGCATCCGATCCGCTTTGAAGAGGTATATGGAAGTGATGTTGAAATTTTGGCGATGCGGCGCAAAACTCTATTATCTCATCAGTTAACAAGTTTGGTTCGATTGATGAAATCCTATAACGATCAATCCCCTCAACACTATTCAACGCTCGCAAAAGGTCGATAAATGTCTCACCTGTTGTACGACCAAAGTCTCCCGTGTTGACACCAGTTATTACTATCTCACGCTGACCCAATGCAGCGATCTTCTCTGCCTCCTCGACAATCTGTTCAATTGGCTGGTTCCGACTTGCACCACGAGCATAATGAATTGTGCAGTACGAGCACTTGTAGTCGCATCCATCTTGAACCTTGAGAAAAGCACGTGTACGGTCACCACTCGAGAATGCTGCAAAGAACGATGTTAACTCCTCGGTAGAGCAGCTATAAACGGCGGCCTGCCCCCTCTCCTTGAGCTCAACAACACGTCGATACAAATCACCTTTATTGTTATTACTCAACACTATATCTACCCCATCAATAGCTGCAATCTCGGCTGGCTTCAATTGAGCATAGCACCCCGTTACCGCAATAATGGCATTGGGGCTACGACGATGAAGTTTTCTAATTAAATTTCTGCACTTCTTATCGGCATGCTCGGTGACCGAGCAGGTATTAATCACACATATATCGGACTCCTCGGCAGCAGCCACCCTAACAAAACCACCCTCCAAAAATTGGCGAGCTAAGGTCGATGTTTCCGAGTAATTGAGTTTACAACCCAAGGTATGAAAATTGACTCTTCTCTGCATCTAAAACTATATATCTAAATTATCGTACAAAATTACAAATATTATTCTTTACTCTCGATAAAAAACCCTAAATTTGCAATACTTATATATAATTATGATTTTTTGACAGTAATCTTGAACCATTTAGCACCATACATAGCACTCTATTTATATTTGATTTTGTGGTCGTTAGCTCTATTATCTAAAAAATCAGAGCTTAGATCTGCAATATTTGCCTCCACTTTTACGCTTTTTACTGTAAAAATTGTAACTTTGTGTCGCTATAAAACGCTAAGAAGCTGATGAAAACTATACATAGAATGGTGCTAAAGGCATATTTAGGACCTATGATACTTACTTTTCTTATTGTCATGTTTGTTCTACTTATGAACTTCATGTGGCAATATATTGACGAACTGGTGGGTAAGGGTCTAAGTTTTAGCATCATAGTGGAGCTAATAAGTTATGCCATGGTTAACATGATCCCAATGGGTCTACCTCTTGCTATGCTCTTGGCTGCTATTATGACAATGGGTAACATGGGCGAAAATTATGAGCTTTTAGCTATGAAATCGGCTGGAATGTCTCTACCTCATATTATTCGGCCATTAATAGTTGTCGTATTCCTAATCTCTATCGGAGGATTCTTTATAACAAACAACTTAGTTCCATATGCCAACAAGCAGATGTATAGCATCCTCTATGACATTCGCAAACAGAAGCAGGTGATCGAGTTCCAAGATGGGCTCTTCTTCAATGGAATTGAGAATATGAGTATTAGAGTTGGCAAACAAGATCCTGACACTAAGTTACTTCGCAACGTACTCATCTACGACAATCGTGAGTACAATGGCAATATGACCACTACCGTGGCAGATTCTGGCTACATTAGACTCTCCGACGACAAAAAATTCCTACTTATCACACTCTACAATGGTGAGATGTATGAGCAGACCCGCAACAATGATTGGTACGCCAAAAGTGCACTACGTCGCAACATATTCGATCGTCAAGATGGAATAATGGAGATGGAGGGATTCTCAATGGATGATCGCACCGATGCCGATGCATTCTCAAATAGCTCGACCAAGAATATCAAGGAGCTGGAGTATGATATCGATTCACTGGATTTGATGGTAAGTCAAACCACTGTTCGCTCCTATGAGCCTCTAATCAAACAACATATCTTTGTTAGAGAGGGTTCAATACTATCTCCTTCTGACTCCACATGGATTGATAAGAGCGCTCTACCTATGCTTGCAACATCAGACTCATTGGATAATCTCGGCATACGTGATCTCAACAAAACATGGTCTCATGCACTCAATCAAGCAAAAAGCTCTCGTAATATGTTCTCATTTGACGAGGCAGGTGCAAAGAAAGGTCTCAATTTACTATATAGATCTCAAATTGAGTGGCATCGCAAGATATCACTTCCTGTATCAATCATGATCTTCTTCTTGATTGGTGCTCCTCTTGGTGCCATCATCCGCAAGGGTGGCTTGGGAATGCCTGTGGTGATCTCGGTGATGTTCTTTGTCATCTACTATGTGATCAGCATCTCGGGTGAGAAGATGGCTAAAGAGGGTACTTGGAATGCAATTCCTGGAGTATGGATATCGACATTTATATTGACACCGATAGCCATATATCTAATAATAAAAGCTACTAACGACTCCAATATACTCAACACAGATTGGTATGCATTGAAGTTTGAACAGCTAACAAATAAGTTAAAAAAGAGAAAAATAGATAATAAAAAAGCAAACAATGAAACATAAATCGATATTAAATACCATAGAGGAGGCAATCGAAGATTTTCGCAATGGTAAAATGATAATTGTAGTGGACGACGAAGATCGTGAAAATGAAGGCGACTTCATTATGGCAGCCGAAAAGATCACGCCCGAGGCAGTCAACTTCATGCTCAAACATGGACGTGGATTGCTATGCACACCTCTTAGCGAGAGCCGTTGTGCCCAATTAGAGTTAGGGATGATGGAGGATAATAACACATCTCTACTTGGTACTCCATTTACAATCACAGTAGACCTCATTGGCGAGGGTTGCACCACTGGAGTCTCGATACACGACCGTGCAGCAACAATTAAAGCCTTGGCTAACCCCTCCACAAAACCTTCTGACTTGGGAAGACCTGGTCACATCAACCCACTTCGTGCAAGAGAAAAAGGCGTATTACGTCGTCCAGGACATACCGAGGCAGCTGTAGACTTGGCTATATTGGCTGGACTACAACCTGCGGGGGCACTAATCGAGATTATGAATGAAGATGGCACCATGGCTCGCCTACCAGATCTACTCAAGGTAGCCGAAGAGCACCAACTCAAAATCATCTCAATTGCTGACCTTATCGCCTTCAGACTTCGCAATGAGTCTATCGTAGAGCGTGGAGAGAGTGTTACCCTACCCACCGAATGGGGTGATTTTAATATCACAATATTTAAGCAAAAGAGCAACGGATTAGAGCATATTGCACTTACCAAGGGCGAATGGAGTAGCGACGAACCAGTGCTACTGCGTGTCCACTCATCGTGTGCTACAGGCGATATCTTGGGCTCATGTCGATGCGACTGCGGAGCACAACTACACACCGCTATGCAGATGGTCGAGGCCGAGGGCAAAGGTGCTGTAATCTACCTCATGCAGGAGGGTCGTGGGATTGGCCTCTTCAACAAGATTCGTGCTTATAAGCTCCAAGATGAGGGGCTCGACACTGTTGATGCCAACATCGAGCTGGGCTTCAAGGCGGACGAACGAGACTATGGAGTTGGTGCCAGCATCCTCCACGAGTTGGGCATCAGGAAGATGCGATTGATGACAAACAACCCAACTAAACGTGTGGGATTAGAGGGGTATGGTCTCGAGATAAGTGAAATTGTACCAATAGTTATTGCACCTAACAAACACGACTTTCAATACCTAAAGACAAAAGAGGTGAGAATGGGTCACACATTGGGCCTCAACACAAAATAATCACAATAGAATGAATGCCAAAGATATACGAATAGTATTCATGGGAACGCCTGAGTTTGCGGTACCATCGCTCAGAGCGCTTGTAGAGGGCGGCTACAATGTTGTTGGAGTAGTCACAACTCCCGATAGAGCTGCTGGCCGAGGTCAAAAGCTATACGAGTGTGATGTGAAGGTCGAGGCTCAACGATTGGGGCTACCCATTCTGCAACCTGAAAAACTTAAGAGTGAGGAGTTTGTAGAGGCTCTTCGCAGATGGGCTCCCGACTTGGGTATCGTCATTGCATTTAGGATGCTACCCGAAATAGTTTGGGCGATGCCTCGTTTTGGCACATTCAACCTACACGCCTCATTATTACCGCAATACAGGGGTGCGGCACCAATCAACCATGCTATAATCAATGGCGACAAGGTGAGTGGTGTCACAACATTCCTTCTCAACCACGAGATAGATAAAGGTGCTATCATTGGTCAAATAAAGGTCGATATCACCTCCGATGATAATGTTGGCTCACTCTACGAAAAGTTGATGACAATAGGTACTGGACTTGTTGTCGAAAGCGTAGAGAAGATTGCTGCAGGGGAGATTGAGCCTATCGAGCAAACCGACATAGACGAGACAACGCTACGACCTGCACCCAAAATATTTAAGGAGGATTGCAAAATTGATTGGAATCAATCGGGTGAGCGCATTGTTAACTTTGTGCGTGGACTCTCGCCATATCCTGCCGCTTGGAGCCACCTTTTTAGTGAGGATGGATCGACGACAAGTGCCAAGATATTTGATGTGTCATTTGAGACAACATCCTCTAAGGGAAGCATCGGTGACATAGAGTGCAACGATAAGAACCATTTGGCCGTGAGATGTAACGATGGCCTAATCGTAATTAAATCGCTCCAATTAGCTGGCAAAAAACGACTCACCACCAAAGAGTTACTACTCGGATTCAAGGGCCTATCTAAGTATAAAATGGTTGAATAAATTGATGGTACTATGCGCAAATTCGGATTAATTGGCAAGACATTGAAGCACTCTTTCTCGGCTAAATACTTTGCCGAAAAATTTTCGCATGAGGGTATCACCGATTGCTCCTATTCACTCTTTGAGCTTGAGAAGATTGAGGATATCTTACTCTTAATTAACCAAGAGCCTGAGCTATGCGGATTTAACATCACTATTCCATATAAACAGCAGATAATACCCTATCTCGACTCTATTGACATTGAGGCCGAAAGAATTGGCGCTGTCAACTGCGTTAAGATAGAGAATGGGCGACTTATTGGCTATAATGCTGATATTGTGGGACTACGAGAATCTATTGCGAAACTTCTCAATGGTACATACGTAGATCGAGCATTAGTGTTGGGTACAGGTGGCGCATCAAGTGCTGTGCAGTATATGTTGGGTGAGATGGGTGTTGAATTTGAACTTGTATCACGAGACCCTCTCAAATCCACTATAACCTATGCAACAATATCGCCCGAAGATATCACACGTGCGCAACTCATTATCAACACAACTCCACTTGGTACGTTTCCAGATATTGAGAGCGCTCCATCACTACCCTACGCCTTTGTCTCTCCATCACACTATCTATTTGATTTAGTCTACAACCCACCTCTCACACAGTTCCTAAGCTATGGAGAGCAACGAGGCGCAAGAATACTCAATGGGCAAACTATGCTTGTTGCTCAAGCCGAAGAGTCATGGAGAATCTGGAAAGAGTAAATAGAGTATAAGATATACAGTACAATAAAAGCTGCCTATAAGGATCTCTCCTTGAGGCAGCTTTTTTTATATCCTAATCGGGAAGATTACTCCTCCTCAACAGCAGTCTCAGCAGCAGGAACTGGAGCCTCGAAAGGAACTACGTCGATAAGCTCTACGTCGAAATAAAGAGCCTCGTTTGCGCCGATATTAGCACCAGCACCACGAGTACCATAAGCAAGATCAGATGGGATCCACAACGAGATACGGCCACCTTTACCTACCAACTTCATACCTTGAGTCCAACCTGGGATAACACGATTCAATGGGAACTCGATGATCTCGCCATCCTCAGGAAGTGTACCGTCTGGAGTTTGAGTCATAAGGTACTCCTTACGTTGCTCATCCATATCCTCATAACGAGAAGAGTCGAATACCTTACCATCACGAGTTTTACCAGTATACTTAACCTTAACTACATCACGATCGTCAGTTGCCATGATTGAATCATCACCAGCTGTCTCAACCTTGTAGAGGATACCTGTCTCTGTCTTCTGAACACCTGACTTCTTCTCAATTGAAGCCAACCACTCCTCAGAAGCGATCTTATTGTTCTCGGGAAGAGTAACTCTAAAATACTTTTGAATCTCTGCATTAGCTACTTGATCACTCATCTTAGTCTCACCAGCCTCAACATCAGCAAAAGCTTGCTCAATCCAAACTATTTTAGCAGGAACTTTAGATGTTACGATGCTGTTACCAAGATCGTTACCCAAAGCTGCCGAAATTGTAGCACACTCCTCAGCGGTCTCAAACATAGATGCATCAGCAGGAAGTTTAGCACGAGCCTCAGCTACAGCAGTGCTATCAGCACCATTAGCCAAAGCAACGCTATCAGCCTCGTTGCGACTCTTCTCAACCTCCATTGCACGAGCTTGACGCTTTGTCATGAAGTAATCTTGAAGCGCTGCTGTTGCATCCTCATGAGCAACTTGATTCTTACCATAAGCCGATTGAACCAATGACTTGATCAATGCATCTTGATCCAAAGGAAGATCTGCAAGTTGAGTATTTACCATTGTTGCAAGGTTTAGACCCACTGCATATGACAATGTATCAAACTCTGAAAGGCTACCTTTGGTAACTGTTGTTGTTGTGCTGCTGCCTCCACATGAAGCCATCAAAAATGCACCTGCGACTGCTGTCGCAATAATCATTTTTTTCATCTTTTTTTTGTAAAATTTATTGTTAAAATATTAATTGCCACAATTACATATGCACAAAGATATACAAAAAATATAGAAACTCAAATAAATATTAAGGATTATTACAACAATACCTATTAATATAGTTAAAACAGAGCCAAAAATATTATTATTTCAACTTTGACAGGAATGCACCAGTGTAACTCCCCTCATTTGCAGCCACCATATTAGGCTCTCCCGAGGCAATCAACCTGCCTCCCTCGGCTCCTCCCTCGGCTCCAATATCAATAATATAATCGGCAACTTTCACCACATCGAGGTTATGCTCAATAACGATAGCAGTATTGCCTCGATCGACAAGTTTATAGAGCACATTGAGCAGCTGGCGTACATCCTCAAAGTGAAGTCCAGTGGTGGGCTCATCAAGGATATATAGAGTACGACCAGTATCTCGCTTAGAGAGTTCACTCGATAGCTTAATACGCTGACACTCACCTCCAGAGAGCGTAGTACATGGCTGACCCAAAGTCAAATACCCCAACCCTACATCTTGAATCGCCTTGAGCTTTTGGTGTATCGAAGGGATATGTTCAAAGAACTCGATAGCTATATTGATGGTCATATTGAGTACATCGTTGATGCTCTTACCCTTATACTTAACCTCGAGCGTCTCACGATTGTAGCGCTTGCCACCACAGGCCTTACACATCACATAGACATCGGGCAGGAAATTCATCTCGATGGTCTGAACACCCGCTCCTCGGCAAGTCTCGCAACGCCCCCCCTTAACATTAAATGAGAAGCGACCAGCCTTGAATCCTCGAATTTGGGCATCGGGCGTAGCCTCAAAAAGCTTGCGGATGTCACCAAAGACATTGGTATAGGTTGCTGGATTACTTCGTGGCGTATGACCGATTGGCGATTGATCCACAACAACCATTTTGTCGATATGCTCCAACCCTTCGATAGAGTCATACTCCAGTGGTCGATCCAGCGAGCGGTAGAGCTCTCGACTAATAATGGGTCGCAGAGTTCCATTTATGAGCGATGATTTACCCGAACCACTGACACCCGTCACACATATGAATTTACCAAGAGGAAACTCCACATCGATCCCTTTGAGGTTGTTGCCTCGAGCACCTCGCAACACGATGCTCTCACCGCTACCCTTTCGCAACGTTTTAGGTATCTCTATCTTGCGACGACCCATGAGGTAATCAGCTGTGATAGAGTTACTTTTGACAATCTCATCGAACGACCCTGCCGCCATGATCTCACCTCCTCGTCGACCCGCTTTGGGGCCCACATCGACTATAAAATCGGCAGCTCGCATCATATCTTCGTCATGCTCTACAACAATCACCGAATTACCAGCATCTCGCAAACTTTGCAGAGATTTTATCAATCTATGATTATCTCGCTGGTGAAGTCCAATACTGGGCTCATCCAAAATATAGAGCACATTAACTAACTTTGACCCCACCTGTGTTGCCAGCCTAATACGCTGACTTTCACCACCAGAAAGTGTCTTTGAGGCTCGTGAAAGAGATAAATAGCCCAACCCCACATCAACCAAAAAACCGAGGCGCTCGCCAATCTCTTTGATCAGCTCTCGAGCAATCTTTTGCTCCTTATCATTAAGATACCCTTCAATACCCCCCATCCACTCTTTGAAATCGACAATCGACATAGCACATAGATCGGCTATGGTCTGCTCCCCTATTTTAAATTGTAAAGCCTCACGAGAGAGGCGTGAACCACCACACTCAGTGCATTTCTTGGTAACCATAAATTGCCCACGCCACTTCTGCCCACGCTTCGAGTCATCATCTTCGGTACGAGCTATATACTCACCAACACCCTCCCACGCTATAAACTGGACTCCATGGGAGTGTGAGAACTCCGAAAGATTGACTGCAAGCGGATCGGAATCACCATAAAGCAGTGCATTGATAGACTCTTGATCGAGGCTATCTAAGGGATCATCGAGAGAGAAACCATGACGACGTGAAAGCATCTCAAGCGTTGCAAAGAGCATATTATTGCGATATTTACCCAGTGGTTCAACACCACCCTCACGCACACTCTTACCCATATCGGGGATAATCTTAGAGAGTTCAAACACTGCCTCTACGCCCAAACCATTGCAGCGTGGGCAGGCGCCCTTAGGTGAATTGAAGGAGAAGGTATAGGGGGCTGGCTCGGCAAAGGCCACTCCTGTTGTGGGACACATCAAGTGGCGTGAGTAATAGCGAGAAGCATCGGACTCATAGTCGTAGATCGCCATGGTGCCTTCACCCTGCTTCATCGCCTCAAGGAGTGACTTCATAAGACGATCTGAGTTGTCATCACTCACTCTGAGACGATCTATCACAAGATCAATATCGTGTGTCTTATAGCGATCAAGGCGCATCCCTTGCGAGAATTCACGAATCTCGCCATCGATACGGGCATAGAGATAACCCTTTTTTCGGAGTGTCTCGAATAACTCTCGGTAGTGACCCTTACGACCCTTGATAATGGGCGATACCACAGCCACCTTTTGACCTCGGAAACCATCAAGAATAAGTTGCAATATCTGCTCATCGGAGTACTGCACCATAGCCTCACCCGTTTGAGGAGAGTAAGCTCGAGAGGCTCGAGCGAAGAGAACACGCAGAAAGTCATTTATCTCGGTCACGGTACCTACCGTAGAGCGAGGATTCTTGTTAGTCGTCTTCTGCTCAATAGCCACCACAGGACTCAACCCAGTGATCTTGTCGACATCGGGGCGCTCCATTGTTCCCACGAATTGACGTGCATAGGTTGAGAGGGTCTCCATATAACGACGCTGCCCCTCGGCATAGATTGTATCGAAGGCCAGTGAAGATTTACCAGATCCCGAGAGGCCTGTAATAACTACAAGCGAATCTCGAGGTATCTCTAAATCAACACCTTTGAGGTTGTGCACACGTGCCCCTAATATCTTTATTTTATCATCTTTCATAAACTACACTAAATATAATGGAACAAAATTAGCAAAAGTCCCGCAAAAATAGTTACTTTTGTGAAATAATATACGACAATGATTAAAGCAGGTAGACGACAAACACTTACCGTAAGCCGAATTTCGGACTTCGGACTATACTTAATGGATGATGAGCAGAACGAAGTTTTGCTCCCTAATCGCTACGTTTCGCTAAGCGACAAAGAGGGCGACACAATGGAGGTTTTTATATATCACGACTCCGAGGATCGTTTGGTAGCAACCACCGAGACCCCCTCTATTATGGTGGGCGAGGCTGCCTACCTCAAGGTGGTCGACAAGAATCTTCATGGTGCATTCCTCGACTGGGGGCTCTTTGGCAAAGATCTATTCCTCCCAAATCGTAACCAACAAGGTGGCGTGATAGTTGACAAATATTGTATTGTCTTTGCCTACGAAGATAGCGTTACTGGTCGTTGTGTTGCAAGTAGCAAACTTAAATCATTTATCAGCAACGAGGTATTGACTATAACGCCTCGCCAAGAGGTAAATATCTTGGTGGCGTCGGAGTCAGAGATTGGCTACCGTGTGATCATCAACGATCGCCACTGGGGCATGATCTATCGCAATCAGATCTTCAAGCAGGTTGCCGTGGGTGACCGCATGAGTGCCTTTGTACGTCGCATTACCGAAGATAATCGTGTCGACTTAACGCTCCAACAACAAGGCTACAAGGAGGTTAAGAACTCTGCCGAGACTCTCCTTGAGCTTATCGTAGAGCATGGCGGAGAGCTCCCCATCAACGACAATAGCGACCCTAAGAAGGTTACCCAATATACCGAGATGAGCAAGAAACTATTTAAACGCTCACTCGGAGTTCTCCTCAAACGAGGCGAGGTAGAATCAACTGAGAATGGCATTAGATTAATCAAAAAGTAATGAGCAAGTTAGCCACTGCCGAAAGAGTATCGACAGAGCTTTCGGATAACTTTGTATTTCAACGCTCTCGCTTGGCATACTACGAGGCTGCCAAACGGATTTCTGGTAGAGTATTGGAGATTGGAACTGGCTCGGGATATGGTGTTGAGATCATAGCGCCTCATGCCACTCACTTCACAACCATCGACAAACACACGCCAGCAGCTGATGTTATCACGGGTGAGAACATTGAGTTCATTGAGGCGACAGTACCGCCACTACCCTTTGCCGATGAGTCATTCGACTGCGTCATTTCATTCCAGGTAATCGAACACATAAAAGATGATAAACTCTTTGCAGCTGAGGTGAAACGTGTATTGCGCCCTGGTGGAATATTTATTGTCTCGACCCCAAACATTGCGATGTCACTAACTCGCAACCCCTGGCACATACGAGAGTACACCAAGGAGGAGTTCAGCTCTCTTCTTGGCACCCAATTCTCGAGCATCGAGGCGTTGGGCGTTGGCGGCGATAAGGCCATTATGGAGTACTACGACAAAAATCGTGAGGGAGTGGAGCGCATAACACGCTACGATATACTAAAATTGCAATATAGGTTACCTCGTTGGATGTTGCAGATTCCATACGATGTTCTCAACCGCATAAATAGACGTAAACTACTCAAAGAGAATAATTCGCTCACCTCGTCAATTAAAATGGATAATTATCATTTGGAGGAGGTTTCAGACAGCTCCTTCGACTTGTTCTATATAGCTACCAAATAGATGGTTACAGGAGTCCAGCTTCGTAGTAAATTACAATCTGCTCGATGATATCATCCTCCTTGTTCTCGCCATACTCCGCCTTAAGGTCTTGACCAAAGATCTTCGATACTCCTTGCCAGAATCCAGCGATGAAACCACCCCGGAAATCATGCACAATATTGTAGGCTGTATACTCGGTCTCACGATCGATAAGGCGCAAAAGCACTCGACCTTGAGTTCGGGTCATCTTCTTGAGTACTGGGGTATATTCGTCGATAATAGCTTTGTAGACCTCACTCACATACTCCTTTTGCTCTTTTTTGGTATCAAGTCGAGCCAACTCGTCTTCCATATCTGCCATCATAACCTTGGCCGTTTGAGCCAATGGATAGACCTTCTTGACGGCTGTAACCAGCCTCCAATATTTGCGTTTATCAATACCCTTGGAGAAGACATAGACGGGTAATATATGAATGTGAGGTATTCGCTCGCCATCCATCTCAGTCCACTCCTGATGCCAGTGTCCTTTGGGCGTAGGCTCTTTCGCTACAGCTGTGCTATATAGCAAAAGTATGTATACAGTAAGGAGTAAAAACCTTTTCATTATCTAATTAATTTAGTTACCTTTGTGCAAATATAACGAAATAAATAATAAAAGCATATATTTTCGTATGATAGAAATTGAATTAACTGCTCAGAGCAGAACAAAAGTAGATAATAACAACACCGCTATAGCATTGGGTTCAGGCGACTTAGAGGTGTTTGCAACGCCTGCAATGATTGCACTCATGGAGAGTGCTGCGATGAGAGCTGTAGCTTCTCAATTGGATGAAAACTCAACTACCGTTGGTACATCAATGAACTCATCTCACATCAAGGCTTCGGGTATTGGCAACGAGATAGTTGCATCGGCTCGAGTGGTAGCTGTAGAGGGTCGCAAAATAACATTTCGAGTAGAGGCGCACGATGCCGAAGGTTTGATTGGCGAGGGCGATCACACTCGATTTGTTGTCGACAGAACTAAATTTATGCAAAAAGTGAAGGGTTTATAAGAAATTCTCTCTATTTTTTGTTACTTTTGTCTCTTAAATGAAATTTAAGTATGTTTGAAAATTTAACAGATAGATTAGAACGCTCGTTTAAAATCCTCAAAGGTGAGGGTAAGATTAGCGAAATAAATGTTGCCGAGACTCTCAAAAAGATCCGCCGTGCCTTGATTGATGCCGATGTTAACTACAAGGTAGCCAAGACATTTACCGATGATGTAAAGAAAAAAGCACTCGGCTCAGAGGTGCTAAAGTCGGTTAAACCTGGTCAGATGATGACCAAGATCATGCGTGACGAGTTAGCCGAGTTGATGGGTGGCACCACCGTAGATATATCACTCGAAGGCAACCCTGCTGTGGTTTTGATCGCAGGACTCCAAGGTTCGGGTAAGACAACATTCACAGGTAAGCTCTCTTTGTTGCTCAAGACCAAGCGCAACCGCAAGGTGATGGTTGTTGCAGGTGACGTATACCGCCCTGCGGCGATCGACCAGCTAAAGGTGCTGGGCGAGCAGATCGGAGTTGAGGTCTACACCGAGGAGGGCAACACCAACCCTGTGGAGATTGCACAAAATGCAATTAAATATGCTCGTGAGAAGGGCTACAACACTGTAATTGTCGATACCGCTGGTCGTTTGGCCGTCGATGAGACTATGATGCAGGAGATAACTGCAATCAAAGCTGCGGTGAACCCCTCGGAGACACTATTTGTGGTTGACTCAATGACGGGTCAAGATGCCGTGAATACCGCCAAGGAGTTCAACGATCGCCTCGATTTTGATGGCGTAGTACTCACCAAGCTCGATGGCGACACTCGTGGTGGTGCAGCAATCTCGATCCGTTCGGTGGTCAACAAACCATTGAAGTTTATCTCGAGTGGCGAGAAGATGGATGCTTTACAGCCATTCCACCCCGAGCGTATGGCCGACCGTATTTTGGGAATGGGTGACGTAATCTCGCTCGTGGAGCGTGCTCAAGAGCACTACGACGAGGAGGAGGCTCGCAGACTCAAGAAGAAGATCGTAAAGAATCAATTTGACTTCAACGACTTCTTGGCTCAAATTGCTCAGATCAAAAAGATGGGTAACCTCAAAGATTTGGCTGGCATGATCCCTGGCGTAGGTAAGGCGATCAAAGATATAGATATCCCAGACGATGCATTCAAGCAGACTGAGGCGATAATCTACTCTATGACACCCGAGGAGCGTGAGAAGCCAGAGATTATAAATGTTAAACGTCGTGAGAGAATCGCAAAAGGTAGCGGCACCACATTGGCCGATGTCAATCGTCTAATCAAACAGTTTGACGACACTCGCAAGATGATGAAAGCTGTGGCGGGTGGCAAGATGAAGATGCCCAAGATGCCGAACGGCAAACGTAGATAAAGGAGACGAGAGGAGGCCTCTCGACAAGATATAGGGGTGACATTCTAAGAGATGTCACCCACTTTAAGTATAAACCAATTAATTAAATAATGGAGCGACACAAATCAGGATTTGTAAATATTATCGGCAACCCCAACGTGGGTAAATCAACACTAATGAACGCTTTGGTGGGTGAGAGACTATCAATCATCACCTCAAAGGCACAGACCACACGCCACAGAATCATGGGCATCGTCAATGGCGACGACTTCCAAATCATCTACTCTGACACACCAGGAATTTTGAAGCCCAACTACAAGCTTCAAGAGTCTATGATGCGATTTGTGACAGGCGCTGTTTCGGATGCCGACATCCTCATTTATGTCACCGACACTGTAGAGAAGAGCGACCGCTCACAGGAGATCATAGATAGAATCGCAAAGAGCTCTACCTCAACTATTTTGGTGATCAACAAGATTGACCTCACCACGCCCGAGGCTCTCGAGATCTTGGTTGCGCAGTGGCAAGAGCGACTTCCCAACGCTTTTATTATACCAGCATCGGCCAAGGAGAGTTTCAACATTGGAGGCCTCTTTGATCAGATCTTGGAGCGTCTACCCGAGGGTGAAGCATACTACCCCAAGGATACTCTCACCGACAAAACGCTAAGATTCTTCGCCACCGAGATCATCCGTGAGAAGATCTTGACCAACTACGACAAGGAGATACCCTACTGCTGCGAGGTGGCTATCGAAGAGTATAAAGAGGAGAGTAATATCGACCGCATTTCGGCAACAATCTATGTAGCTCGAGATTCACAAAAGGGAATTATCATCGGCCACAAAGGTGAGAAACTAAAGCGTGTAGGTACACAAGCACGACTCGATATGGAGACATTCCTCGACAAGAAAGTATTCCTACAACTCCACGTCAAGGTGATGGATGATTGGCGCAACAGCGATCGACAACTCAAAAGATTTGGTTACGAGGAGTAATATTTTCTCTACGCAGTACGTTTTAATCGAAGCAAAACAGATAAAAAGGTAATTATGTTGAAAAAACGCACCATAACATCGACTATCTTAACACTCATGATAATCATCGTGAATGTGTTTACTATTCGAGCCCAATATAATAAAGATTATTTCTATTGGGTGGGGCGAAACAGCATGATAAACAATAATTACCAGGAGGCTATAAGCGTCCTAAACTCTCTGCTGAATGTTGATGAAAATGCCTATGAAGGCTACTTCTTGCGTGGTATTGCCAAGTATAATCTCAACGACTTATTGGGAGCTGATGCCGATTTTTCGATTGCAATTGAGAAGAATCCAGTATATACTAATGCATATATCAATCGAGCAATAACTCGCTCTCGATTAGGAAATTACGACGATGCCCTGCGTGACTTCGAGGAGGCAATCGAGCTCCGTCCCGATATGCCAAATCCATACTATAGCCGTGGCGTGACTCGCCTATTGAATCAACAGGCAGAGGAGGCCATCAAAGACTTTGATGAGTTTATAAAGTATGAAAAACGATACGCTGAGGCTTATGTCAACCGTGGAATTTGCTACCTTCAACTCAAGGATACTCTAAATGCGATGGCGAATTTCGACATGGGAGTACGCACAAATCGTGAAAACCCGACGGCATATAACCGTCGTGGCTCACTCTACATGCAGCAGGGTAAGCTCGACGAGGCGGAGGATGATTTCAACCACGCTATCGCCAACGACTCAACCTATCTATTGAGTTTCTTTAACCGCTCTCTAATATACAATGATACGAAACGCCCAATGTTGGCTCTAAGCGACTTAGACCAAGTTATAAAACTTGACTCAACCAACTCGCTCTCGTTTTTCAACCGAGCAATAGTTCGCACCCAAGTTGGAGACTACAACCATGCATTGGAGGATTACAACAAAGTGGTAGATTATTCACCCAATAATGTTTTAGCCTACTTCTACCGTGCCAACCTACTCACTGAATTGGGTGAAATTGAGCGAGCTGAGGATGACTACACCAAAGCTATTGAGCTCTATCCTGATTTTGCTAATGCATATCTCTATAGAAGTAACATCCGCTTTATGCTCAACAAATCGCAGTTGGCCAAGAGAGATCGCAACATAGCCGAGCGCAAGATTACCGAACACAAATCAAAACTCAAGGATAGCACATATTCGATTTACTCCGACACAACATATCGATTTGATAGGCTACTCTCATTCGATAACAACTTCTCGGGCAGCAAGTTCGAGAATCTATCCTCACAAGGAGGCAAAGGCAACTCATTGGTTTTGATACCTCTATTTAGGTTTACACTGACCACATATGACTCTACAGCTATGCCAAAGGTTAATCGTTACAACACAGATAGAATGGAAGAGTTCATCACCCTATTTGACAATAAACAACTAACTATAAATGAAGGTATTAGCGCCATTAGCCCCGAAAAATTAGTGAGCCTCAACAAAGAGTACAGCGCAAAACTTAGAGAGATGCCCGACCAGTGGCAGAGACTCTTCGAGAGTGCAATATCACAAGGATTAATAAAACAATACACCAACTCGGTAAATACCTACTCGGCAGCAATTGAGCTCAACCCTACCAACCCATTCCTCTACCTCAATCGTGCTACAACAGAGGCTGAGATGATTGACTTTATATCCTCAATAGATAACTCCTACCAGCGAATTTCAATCGACTCAGACCCAGCAAATCGACTCAAGAATAATCAAACTCGTAGCTATAACTATGATGCGGCGATAGCGGATCTAAATAAAGCGATAAAATTATATCCAGAGTTTGCTTACACATATTATAATCGAGCTAATCTGTTGGCTCTCTCGGGAAAATTACCTGAGGCCTATGACGACTACTCAAAAGCAATAGAACTATTCCCTTCATTTGCCGAAGCCTATTACAATCGTGGTGTAGTTCAGATATTTATGAAGGATACTCGTAAGGGATGCATTGATTTATCGAAGGCTGGCGAGTTGGGAATCTCTAAAGCGTATCTAATTTTAGAGGAGTACACATTCAATTAAATTGACTCTCACAACCTCATCAAAAGCACCTTGAAGTGGTATCTAAGGGGTGTCCAATCACTACATTTCTGCTACCCATTATTCCAGGGCAAACGCACGAAAAATTATAGTTTATTACTGACTCCGTCGGGCGGAGATAACACCTCCGCTGGTGTATATTATCTTGCGAGAAGGGCTTAGAGACTTCATCTCTAAGATTGTATAGGTTAGCGAGTTGAGTCAAATAAATTTGCACAACCCGCTAACCTATACAATTTTTTTAAATGTCTAACGACATTTAAACCCTTCTCGAGGTTCACCTCACTGATGTGTGGTGGCAACCATAGGTTGACATAGATATATCTTTTATAATGAGCGTTGAAAGGAAACTTTCAAAAGATCATTATAAGAGATATATCGTAGGGCAAAGCCCCACACGCTCAGTGCAATAAAGATCAAAAACGTGAGTTTTTGGATCCAAGCTTAGCTTGGCGGCCGCCCCTGCAAGGGCAGTAAGCAAGCAGTATAGAACTCTATTTTTCGTGCGTTTACCCTACCCATTATTCAATTTTTTTTGTTTTTCTAAGCTATTATTATTAACTTTGCCTCTTATTGGATTATTTCCATACAGACTGTTTAAGAAATAATTAATTTTAATTAAATATCTAAATTAAAAAAGATGGCAAACAAACAAGCAACATTTTTTGGACACCCCATGGGGTTGTCTACCCTCTTTGCCACCGAGATGTGGGAGCGTTTCAGTTACTATGGAATGCGAGCTCTATTGGTGCTATTCCTCATGGCAGGAATCAATGCGGGAGGTTTTGGGCTAAGCAGAGAAGAGGCCTTTACAATCTATGGAATCTTCACATTCTTGGTCTACGTAACACCTCTCATTGGTGGTGTGTTGGCCGACAAGGTATTGGGGCAGAGAGCAACAATCTACATTGGTGGACTCACAATGGCAATGGGTCAATTCTTATTGGCCTTTGCAGCGATGGCTGGCGACAATATGGAGACTCGCCAATTTTGGTTCTTCGTTGGTCTTGGAGTCTTGATTTTGGGTAATGGTTTCTTCAAGCCTAATATATCGACAATGGTTGGTCAACTATACGACGATAATGATCCTCGCAAAGATGGCGGCTTCACTATCTTCTATATGGGTATCAACCTTGGTGCATTTATCGCTCCATTGGTGGCTGGATATTTGGGTGAGAATGTATCATGGGAGTATGGCTACTTATCGGCTGGTATTGGTATGTTGGTCGGTGTAATATGGTTTATATTCCGTGCCGAGAAGACATTGGGCCACATCGGTCTATCACCAAAGTCTGATACGAGTCGCACCTCTCTAAACAAATCTGATTGGAGTCGTGTCGCAGGTTTTGTAGCTCTTCTTGTGGGTGGTACTATCGGTTTCTTGGCTGGTTGGAACGCAATGCCAAGCGCTACTCAAACTTTTATCACCTATGCCGTAGGTATCGCTGGTGGTGCTTACCTTATCACATCTATCATCCGTGGAACAGAGAGTGCTGACCAATGGAAACGAGTAGGAGTAATCCTTATCCTTGCATTCTTCAACATCTTCTTCTGGGTGGGTTTCGAGCAAGCTGGTACAACATTCAACGTATTTGCATTGGAGAATACCAACCGTATGGTTTTCGGTTTTGAGATCCCTGCATCATGGTTCCAATCTATCAATGCTATATTTATTGTCTGCTTAGCACCTATCTTCTCACTCGTTTGGGTTGCTTTGGATAAGATTAAACTAAATCCTAAAACTCCATTTAAGTTCGCTTGGGGTATGTTGCTCCTCTCTGTTGGTGCTGCTATAATGGCTATCGCTGATGGAATCTCTAACGGTGGTGACGCTATTGTTAAGGTATCTCCAATGTGGCTCACTATGGTATACCTCATCTTCACTCTCGGTGAGTTATGTATCTCTCCTATCGGTCTTTCGATGGTAACTAAGCTCTCGCCTCCAAAGTTGACATCTACCCTTATGGGTGTTTGGATGTTCTCATTTGCAGCGGGTAACTTCGGTGCCTCACAAGCTGAGAAGCTATCTGGTGCAGTTGAAACTGCCATTGGGCAACCTGTCAATGTATTCTGGTTCGTCTCGGCAATTACTGCCATCGCTACCCTATGTCTATTTATTTTGGGTCCATGGCTTAGCAAAATGATGAAGGGTATCAACTAATCATCTTAATTAAAACTATATAAAAAAGTGTTCGGCATTGCGCTGAACACTTTTTTTATTACAATATATCGAAAAACAATAAAAATAGTTTGATTTTCGGATTTTATTTGTAACTTTGTGAATTATAAATATAATAGATATCATCTATGAAACACACATGACGCTACCGCATCGCCAAAGGGGATGAAAATTTTGTGTATCTTTGAGCATTATACATTTAATACTCGAAGAATATGAGATCAATA
>JBCQWR010000028.1:0-38449 GCA_047171945.1 Rikenellaceae bacterium | reverse complement strand
CCGCAGGTGTAATACACACCTGTTAATCTTTTGTTGTGTCAAGTTATTATAAACCTAATTTATGCACCCTTGCGTGGGGTGTGTAACTAATTTATTTACAGATGAAAAAAACAGTTTTAATTATGGCAATATCAGCCCTAATGGTTGGTTGCGGTGGCGACCAATCTATCCCCAAAGCTCAATACCCCGAGTTAGATCTATCTAACCCTCTATTGGCCGAGTGGGATACCCCTCACCAGACACCACCATTCTCGAAGATCTCGCTCGACGACTATGAGGCGGCATTCGACGCTGCTATAGCATGCTCACGTGCTGAGTTGGAGGCGATCATCTCGAATGAGGCAAAACCTACATTTGGTAATACCATCGTGGCGTTGGAGCGCCAAGGTGAACTTCTTGGTCGTGTGAGTGGAGTATTCTATCCACTTATGAGCGCCAACACCTCGGACGAGATGCAGGCCATAGCGATGCGTATCCAACCCAAGCTCACCGAGCTTAGCAACGACATCTCGCTCAACCCCGAGCTCTTTGCTCGTGTAAAGGCGGTATATGAAAATCCAGGTCGTGGACTCTCGGCAGAGGATAAGATGCTTTTGGAGAACACCTACAAAGGATTTGCTCGTGGTGGAGCTGCGCTCTCGGACTCCGATAAGGAGCTCTATCGAGAGTACTCAACTGAGCTTGCTGCAGCGACTCTACAATTTGGTCAGAATTCGCTTGCTGCAACCAACGCCTTTACCATCAATATGACCAATCCTCGTGATGTAGCTGACCTCTCGGATGCTATCAAAGAGGCGATGGCACTCGAGGCAAAAACACGTGGCGAGAAGGGGTGGACAGTGACGCTCCAATATCCAAGCTACCTACCTTTCATGACCTACTCGGCCAATCGTGAGATCAAAGAGAAGTTGTGGCGTGCCAATGGTTCGCTCGCTTTGGGTGGCGAGTTCGACAATACGGAGAATATCCGTAAGATCGTTGACCTTCGTCTCAAGATTGCCAACATCTTGGGCTTCGGGACTTATGCCGACTATGCACTCGACAACCGTATGGCCGATGGTGCCGACAAGGTTAATGAGTTCCTCACTGAGCTTTTGGAGCCAACTTTGGAGAGAGCCAATGCCGACTATGAGGCTGTTGTGGAGTATGCCAAGAGTATTGGTTTCGAGGGCGAGTTTATGCCATGGGATTTTGCATACTACTCAGAGAAGTATAAGAGTGATAAGTTCTCGGTTAATGATGAGCTTATCAAGCCATATCTAAAGTTGGATAGTGTAGTGGATGGCGTTTTGATGTTGGCCACAAAACTCTACGGAGTGAACTTCACTAAGGTTGACAATATCGACACCTTCGACGAGGAGATGATGACCTACGAGGTGAGCGATGCCAATGGCGATTTCGTCTCGGTGCTCTACCTCGACTTCTTCCCTCGTGCCTCGAAACGTTCTGGCGCTTGGATGACTGAGTTCCGTGGTGCATCAATCAAGGATGGCGAGAAGGTCTACCCACTCATCACCCTCACCATGAACTTCACAAAGCCTACCGAGACAACTCCATCGTTGCTTACATTCGACGAGTTTGAGACCTTCCTCCACGAGTTTGGTCACGGTCTGCACGGTGTGTTGGCCGAGGGTAACTACGAATCACTCAATGGAACCAACGTCTATCGTGACTTCGTGGAGCTCCCATCGCAACTTATGGAGAATTGGTCTACCGAGCGTGAGTATCTCGACCTTTGGGCGGTTCACTACCAAACTGGTGAGGCGATCCCTCAAGAGCTAATCGACAAGATTGTAGCGGCACAAGATTATAATGCAGCATACTCTCACGTGCGTCAACTCCAATTTGGACTCTTGGATATGGCATGGCACTCACTCAAGGAGCCTTTCGAGGGCGATGTAGAGTCGTTTGAGCGTAAGGCAACTGAGCGTACTCAGATTCTTCCTACAGTCGACGGCATCGCTATGAGCCCATCATTTGGCCACATCTTTAGTGGTGGCTACGCTGCTGGATACTATAGCTACAAGTGGGCTGAGGTGTTGGAGGCTGATGCCTTTGCAGTATTCAAGGAGGCTGGTATATTCGATGCTGAGACAGCCGAGAGATTCCGCTCGACACTCCTCTCGAAGGGTGGTCAGAAACACCCTATGGAGCTCTACGTTGACTTCGCTGGCCACGAGCCACAACCTCAAGCTTTGATTGATAGAGTGCTCAAGTAGAAGCTTTTCTGAAGTAAAATAAAAGCCGTTGCAAATGAAAACTTTGCAACGGCTTTTTATATCGCACTCTAACGACGTCCTCGACGGTGGCTACTTGAGGCTGTTTGTCGCCTCTCTCCTCCTCCTCCTCCTCCTCTGCGTTGTTGAGGCTTAGATTGTCTCTTTTCGGGAGTTGCCTCCTTTTGACTCTCTTTTGTTACCTTGAATGGTGTGCCACCAGCAACCTCAATGCGTTTACCGATTAGCTTCTCTATATCTCTAAGTAGTGGCATCTCCTCCTCCTTGCAGAATGAGTAGGCTACACCCTCACGCCCAGCTCGTCCCGTGCGACCAATGCGGTGAACGTAGGTCTCTGGTACGTTGGGTAGCTCAAAGTTTACCACGTGGGTGAGGTCATCAACGTCGATTCCTCGTGATGCAATATCGGTGGCAATAAGTACCCTTGTCTTGCGCTCCTTGAAGTTGCTAAGTGTGCGTTGACGATTGTTCTGGCTCTTGTTGCCGTGGATCGCCTCAGCTGTGATTCCTGCACGGTTGAGCACTTTGGCCACCTTGTCGGCGCCATACTTCGTGCGTGTGAAGACCAACACCGACTCCATTTTGGGATCTTGCAATAGCTCTATAAGCAACTCATTCTTCTTCTCGACATAGTAGAGGAACTGCTCGATCTTCTCGACAGTCGACGAAGCGGGTGTCACCTCCACCTTGCGAGGGCGTGTGAGGATGCTATTGGCCAACTTCTCGATCTCCTTGGGCATTGTTGCCGAGAAGAAGAGGCTTTGGCGACGTGAGGGAAGCATGGGTAGAATGCGACGAATATCGTGTATAAATCCCATATCTAACATGTGGTCAGCCTCGTCGAGAACGAAGTACTCCAACTTCGAAAGACTAATATGGCGCTGCCCCACCAAGTCGATAAGTCGCCCTGGAGTCGCTACGAGTACATCAATGCCCGCCTTGATGGCATCCACCTGAGGTTTCTGTCCCACGCCACCAAAGATTACCGTGTGGCGCAATCCAGTGAACTCGCCATAGGTGGCAAAGCTGTCGTTGATCTGTATAGCTAACTCACGTGTCGGGGTCAAGATAAGCGCCTTGATGCCTCGTGGTGAGGAGTGGCGTCGTTCATATATGTGTTGAATGATTGGAATCGAGAATGCAGCAGTCTTTCCTGTTCCTGTTTGCGCACAGCCCAAAAGGTCGTGTCCGTCCAAAAGATGTGGTATCGCCTGAGCTTGAATTGGGGTTGGGTTCACATAACCCGTCTTGGTGAGAGCCTTACGAATGGGCTCAATAAGGTTTAAATCGTCAAATGTCATCTATTGTTGTATCAAAAAATATCTATATAAATAAAAAAGAGGCCTCCTTGCGAAAGGTCTCTCTAAATGTGGCCTCGCCACAAATCGAGTGCAAAGGTAATGCTTTTAATCTTATAAAGCAAAAGTTTGTTGTTGGGGCCAGGGCAAACGTACGAAAATAGAGCTCTATACTACCTGCTTGCTGCCCTAACAGCGGGCGGCCGCCAAGCTTAGTTTGGACCAAGAATTTACGTTTTTGATCTTTATTGCACTGAGAAATTTAAGAATCTGAGTGTGTGGCTTTGCTCTGAACTCTTTTTGATTTTGAGGGCATTAAAAGTTATAGCCAACCGAGAGTAGCAGGGTTCGAGGAGCACCATATTGATAGCTGCTTTCACGGAGTGATGAGCCTGAGAAGTAGCCATCGATACTCTGTAGATTTATGCGGTTGGATTCCCGAGCGTAGTACACTCTGTCGTTGTCGCCAAGTAGGTTACGTATAGATACCCTCACGCTAAGTGATTGATTGTTCTCAAACCAAAAGTATCGTGATGCACTTACCTCGATGTCAAATATATTGCCGAGTTGCTTCTGATTTAGTGCAGCCTCTTGGCTCTCTGGGCTTAGGAAAGCTTGAGTGAGTATGCGCTCGCTGCGTCTTGTGATTGATGGTTGTTCGTATCGGAGTGCTGCATAAGATGCCGAGAGGTTGAATATGTAGCGGCTTAATCCAAAGTATGCGATAGAGGTTGTGGCGGTGATCTGCGGAGTGTTACCAATCTTTATGCCGCTCATCTGTGAGGGTGTTGGGGCGCTTATTGTACTAAGGTCGTAATCGTCAAATAGCTCGACATAGGGAGAGGTGTCGTAGATGCTGTGAGTAGCAGTGATGGTTGATGTAAATCGTAGATCGTGGTGTAGGCGAAGCGAAGCGACAACCTCGGCACCGATTGACCTGTAGCCAATCTCGGTGATGGAGGCACGACACATGGTCCGACTCAGATCGTCATATAGAGAGTAGATTGAGGAGCCGTTGCGAGAGCGGAGAGCATATATCTCGCCTGAGATTGTTATGTGGGGGTAGTTTAGATGTAGTCCTAAGGAGGCTGAGTTGATGCTCTCGCCACTAAGTGATGGCGATAGGTAGTTAGAGGCTGTCTCGTTGAGGAAGAGATTTTGCTGCAGAGGTGAGAGGCGGCACGAGACCAACTTAAAAGCAAGATAGCCTCTTGCTGCTACGGCATAACCTACTGTTGCTCGTATGGTGTATGGGGCACTCTTGATCTCGGTGGATTTGCCAAGCGAGCCACTCGAGGCGAAACGCTCCTTTTCGAAGTGTCCCTCTCGGTATATATTCTGTGATCCAATCAAGGCTTCAATGTCGATATCGAGAGTGGTTGTGCGCAACTGAGTTCGAACCACGCCATAAAGTTCGCTGTTGTAGATCGAGTAGTCGTAGCCAAATCTGTCACCTTCGACTACCACATTATCGGGGTTGAGTAGGTTGTTTTGTAGAGGTAGCGTTTTGTTGTAGTCGTCACCAAAAAATTGATCATAGTCGGTGAAGTGAGAGGCTCCCAGAAGATCTCTAATCTCTTTGAAGTTGCGAGATTCAGATGCTTTAGCCTCGAGTCCAAATGTTAACGTAAGACGATCGCCAACCTCGGAGCGAATAAGGGCTGCTGCTTGGGTCTCTATGCGTCGCTCGACCCGATCTTCAAGTAGGTAATAAGCGTTGCCATCGGCCGAGAGTGAGTTGAGTCGTACCAACTCATCCCAATTTATTTGGGTGTAGTCGGTGTCGTTGGTGCGCCATAGATTGGTGACATAATCTTGTATGTCGCCCTCGGGGAGGTTGCTCGGCATTTTTGAGTAGTAGTCAGGCAAAGGTGTTGTAGCGTTATACCAACCCAATGAGCTTGTCGACTCACAGGAGTAGTTGCCCGAGCTCTCGACGATAAGCGTAGTATGCTTACTCAAAGGTAGTTGATAGTGTGCCGATAGCTGTGGCGAGGTGGTGCGACGAACACGAGAGTTGCGCACCTCACCATTGTAGAATCCCCATGAGGGGTTGTAGTACCTATTGCCAATGAGTTCGAAAGCTTCGTTTGTGGAGCCATATTGTAGACCTCGCATAGAGTAGTATAGAGAGCTGTTTATCTTCAAGAAGTGGTTTTTCCCAAAGCGTTTAGCGATTTGAATGTCGGGCGAGAATGTATTGCGGAAGAGTCCCTCCACCGAGATGTCACGTCCCGTTTGACTCCAAAGAGAGGCGTTGAGTGACCACCCTTTGTTCAATGTTTGTGCATGCGATGCCCTTAGCCCAACTCTATAGTTGCTCTGAGCGGCGTAGAGCGCTATGGAGCTCTTCGGAAGAGGCTCTTCGAATATCTGCATATACTCCTTGGTGGGCTCTACGATCTGCTCGGCAGTGGTGTAGTAGAGTCCACGTCGGCGAGTAGATCCCGCAACTCGATAGTAGCGAGTGGCTTGGGCATAGGGGTCACTACCCAATGTTGAGGGGATTCTAAAAAGCGTGGTGTCTACCTCAATCATTAGGGTCGGCTCCTCATCGGTGCTTAATCCAAATGGTTGGTAGTCATCACGCTCTTGAGCCGATGTAGCAATGGTTATTAAGCTCAATAGAGCCGATAATATTGCTATTAGTCGCCTCATCCTAATTTATCGATTAGACTCTTTTGAGTATCTCTAATAGTAACCTCCAGAATCGATCTACAGTAGATATCTCGAGCCTCTCGTCGGGTGAGTGTACACCACGAAGGGTTGGTCCAAATGAGATCATGTCGAGCTCGGGATACTTCTCCAAAAATAGGCCACACTCCAAACCAGCATGGATAGCCTTGATGAGTGGATCCTGCCCAAATAGTGAACGGTAGCTCTCGGCCGTTAATCTCAGTAGCTCGGATGATGGGTTAGGGGCCCAGCCAGGATACCCGTCGGAGTGGGTCACCTCGGCACCAGCCAACGTAAATACCGATTCAACCATCTGCATGGCATAGGTCTTGGCACTCTCAACTGATGAGCGTTGTGATGTTGTAACCACAATTTGATCTTTGCCTATGAATTTTACCGAGGCTAAATTTGTTGAGGTTTCAACCAAACCCTCGACAGCTGCCGACATTGCGATAACGCCATTGGGGAGTCCTACCAATGCATTGATAAGAGCCTCTTGGCACTCATTGTCTATCATTGTGTCGATGTGTGGCATCTCGTTGAGTGCGATCTTGAAGTTGGGTTCACGAAGAGCAAATTCACTCTTCATGTCAGAGGCAAAGAGCTCATAGCGCTCCAAGAACTCATCGTGGAGCACTTTGGGGATTCCAAATATTGCGTAGGCCTCACGAGGTATTGCATTACGTAGATTGCCGCCATCGAAGTAGCATAGGCGAAGATTGTAGCTGTTGGCACCCTCCCAAAGGAGTCGGGCTACAGTTTTATTGGAGTTTACACGTCCTTTGTTGATGTCGTCACCCGAGTGTCCACCTTGTAGATCCGACACATCAACTCTAAAGAATGAGTATGATGATGGAGACTCGATGCTGCGGTATGAGAATGTTGCCACGGTATCGATGCCACCAGCACAACCAATAAACAACTCTCCTTCATCCTCGGAATCGAGGTTGATGAGCTGTTTACCCTCGAGCATGCCATCTTCCAACTCGAAAGCCCCCGTTAAGCCAGTCTCCTCATCGACCGTAAAGAGCGCCTCGATAGGGCCGTGCTCTATCGTTGGGTCGATAAGTGTGGCCAATGCTGCCGCCATACCAATACCACAATCGGCACCCAAGGTGGTGCCCTCGGCTTTGACCCAACCGTCGACGATGTGTGTGCGGATGGCGTCACGATCGAAGTCAAACTCCACATCGGAGTTCTTCTCGCATACCATGTCGATATGCGATTGTAGGATCACAATGGGACGATCCTCATAACGTGGGGTGGCTGGGGCTTTGATCACCACATTGCCAATTTTATCACGCTTATATTCGAGATTATGCTCCTTGGCAAAGTTGATAAGCCAAGCGATTATCTTGCCCTCTCTCTTTGAGGGGCGTGGAACTTTTGTTATTGCGTCGAACTGCTCCCACACTATGCGAGGTTCGAGTGAAGATATTTCTGACATCTGCTATAATAATTTTTACGATAGCAAATATACATTTTTTTATTTAAAGTGTAGCTTTTCACTCTAATATTTGTATCTTTGTGATCATGAATTTTAGAATAGGACACGGTTATGATGTGCACGCCCTTGCCGAAGGCCTGCCATTGATCATGGGAGGCGTTGAGATTGCACACACCAAAGGGTGCGTGGCGCACTCCGATGGAGATGTTGTAATTCACGCAATATGTGACTCTCTGTTGGGGGCTGCTGCGTTGGGTGATATTGGTCTTCACTTTCCCGATACCTCGTCCGATTTTAAGGGTATCGACTCTAAAATTCTGTTGGCACGTACTGTAGAGCTACTTCGCTTAAGAGGGTATGAAATCGGCAATGTCGACTGTACCATAAGCATGCAGCGTCCCAAACTGCGACCCCATATAGACTCTATGCGCAGCTGCCTCTCGCAGGTTATGGGCATAGCGTTCGATGCAATATCGATTAAGGCGACCACAACCGAGAAATTGGGTTTTGAGGGGCGTGAAGAGGGGGTGTCGACATCGGCCGTATCGCTGATCTACCAAACTAAAAATTAAATATGAAGAAAGTTTTATCCTTCTCTCTCTTCCTGCTTTGTGGTCTTGTGGCTTCGCAGTTGCTGCCAGGGGTGTTGGGCGAGAGCTTCGATGCAATTAAGAGCTATGCTCTAACTCCTATGCTCTACATCTGCTTGGCATTTATTATGATCAATGTAGGTCGTGAGTTTGAGATTGATAAGAGCCATTGGCGTTCATACACCCAAGATTACTTCATTGCAATGGCCACTGCCGCCCTGCCCTGGTTGTTGGTGGCGTTATACTACATTTTTGTTCTCATGCCACAAGAGTATTGGGGTAGTGGTGCGGCGTGGCGAGAGACGCTTCTTTTGAGCCGTTTTGCTGCGCCAACATCGGCTGGAATACTCTTTACGATGCTTGCTACGCTCAATTTGAAGTCGAGCTGGATATATAAAAAAATACAGGTGTTAGCTATCTTCGACGACCTTGATACAATTATCTTGATGATACCACTCCAGATTATGATGATGGGTATGCAGTGGCAACTCTTTGTGGTGATATTTATTGTGGTGAGTCTCTTGGTGTTAGGGTGGAAAAAACTGGATAAGTATGATGTGCGTCAAGATTGGAAGTCGATACTTCTATATGCACTCTTGACATATGCTGCAACAAATATTCTATACGTTGTATCTGAGTATTTTATTGCAGGAGAGCATAATGGCATCCATATTGAGGTTCTTCTACCTGCGTTTGTGGTAGGTATGATTATAAAACACAAGGCTCATGACTCGATCGTCGAGGAGCGTGTCTCTACATCAATATCCTATATCTTTATGCTCCTTGTGGGGCTTAGTATGCCATTGGTATTGGGTGCTGCGGCACATAGCCACCCCGAAAGCGAGTCGACCATCTCGTTGGCTATTCCAGCGCTTAATTGGGGCAGCATAGCACTCCATGTGTTGGCCGTTACGTTGCTCTCCAACGTTGGAAAATTAATGCCTATATTCTTCTATCGAGATCGTAAATTTAGTGAACGATTAGCCGTTTCGGTGGGTATGTTTACTCGAGGTGAGGTTGGGGCTGGTGTTATCTTTATTGCCATAAGCTATGGTCTTGGAGGTACGGCACTGATTGTCTCGGCCCTCACGTTGGTACTAAACTTGGTGCTTACAGGTGGATTTGTGGTGTGGGTCAAGGTGTTGGCGCAACGCAGCTATTCAACATCTAAGTAGTTCTCTTTGTTATGAAGTTCGATATTACACGACAGCAACCCTTTTCGTCGCTTGTGACGTTATTTGTCACAAGCATAATCGGGTTTTTTATACTTCTGAGCGGTAGCCACTCGCTCGCCGAATTTGTCGTAAGTGACTCTGTTTTGGGAGTCTATGTAACTGAACTTCAGCATAACTATAGAGTGTGGTCGGCCATAATAGCCTCTGTTGCATTGATGCTCTCGGCAACATGGCTGGGGCAAATGATTTCGGTGCATAGCCTCTACGGTGGTTCCACTTCGCTTCATCTGCCGCTGCTTGGTGTACTGTTGTGGAGTACACTGCTTGGTGGTGAGCCGCTTCTTGCCTCACTTGTGCTTACGCTTGTGGTGGTCGCATTGGGATCGCTCTATATTGCATCTCGTGGTAGTGGTTACATTAGTGCACTCTTTGATGCCTCATTCGCACTCTCTATTCTCCCGCTACTCTATTCTCCCTCGATTATTCTTTGGGTGGCTATGCCTCTGATCTTGATATTTGTTGGGGCTACATTGCGTGAGTGGGTTGTTGCAGTTGTGGGACTTATGTTGCCTTTTTGCCTGGTCTCATATATCTACTGGCTCTTTGGCTACGATTTCCTCTTTGTTGGAGAGAGTTTGCTCTCTATTGTAAACACTCCGTCGGGTGCCGATACTGTTGAGTCTATCCCAATATTTAGATGTGCTATAGTGGTGATATCGCTCCTCTTGGCACTTCTCTCTCTCTTCTGGTTTCGGGATGCTCTGCCTCGCACTCGGGGGCGACTCTATGTTACCTATACGCTCTTTGTGGCATCGCTCCTAACGCTACTATTTACCTCGGTTACTGCGCTATCGTTTGTGTTAGTTGCTCCAATGGCCGCAACCTTACTCTCGTTATCGTTGGTGCGCATGCGTGGTTTGGTGGTAAATATTATCTATGTGCTGCTCCTTGTGCTGCTCCTCTGTGCTATGTTTAGTCCGATCTATCTACCCCTTGAGCAACTAAAATCCCTCCTGCAATAAGTACCACCATGGCTACGATGTTGGCTGCGGTGAGTGTGGCTTGACCTCGAGATAATACCACAATTGCTGCTATTAGGGGTTGAGTGTATCGGTATAGCGATGTGTGAAGTGCCGAGAGATATTCGGTCCCCTCGAAGAGTAGTAGCAGAGGAAGAGCACAACCAATGAGCAATAGTAGGGTGAGTTCTGTTGCCGCCACCCAACTAACAGAGAGTGTAATGAGTTGGCCCAGTGACTTTGCGAAGAGTGGCAAGTTGATTGCCGCAGCTGCTATTGCATAGATGTGAGCTACCCGAATAACCCCGTATCGTTCCAATTGAGGTTTAAATATCAGCGTGTTTATGGCGGCGATAATAACTGCACACAGAAGTAAGAGGTTGCCTCGATTCGCCTGCGTACTCACAACCCCTGAAGGGTGACTAATCACTAAAATCACAACTCCCATAAGTGAGATCACGAGTCCTGCGATGCGTACCCCCGTGAGAGATCGACGTCCCATGAAGTGAGCAAAAAGTAGTGTGAGCGATGGTCCGACCGATGCGATTGTGGCAGCGTCGATAGGCGATGTGAGTGACATCCCCCAGAGTGTTGCGTAGCTCCATCCCAATGTGCTTAGGATGGAGGTGAGCGTGATGATTATAGTGTCGGAGAGCTGAATCGGGGGCGATGCCTCTCTTCGATATATGCGAAGTGTTGTCGTTACAAAGAGCAACCCCAAACTCTCGAGTAGATATATGGCATCAATGGAGAGCAATTTGGACTCCATGACTGATACGAAGAGAGAGAAGTTTAGCGCAAAGAGAGCGTTGGCAATCAGAAGCGATAGATTGTACTTGAGGCTTTTCATTGATTAGAGTAGCCTCAATTTTTATACCGCTAATATTTATATCGTGTCCAGCGCCAGAGCTCCTTGAATGAGGGTTTCTTGCCGTGCATAAAAATTCCTACTCGGTAGATCTTCGAAGCGATCCATACCATGGCAACAAAAGTTCCGAAGAGGAGTAGAAGTGAGGTTATAGCCTCCCATGTTGGTATACCGTGGGGAATACGTGCCATCATAATTATGGGCGATGTGAATGGAATCATCGAGAATATCTTCACCACCGTCGAGTTAGGGTCCTTAGCAACCATCATCTGGATGATTACCGCCAACATAATGGGTAGCATAATGGGTAGTTGAAGATTTTGAGCATCTTCGGCAGTGTCGACTGCCGAGCCAACTGCAGCAAACATAGCTGAGTAGAGTAGGTAACCACCTATCAAAAATAACAGTGCGTATAGTAGTATCTGCGAGATGTAGCCAATGTCGGTGAGTGCGGCAAGAGCGCTCACCATCTCGGTATCGACCATTGCGTCAGCTGACATTGCGCCACCCGCCTGAACCATCTCGACACTCTGCATAACATCATCGGGCATCACCATAGGTATCACAAAGGTAAGGATGGAGAGCATCAATACGACCCAAATTGCAATTTGAGTTATCGCAACTAATGCAACGCCAATAATTTTACCCATCAATAGGTCGAATGGTTTAACCGAAGATACCAACACCTCGAGCACTCGAGAGCCCTTCTCTTCGATCACCGAGCTCATCACCATTGCACCATATATAATCAGGAACATATAGAGGATAAATCCCAAGATATATCCAATTCCCATTGCTGCAATCGATGAAGAGGATGTCTCGTTGCTCTCGGCAGCGTCGTTGCGTATGGTCTGCAACGAGACCTTGGCTTCGACATTGTGGAGGATTTCGCTTAGGTTTTCGATCTCATACTCCTTGAGGCGCTCAGCCTCTATCACCTCCTCGATGCTCGATGTGATCGAGGATTCCAACATTATGGAGCTCGCCGAGTTGGTGTAGAGCCTTACGTTGGAGTTATTGGTGAGAATATCTTCACCAATGTAGAGTACACCAAAGTGCTCTTTGTTGGCACGAGCCTCCTCGAGCGAGAGATCGGTGAGGTGGAATGTCACCTCATCATTACTATTGAGGTTCTCGAATATTACACCGCTGTGGTCGATAACCTCGATCTCTTTGAGCGAACCTTTACTAAACTGCATGATTAGTGCTGGTGCGACAGAGATGAGAACCATTAAGATAGGTATGAGTAGCGTGGAGATTATAAATGACTTTTTGCGAACTCGCTCACTGAATTCACGACCTATAACAAGATTTATATTTGACATGATTATTTATTTTTGAGGTTTAGATCTCACCATTTACGGTGCGAATAAATATGTCGTTCATTGTTGGGATTACCTCCTCGAAGCTGCGTAGTGCGATTGCTTCATTGAGTGCGGCAATTGTTGGGCGAATATCCTCGTTGTTGGGGATGTGGAGCTTTATGTTGGAGTAGGTGCTGTCGATTTGGCTACCCTCTAAGATGTGTGCTTGTTCGCCCATAGCAGCTCGCAACTGCTCCTCGCTACCTTGGTAGGCCACCTTGAAGATGTTACCCCCATTCTGGCGACGAATATCCTCAACCGACCCCGACAAGACGTTGCGTGATTTGTTGATAAGTGTTATATGGTCACATATCTCCTCGACCGACGACATGTTGTGAGTCGAGAAGATCACCGTGGCGCCACGATCTCTAAGTCCCAAGATCTCATCTTTTAGGAGGTTGGCATTGATGGGGTCAAATCCCGAAAATGGCTCGTCGAATATAAGTAGTTCTGGTTCGTGGATTATAGTGATTATAAACTGCACCTTTTGAGCCATTCCCTTCGAGAGTTCGTCAACCTTTTTGTCCCACCAACTCTCGATGCCGAACTTCTCGAACCACACCTTAAGACGCTTGGTAGCCTCGAGACGAGACAATCCCTTGAGTCGAGCGAAGAAGATAGCCTGTTCGCCTACCTTCATCTTCTTGTAGAGTCCTCGCTCCTCGGGTAGGTAGCCAATACGATATATGTCGTTGGGTGCAATCTCTCGATCACCAAATAGAACTCGACCTTTGTCGGGTGCTGTGATGCGATTAATAATCTTGATTAGAGTTGATTTACCTGCTCCATTAGGCCCCAATAATCCGTAGACCGAGCCTTGTGGAATCCCGAGTGATACATTGTCAAGAGCTAAGTGAGCGGTGTACTCTTTGCTAACCCCTTGAATTTCGAGTAGATTCATAAATCTGCAATTATTATAGTTAATATTGCAAAGATACTTTTTTTTTGGCGTAATGCAAATTTTACAGTAAAAATTTATTGTTTTACGATTGCTACTTTTGGTGCTGCCAACAATAGCTGCTGCCGCTCTGTGCTGTGCGACTACACTGTTTTCCCGAAGATGTTCTCCCTTGACATCTGCTCGATGTGGCCTCTTGTGTATCGTTGGTGGGAGCGATGGCCGTAGGCTCAACCGATAGGTCTGTGACCCAGTTGGAAAGGTTTATGCTCGACTCTAATTGTTCTACGCTGTCGTCCAACTCATAGAAGAGGTCGACCCCTGCGAGAGACTCAATATGGTCAATGGTGGTGGCGTAGCTCTCGAGTGCTTCATCGAGTTTGCAATTCTCCATCACGTAGCCCAACATCTCACCTCGTTTGGGAGAGTAGAGCGCCTTGTAGTAGTAGCGAGGTATGGTCACCCCATTTTGGCCAATTGAGCCCAATGAGTCGGTGAGGATTGCCCCAGTTACCACATGTAGCAGGCTGTCGGCCATAGCTAAGGATCGCACATGCTCTTCCAACTTTTTCCACGTTCCTCGATTGAAAGATGGGTGTTGTGGTGACATGTTCGATAGGTAGAAGCTCTCCGACATAGCAACCTTGTTGTGCGCCATAGATGCTGCGGGGCAGAGGTGCCCACGGTCGTAGCCCGACCCTGCGTAATCCTCCAATGTGGCGGAGAGAGTTGAGACTTTGGGGTCCGCTCTAAAGTTGTCGGTGCGTGATGCTTCCTGCATTAGCGAGGTTGGAGATAGGGTGTAGTAGACCCACTCGGCCTGTTCATGCTCCTCGATGTAGGAGAGTGTGTAGTATGTGTGCTCGACCACCTCACCTCGAGACTGGGGGAGATAGCTCTGTGCAATAAGCGATTGGGTGGTGAGGAGTAGAAGGAGTGTATATAGTTTTTTCATAGTTGCATATCTTTGGTTGTGCAAAGATAGCTTTTTTATGGCTCACATAAAGAGAGAGGGTGACTAATAAGTAAAAAATACTTATTAGTCACCCTCTCTCTTTAACATTTTGCTTGAGAAGCTCCCCAAAGAGCCCTTCTAAAGCATTTAGTTATTCTCGGGACGAAGCTTGCGCACTACTGCACCAGCCTGCCACATCTCGCTCTCACGCATCTCACGAAGCTCCTCGTCGAGACCCTCACGGTAATCTGGTTTGCTGTTGGTGTCGATCGAACGTTGTGCCTCGTTGCCGCAAGCTACCTCTGAGTATAGCTTCTCGAATACTGGTTTCGATGCGTCACGGAATGGCTTCCACCAATCGAGTGCACCACGCTGAGCTGTTGTAGAGCAGTTAGCATACATCCAATCCATACCATTCTCTGCTACGAGTGGCATAAGCGATTGAGTAAGCTCCTCGACAGTCTCGTTGAATGCCTCCGATGGAGTGTGACCATTGGCACGCAACACCTCATATTGAGCTGCGAAGATACCTTGGATAGCTCCCATAAGGGTACCACGCTCACCTGTAAGATCTGAGTATACCTCACGTTTGAATGTAGTCTCGAAGAGGTAACCCGAACCTACGCCAATTCCAAGTGCGATAACTCTCTCGTGAGCACGACCCGTAGCATCTTGGTGGATTGCGAACGATGAGTTGAGTCCACGACCTTGGAGGAACATGCGACGAAGCGATGTTCCCGAGCCTTTAGGTGCAACCAAGATTACATCGACATCCTCTGGAGCGACGATGTTGGTGCGCTCGCTATATGTGATTGCAAAGCCGTGTGAGAAGTAGAGAGCCTTACCTGCGGTGAGGTTCTTCTTCACTGTTGGCCAAAGCTCAATCTGAGCTGCATCTGAGAGGAGGTACTGGATAATAGTTGCTCTTTGACAAGCCTCCTCAATCTCGAAGAGTGTCTCTCCTGGGATCCAACCATCTGCTACAGCTTTATCCCAAGTTTTACTATCTTTACGTTGTCCAACGATCACATTGAAACCGTTGTCACGGAGGTTGAGACCTTGGCCAGGGCCTTGAACGCCATAACCAACAATTGCTATTGTTTCATCTTTGAGAACCTCTCTTGCTTTTTCCAATGGAAACTCTTCACGGGTAACTACATTTTCGTCTACACCGCCAAAATTCATGACTGCCATAATTAACTTTAATATATTTGTGGTTTATAATTTATTATCTCTTCTTAGCTCCTGCTCCTCGAGAAAGATGTCGACATGCTCAAACTTTGATTTGGTGATCGACACACGTCCCGAACGTGCAAATTGTAGCATATTGTAGTGCGATAACACCTCGTAGAGCTCCTGGATTGTCTCACGTGAGCCACTCTTCTCGATTATTGTAAATGCATCGTTCACCTCCAATATCCTCACGTTGAAGGTGTCGACAACTCTACAGATTCCACCAGCAGCCATAAGGCTCGGTGTCGATACTTTGTAGAGGGCTATCTCTTGGGTGAAAATCTCGCTATCGACGTAGTAGAATGAGCGTATCACATCCACTCGTTTTTCGATTTGGCTCACAACATTCTTTACGCTGCGCTCGTCGCACTCCAGCGTGATGGTGAATTTGTGGATCCCTTGCACTGCCGATGCCGATACCGAGAGTGTCTCGATGTTGAGCTGTCGTCGTGTAAAGATAAGTGCAATCTGGCTCAAGAGACCTGCACGGTTTTCGGAATATACCGTTATTGTATATAGTGTGTTATCCATCGTCTTAATATTTTTCGGTAGAGGTTAGCATAATGTCGGCCACACCTTGACCCACAGGAATCATTGGGAATACCATGCCCTTCTCGCAGACATTGACATTGAGGAGGTAGGCACCATCGTGGGCAACCATCTCGGCGATTGCCTCATCGAGCTCCTCCCGATTTGTGACACTGCGTCCTGGTATGTTGTATGCTGCTGCCAACGCCACAAAGTTGGGGTTCGCCATCTTAGTTTGCGAGTAGCGAGCATCGAAGAAGAGCTCTTGCCATTGGCGCACCATGCCCAAGAAGTTGTTGTTTAGTATTATTATCTTCACAGCGATTCCATACTGCATTATTGTTCCAAACTCCTCGATAGTCATCTGAATTCCGCCATCACCCGTAAAGAGGCACACCTCACGCTCGGGCGCTCCGATCTTAGCTCCAATCGCTGCTGGAAGTCCAAATCCCATTGTGCCCAATCCTCCCGAGGTGACTACGCTGCGGGTTTGAGTGTAGTTGAAGTAGCGAGCTCCAAGCATCTGATTTTGACCTACGTCGGTCACAAGTATCGCTTTGTTGCCTGTGGCCTCAGATACTTTGTGTACTACCTCACCCATATTTATATCGCCATCGGTGGGGTATACCTCGGGTGTGATAACCTTGCTATGTTCTACTTGTGAGCACACTGCAAAGCTTTCGATCCACTCTTTGTGTTTGGCCTCTTTTACCTTTGCTAATAGTGCCGATAGACTCTTCTTGGCATCTCCCAATACCTCTAAATCAACCTTGACATTTTTGTTGAACTCCGAGGGGTCAATATCGAAATGGATTATCTTAGCTTGTCGAGCATATTTATCGAGGTTGCAGGTTACACGATCATCAAAACGCATACCTACAGCTATCAATAAATCACACTCGTTAGTCTTTATATTTGGTGCCACATTGCCATGCATGCCGAGCATACCCATATTGAGAGGGTGGTCGGTGGGAAGCGCCGAAAGTCCCATAAGGGTGACACCTACAGGGATGTCGGCTCTCTCGATAAGCTCTGTGAGTATAGCCTCGGCTCCCGATAGAATGACCCCTTGGCCCAACAGTAGAAGTGGCTTCTGTGACTCATTGATCATATTTGCAGCACTCTCGATCTGAGACTCAATGATCGCTGGATCGGGATTGTAGCTGCGTATAAACGAGCAACGAGAGTAGCTATATTCACACATGGCCACTTGAGCATCTTTCGTCAGGTCGAGCATAACTGGACCTGGTCGACCGCTATTGGCAATGTGGAAGGCTTGAGCTACAGCCCAACCAATATCTTCGACACGGCGAATTTGGTAGCTCCACTTGGTGATCGCCTGAGTAACACCCATCACGTCGATCTCTTGGAAGGCGTCAGTTCCGAGCATCGGTGAGACTACTTGTCCTGAGATTACTACAAGAGGCGTACTATCCATTAGTGCATCGGCAAGTCCCGTTACAACGTTCGTTGCGGCAGGTCCCGAGGTGACTATCACCACGCCAGTTTTGCCTGAGACTCGTGCGTAACCTTGAGCGGCGTGAGTTGCCGCCTGCTCGTGACGTACCAATATGTGATTAAGAGGGTCGCTATAGCTGTGTAGAGCGTCAAATACAGGCATGATGGCACCTCCAGGGTAGCCATAGATTGTATCGACACCCTCTTCGATGAGCGCCTTCATTAATATTTCCGAACCACTAATTTTTGTTGCCATATCTAATAATGCTTATCTATTCTATAATACGTACTGCACCTCTATCTGCCGAGCTCACCATTGCCGCATAGATCTTGAGCGCTGTCGATATATTGCGCTCTCTGTCGTGTGGCTTAAATGCCTCAGCTCCTCTGCTCCTCTCCTCTTGGCGACGCTCTGCGAGCTGCTCCTCTGTGAGATCTACGTTGATCGTGCGACCAGGAATGTCGATCTTTATTAGGTCACCACTTCGCAACAGCCCCACATTGCCACCTGCTGCCGCTTCGGGCGAGATGTGACCAATAGAGAGTCCCGATGTACCGCCCGAGAAACGACCGTCGGTAAGGAGTGCGCACTCCTTACCCAAGTGGCGTGATTTGATATATGAGGTGGGGTAGAGCATCTCCTGCATACCAGGGCCACCCTTGGGTCCTTCGTAGAGGATTACCACCACGTCGCCACTCTCTACCTCGCCTTGGAGGATGCCATCGCATGCCGCCTCTTGAGACTCATATACTTTGGCTGAGCCATTGAAACGCAATATATTTTCGTCGACACCAGCTGTCTTTACAACGCAGCCATCGAGTGCAATATTTCCATATAGTATCGCCAAACCGCCATCGGCAGCGTAGGCGCTCTCCACCGAGCGGATACAGCCTTTCGAGCGGTCTGAGTCGAGCTCCTTGTAGCGAGAATCTTGAGATCCCAACTCCAAGTTGAACCTGTTGGCAGGTGCAGCGTGCCACAACTCGTCGGCCTGGTTGCAGTAGCTCTTGCCACCAATCGAGTAGTTATCTATCGCCTCGCTGAGGGTGTAGCCATCTACTCGAGTAACAGAGCTGTCGATGAGCCCCTTTTTCGAGAGCTCTCCCATGATCGAGAGTATTCCGCCAGCACGGTTGACATCCTGCATGTGGTATGCCGACGATGGTGCCACCTTGCATAATACGGGGGTGCGACGTGATAGAGCATCTATATCTTTCATCGAGAACTCTACGCCAGCCTCGTGAGCGATTGCCAAGAGGTGGAGCACAGTATTTGATGAGCCACCCATCGCAATGTCGAGTGTCATGGCGTTGAGCAGTGCTGCTCGTGTAGCGATCGAGCGTGGAAGTATGCTCTCGTCGCCATCTCTATAATATTTGTAGGCATTCTCTACGATTAACTTTGCTGCCTTCGAGAACATCGCTCGTCGTTGAGTGTGTGTCGCTACCACTGTTCCGTTGCCTGGAAGAGCCAATCCGATCGCCTCGTTGAGGCTGTTCATCGAGTTGGCGGTAAACATACCAGAGCAGGAGCCACATGTAGGGCATGCAGCACGCTCTATCTCAGCGATTTTGTCATCGGGGATTGTCTCATCGGCCGAGTCGATCATCGTGTCGATCAAGTCGAGGGCACGCCCACGAAGGTTTCCAGCCTCCATTGGTCCTCCAGAGACAAATATGGTTGGGATGTTGAGGCGCATCGAGGCCATCAACATACCTGGGGTAATCTTATCACAGTTGCTTATGCAGATCATTGCATCGGCCTTGTGGGCATTGACCATATACTCGACGCTGTCGGCGATGAGGTCACGAGAGGGTAGTGAGTACAACATTCCGTCGTGACCCATAGCGATTCCATCATCGATTGCGATTGTGTTGAACTCGGCAGCAAAGCATCCAGCCTCTTCGATCTCGGCCTTGATACTCTGGCCAATTTCGTGGAGGTGGGTATGCCCAGGAACAAATTGTGTAAATGAGTTTACGATTGCAATGATAGGTTTTCCGATCTGCTCTTCACGCATACCATTAGCACGCCAAAGTGCTCGTGCTCCAGCCATCCTGCGCCCCTCAGTGCTATATGAACTTTTTAATTTATTTTTCATATTAATGAATGTTGTAGTTGGCAAATGTATACTCTTTAGTTGTAAAATCCAAATATTTAGCTCTAAAATTACAGATTGTAAGGTGCTCTCCAAAGCAATAAATTGCACATTACGAACCACTTTATATTTCATTGTGTATTTATATTACGCAGTTTTGATGCTAAACGTATGAAAATATTAGATTTTTCTTATAATTTAAAAGTATTGCGAGAATATAAAAAAAATATATAAATCATGATATATGCCCTATTTCGTTATCTCACCTCGATATATTATAATTTTTTAATAGTATTAAAAAAGGTATTTGTTGTATTTTTGATATTCTAATTGTGAATTTAAGATAATTAATATTATATTTGCATCAAAATTTATGTATTGTGTTATTTGCTGCGAGGCATTTATGCATAAATTATAAGCGTACTACGCCTAATACTAATATCTAATTATTTTGTTTGTAGATGGAGCAATTATACTTTATAGTTTGCCATATCGCTGCGCTGCTGGCTCTTCTCTCTGCCTTCCAGCTCTTTTTCCGTCCCAATAAAGATGGGATTCATATGTTGGCTTCTATTATGACCGTTGTAGGGTTTATATTTGTTGTACGTACAACTACTCTCTATTTTGGTGTTACGCCAGCACCAGGCTCCTCTAATGGTCTCCTTCTCCTGGCTCTTTTTGTTGTCTCGACGCTTGTTGGATACCCTATGCGTGTATTGTACCCCTATACGTTGCGTGACTGGCATGTGGTACTTGGCTACGCACCATTTCTAACGATGATGGTGTTGCTCTATGTTGCAAATAGTGTTCATGTTAAGTTCCCGATATTTAATCCTATTGACACACTATTTACAGTTGAGATGTTCCGTTTTGATATTTTGTATCGATACATTGTCTATCTTTTGATTCTTGTAGTCTCAATTGTGCCAACTATTCTCTGCTTTAGACGATTCTCAAGTAAGTTACTTTTGGGTTATAGCTCTATGTTGCCGCTCTTTGGTCTGGTTGTTACTGGGATGTTCTTTTTCTCTGAGCACTTTTTTGTATTTGCTTTTATCTATCAGATACTTATCATACTGCTTGTTGTGGGAATAATGATTGCTATATGTGTCTATAAGGTAGATACCCATGTTGTGCGTAAGCCCACGCAGGCGGAGGTGAATGCTCAACAAGAGGCGCTACGACTTCAGGCGGAGTTGGAGGCCGAGAGGGAGTTGCGCAGTAAACCCTCCGAGATTCTCTGGCAAAAAGTCCTTACTCATATGGAGAAGAATGAGGCGTGGCGAGATCCTACCATTCGCCTCGATAGCTTAGCTCGTCAACTAAACTCTAATCGAACAACGCTTGCGTTGCTTATTCATAATAAATCCAAGGCGAGTTTCTCGGATTTTATCGCAAATTATCGTATTGAGGCCTTTTGTCAATATGTTCAAAAACATAGAGTTCCTAATATCTCAGATCTTTTTTTTGATGTCGGTTTTCAATCTACAAGTAGTGCGTTTAAACATTTTAGGCGTATTCATTCGATGACCCCTAATCAATATATTAATCAGGTTGTTTACCCCGATAGTGAGTAATTGTAGGGTGGGTCTGTTATGTGCAAAATTCAACCTTTAAATTTGCAATATAATTTTTGCTAAATTTTACGGAGTTTAGCCTCTCTTCTTTCGATTCTTATAAATGCGTGTGAATATAGTATTATCATTGTGAAAATAGATATACAATTGTAAATATTGCTATAATAAAATATTGCATGAGCTATATTTAACCTCTATCTTTGTGGAGTTCCAGCCTATTTATTCTATTAAGTGTTTGTTTTTTTCTACGAAACAGCACTTTTGGGTTTAGGCGTTATTTTAGCGATATGAGAAGACTTATACATATACTACTACCGTTACTGTTAGTGTCGATCGACCTCTCAGCTCAGAATCAACGGCTATCCGTTGATATCTACTATGAGCTTTACGAGAGCGTGGTTGACCCTAATATTGAGGTTGTCTCTGTAGGTCGCAATGGTGATTCATCCTCGAAAGACCAAAAGATTATTAATCGTGAGAGCTTTGCTGAGTTTGAAAAAATCCTTCACGAGATTCAGAGTAACCCAGAATCGAAGATCTCACGCATAGAGATCGATAGCTACACCTCGCCCGAGGGAGGTCGCAAACTCAACGAGAGAGTTGCTGCCGAGCGTTCAGCAAGCATTAGCGCATACCTCCAAGAGAGATATGGTCTTGATGCGTCGTTGCTGAAAGTTCGTAGCACAGGTATCGCTTGGGATCTCTTGGTGGAGCTGGTCGAAGAGTCACAAATGGATTATGGCGACGAGGTGATCCATATTATTAAGAGTGTAAAGGAGGAGACCTACGCAAAGGTTAATCCATCGGATAGGTGGATGACGATGGTCGACAGCCGCAACAAACACCTAATGGAGCTGCGAGGTGGTGTGCCCTACCGCTATATGATGGAGCATATCTTCCCCCTAATGCGTAAAAGCGGCATGATTACCATATATTATATGCCCGCCCCCGCCCCCACTCCCGAGCCAATCGAAGAGCCCGAGCCAACCCCCGAGCCAATCGAAGAGCCCGAGCCCGAGCCAACCCCTGCTCCAGTCCAGGTGCAAGAGCCAATCTCTCAGCAGATTATCATGTACAATACCAAACAGGCAGATTACCTCAGCGAGGAGTATACCACAAAACCACTCTTTGCGCTCAAGACCAACCTCCTATACGATGTTGCAACAGTTCTAAATGTAGAGATAGAGGTTCCAATCAAAGATCGTTGGTCTATCGCTGGCGAGTGGGTCTTCCCATGGTGGACCTGGGACGATGGCACAGCAAACAGTAAGCGACACTGCCTACAGCTGCTCAATGCCAACCTCGAGGCGAAGTATTGGTTTGGCGATCGCACCAATAAACCTCAGATGACAGGGTGGTTTGGTAGCCTCTACGCAGGCGGAGGCCTCTACGACTTTGAGTACGATGCCGTGGGATACCAGGGTGAGTTCTTCATTGCGGCGGGTCTCGGTGCAGGTTACGCCCACACCATCAATAAGAGTGGCACCCTTAGAATGGAGTACTCGGCAGGTGTTGGCTACCTCAAGACCAACTACCGCTACTACGAGTCAATCTACGACATTGATGCCAAGTGGCACTCTATACGTCAGAAAAACGGAAATTACACATGGTTAGGACCCACCCGAGCGAGAATCTCCCTCGTCTGGCTACTCAACCGTAAAGCAGCGAAAGGGGGTGTGCGATGAAGAAACTATTGAAAATGTTGAGCCTCACGATGTTGCTTATTCTGAGCATCGGATGTCAGCGCAAGGAGCTCGAGGATCCCTACCAATTTTTGGCACACATACCAATCTCGATTGATTGGTCGGAATCTTTAGTCGATGTTGACGATGTGGCGCACGTCTCGATCTATCTCTATCCGAGCGATGGAGGCGAGCCTCTGACATACCTTTCGGCCGATATCTACTTCAACCTTATCCAGGTTCCCATTGGTGAGTACTCGGTGTTGATCTTCAACGACCTTGTCGACAATGTGAAGGGTGTAGGTTTCGATGGCGTGAGCAGCTACACCAACCACAGCGTCAACGCAGTGGAGGATCTCAGCTCGACGACAAGCTACTACAATAGAGCCGACAACGAGCGCCTACTCACCGAGCACAGCCGCATGGCCTCGTGGTATCTCGATGAACTTATCGTCGATGAATCTATGGTCGAGTATACTCGTTCCGACGCTTTTGAGGTCTATATCGAGGATGTTCGAAGCAAGAGCAAGAGTAAAAGTAAGAGCGAGAGCGAGAGCGAGAGCAAAAGCGATGGCGAGGGTGTCGAGAGCCGCAGCGACGACGATGTGATTCCGCTACCCGAGTCGAAGAGTGAGATCACCAAGTCGACCACCAAGGCCATCGAGGAGCTGTCGAATGTCGTGACACAACCCGAGACTTCGGTTTTCGATGTTCGAGTTAGGGTCTACAACCTCAACGCCTCGATGTACTTCAAAGCTATTGTCAAGGGCACCGCCAGTGGATCCTACCTATCGAACGATGGCAAGATCACCCACGAGGGGCTCACCAACATCTACTACTTGGAGATCGACAACCAAGAGTACGACGACCCCGATAGCGGAGTCGATGGCTATGTCAACTTCACTCTCAACAACTTTGGACGTGTCGCAACCTCCGAGCGCTACTACATCGACTTCTGCATTATCCAAAAGACAGGTGTGTTGAAGGAGTTTGTGCGAGATGTCACCGATCAAGTTGTCGCCAGCGATAGCGCCTGGATCACCATTGACCTCACCGACGAGCTCAATGCAATCATGCTCGACGAGTATACAGGCGGAGGCTTTAGCGTCGATGGCTGGGACGACGACGAGGTGGTATACCTATAAGATGAATATTTAACAAATTACACAATAACAATAAACACAAACAAAAAAAACATGAAAAGATTTTATCTATTTGCCCTGCTACTTGCAGGCGCTATGAGCAGCTGCTCAAAGAATGAAGTCACCGAAGTTCTTCCAGCGAGTGACAACATCAACGCTATCGGTATGTCAGTCGTATCGAACGCAACAAGAGGTGTGGAGACCACTACAACTACAATGGAGGCGGCAACAAAGATCTTGCTTGATTATTGGCATAATCCAGATAGTGGTGCTACAAGTGGTTCAATAACCGATTTGGCGCAAGATGGTGATGATGCGAGTGTATGGATGAGTCAGAGCAGAACTTGGGATGAGATAAAATTCCCTGTAACCTTCTATTCGCTTCACAATGGTGGTGTGGGTGCAGATGACGCATATGCGGCATTCAGCGTCACTAACTCTGGTGCAGCTTATAGTGAGTACACTGTTGCTGGAACAGTATCTAATTCAGGTGCAGCATTTGACTCTTATATCGACATCTCTCAGAATCAAGATCTTATCGCACTCTCAACTACACTTACTGGTATCCCTCACGCAGGTATCATCACTGGTGCATTCCAACATGCGCAATCACGAATCGAGATCTACTCTGACCAAGGTGACTACATACCATATATTAAGTCGACTATCTTTATGAACTTGAAGAATAAAGGTTCGCTATCAATTTCTAATGAAAGTGTTTGTACGTGGGGAAGTTATGATGCCCCAATGCCATATCTCTACTTCAATAATGTTGATATTAATCTTCAGCTTGGTAGCGAGGACGAGGCGAAAAGTACAGCCCTTCAAACAAAGGATCGCAATAGGATTAGTGATGTAGCTGTAGATGGATCATATACGATCCCATCAGATCCTAAGAACAACATGATCATCATTCCTCAAACAGTAGAGTCGAATGATTTCATGACTTGCCTTGGAGACTACGCAATTGACCCAGTTGTTGGTGAGAGTAAAGTTGGCGGCGGTACTTATGAGGCAGCAGATGTATTTACGACTGCTGCTTATACAAATATCACAACTCCTTACATCCAAGTGCTCTATCGTATGAGAAATATTAATGATGCTGGTTCTGCTGTTGGTTATCTCCATGCAAGTGATTGTTATGCGTATCGTGAGATGAAAGCGGCTGGTGACGAAATTCTGCCATCAGGCCTTGGAGATGACTCTCACCTATACGCTTTGGTAGGTTTCCCATTTGTGTCAGAGCAAATTTTTGCTCCAGGTTTTGATTATGATATTTACATTGGACTTGGTGTAACAGGTGGTAAGCTTCTCTATGGCTACTATTTCGCTTCAAATGGTCAGCCAACAAATATCAAGATTGCGAATATAAATCCAGGTGACGACGTTCTTGCAACAAAGGATTCTCCTATCGGAATCGATGTTGATAGTGATGCGTGGAGTGCTGCTGCCTCTACAGTTAACCTTTAATAATTGGTTGTAAGTTAACCTAATTGGCGTTATCTCAGACTTGAGAGAGAATCTACAGACAGTGCGTGACGGCAATAGGTTTCAAACAGGGTTAGAGGGAGTGAAACCCCTCTAACTCACTAAGAAAAAGTAAAAAGCAAGAGCTATGAAAAGATCGTTATTAATACTACTCCCAATATTGATGCTTCTCGGATGTGACGAGAAGAGTGAGTATCTCTATAGTGATGGTGGTGATGCAATAACCTTTAGTGTATCATCCAACTCACCTATGAGCAGAGCTATAGTTGAGAGTGAGGCAGATTTGGCCTCGGTGGGTCTCTATGGCTATAGGCTCGATGTGGGCAAGAGGTGGCCCTCGGGCTACTCCGCCTCGACGCATGTGATAATGGCGAACGAGAGGCTCGACTATGTGGGCGACGATCAACTGTGGGCGTACCATAGCGGCGCCTCATTCTACTGGGACTACAAAGATCCATCGGATCTCTTCTCATTCTTTGGCGTGGCTCCCTACGATGCAAAATATAGCGATGATGTGACGGTCGATAGCACCACTGGGCTTACCCTTGCCTACGAGGTTGAGGACCCAACCAACGACCTAATGTTGGCCGATGTTACTAACATGTCTCGATCAATGGGTGGTGTGGTGACGCTCAATTTTGAGCATGCGATGGCGGCGTTGACACTCGATACCGACTACTCGAAGATTAGCAAGGTGACCCTCTCGGGAGAGCTGATCACCGCTGGCGATGTGACTGTGGCGAGTAGCTGTGTGTGGAGCACCGATGACTCTACGCAGGAGGCGGTAACTTATACCTGGTGGGATGCTACCGTGAACTACGACACAGATAGTAGCGTGGCGGAGACCACCCACCTTATGGTGATCCCTCAAGCCATTACTGATGGTCAGCTTAAGATGACTATAAGCTACAACGATGGCAAGACGGACCCCAAAGAGGTCAGCCTCCCCGCTATGAGCTACACCTCGGGCACGGTATATACCTTTAGCTATACCAATAGCTACTTCGAATTTGAGGAGGATGAAGAGGCTGGTACTGTTAAGTTGTATATTGATTTGGATGATTTTGATAGTTATCTTTATGATGCTGGTAGTAATGTTAACGAGCAGATGCTATTCTTGGAGGAGTATTTCGGAAATTTGAATTATACGTCAGATGATGTTACTGTTGTAATCAAGGGAGACTATCAGTACTATAAACTCATAAATTATATTGCACAGTCGGGGGTCTTTAAGCATTTCGATTTGAGTGAGGTTGAGATTGATTCTAACACATGGTTTGATTATGAGACATTCAAAGGAAATGAGTATGTGGAGAGTGTGATTATGCCAGCTATATTCAATGATACAAACTTTTATGATAATCTATTTAATGAGTGTACATCGTTGAAGTCGGTTACTTTCCCGTCGACTGTCGAAATCACTGAAATTCCGATGAAGGCATTTTTGAATTGCCCCTCGCTCATCTATGTTAATATCCCTACTACGGTGACATCTATTGGTTGGTCTGCATTTGAAAATTGTAGCTCTCTTGCGGGTTACAACGAGGATACTGGAGAAGGTATCTACTTCGAAGAGGGTAGAACTGAGGTTGTGACACTTAATCCGTATGCGTTTTACGGTACCCAGGTGACGTCTGAAGATATGCCTGACGGTTATTGGGGTTGTCTTTCTGGTTGGGAGAATTTTGTGTTTGATTAATTAGCATTCATTGATCATTTTAAAAAATAATTCCTATCTTTGCATTAGACTAAAAGAGCAAAGATATGGAGCGCAAAGCGGTAATTGATCTTAGGGAGGTGTCGATCTATCACCTCGATAATCCATTTTCGTCGCTTTCGGCCGAGAGGTTGAAGCGTAGTGGTGAGTTGATTCTTTCGGGGGTCAACTTCACTGTGTGTGAGGGTGAGTTTGTCTATCTCATTGGGCGTGTGGGAAGTGGCAAGAGCTCGCTCCTCAAGACCCTCTATGCCGATATGCAGCTCATTGAGGGCGAGGGCGAGGTGGCAGGCTTCTCGCTTAGGGGGCTCAAGCGCCGTGATATTCCAATGCTGCGACGACGAATTGGTATCGTCTTTCAAGATTATCAGCTGCTCACCGATCGCAACCTATTTATGAACCTCTACTTTGTGATGCGAGCCACAGGATGGCGCTCAGAGCTCGAAATTCGCAAGCGAATAGACGAGGTGCTCCACATGGTCGAGTTGCAGGATAAAGCGCATAAAATGCCATTTGAAATGTCGGGAGGCGAGCAACAGCGCTTAGTGATAGCTCGTGCGCTACTCAACTCGCCCAAATTGCTGCTGGCAGACGAGCCTACGGGCAACCTCGACCCAGTGACGGCCGATGGAATCATGGAGCTCTTTCGCTCGATCGCCTCGAGGGGGTGCGCTGTGGTGATGTCGACACACAACACTGCGCTCATTGAGGATTATCCTGCTCGCACTGTGCTCTTTTCGAAAGGCGCTATGCGGGAGGTCGAGGAGTTGAGTGTTGATAATTGATTAATCGCTTAAAAAAAATTAGATAACTCAATAATTTTTTATATATTTGCATGTTATTTACCGTTAAGAATAAAAAATGAGTACTGAACAAGAAGAGATAAAGCAACAGGGTGAATATTCGGCATCGAATATTCAAGTCCTTGAGGGCTTAGAGGCTGTGCGTAAACGCCCAGCGATGTATATTGGAGATACTGGCGAGAAGGGTCTCCACCACTTGGTATATGAGGTGGTCGACAACTCAATTGACGAGGCGTTGGCTGGCTACTGTGACCATATCGAGGTTACTATCAATGAGGATAACTCGATTAGCGTTCGTGATAATGGACGTGGTATCCCTGTCGATTATCACGAGAAGGAGAAGAAGTCGGCTTTGGAGGTTGTTCTAACTGTGCTCCACGCTGGTGGTAAGTTCGATAAGGGTAGCTACAAGGTGTCGGGTGGATTGCACGGAGTGGGTGTTTCGTGTGTTAATGCGCTATCGACGCTCCTTATCGCCGAGATTCACAAAGAGGGTAAGGTCTATCGCCAAACATATAGCAAGGGTGCTCCAACTTCGCAAGTTGAGGTTGTGGGCGAGTGTGAGGATCGTGGTACGACAGTCACATTTAAACCCGATGGCGAGATATTTACACAAACTACCACCTATCGCTACGATATTGTGGCAAAGCGCCTACGTGAGTTGGCATTCCTCAACAAGGGGATTAAGTTGACTCTAACCGACAAGCGTGAGGCTGAGGGTCGTGAGGGCGAGCTTACCGAGACATTCTACTCGGAGGAGGGTCTCAAGGAGTTTGTCGCATATCTCGATGCCACTCGTGGTGAGAAGATTGTGGAGAATATCATCTACATCGACACTGAGCGCAATGGTGTGCCAGTGGAGGTGGCTATGCAATACAACAACTCATTCTCGGAGAATGTACACTCCTATGTCAACAACATCAACACAATAGAGGGTGGTACCCACCTAACTGGTTTCCGCCGTGCGCTCACTCGTACCCTCAAAAAGTATGCTGATGAGTCGGGTATGTTGGCTAAGTTGAAGTTCGAGATTAGTGGTGACGACTTCCGTGAGGGTCTCACAGCAGTTGTCTCGGTGAAGGTGGCAGAGCCTCAATTCGAGGGTCAGACCAAGACCAAGTTGGGTAACGACGAGGTTTCGGCAGCAGTCGACCAAGCTATGTCGGCAGCACTTGGCCACTACCTCGAGGAGAATCCAAAGGATGCTAAGGCTATCGTGCAGAAGGTGATCTTGGCCGCTACAGCTCGCCACGCAGCTCGTAACGCTCGTGAGATGGTGCAGCGCAAGACAGCTCTTTCGGGAGTGGGTCTACCAGGTAAATTGGCTGACTGCTCGAGCCGTGACCGTTCGATTGCAGAGATCTTCTTCGTGGAGGGAGACTCGGCGGGTGGTACTGCAAAGCAGGGTCGTGACCGTAACTTCCAAGCTATCATGCCACTTCGTGGTAAGATCCTCAACATCGAGAAGGCTCAAGAGCACAAGATGTGGGAGAGTGAGGAGATCAAGAATATGTTTACAGCTCTCGGTGTGACTATTGGTACAGCCGAGGATAGCAAGGCTCTCAATATCGAGAAGTTGCGCTACGACAAGATTATAATTATGACCGATGCCGATGTCGATGGTAGTCACATCGCAACGTTGATGCTTACATTCTTCTTCCGCAAGATGAAGGAGCTTATCGAGAATGGCCACATCTATATCGCAACGCCACCGTTGTACCTTATCAAGAAGGGTAAGAACGAGCGCTACTGTTGGGACGAGGCGGAACGAGAGAAGGCTGTCGAAGATTTCGGCTCGAAGGGTGTTCACATCCAACGCTATAAAGGTCTTGGAGAGATGAATGCGCACCAATTGTGGGACACTACGATGAATCCAGATTCTCGTATCTTGCGCCAAGTGACCATCGACAACGCTGTTGAGGCTGATAGAGTATTCTCGATGTTGATGGGTGACGAGGTGCCACCACGTCGTGAGTTCATCGAGCAGAATGCTCACTATGCTAATATTGACGCTTAAAAAGAGAAGCTATGAATGTTACTGTGATTGGAGTTGCTGGTGGTACTGGCTCGGGTAAGAGTACGCTTGTGAAGTGTCTCAAGGAGGCCTTCTGTGATGCAGATGTGGCTACTATTTGCCACGACTACTACTACAAGGCTCACCCTGAATTGACCTACGAGGAGCGTTCAAAGCTCAATTATGACCATCCTCAATCGTTTGATACCGATATGATGGTTGATCATATTGCGGCGCTCAAAGCGGGAGTTGCGATTTCGCATCCACTCTATTCGTTTGTCGATCACGATCGCATGGATAATACCGTGACATTGATGCCATCGAAGGTGATTATTGTGGATGGAATTTTAATATTTGAGAATAAAGAACTCCGTGACTTGATGGATATTAAGGTCTATGTTGACACCGATGCCGATTTGCGTCTCTCTCGCAGAATCTTGCGTGACGTGTGTGAGCGTGGCCGCACTATGGAGTCGGTCATCTCGCAGTATGTCAACACAGTGAAGCCTATGCACGACGAATTTGTGGAGCCATCGAAGCGCTATGCCGATGTGATTATTCCAGAGGGCGGTTTCAACTCAGTTGCAGTCTCGATGCTTGTTGAGAGTATCAAGGCGTTGATCAATAGTAAATAGAGATTTATTCTAAATTTTTCAAAAAAATATTTATTTTTTACATATAATATTAATGTGGGTGATAATTTGATTGGTCAGGCGGTTTTTTGAAATATACAGCAGCAGATGTTGTATAACTTTGTAACATAGAACATTAGTAAAATTTGTATATACTGATTAGGGGAGAAAAAAGTTTTTTTTCTATAAGTTAACCCCTTTTTGGCGAAAAGCACTACTCTTTATGTAGTGAATTATGTAGTCCGATTTTCGAGGCTCATTCGCTCAAAAATTAGTATAACGAATTAAAGCTAATGTGCTATGTTTACAATTAACATTAAGGGTAAAGAGAACCCTAAATCTCTGGAGCAAGTAAAGTTAGAACTTGTGTTTTTTAAGACTGGGTATCCTCGTGTCAGCAAAGTTATCAATATTGCTGGACCAATTACGGATTGGGATGCGAAACGCCAACAATTCAACTCTAAGGGTATCGAAGCGACCGAAAGGAATAAACGCCTTTTGGAACTTAAAGCCAAATATCTAAAAGTTGCAGAAGAATGGGAAGCTGAGGATGCCGATTGGTCTCCAGTTCAGTGGTCTCACTGTTTCGATGTAGAGGTTGAGAAGAAAGCCTCGTTTAAGGTCAAATCTGTATTGACTATTCTGAGAGAGGTAATCCAGATGAACAAGGATAAGGAGCGTATCAAGAATGGTAAAATCATCACCAGCCTTGGCAATGCTAATAACTATCACTATTTGGAGTTGAGATTGGTTGAGTTTGTGAGTGACAAATATAATCGTCAATTAAGCAGCTATTATTTCACTGACATCACTGAGGATTTTGTCTATGACTTTGCTATCTACCTTCAGAAGAAAGGAATTGAGCGAGGTAATAATGGTGGCGTACCTGAGAGGCTGAGAAAATTATACGGCTTGTGTTATAACGCCTCAAAGATGAATGTGCCAGGCGTAGATCTTTCAGTGTTCGAGAAATCTCGTCATCTTATGAAGCGCAAAGAGGCGGCTCCGAAATCCATTCCTACAAAAGTAATGATGCAGATTGAGGCATTGGATAGAACTCTGTTCTCTCGTGTTGAGAAGTTCTACTTGGATCTGTTCTTATTCACCTACTATGCTGGAGGTATTGCAAGCGTTGATGCCAGCTACCTCACGTGGGATTGCATTGATAAGGATGGGTACTTGTGTTACGAGCGTATCAAATTCCCAAAGAAAGCTAAAATCAAACTCAACCCAAAGGCATTGGGGATAATTGAGCAGCATAGGGCGAAATGCTATCAGAACTATGTGTTACCTATCTTCAATGGTAAGCACAAAACAGAGGTGCAGCGTAATCGTCGTGTCAAGCAAGTTCGTGACAACGTTAATGCTGTACTCAAGAAGGTTCAGAAGATCATCAAGTACAAGGAGAATATCACTTGGTATGCAGCTCGTGGTACATTTATTTCGACTATGATTGCTGCAGATTTGAACCCTATTGATGTTGCTGCAATGGCTGGGAATAGTCCGCTTACTATCTACAAGCATTATTATAAGAATGTAGACCAGAGCCAAACTGACCGCACTGTGGCTAAGGCTTTGGGGTGTTAGGTTAGGGTTGTAACTAATGTAACGTACCGAGATATTTAGCCAATCTCGGTACGTTTTTCTATTCTATACTAACTGATGCTCGTAAGCAGCAATATCGTTTAGTTGTATTTACCCTACTTTATTCCATGCAATAATATTGATATATAGATCGTTGTAGTCATCGTCATTGGAATCTTCGACACACACATTATATCCTACTCCAACAGTCTTTCCACTATTGTCGACTGCGTTATAAGCACTAATGCTGGCTTTAAGTTCGCTGCTTTTAGAGCTTTCAATGCATAAAATTGGGCTATCACTCTCTAACTGAACTAACTCTGAGCCACGACTTATATTAACTATACTACCGCTCTGAGTCTCACCTTTGTGTCCTGTAAAATAGACATGACCAGTTTTACTATCTTTAATAGTTACGGTGAAATCATTCCACGCCTGAGTACATATATTCCAATACACATAAGTACCCTTTTTAATCTCTTCACAGTTAATTGTTTTTTTTGCCATGATTGTAAGTTTTAAGTTTTTTAATTTGTTTATTATTTTAAGGAATATCTAAAGGAGAGTTTTAATTTCTCCTCTTTTTTAACTATTTAAAGTCAACAGGACGTTTGATATGGTTCTCCATATGATCGAGTGGGAGTGTGATAAATGGCGTTTGCCAGCCTCCAATTCTAACATTTACGTTGGCATACTTGCGCAGCATTGCTGTTGCTTGGTCATCGGGGAGGTTGGCAGCTTCTTTGGCAGCTTCATAAATCTCTTGATATATATCCTTTGTGCCAATCGCCATCGTTAGCATTGCTCCATCATTTTCGATAAACTCATTAACGATTTCGCCCATTACAGACTCTGTTGCGACATCATCATTGATACAAATGTCGGTTATTGTACCGGCAGCAAAACGATTTAATCTAAATTTCGCAAGAGAGTTCATCACCCCCATAATACCTGAGTGCGTAGTGCCCGGAACAGGAGAGAAGTTAGGAGCAATAGGAGTGCCACTCAAACGGTTCGCCGAGGCAGCAGCGCCACGTCCCTGCCAATTATATTGCTCGAATGTTCCAAATCCTGCTGTTATCTTCATATGAATATTAAACTCCTTGCCTAGAGACAACCCATTGTAACCCGCCAAAGCTCTAAGCGATGCAGCTTTACGCCAATTCTCTATTGGTTGTTTATCTTGGAATACCTTTTTGCCAAATTCGGCAGACTTGGCTACACATCGCTCAAAGATGTCAAGTATCTCGCAAGTTAGATTATCTGCCGCCTGGTCATTATCACCAAATTTTGGTGAATTAGAGTCGAAGTCTATCTTTATATCTTGGTATAGCTTAAGTGTCTCATCGCTGAGAGAGCTATTGTCAACACCAAAGTTCTCGTGCAAAGCGTCTCTTACTTGCGACAAAGTATATTTACCTTGCTCATAAACCCATTTGCGTATAGCCGCCAATTGATTTACCATATCTGGTGCACCTCCAAGTACTATACCTGCTAGATTATAATTTGCACCTCCAGATGCTTTGTCGGCACCCTTATCCATACAACCATCGAGGTAGGCTGAGAATAGTGGCGATGGTGCCGCATTCTCATCTATCATGTAATATTTAAATAGCGACATCACAGATTGGTCAACAAAGAATTGCAAATGCAACTCAGTGTACTCCATCAACTCCTCAAAGCTATTGGGCATAGGGGTTGATGGCGATATCTTCGCACCACGAAATAGAGCGTCATCTTTTTGGAGTGATGCACCACCATTGATTGCAGATTCGATAGGTGTTAAACCAACCATCATTGCAAATGTCCAATCAGATTTACAGTTAAGAATAGGCTCCCAACATCCATCGACACAGTAATCATTTGCTAGCTGCTGCATCTCCTCTTGCTTTTGAGGTGTTGGCTCTTCATCCTGCATCAAGGCGTTATATATCGCAGGAATCATCACTTCATCATTCAAAATAGATGGATTGTTCTTTGTCTCATATACCGACTCTGCAATATCACGAATCAAAGCTTCTGGGCTATTCTTGTGAACACGAACATAGATTCCCGGAGCCGATAGATTAACCTCTCGTATTGCCCTTACAATAAGATATGTACATTCGTTAGTAGCATCTGTTCCATCGGGGTTTTTACCTCCAACGATAATATTTTGGAGGAAGTTATTAACTCCTGCCTTTTGGTCGATATAGTAAGAGTGAGTACCCAAAACTGTCGCATAGTCAACGTGATCTTGCTCAACTAAATACTTTGAGGTTAGGTTCAACCGAGCAGCGCACTTTAGAATAAAACACTCGAATATCTCCACTGCACGCTCTTTCTCCGCTGCTGGAACTTTTGCTAGATAAGGGTTTAGAACCTGATCGAGTCGTCCGAGCGAGATAAAGTTCATTGAGGCGTGTAGTGCGATGTGGAAGAAGCTAATACTTTGCATCGCCTCGTGGAATGTCTCAGCTGGATATGCAGGAACTTTATCTGCAATTCTGGCTAATTCAAGAAGCTCCGCAGCTCGCTCTGGATACTTTTCAGCTTCATTTCTAGCTATTTGAGCGAAACGGCTTGCATAATCAACAACGCTCTTACATGCAATCTTTACCGACCAATAGAAATCAAATTTCTTTTTATTCTTAACCAACGACTCTTCAATCTCGATGAAAGCGTATCGAGCCATCTTTATCTCGTCGGCAGAAGCTCCACTCTCCTCCAGAGAGTGGTAGGTGGTGATAGCCTCTTTCAAAGCTACTTTCTGAGTTTTGATAATTGGCGATAGCTCATCTAATTTTGATGAACAATCATTGATTTTTTTCAATAAACCATCTCGCAATAGCTCTTCGTAGTTCATTGTGTTGTGACCAAATAGCGATGCTGCATTACGATTTGTAATCGAGCCTGCACGAATCTCATCTTCGGTGAGGAATTTAGGGAATGTTTTGCCGAGTCCATTTGAACCCATTGGCATATTACCCAACAATAAATCACCCTCTTGAATCTCGGCCGTAAGAGTTTTTTTATTGTTCTCCTCGTTGGTCATAGCTTGCAACATACGGTCGATAGCCACCGCTCTACGAACAATAACCGAACAGTTCTCAATTCTCTTCCACAGAGGATACTCCTCATTGGGCTGATCCGATGTAACCACATGGTCAAACATATCATCGGTAAACCACTCTCCAGAACGATCGCCCAGAGCTCTCTCGATTAGATTGTTATAGAGCCGCTGAACTCTATCGGTCATTTTTGTTTTCATAAAGCTTACATTTTAAATTAATAATTTGGTTGGTTATTATCTTTTTGCACTCCGCAATCTCATCATCGCTCGGTGGCTTCATTGTAGCCGTCTGACCGCTTTGAGAGTAGTAATGGTCATAATCCCGATTCCACTCACTAAGGCAAACCTCCTTGATCGAATAACGCTCGATGAGTGAGGTGATGCAACTCATCACATCGCTGCGATCGAAATACGAGGGCACCATAGGGATACGAGGGAGAACTTTAGCACCACTTTCGAGCAGTAATTTCAGCGAGGCTTCTATCCGTTCTCTATGCTTTACTCCCGACTTAGAGGTGATAATGCGCATTCCGAATAGCCATAAGTCGACCTTATCTAATACTTCACGATAAACAGATAGTGGCAGTAGCCCCGATGTTTCAATTGCTGTGTGGATGCCATTCTCTTTACACTTTGTCAGAAGCTTATTGACACCATCTAATTGCAATAGAGCCTCGCCACCCGACAGAGTTATGCCACCGTTATTAGCCTTGCACAACTTCAAATAAGGCTCAATTTGACCATATAAGGCATCGACACTCACTTCCACCGTTGGCAAGTTCAGTGCGCTTCCACTTACGCCATCAACGCTATTGGGGCACGCCTCAATACACTTCGCGCAATGTGTGCAGTTTTTCCGATTAACAATATGCTCCCCCTCCAAAAAGCTATGAACCTGATTAGGGCAGACCTCTACACACCTACCGCATCCGACACATAGATTTTTATTATACAAAAGTGGCGAAATCTTGGGCTGCGAATGTGGCGAATGACACCATTCGCAATTCGTTCTACACCCCTGAAAGAAAAGAACACACCTAAGCCCGGGACCATCAAAGCGTGAGAGCTCATTTATATCAAACAGAGATATTTTCGTGGCCGCTGCATCGCTTGGGTGTTCTCTTATTATTTTCATAATTATTGCCTCGCAACTTCTACTTCCTGTACTTTATCAAAGCTCGATATTTGTAATCATTGCTCATCTGGCCACGTGTATTTACAAACTTCAAGAATGAGCTTTGGGTAGCTAATCCATCAATCTCTTTTACCCACTTTTCTTCTGGGAATAGTGCAGTTGGGTAGCCATCTCCGCCAGTAGTGATAAACTCATCTACCACCACAGGGTATGTTTTTTTGTTCTTAATCTTAATGTGTCGACCTTTGGAGTTAATATAGTGAATTTTCTTAACCTCGATATTGTCGCCTCTCTTCTTTGCTTTAATTGCAAAGTTGTTCATCTGCATCATTCCGATGCTATTCGACAAACCAAACTCCATTATCTTGTGAATGTCAGCACCTGTCATCTCATACACTTTTAGCATATTACTAAAAGGCAACATCTCGCCAATATCCAAAACCATAACATCTCCCGAAGCCAACGAGCGACGGATGCTACCAAAGTGACTTATGGCAAGCACCACATCATCCATGCCCTCAATCCCCTTTAGATCTCGATATGCTTGCGCGTATGAGCCACAGACATATGAGCCCAATGCGGTCAAGGTGTTTTTGTTGATATTTCTATCGTGTATCAATGCCTCACCTTCAACAGTTGTGATTTTGTCGGTCAGCTTCTTATCTATAACCGCCACATAAGTGGTGTCGAGAACCATATTGATTTTGCTCTCTAAGTCGGCTCTAACTTGCGATTTATCGTCGGGATAATCTCCAACCAACTGCAATAGTGGGTCAATTGCTCTATACTCGTCCCCATCTTTGACCATACGCAACACACCGACGTATTCGCCATAGATACCTCCCTGCACAACAGGAATATCCTCAATCCTACCAACAACAACTTTGTGAGAATGCCCGCTCGAAATTCCGATTATCGGAGAGGGTAAAGATGATAACTCCTCGGCACTCTCCATCCAGTATGGTTGCGAAGTTTCAGAATCCATAGCTGTACCTACGTGAGCTACGAGAACTTGCAAGTCAACATTTTGCTCTGCAATTTGGGCACTAAGATCTTTGAGCTCGTCACTAAAATCAGAGTTGAAGGTAATGCCCTCTACATTTTCGCTCTTTGTTCCTGAAGCGGCATTGATGGTAATTAGACCGAGTAGACCTACTTTTATCTCCTCGTCGCCATTGGGAATATCGCTAACTGTGGCGGTAATAGCGTAGCTTGGTTGCTCTCCATCCTTCTCAATATCGGCACAAATATAGCTTATGCTCCACCCCTCGGGGCAAGCACCAGAGCTCTTCCACATATCCTGCAAAAACTCCTGCCCATTGTCGAACTCATGATTTCCCAGAGCGGAAACAGTGATCCCTAACGCATTAAAAAAGTATGGAATAAGACTACCTTGTGTTAAGTTTGAGAAGTAGCTACCGCCGAAATTATCGCCTGCCGAAATCACGATATTTGCAGGATAGCGCTCCTTAAGCTCCGAGACACACGAATAGATATTTGCAGCTCCGGGGATAGCGAGATTGCTAGCTTGAACAAAGCCTCCATGAAAATCATTAAGGCAGATAATTGCGACAGTATCACTTGGAATCACATTTTCTCTGGTCGCCCCCTGCGCTGTGGAGCACCACAACAATAGCACTAAAGCTATTTGAAGGGTGTAGATTACTCTTTTTTTCATCTGTAAATAAATTAGTTACACACCCCACGCAAGGGTGCATAAATTAGGTTTATAATAACTTGACACAACAAAAGATTAACAGGTGTGTATTACACCTGCG
>JBCQWR010000027.1:0-39593 GCA_047171945.1 Rikenellaceae bacterium | reverse complement strand
CTCATATTCTTCGAGTATTAAATGTATAATGCTCAAAGATACACAAAATTTTCATCCCCTTTGGCGATGCGGTAGCGTCATGTGTGTTTCATAATTTATAACGAGAAAATAACTATCTTAGCAGAACTTAAATCTAAAAATAATATACCATATGAATAAATTGAGAATACTGATTATGCTACTATGTGTGATATGCTGCTCGCAGAGCCTTTATGCCGTAGAGAATGGAGCCGATAGAATGGATCGAGTACTGCCACTCCTACAAGGTAAGAGGGTAGGGCTAATAATAAATCACACATCTGTGGTGGGACGAGAGCACGTTTCACTACTGGATACACTCCTTAGTTCGGGAATTGATGTTGTCTCGGTATTTGCTCCCGAGCATGGCTTTAGAGGTGACGCAGATGCTGGTGAGAGTGTAGTGGATGGTCGAGATAAAAAGACCAACACTCCAATAATCTCGCTTTACGGTGCGAACAAACGCCCGCAAAGAGAACAGCTTGAGAATATTGACATATTGCTCTTTGATATTCAGGATGTTGGAGCAAGATTCTATACCTATATAAGTACGCTCTACTACGCTATGCAGGCTTGCTCGGAATATAATATACCCATGGTCGTTTTGGATAGACCTAACCCCAATGATTATATAGATGGGCCAATCATTAGTGAAGATCTAAAGTCGTTTGTAGGAGCTCTATCTATCCCTATTTTGCATGGTCTCACGGTTGGTGAGCTGGCTATGATGATCAACGGTGAGGGTTGGTGTGGAGCGAAGAGGGTAGTGCTGAGTGTGGTTCCTGTTGATGGTTGGAGCCATGGTGAGCCCTATAATCTTCCAATAAAACCATCCCCCAACCTGCCTAATGCTCAATCTGTTGCTCTCTACCCTTCGTTATGCCTATTTGAGGCTACCAAGATTAGTGTGGGTCGAGGTACCTACTTCCCGTTTCAAGTGTTGGGATTTCCTGATTCCAAATATGGTGAGTTTGAGTTCACTCCGATGCCACTTGAGGGGTTCGATAAGAATCCACTGCAAAAGAATCTTAAATGTTATGGTGAAGATCTCCGTGAGGTAACCCCTCCATCGGGCTTCTCGCTCAGTTATTTTATGGACTTTATGGAGCGCTCAGGAAATGGCGTTGGGATTATCTCGAGCAATCAACTCTTCAATATGCTCAGTGGTGACAAGCATCTCAAGGAGATGTTGGCCGCAGGCATGAGTGAGGATCAGATCAAAGCTACTTGGGCTGATGAACTCGACGAATACCGTATAATGCGTCGCCGATATCTGCTATATGCAGATTACCCTGTGGTTAATCACGAAAGACAGAAGTAAACTATAATTTTTCGTGCGTTTGCCCTGTAAAGGTAGGCGTGATATTATGTGATTGTTTTAACTAAAGTCATGCATTGAAGATGCCGAAGTTAAACCTCACGTTTTTTAGTATGTATATCCTTACACTTTTGTGTTGTTCTTGCGGTATTGGCTTGGTGAGAGGCTGTGGAACTGCTTGAATGCTTTGCTGAAGTATTGATTGTCGTTGTATCCGCACTGCATTGCAATCTCGGTGACTGGTGTGGAGGTCGAGCTGAGGCGCTCGGCGGCGGTTGTCATGCGGATCTTAGTGACATACTCCATTGCTCCAATGTCGAGAATCGTTTTTAGCTTTTTGTAGAGTGCCGCACGGCTCATGCACATATGTTTTGCGATCATCTCCACATCGATGCTATTGCTGATATTCTCGGAGATAAAGTTGTTTAGCTTGATCATAAACTGCTCGTCGGCATTACTAAAGGTGATATCTTCGGCTTTCGTGGTAGAGGTTAGTGAGCTATAGTATCGTCGTGAAATATCACGGCTACGTAGCTGACTACCCACCAACGAGAGTAGGTGTTGCACGTCGAAAGGTTTTGCGATGTAGGCATCGGCACCAGACTTATATCCCATCATCTTGCTATTGGCATCGGCCTTGGCCGTGAGTAGAACGATAGGTGTATGGCTCACCTCAATGTCATTTTTGATCTTCGTGCAGAGCTCGTAGCCATCCATTATAGGCATCATCACATCGCTGACAACGATGCTTGGGAAGTTGCGTTTAATAATCTTGTAGGCCTCCTGACCATTTGATGCCGTATATACCTTCTTAAAGATGTTGCTAAGAGCCTCCTCCAAGAAGTTGACAAGATCTTTTTTGTCGTCTACTATAAGTATCGTATGTTGCGATAGTGGGTAATCGGCTTCGTTCATCTCGTTGTTAGTGCCCTCCAACTCTAATATATTGGCCAAGTAGGGTTTCGCCTCAAACTTCTCTGTTTGACACTTTAACCCCAGCGGCAGTTCGAAGAAGAATGTTGCTCCACCCTCCGAGTTGCTAAATGCTCCGATGATTCCGCCTTGGTGTTGTTCGATAATTGCCTTGGAGTACGAAAGTCCAATACCCGAGCCAGTGGAGTTGCTGTTGATTCTTACAAAGCGGTTAAAGAGGCTATCGATGTCAACTCCCTCGAGTCCAACACCGTTGTCAATCACCGAGAGGCGTATCTTGTTGCCGATACATTCGCTGATAACCTTGATCTCTGCGCTGCCATCTCGCTTGGAGTAACGCAGTGCATTCATCAAAAGGTTCGAAAGGACTATTCGACACTTTGGAGCATCGAAGTTTAGTTTATCTATTGTAGGGTCTAATTTGGTGGTTAGTTTGGCCTGCTGGTCGGCGCTCTCGTCGAAAAATTCGTCGACAATGGAGCTGACCCATTCGTTGACGTTGTACTCTCTAATTTCGATTTCGCCATGTCCTGCCTCCATGCGACGTGCATCGAGCACCATGTTGATTAGCTCGGTCATGTAGCGTGATTGGCTAAAGATCTTTACCAGAGTACGTTTGGTATTGCCCTCCAACGTTGAGTTCTCCAATAGTCGTTTAAGTGGCGCATAGATCAGTGTGAGAGGTGTGCGCAGCTCGTGCGAGATATTTATTAGGAATTTGATTTTATTGTTCGATAGCTCTTGCTCGCGCTCAAAATGCAGCTGCATCAACTTTCGCTCTCTCCACTTATTGTAAACAATAATTATTGCGATGGTAACGAGCATGATAACCATTAGAATCGCTATTCTAAATAGGGCGCTATTCCACCAGGGTGGGGTTATTACGATGGTGAGTATCTCGGTGGGCGAGCACCACTCTCCATCGTTGTTGAGATACGAGGCAGTGATCGTGTGGCTGCCTTGGAGTGGAGTTTGTAGCGAGAGTTTATTGTCGGATCTAAAAGTCGAATATTTACCATCGCTATTGATCGTATATTGGAACTTGTTTGTGTGGTGGATGTTACGATCTTGTGCATAGATCTCGATCTCGATCGAGTTGTAGTCCCAAGGAATTGTTATAATTCGACCCTGCTCCTGCTCTTTGGACTCTACAACTTTTTGGTCAACTTTAACCGAAAGAAGCTCAATTGGCTTAGGCTCTTCTGATTGTAATGCAATATCGTTGTCGATGACAATAAATCCATTATTGCCGCCAAAGTAGAGGTCGCCACTCTTGCTCAATAGTGTTGTGCGAGCCAAATATTCGTTGCGCATAAATCCCATCGAGCTATCGAAGTAGATCTGTTGCTCGGTGTCGGACAGGTTGAGAGACAAGACACAGTTAAATGTTGTGATCCAAAGATTGCCTTTGGTGTCGAGTTCGAGGCTTAGCGCCTGTCCACTTATCTCGGGAAGCATTAGCTTCTCCTCGTTTGTCTGGGTGTTGTAGCAGTAGAGCGAGTAGTTGCGGATGATCCAAAGTTGGTCACCTTGTTTGCGAGCCGTAATAATGCCTCCATCGGCAGCGCTGTAGAGTGTGGCTATCTTGCCATTTACTTTGTCGATTGTGTAGATCGAGTATTGGTTGTTGATGTAGTGGTAGCGCAGGTCGTCGTATGCCGCAAATAGATTTCCTGTGGCAAATGTCGTCTCTGTGCTGAACTCTGTTGCCACACTGCTATTTAGGCTGTACTCATATATCTTGTCCGCTGCAATTAGCACCTTGGATTTGTGAGGTTGGGTGAAATTAACCACAAAGTCTCTGTCGGCAATCGCTTTGTCGTTCTCTTTGTCGACTATAACCACTTTGGTTAGTTTGCCGCTACTCTTCGAGAGGCGGAATACACCTTTGCTGTAAATTGCAATGAGTAGATTCTCGTTGTCGAGGTTGCAGATGTCGGTCACCTTGAGCCCCTTGGTCGAAGCGACTTGAGACAAGAGGTTATCGTTAGGTTGGTAGCTCCACACGCCATTGCCATCGGTTGCAATCCAGACATTGTTTTGACCCTCGCAAAAGGCCATGATTGCTGTGTTACGTTGTTGTTTGGCGTTTGAGTAGATGGTGCTAAAAGCCCGTATATAGGAGTTTTGGATCCCCACCATTCCATCTCGGATAGTACCCATGAAGAGTCCATCCTCGGGGTCGACAAGTAGTGCGTAGACCGACTTCGAGAATGGCAGTTCATCGTAGTTGAAGAGCTTGGTTGAGGGGCGAGATTTGTCGCTTTTGAGATCTATAGAGTTGATGCCACCGCCATCGGTAGCCACCAATATTTCGCCATCGTATTCGATGATGTCGAGTATTAGGTCGTGCGTAAGGTTCGACTTCGAAGTGGAAAATTCAGCCTCCTTGAGCCCCTCACCTTCAAGCGAATAGCGCATAAGTGAGTGGTTGTATATCGATATCCACAATCGTCCTTGTGAGTCGACAAGGATTCGATCTCGATAGCTGGTCGTGCGAGGCGGAAGTGCAATATTTTCGAATGGGTCTAACTCGAGTGTCTCGAGGTTGAGTCGGTAGATGTCACGACCCTGCGAACAGATTAGCAGGATGTTACTCTCGTCGAGCATCTTGATCGAGTTATACTCTAAGTTTTCGCCACCTTTTATCTTGAGCATCTCAACGCTCTGAGTGTCGTGACGGTAGAGCTCGATAGCATCACGACGACAGATCAGCACCCCTTTGTTAGTCGAGCAGAGGGCATTGGCCGACGAGTAGTTTGTTTGGCTCTCGATCTTGTCAAACTCGTGAGTCTGGTAGTTGTAGAGAAAAGAGTTGGTGTTGGTCACCACCCAGAGGTGCGATGATGAGTCGGTGTATATAAGTTTAATCTCTCGGTTCTGCAGGTCGGTATTATCGTTAATTTGTTCAACTCGGCCATTGATAATGTAGTTGAGCCCTCGAGGGGTTCCGATCCAGTAGAATCCAAATTTATCTTTGCCGATAGCGGTGACTTTGTTGTTGGAGAGTCCCGAAAATTGATCAACTTTGCTGTATGTGAAATGAGACTCTTCTGCCCAGCTAACGTGAGGTGTTAATATGGAGAGAAGAGTAAAAATAGTGGTTAATCCTATTCTTGCGATATTCGTCAAATTCATTATTTATGTCTCATTAAGTAGGTCAGTGCAAAATTTTGTACTAAGATATTATTTTTTTGTCAAAAACAAGAGGCTTCTACTCAAAAAAAAGATCATAGTAGATAATAAAACAACTATTATAGACGTTAACACCTGTTTTGCTTGCGATTATATATCTCTGTATTTCTCTTGTCTATAGACACCTATAGATGATCGTGGCATATAAAATACACAATTATCTAAGTTATGTAGATAATTTGCCAATTCAACTTGGATTATAATAAGTACATTTGCTATTGATTAAATAACCACCTAAATAACCAATTTAAGAAATGAATGTAAATCTAAAGAGACTGCTTTTTATAGCTGTAGCAATGTTGTCGATAAGTTGCACACCGAAACAAAAAAGATATACTGACGATAGTGAGTTTATTTATGCGACCTACACTGTTGCCAACAGGATGAAGGGGCACCACTACGCCAATGCTGCCAACTACGCAGAATTTCAATTTGTCTACTTTTTCGCTCAGCCTCATTGGGTGGTAGCCGACTTCGATATGACGCAGGAGCAGATCAACGCTAAGTATGTCGACAATTGGGATTACTCGATGCAGAAAGGGTGTAGCTACGTCAATGAACTTATTGACAATATTCACACCCTTCAAGATGCAAAGATTCTCTGTTCGTTCCAAGGACGTGAATTTTCGCAAATCGCAAGCGATGCATCACGCAGAGCAAAATTTGCCAATATGATGGCTCAATTTGTAGTTAAACACGACTACGACGGAATTGAGCTCGATTGGGAACACACCATAACTCTCGATGAACACATCTTGTTTATGGCCGATATCCGTGCGTCGCTCGATGCTTTGGGCCTCGACAAACCGCTCTACCTCACCACGGCACTTCACACAACTCACACATATACTAAGGAGCAAGCAGATGCTCTATCGGCTCAGGTCGATTGGATCAATCTAATGACATATGATATAGGTGGCGGAAATTGGGGCGATGTAGCAACTCACAACACTCCACTGACAACCATGCGCAAGACACTCCAAGATTGGGATGTGTTTTCACCCAAAAAGATCTGTATTGGTTTGGCTAGTTATGGCTTCCAATATTTCGATATTATGCCATCTCAAAAATTGCCCGAGGGTGAACTCCTTAATAAATATGGTCGCTACTGCTCGGCATATGAGATGCCTAACCTAATCGAAAAAGAGGGTTGGGTAGAGCAATGGGACTCCGAAGAGCAAGTTCCTTACTTCTTCTCGCCCGATTCAACAAGCTTTATTACAATCGATACAGCTCGTTCGCTTGCACTCAAGATGGAGTGGATCAAGGAGGCTGGTTACAAAGGGGCTTTCTGGTGGGAGTTCCACACCGACTGGTATGCTCCCAAAGAGGGTGTCGAGCGTGGTGAGCACCTATTGATGGATGGCGTCACCAAACTTATCGACTCAACGATACGCAAAATTTAAGAACCAATAAAAATAACTAAAAGTTTAACCTAAAAATTAATTGTATGAAGAATTTGCTTATAATTCTCAAACAAATGGTCATTCCACTACTGTTAATTTTGGTTAGTATGCCAATCCAGGCTGAAGCTCAAGGGCTTTCAATCTCGGGTAAGGTGTTGGACGATCAAGGCGAAGGCGTCATCGGCGCACACGTTCTTGTAAAAAATTCCACATTAGGTGTAGTTACCGATCTTGATGGTGGTTTTACAATGACAGCTCCCTCTGCAGAGAGTACTTTGGTGATCTCTATGCTTGGTTACACCGAGCAAGAGATTGTAGTAGGTACTCGAACCTATTTCAAGATAGTGCTGCAAAGTGATGAACTTGTGATTGATGACGTTGTAGTCATCGCCTATGGTAGCCAAAAGAAGGAGACTTTGACGGGTGCCATAGCCTCGGTTTCGACCGAAGATCTGTTGGTAACTCCAGTTGCCGATGTGTCGAACGTCTTGGCAGGTAAGATGCCTGGAGTCACCACAATTCAAACTACAGGTCAACCTGGTAAAAGTGACGCTCAGATTTACATTCGAGGTGTAGGTTCTCTTACTACAGGAGCCTCACAGCCTTTGGTGTTGGTCGATGGCGTGGAGCGTGAGTTCTCGTCGATCGACGCAAATGAGATCGAGAGCCTTACGGTGCTCAAGGATGCTTCCTCGACAGCAGTGTTTGGTGTGCGAGGAGCAAATGGTGTAATCTTGGTTACCACACGTCGTGGTAAAGTAGGTGCGCCACAAATCTCTGTGTCATCTTCTATTGGAGCGCAAGTTCCAACGTCGTATGTTCAACAAGCTAATAGTTATGAGTATGCTTTGATGTACAACCAGAAAAATGCTAACGATGGTACTACAGCTTTCAACTTTAGCGATGTCGCAGTTGAGGCTTACCGCACAGGATCCGATCGAATTATGTACCCAGACACCGATTGGGGTGATTTGATGTTCCGTGATGCATTTATCCAGACTCAAAGTAACGTCAATATTTCTGGTGGTAGCGAAGATGTTCGTTACTTTATCTCGATGGGTTACCTCTACCAAAATGGACTTCTAAAGCAGATGGAGGGTCACGACTACGATAATAACTACAACTATAATCGTTATAACTACCGTGCGAACCTCGACTTTGCGCTAACCAACACAACCACAATGAAGGTTAATATTGGTGGTGCGATTGGTGCAACACAAGAGCCAGGAGTCTACGAAGATGTATCGAACCCTTGGGTGATGGTGAACCTTTGGAGTTTGCCATTTGCATCGCCAGGTTTGATTGATGGCGTTCGCTCGATTGTCTCATCTTCGTCGGTTCCATCGACCTTTAATAATATGCGTGACGGTTACTACACATTCTACGGAATGGGTTACCAAAACGAGTATGAGGTGGACCTTAATATGGATGTCGAGATCTCGCAAGATCTTTCGTCGTGGACTAAGGGTCTGAGCGCAATGGTCAAAGGATCATACGATAATAATTTCTACTTGCTAAAAGATCGTTCGCTCGACTATTGGGGATTGGAGTCAAATACAATTTACTATCAATCGCAACTCGACGACTCGACTTTGGCGATGACAGATCCCGATTTCGACAAGACACTTGTATATATCCCAACTACGGGAACTGCCTACACTCCACTGCCTTACTCCGAGAGTTCGAGCCGTGACCGTAACTGGTCTTTGGAGTTTAGATTAAACTATGCTCGCACATTTGGCGACCACGCCCTATCGGGACTGCTGCTCTATACCCAATCAAAGGATTACTATCCAATCTACTCGGGTAGCTACCTCGACTACACCTACATCCCTCGCAGCTATAGCGGTTATGTTGGTCGTATAACCTATGGCTACCGTGACCGCTACCTTTTGGAGGTTAATGCTGGTTACAACGGTTCCGAGAACTTTGAGTCGGGTAAAAACCGCTTTGGTCTATTCCCCTCGATCTCTTTGGGTTACGTAGTCTCGGAAGAGAACTTTATGAAGCGTCAAGATTTTATTTCGTTCCTAAAAGTTCGTGGTTCAGCTGGTAAAGTGGGTAACGATAGCAGTAGCTCTCGATTCCTATATATGGATGGTGTATGGGAGCAAAATGGCTACTACTACTTTGGTAACAACAACTCGTCGGGCACCGAGGCATACTACTTAGGAACGTCGGGTAACTCGGATGTGACATGGGAGACTTCGGTTAAGTATAACCTTGGACTCGACATGGTTATGCTCAACGATAAGTTGACTTTGAATGCCGATGTATTCTATGAGCACCGTGAAAATATCTTGATGTTGCCAAACTCGATAACCGAGATCATCGGTATGACAATGCCTAACCTCAATATCGGAGAGGTCGAGAATAAAGGTTATGAGCTCTCGATAGGCTGGCGAGATATTCGTCCTTCGGGCTTTAGCTACAACCTTGCGGCAAATGTGTCGTTTGCACGTAACAAAATCCTATTTATGGATGAGATCTACACTGGCTACGACTACAAAAATCAAACGGGTAACCCCGTTGGTTACTTCACTGAAGTTTACCAATTCGAGCGCCTCTACCAAGAGAGTGACTTTATCAACGGAGAGCTCAACTCGAGCCTTCCACAGCCATACACAACGGTTTATCCTGGTGATGCAATGTATGCCGATCTTAACGGTGATGGTATTGTCAACGACGACGATAAGATGACTACAGGTTACTCGACTACTCCCGAGTATATGTTTGGTCTTGTGGGAGATTTCTCTTACAAGGGCTTCAACCTTAATGTGCAATTTGCTGGTGCTACCAACGTAAGCCGCATGATGGAGTCGGATTACCGTATTCCATTTACCAATGCTGGTACTCGTGGTCTACTCGACTACTTTGTCGACAACTGTTGGACTTCGGACAATACAACGGCAACTTATCCACGTGTCTCGGAGACTTCGGAGTCGTGGAACTCGGAGCAGTCGACACTTTGGCTCAAAGATGCAACTTATCTTCGCCTCAAAACCCTATCGTTAGGTTATACATTTAGTAGCAATCCTAAACTAAAGGCTATGGGAATCAACTCTATAGGTGTTAAACTTTCGGGTTATAACATATTTACAATAAGTCCATTGGACTTCCAAGATCCCGAGGCTTTGGCTTCGAACAATGGAGAATACCCTATGGTGCAGACATTTGACTTGGGTATCAATATTAAATTCTAAAGAAAAAGAGTACAATGAGAAAGATTATATTTTTACTCTCTACGATAGCCTCTATTTTGATTTCGTCGTGTGCCGAGATCAAATTTGGTGATGGTGCTTTTAGTGAGGCTCCAGATCAAGAGGGAGCATCGATCGACGAGATGTTTAGCTCGACCTACAACGCCGATCGTGTGTTGGCGGCAGCTTACTCATACCTTCCATACGGAATCCCAACTGTCGATGATGGTAAATTGGGTGCCAACGTGTTGGAGTGTATCACCGACCTTATGATGAGTTGGAAAGCAGGTCAGACCGACGGCCCATCGAACCTATACTACAATGGAGCATTGAGCAATAGCCTCAACTCGACTATCTTGGGCAGCGAGGCGTATAGATTTGCCGACGAGGATAGCTACTACGCTATTCGCTATGGTTGGTTATATGTCGAGAATGCACACCTCATTCCCGATATCGACGACACTACCCGCAAAGAGCGTGTTGCTGAGGCTAAGGTTGTTATCGCCCTTTCGTATGCCGAGATGTTGCGCTACGTGGGTGGTGTGCCCCTTATCGACCACGTTGTCGAGACATCCGACAAAATAGAGTTTCCTCGTGCAACATTCGAAGAGACCGTAGATTTTATCGTGGATCTTCTCGACGAGGCAGCTTTGGACCTCCCTTGGTACCAAAGCGATGATAGTGTCGATGGAGCACGTATGACAAAGGCTGCTGCAATGGGACTTAAACTACGCATATTGCTATTTGCTGCAAGTCCAACATTTAACTCGTCGACTCCATGGCACTCTGAGGCCAATACCTACACTCGTTACGAGTCTTACGATGCATCTCGTTGGGAGGCAGCCTACAACGCAGGAAAGGCATTCTTCACATCGCTTTCGGCTAATGGCCACTACCAATTAGTCGAGGCATCGGGCACCACTCACGACGATTATCGCAAGGCGTTCCGTGAAGCATACCTCGAGACAGGTACTACAGAGTCACTTATCTCGATTCGCAAGAGTGTCAGCACAACTTATCACAGCTATATGGCTCCCAACGTGATTTTCTCGGGTCCAACACTTAGCTACGTCAATATGTTTGATTGGGCCGATGGTACCCCTTTCAATGCAGATGAGTTTAATTGGGATGTCGATTGGGACTCTACCGAGGATTACACAATTCCATTCTTTATTCCTGTCGATTCTCAAATCCCAGGTACAGCTACTCGTGACCCACGTCTCTACGAAACTGTAGCCGCTCCAGGAGCATTGTGCTATAGCGGTGTAGTAGCTTCGGTTCACACCAACGCTACCGATTATCAGGGATTTGCTAATCATACAGGTTTCTACATCATGAAATTTAATCTCGAGGACTCGAGCGATCGTAACACCCCTCCACACTGGCCATATCTTCGCTTAGCGGAGATCTACCTAAGCTACGCTGAGGCGATCAACGAGTATGAGGGTTCGCCAACAAATGCTTATGCCTATGTCGACGCTATTCGTGAACGTGTAGGTTTGGGCGCTGTGCCCGACCGCAGCATGAGCAAAGAGGAGTTCCGTGAATATATTTTGAATGAGCGTGCTAAAGAGTTTGGATTAGAAGAGGTTCGTTGGTTCGATATGGTTCGTTGGGGCTTAGAGGAGGATTTCACAAAGCCACTTCTCAAGCTCACATCAGTTGGCCAAGATTCAACAACTTCGCCTACCAAGTTTACCTTTACTGTCTCTGAGATTCCTACAACTCGTTACTGGGCAACATCGTGGGATACTAAGTGGTACCTTTCGCCAATTCCTCAAGATGAGGTAAACCTTGGCTACGGAATGACTCAGAATCCAGGTTGGCAGAGTGTAGAAGTTACTAACTAATAGAAGATACAAATATGAAAAAATATTATATTTTAGTATTGTCACTATCTCTTGCCATAAGCTCGATCTATGCACAGAACAACGACAGTGAGTTGCTTGCAACGCCTTCGGCGAGCCGTGCTTATAGCAGCTTTAGTCAAGATAGTACAATATTTGAAAATGCACCTCACGTAGATCTCGCAAAGAGTCTATATGGTGCTTTGCCAGGAGTATTTGTGCAGGGTGTCAACGCCACAAGTGCTACCAACAACGCTACGCTTACTCTCCACGGTAAAACTCCGCTGATTCTTATCGATGGCTTTAAGCGTGAGATCACCGAGCTCTACAATCTTGAGATTGAAAGCATAACGCTACTCAAAGATGCAGCTTCGCTTGCAATCTATGGTGTGCAGGGTGCCAATGGCGTAATCTTGATCGAGACTAAGAGTGGACGCAGTGAGCCTTTGCGAGTTTCTGCTAATTATCAATTTGGTCTCTCGACAGCGTTCCGTGAGCCAGAATTTGCCGATGCCTACACCTATGCAACAGCATATAACCAAGCACGTGCTCTCGACGGTCTTTCGGCAAAGTATAGCGACTTGGAGTTGGCGGCCTTCCAAAACGGCACTCATCCTTCGATCTATGCCGATGTTGATTGGATGGATCAAATCTACAACGATTTTGGATATAACCATCGCCTCGATTTTACGTTCCAGGGAGGTAATGAGCAGTTCCGCTACTTTACGATGGTTGACTACATGCAAGATACAGCGCTTTATCGTGGCGAGTCGGATAATAATGATTACTCAACATCGCCTATAGATACTCGCTTAGGTATTCGTGGAAATATCGACGTTAACCTCACCTCGACAACACTTCTTAACTTTGGTGTGATGGGTCGTATTAGCGAAAGCAATTTGAGCGCTTCGGCTTCTGAGGCTTCGGTGGCGGCATTCAACACCCCTTCGGCAGCTTTCCCTGTGAAACTCGATGATGGTGCATATGGTAGTGCCGATGGTTATGGCGCCAACAACCCAACAGCGCTTCTCAACAGTACAGGTATCGACAACCTAACCTCGACAACCCTTATTGCGAATCTTAAATTGACGCAAGATCTCGATGCTCTTACCCAAGGTCTTTCGGCAATGGCTTCGATCTCGTTCGATTACGAGGGAAGCATGTACGACAATGTTGAGGATAGCTACCGCTACGGCCAATACAACTCTTCAATTCTTTCGAATGGTACCATCGTAACCTCGCCTTCCTACGACGGAGAGGATGCATCGGTGTTGACTTATGATTCAGACTTTAACTCGCTTATGGTTCGCTCCGAGGTGTTGGCAGGATTTAACTATTCACGTGCTTTTGGTGATCACTCACTCTCGTCATCACTTTTGTATAGCCACAACTCAACAATCTTCAATGGCCAAAATACATCGGTGAAGCGTCAAGCAGGTATTGGTCGAGTGTCGTACGACTACGCTGATCGTTATTTTGTGGATGTTGCTACATCGTACTCGGGTACTTCGTACATAGAGCAGGGCTCTCGTTTTAACTGGTATCCAGCTGTTAACCTTGCGTGGATGGCCTCTAACGAAGAGTTCCTTGCCGACAACGATGTTGTTAGCTCGCTTAAATTCTTCACTTCGTATGGTCTTTCGGCAAGCGATGCAGATCTTACCTACGGACTCTATAGTCAATACTATAGTACAACCAACGCAGGTTCATATCTCTTTACCACCAGCTACACTGCAAACTATGGTCAAGCAGAAAATGATCTTCCTTCGGAGTATCTCAAACCAGAGAGTTCGTTGAGATTTACAGCAGGTTTTAACCTATCTCTTTTCGACGACCATGTATCACTCTATGCTGAGTATTTCCAGGATCAACGTCGCAACGTATTGGTGACAATGGGTACCGTATCGTCGGTAATTGGTATCGACCTTTCGCAGCAGTCGACAGGCTCAACCAACTATCGTGGTATCGACTTTGGAGCCTCTTATCGCAACTCGAAGGGTGATTGGGGTTACGGCGTGCAACTCACTGGGTCGTACTACCGTAGCGAAATTATCAATAATGGTCAAGCCTATCAACAATATGACTATCTCTACCAAAGTGGCAATGAGGTGACTCAACAATATGGTCTCGAGGCTATTGGATTCTTTGCCGATCAAGTTGATATCAACAACAGCCCAACACAAAGCTTTGGTGACGTGACGGCAGGTGACGTGAAGTATAAAGATCAAAATGGTGATGGTGTTATCGACAGCAACGACATTGTTAAGATGTACGACTCATCGGATCCTTCATTCACTTTTGGTGTAGCTCTCGATGTTTCGTATCGTCGTTGGGAGCTTTCAGCTCTTTTCCAAGGTGTTTCGGGTGTGACAAAGTCGCTTCTCAACACAGGTCTCTACGATCCGTTGGTTGAGTATGGCAACCTCTCTACAGCATTCCTCGAGTCGGAGACTTATTGGACTGCCGAGAACGCTGCCGAGGCGACAATGCCACGTCTAACGACGCTTACCAACTCTAACAACTACCAAGCAAGCTCACTTTGGCTTCGTGACTTCTCATACGTTAAGCTACGTAACTTGACTTTGGCATATAATATCCCAAGCAAGGTGCTCGGTTTTGCAAGTGCTAAGGTATATCTTCAAGCTACCGACCTCTTCTCGATCGACAACATTGGTTTTACCGATCCTGAGGTTATCTCGTCGGAGTATTATCTCTCGACTCAGGCTTTCTGGGCAGGCGTTACATTTAACTTTTAAACAACACCTTTAGAGTATGAAAAGAATATTTTATATAATAGCAGCGTGTGCGACAATCACTTCGTGTAACTATCTCGACTTTGACGAGACCTCGGATGTCTACACCCACGACGATATCTACGACTACTACACTAAGAGTGCGCAAATGCTTACTAACGTCTACAGCTACATGCCGCAAGACTTTGGCTCGATCGATGGAGCTATGCGTGACTGTGGCTCCGACGACGCTGAGTACGCTAATGCCTCGGGCACAATCCAAGCGATGAACAATGGTAACTGGTCGGCATCTAATACTGTCGATACCAAGTGGTCGCTCTATTACGGTATCCGTGCTGCAAACGAATTTATTGAGTCAATAGCTGAGACCGACTTCTCACGTTTTGAGTACAATACCAACTACGCAACTTGGATGGATAAGTTGCAGTACCACCCCTACGAGGCTCGTGTGCTTCGTGCTCACTACTTTTTCGAGTTGGCTCGTCGCTATGGCGATATCCCAATGCCAACCACTATGCTCTCGATCGATGAGGCTAACGAGATTGAAAAAACATCGTTCGCCGATGTTGTCGACTTTATCGTAGCCGAGTGCGAGGAGTGTGCCGAGATGCTTCCAGCTACCTATAATACCGTTCTTGGTTCGGAGTATGGTCGTACAACTAAAGGTTTTGCATTGGCAGTCAAGGCTAAGGCTCTGCTCTATGCAGCCAGCCCACTACACAACACCTCTGGCGACACATCGAAGTGGGAGGCGGCAGCCAAAGCGGCTTACGCACTATTGACTCTTGAGCGCACCGAAGGAACGCTGGAGTATAGCCTCGATAGCGATGGCGTGATTGCTGGCAATACGCTTGACTCTCGTGAAATTGTGTTGGTGAGATTGAATTCACAGACAAACACCTTTGAACTCTATAACTTCCCAGTGCGTTTCACTTATGGTAATCGTTCGGGCAGTATCTATGGTGTTTTCCCAACTCAAAATATAGTTGATGCATTCCAAACCGCTGATGGTTACCAGGTGACCCTAAGCGACAATGGTGAGTGGGAGTGTGACGATCCAAACTTCGACACTACAACTCCTTATATGGGTCGTGACCCACGTTTCGAGCGCACTATTTTGGCAAATGGCTCTTCGTTCAAGGGCGAGACAATTGAGACTTTCGATGGTGGCGCCGACGACTTCTCGATTGCCGAGGGTGGTTCAGCTACGGGTTACTTCTTGCGTAAATATATCCAAGAGTCATCGAGCTTTATCCAAAATGCAACGGTGACAAATTACCACTATTGGGTTATCTATCGTTATGCGGAGGCTGTTTTGAGCTATGCCGAAGCGATGAACGAGGCGTATGGTCCAAGCTATACAAGCAGTGATCTGCCTCTGTCGGCTGTAGAGGCGGTGGACTTGATCCGTGCCAATGCAGGTATGCCTTCGTTGGCTCAAACGCCAGCTTATGTGTCGACCTACAACACTCAAGATGGCCTTCGTGAGATTATTCGCAACGAGTGGCGAGTGGAGTTTGCCTTCGAGGATCACCGCTTTTGGGATATTCGTCGTTGGGGAATTGGACTCGAGACCACTGCAATCTATGGCGTGAGTATCGAGAAGAGTGGCAGCAGCTACCGTTACAGTCGTGACCTATACGAGAATAGATATTGGAACGACAAGATGAATCTCTTCCCTATTCCTCAAGAAGAATTATTTGCTAATCCGAACCTTGCTCCACAGAACGCTGGTTGGTAGGAGAATTTAATTTTGATATCACTAAAATGAGTTTAAAAATGAAAAAAATAGATAAATTACAGAGATGCACAAGAGCCATCATGGCCTGGGCATGCTTTGCTCTCCTATTGGGATCTTGTACCAAGAACGATATCGACTCTCAACCTATGCTGCCTGATTTCTTGACAGTTACAGCAACGGTGGCCGATGAGATCTCATTTGCGGCAAATTCGTCAAATAAATTTTTGGTCGAGGCTAACACCCCTTGGCAAGCCGAAGTTACCCAAGGCGAAGAGTGGTGTAGTTTGAGTGGATACTCTAGCTCGGAGTTATCTCTCGAGGTCGAGGTTTACATCATAGCTGAGGCTAACATCAGCACCGAGTCTCGCACTGCAAAGATCGTGGTTTCGGCCGATGGCGTAGCCAACAGCGAGGAGATTACAGTAGTTCAAATGGGCTACGGTGCAGCTGTTGTTTTGAGCGAGTCGGCACTAAGCGTTTTGGGTGTCGAGGGCTCTACTGCAACCTTCACCGTCACCTCTACCTCGGAGTGGAGTATCGACGAGAACGAATACTTCTCGTTTGATCCATCTCAGGGCGAGGGAGACCCCTACATGACCGAGGATCCAGTGCTTGTTACGGCAACCACCAAGACCACCAATAGAACTGAGGAGGATATTGTAACTACAATGACTATCTCGAATGCAGACGGCAAGGAGGCTTCGTTGGAGTTCACGCAGCAGGTAGCTGTGTCGCTCGATTTCGCAGATGCTTCTGCCATCAGCGCTTCGCCCGATGGTGAGACTCTTCGTATCGAGGTTGTGACAGATTCGGATGCTTGGGCAATGTATTGCGACAATAGTTTAGCTAAAATCGACTACTCGCTCTTCGAGAGCGAAGGTGTAGTTTTGGTTACACTCGAGAAAAATATTACATTTGCTACTCGCTCGATGACCCTCTCGCTTCAAACCGACGATGGATATGTGAGCAGCTCGGAGAATATCACCCTAACGCAAGAGACCAAAAATGGAGCTTTCAACTACATTAGCTATATGACTGGAACCTCTAATGCAACTGTAGACTCTGCTACGGGAACTCTTACGATCGACAACGTGGGCGGCCTCAAGGCAAGAATCTCGTCGAACAACAACAGCATCTACGGTATGGGAACATATACTATCGACGTTGAAAAATATGTTGGTGTAAGCAATTCATACGTCAATATTCAAGCTGAGAACTCTGGCCCCGACCGAATCAATGTGGCGATAGGACCTACCTCGAGCACATCGGTGATCCGTAATGCGGCAGGTACGATCTTCCAAAATCCAGTTATCACTCCAACTCTGGATAATCTTCAATCGATGACCAAGATGGTATTCTCTGTTCTGCCCGACGCAACCGACGCTTCGATGATGAATGTTGCGGTGAAACTAAGCAACGACAGCGGAACCATCTATGACTACTCGACTCAGATGACCAACTACTACAGTGCAAATCCAAGCTTCGTCAATGACTTGGCTCTATACTTTGGTATCTGTGCTGACTCGGCTCCATCGGCTTCGGGAACAAACTACATGGTCATTAGTGGCTTCGAGTTCGAGGAGTATGATCCATCGGCAGTTGTTCCAGATACAGATGATGATTCAAATGAGGAGAACTCGGTTAACTTCGGTCTATTTACCGATAAGAGCTACCTCAATGGTGAAGTTGCACTTCTCAATGACGGTGCAGGTATGACCCTCACTCACACTTCGGGCACTTCGTCTCGCATTGCATACTCGACAACAGATTTGGGGTTTGGTACCTACAACCTAATCTTTAGCGACTACCAAGGTTCGGCCGACACATATTTCAATATGCAGTTCGATATCAATGGCCTCACTACCGACCGTGTGATTCTCAATATCGGTCCTGGTGCTGGTGTAACCATTGTCAAAGTTAATGGTACGGTAGTAAATAACGTTACCATTGCTCCAACATTGGCTCAAATAGAGGCTATGGAGCGCCTCGAGATCAAACTCCTACCCAAGGAGAGTGACGAGTCGAGACTTGTGGTGACAGCTACTCTTTACGATAGTGCGTCGAGCGTTCTCTACACTCAATCTATCGAGAATATTAACTACGACGATAGCAACCCTCCATACGATATTCTTTATATGGGTGTGGGTGGTACTATTGGACAATCAATTACTATCGATTCGTTTACCTATGATCCTTACAGTGCTGACGACCAAACAACTCCCGACCAGGAGGAGGATGACAATAGCGTAGAGCTCGATTTTTCTACTCTAAACTACACTTCGTACCTCAATGGATCTTACTCTTTGGGTGACAATGGTTCGGTGACAATCAACCACGAGAGTGGAACGCAGTCACGTTTTACCACCGATGGCGTTGATGGCTTAGCGGTATTTGGAATGGGAACCTACACCATTAAATTTAGTAATTTCGAAGGTGTTTCGGATGCATTTATCAACCTGCAAGCTATCTGTTCGACAAATTCGTCGGGTGAGCAGTTTAATATCAACATTGGCCCTTCGGCATCTCAATCGGTGTTGAAGAGCGACCAGGGAGTTTGGGCAGCAGTAACAACGCTCAAACCAACGATAGCGCAGTTGGAGGCTATGACCACTCTTACCATCTCGCTTCTGCCTGTCTCGACAAATCCAGTAAACATGAATTTGACGGTATCGATCGATGGTGAGATATTGAGCTCTACGGGAGGTATCACAAGCTTCTTGAATAACGAAAATTACCTCAACAATATGAATATTTACTTTGGTGTTGGTGGTGGTTCGACTGGAAGTACCATTACAATAGACTCGTTTAGCTACGAGCCATACGAGAACTAAAATTATTAAAATTTAGAGCTATGAAGAAATATATTATAGAGAACGCAAAATGGGTCGTAGCCCTTATGGTTCTTGTCGGATTTGCAGCTTGTAGTACCGATGACACTCAAGATGACAAGGAGTGGGTAGATCCTCGCTACCGCAATGTTGAGGATAGCTACACGATTGCTGCAGACGGCTCGGAGTCAATTTCGTTCGAGATTAAATCAAATATGCCATGGGAGGTCTACAACGACAACCCAGATTGGTGCTCGATCACTCCTGATTCGGGTGACGATGCCGATACAACCTGCGAAGTTACTGTGAGTTACGAGGCCAACGAAGAGCTCGACGATAGAGTCGATGTGATCTACCTCAAGAGTGATTACTGGGTCTTTAAGAGTACTACAGTAACTCAAACAGGTATTGCAAAGCTTGTGGTTGGCGATGTGAGCTTCGATGAGGTGCACGAAGATGGTTCGACCGAGGATCTTCAATTTACATTTACGACAAACCAAAATTGGAGCGTTGCAGCTGCCGAGAGCTCATCTTCGTGGGTGAGTATCACCAGCGCTACCAGTGGCACAATTAACACGAAGCTCGATACTCAAATCGAAGTTTCGTTCAAAGTGGCTGCCAATAGTGGTGAGAATCGTTCGGGTGCGATCGAGCTTTTCGATCGTAATGGAGACCTGCAAGGCAGTGTGAGCTTTGTGCAAGCTGGTCTTGTGTTGGGCGCCTATGCAGCCGATAGTGATGCCGAAAGCACTGAGTTCCGCATAGAGAGCACCGAGGCAGGAAGCATCGAGATCGACGTATTGTCAAATTCAGAGTGGTATGTAGTCAAAGCAGACGAAGATGTTGCTTGGTACTCGAGCAGCGACTTCCCTCTTGGAGCATCAAATGCGGTTAGTGGCGACAAGAGCATTACGATCAACATCGACGGCTACACTGGCACCGATGTTCGTGCGGCGATGTTCTACTTAGTGTCGGTTAACGAGTTGGAGGATGGCTCACCAGTTATTGCTAAGGCGATAACCATCAAGCAACAAGGCGATCCAAAGGTAACTAACGAATTCTCAGACGCAGATCACCAACTCTACACAGGAACTATGCCAACTTACCAAGATGATGGCTCGCTATACTTCTCGGGGGCAGGTCGTATCATGCTTAACAGCACTAATAATGCCACTCCAATAGGTCTCTACGAGGCTGAGTACTCAAGTGCCTTTACTTCGGACGACGGTGTTACAATTATGGTTGTTTATGATAGCTCTTCGGCAACTTATGCGATGTGTAACTTCTACGCTGGAGCTCACAAGTCGACAGGTTCGTCTACGATTATCTCGGCTGTAGTTAGCACCAACATCTCGGATCTCGATACCGATGCAAAACACACTATCGGAATCAATGTATTCGAGGGTGAGTCGGGTTACCATAACTACGAGTGGTTGTTCGATGGTGAGGTTATTCACTCGGCGCAACCAACTGCGGTACTCAATAGCGCTTACGACAATAACCTCTACAATATTGTTGTTGGCTGTACAATGGGTACAGGTGATGCATATCTCCATAGATGGTTCTACACACCTCCAATTGATTGGGATGTTGAGCCAAGTGATAAATCAATCTATGCGGAATAATTAAGTCGAAACGTTTACAAGTGGGGTAGAGCCCTCAAAGGTGATACACCCACTTGGCTAAAACAACAATATTATGAGACAAAAACTTATTAAATTTTCAAAATGCTTGATAGCACTTCTCATCGGAGTTCTCTTCAGCTCGTGCCAAAGCGATCCAATTGAGGCTTCGAACCCCAATTCGGGCTATCTACTACAGGAGTTTGTGCTAACCTATGGTAGTAATAACTACTATGCAGCTATCGATCAAAGTTCTAAGAGTATGACACTTGCCGACATCGAGTATAGCCAGCGCATAACCGCTGTACGTTATACATTGGCCGAGGGTGCAATAATCTCGCCTATTCCAGGCGAAGAGGCATGGTCGCAAAGCCAAACATATACCGTTACGCTGAATGGAGTGTCGGAGAAATACACACTTTCGCTTCCCGACTTCTCGGACATTATTGACTTTAAGTCGGTGGGATACCTAACAGCAGCATATTTCGACTATGAGAATAAAATTGACCATATCGATTGGAGTAATCTTTCGCACGTCATAATGTCGTTTCTGCAAGTCAATGCAGATGGTTCGATCCAATACTCTTCGGATCAACTTATTGATCGTCTAACCAAATTGCTCGTCGAGGCAGAGTCGAACGACTTCGAGGTGATGATCTCGGTTCAAAGTTCGGATACAAACAGCAACAACTTCTACCAAGCTATTAGCAATAGTGGCTGGAGAGCATCGCTAATAGCATCGCTCGTAGATTTTGTTGATCAGTACGACCTTGCAGGTATCGATATCGACTTCGAGGAGTACAGCAACATCGGTTCCGACTATGACACCTTTCTTCGTGAATTGGGCGAGGCGCTCGATGAGTTGGAGCAAGAGCGTGGTGAGGAGGTTCTTTTCTCGGTTGCTGTTGCACCAAACTACAATAGTTATCCCTCTGATTTGGGCTCAATCGTAGATTTTATTAACTTGATGATCTACGACAATAATTGGAGTACCCTCAATGCCGACCACGCCTCGGTAAGCTACTTCACCTCTACAATGTCGGAGGCTGCCGAGAAATTTGGTGCCGATAGTCGTCAACTTATTGGAGGTGTGCCATTCTATGGATATACCTACGATAACCTTGGTGCATCCTCTTCGGCTTCTGGTGATGCAGGAGTTCAAAAGTCATATAGCGAGATCTTTGGTGTATATCTCAGTGCTTATGGAGCTGAGGCGATTGCTGAAGGCAACCAAATTGCAAATACGGTTTATGATGGTCGACTCAAAATTGCAGAGAAGTGTCAATATGTTGTTGATAACACCTATGGTGGTGTGATGATTTGGCAACTCGGACACGACTTGACCGATGATTACCAGGAGTATAAGTTGCTTCCAGTTGTTGGTGAAACTTTGGTCTATATCGACGGCAAGGAGATTTAGGATCGGGTCATAGCCCCTTGAAAGAAGAATGACTAACAGAGCGTGTGTTGCGACTCTGTTAGTCATTCTCCTTTTGTTTGTGTGTACATCTGTGGACATCGAATGGACATTTAAGGACAAATCGTTACCCTTTTCTGAATTTTTTTCGAGGGGTAACGATTTGGAGAAAGATTTTTGTCCAAACCTCTCCTCTGTGTGTCCACGAAAGGGAGGGGTGTATAGACAAAAAAAACCTCACAAATCATTGATTTGTAAGGTTTTTTGTCTGTTTTGCATATTCTGCAAAAACTTTTTGGCGGAAGAAGGGGGACCGAGGTATTTTGCTCGTAACCTGCGTGAGTGTCAAAGATTTACAAAAGCGACTGTTTCGAGTGGTTACGGTTTGGTTACACGAAAATGGCTACTTTCTCGCCGTTTATCAACGTTCCGAGTAGACATCGCCACATCGAGGGGCTAAAAGAGGTTATTTGAGCCTAAATTTTGGTTATGTTTCGGCACCCTCTCTCCCCGAACCTAAACCACATAACCACCTTAGAGTGTTAAATTTACCAACTCCGAAAAAATGATGGTTACGCTTGGGTTACGATTTTAGTATTATCAAAGAACTCACCTTATTTCAAGCATTTATTACAGTGCAAACATAACCTATTCTTTCGACAGATTCAAGTGATTTCTGCTCTTTCTTGTAACCTATTTGCGTGTCGTAATCTTATTGGGTTGCAGAATTGACTTGCACCCTTCGGCTACTTCGTCGATTATCTCGGTGCATCGTGCTTTTGTAATTTTGATGCTTTTGCCAACCGTTAGCACATCTTCGAGCGAAGGGTTGCCGCTATTATTAACCGATGTTGCCCTCTCTCCGTGGTAGCCATCTGTGCACAATGTAAGGTCGTAGGCAGGTGACAGGTGCCACGCTCCTCCTCGATATATAAAGCTGAAATTCTTGGCGTGGTCATCTTTGTTGGCGGTGAGAATATTGAAAATCATTCTGCGATACATCTGCTCGACCTGCTCCACGGATTGAGTGAGGTAGCCTGTGAGGTGTAACAGTGTGCGATAGTCCATCTTCGGCATAAGTATCGACTCGCACAGCAGTGCGCCAGCTGTTGCTGTGTGTAGTCGCTCGCCATTATCGTCAAGGTCGAATCTCTTTGAGGCGAAATATTTACCCTCCACGAGTTTGAAGTCAGGAACTACAATGCCACATCTTTGCGCTACCGAATTATACTCAGCCTCCATTGCCCCCATATTCTGTGGGTCGTATGTGTGGCGGAACTTCACAAGCCAACTTCCCTCATCATCCTTCATCAGGCACTTTGGGCGACATCCTCCAGAGTTGCCACTGTTAAAATAGAGCACCTCCTCATCCTTGTCCCACTTCTCGCTAAGTATCATCAATGCCAACTTCTGCAACTCGTCCATTTGGGGCAGAGCCTTCTCCTCGCCCACATACGACTCAGGAACATAGCAGAGCGCACCCATTCCCGAGCTACCGACGATACTCAGTCGCTGCATTGACGAGAGGTCAAAGTCGCTGACTCCCTGCTTTTTCAAGATGCGATTCAGCAGATAGCGACCATAACCGTCGGGCAGGCTATCCTCGAAAATTCCAAAGTTGCCATAAAATGGCTCGGGCTTTGCGATAAACATATCAGGCTTTAGCGGTAGCTCGATAGGCGATATAGAGAAGCCCTCGGCAAGCCACTGCGGATCATATTGAAAGACACAGTTGCGACTGTCGGGAGTCATTCGGAGCTGTCCAACAGTGCGGTCGTGATAGGTGACCTTTAATTTATCTACTCTTTTCATCTCGTCCTCGTTTGCGATTTTTATTCTTGTTGATTAGGTCTAACTCCTCTATGGTGCTAAATTTCGGCTCTGAGAGGAGCGACTTTATCTCGTCACTATATCCCAACTCCTTAGCTATCGAGATGAACGAAAGGAGCGAGATAGTATGCTCCTGCTCAAACTTGGCGATTGTAGGCGCAGGAACTCCGCACGCCCGAGAAAGAGCCGCACGAGACAACCCCTTTTCGAGCCTACGCTGCTGAATATTATCAGCCAATCGAGCTGCTAGCTCCTCGGCCGTATCTAAATCAAAGTCATACATAATAACCGGAGTCTTAGATAAGGGAAATGTAATATTTACCAGTGAGTTTTATTCATTTCCCATATCTAAAACTCAGGTTATCGGCTTTAAAAAGCCGATTTATGTTCGATAAACCCCTCTAAATCTCCCCAAACCGTTTGGGGAGACTTGCTTTAGCGGTGTTTTGGATAAGAATTTCTTATCCAAAACTAATATTAATAAATACTATTATATCCGCTAAATGCAAATACTGTGCTTATTGAATATTATTATATCTATTACAAAGGTATGAAAAATAATTGGTTTTGCAAATTTGGGAGTTTAAAGGTACTCCTGCAACTCATCTCTATGCAGAACAACGCCGCCCGAGATGGTACGGTTGAGCAGGTCAATAGTTACAGCAAGTTCGACATCTCTGTCGTACATATCCTTAGCGATATAAGAGAGGTAGTACATCTGGTCAGTAAATCGAGACTCCACCATCTGAAACTCCTCATACTTGAAGTTCGCCATTATATACCGCCTGCCTATTGCCAACGTGTCTATGTGTGAGATTTTTAGTGGTGTCTTCATTTGTTGGTTGGTTATTACTCAGGTTCTCTAGCTTTTAACCTTAGCTATTATTAGCCTTAACGATCTCGGCAAGGCTTATGTGGCTGTTGCGGTACCTCGCACGACTACGCTCTTTGGTCAATCGAATTGAGTTTGTGGGGCAGTTGTGTGTGCAGGCAAAGCAAGATAGGCAAGTGTCGCCTAACTCAATGGTCTTAGCCACTTTGTCAACTGTTATGTTGTTCATAGGGCATACGCTGGCGCATACTCCGCAGCTAATGCAGGTCTCTTCGACCTTAATAAAGTTCTTTATGCCAAGACCAGTTGCCAAGCCAAATATTCCACCTTTGGGATTGGGTTTGGTAGCTGACTTAACTTGATAACGAGTGAGCAACCTACTAAATCCAGAGCTCTTGCGGATCATCTTTTTCGATGCTTTAACATCACCGGCAATCACCTCCAAATGCTTCTTAATCTCCTTTTTGTGCTCACCCTTGATTTGCCCTTCCATCTTAAAGCCTGGAATCCAACTATCAACCATACGAATGGTGTTGATATAGGCGAAATTATGCCCTGCTTTTGTGCCAATCTCTTGCAAGTGATTAACTGCTCCAGCTGCATATATTCCGTAGGTCATAACTCCAAAGAGGTAGTCGCAGTTGAACTTTGCCTTCTTCAGAAACTCCTCGATATATGGCATAACCTTGTTTGAATAGATCGGGAAGATGATGCCAATCTTATCATCTGCAAACTCCAAAGTCCCTGCCTTAACCATTGCAGGGATAGAGATGGTCTCACCTCCAAATGACTTGGCGATGTATAGACTATTGCCTGTTGCTGTGAAATATAGTATTGTCATATGTTCTCTATTTTTGATTCTTAGGTTCGTTGCAAGTTTTGTTCCTAATGTCCGTAGGTTTGTTTGTTTTACACTTTTGATCACTATTTACAAAGTCTCTTGAGAGGATATATGTAGATTGCGATTTTATAATTGTAAAAATAGTGAATTTTTCGCAAATATGCAAAGCTTATTTCTTTGTGTGATTTTTATCTCCAACCTCGTTTCAATCGCACCTCGATTGCTGCGTTCATCATACTAATGTGATATTATACTCAAAACAACTGATTATTTTCTATTATGATTTGTATAAGTGCGAAATAATATCTATTTTTGCTCTGTATAAATAGCATAATTATGGATAAGAACATCATTAAAAAGATCATAATCCGCAAACAGGAGGAGATTTTAGAGACTAAACTAATCGAAAGAGAGATTGCTTTGGAGAGCAAATGCAACTATGTATTTGTGGGTTTGAGGCGTGCAGGAAAGTCATTTTTGATGTTCCAGCACATATTATCTCTTATTAAAAGTGGCGAAAACTCAATTGAGGATATTTTGTATATCAACTTCGAGGATGAGCGTATCTCGATGATTAGGGCAGAGGAATTAGGTGATATTATCGAGAGCTATGAGGAGTTATTCGATAAAAAACCGATTGTATTCTTGGACGAGATTCAGAACATCGAAGGGTGGGAGAAGTTTGCACGAAGACTAGCCGATTCTAAATATAGGGTTTTTGTGACAGGTAGCAATGCGCAAATGTTAAGCCAAGATATTGCCACAACTCTTGGTGGGCGATTCATTGTCAAAGAGGTATTTCCATTCTCATTCGAGGAGTATCTGAAAATTAATGGTGTGAAGTTACCGAAAAATTGGGAGTTTAGCAGCGTAAAAAATAGTGTTGTGAAGTTGTGGGATAACTACTTTAGGTATGGAGGTTTTGCTGAATCTTTTGAGCTGAATGACAAACGTAGCTACCTGAACTCGCTATATCAAAAGGTGTTATTGGGTGATATTGTAGCTCGCAATGGAATACGTAATGCTGATTCAATACGACTGTTGGCTAAGAAGCTGGCAGAAAGCGTGATGCAGCCTACCACCCAGACTCGATTGCAAAATATCGTTAGCTCGGCAGGTGCAAAAATTTCACGTAATACTCTCGTGGAGTATATTAGTTATATGAAATCTGCATACCTTATCTTTGGAATATCAAACTATACCGACAATATCAGTGAGCGAGAGACTTCGCAAAAACGATATTTCTATGATAATGGACTGCTTAATATCTTTTTGACCGATTCAGATACTAAACTTTTGGAGAATATCGTAGCAATCAACTTGATGAAAAAATATGGAATGGAGAGCATCTATTACTACAATAAAGGTGTAGAGGTAGATTTTTATATTCCATCTGAAGGAATTGCTATTCAAGCATCATATAGCATAGTAGACGATGCTACCTACGAGCGAGAGACCAAGGCACTTGTGAAACTTAACAACGCATTTGAGGTGAAACGCTCAATAATCATTACTGCTGACGAGGAGCGAGAGATAGAGATTGGTGGTGTAAAAATAGATGTTGTACCTATTTGGAAGTGGGTATTAGGTGTTTAGTTTAGTCGAGCCTAAGAAAATTATTGATTATGAATATCGAAGAGTACAGAGAATATTGCTTATCGCTTCCTAAACTTTTGCTTAAAAACTACTCTACTCTAAATTTTAATTATTCTATATATTCGGATTAAAAAGATTAAACTTCATACGAGCTACCTCCTTGCCATCGAGCATCGTGATAAGCTCCCATTCGCCACACTTATCCTCAATAGGCAACCAAACCGTGTCGCCCAGGAAGAAGTGCCACTCGTTGGAGTTGACCATCTCCTCGCCCACGAAGTCGGGACGCACGTTACCCTCGTCGTCGCAGAAGGGTGGGTGCTTCATCACAAAGGTAATCTTCGACCCCTTGGCACGCAAGATGCGCAGAGTGTAACCGAACTCAATATCAAGCTCGGAGGGTATCTCACGGGTATGTTTCCGAATCTTCGGCAGCTCTTTCGACCCACGCTCCCATTGAGTGTAAATCCCGTAGCTCACCATCTCGACCTCTATCTTTTTCTTTGGCATAAATCTATTTTTATTCACCCATCACAGTAGCCACAATATTGCGCCCACCGCCACGATTGCGGAACTCGCAGAGATAAATTCCCTGCCAAATCCCCATATTGAGCCGATGGTCGGTAATCGGAATATTAAGGCTAACACCAACAATGCTCGACTTAGCGTGCGCAGGCATATCGTCCGCCCCCTCGCAGGTGTGGGTGTAGTAACTCTCACGCTCCTTAACCAAGCGGTCAAAGATTGCCCCCATATCGGTTTGCACATCAGGGTCAGCATTCTCATTAATCGACAACCCTGCCGAGGTGTGCTTGATGAATAGGTTGAGCATACCTGCCTTTGGGAGGGGTGGTAGATTGCGTACAATCTCGCTAGTGATGAGATGAAAGCCCCTTGAGTATGGGCTTAGCAGAGTTTGATAGTAATATTTATAATTTTGCATATAATATAAACACCAAAGTAAATTTATTCTCTGAATTTATACACGACAAAATAGAGTAAAAATCACCATCTTTTCGAGAAATCAAGATAATTTTCGTATATTACAATAGTGGTATATGTATTGCTATGTTTAAGTTAGCAAATAACACAGAGTTGGTAACAACAGACAACAGATCCTTTTATAGTTCACTTTACATCAACGACCTTTACTCATTTGGCGTATTATTAACTATAAGCATATCATCAATAATATCTTGCTCTGAATTAATAAGGTCTATTATAGCAGGTTTTAGTTGTTCTTTTAGCTCTGAAATTTTTATGATGGCAGGATTATATCTCGACTCCACTATTCTCTGAATGTGTTTTTCTATATTTATATAATCACCTATTTGCTCTATTAATATTTGCACATTCGATGAAATATCTATTCCAGCCGAAATAAGAGTAGTGTGATTTTGTAGCATTTTATCTCTGTTTTCATTGATGTGATAATTAACATATTTTTCTATTTGAGCTTTTTCTTGCGGTATATTTCTCATTAGATCAATGAAAAAAATCAAATCGGCAATCAATAAGGTGTATTCGTTGTAAATCTCATTATATATTTTGTTAAACAAATTTAGTTGCTCACTATTAACTAATTTGTTAATTGATAACTCCAAACGAAAAGCCTTCTCGTCTATATCTCTTATTAAGAACTCCAGTTTGTTATTATCCTCTTTCAAATATCTTTTATTGGTTATATTTTCTATAATGGGTGCAATAGAGAGCAAGTTGAATGATACTTGAAAGTTAGCAATCGGCACTTTTATATCATCTAAATCTCTTTGTGCGTTATTTTGTCTGAGAATGTCAAATTGTAATCTGCGATTCTCTTCATTGTTTATTTGATTTGACTTTCGATTTAATTTGTTTATGGCTTGATTGTGAGCAAGTTGCTTACTTAGAATATATAAGGTAACAACAATCATTGCAAAAGATGCTATTGCTCCTATGAATGATCCCCAAAAGCCCAACCATATTGCAGGTGCATTTTCTCCGCCTATCTTATCAAATCCCCAGTTTGCTGTTAGGGTATAATATAAAATCACAGGTGTTATAATCACTACAACGCAACATATAACAAGCAATGTTCGACCACATCTATTTAATTTATTCATCTTTTAATCTGTTTTAGGTTTGTAAATATAGTGAAAAAAATGGAAAAATCCCCTATATAGAGATACCCCCACACAATTAGCGTATATATTGATTTTTAGTATATCCATATATGTAGCGTAAAGTTTTGGTAATTAGAGAATTATTGCTAACTTTGTATTCAGATATAGATAATATTCGATGTCGAGCGAGCTACATTATTGTGTTGTGCAAATGTTGTGCAAGGTGTACTAATAAAAAAGCTAACCACCTCGAAACGAAGTGGTTAGCAATGTAAATTGTACTCGGAGCGGGAATCGAACCCGCACGACCATTACTGGTCACAGGATTTTAAGTCCGGCGTGTCTACCTATTCCACCATCCGAGCAACATCCTTATTGCATAAGGTTCGACAAAAGTAGCAAAATTATTGTTAATTGCAAAATTATCTTGTCGTTTTTTATGATTAAGGGTTAAGCTGCGGGTGAGAGCACCTCGCAAACTTAACCCTTATTGCGATTCTGGAACTCTTATGCACTACATCATGCCGCCCATTCCGCCGCCGCCCATTGGTGGCATTGCTGGTTCGTCTGACTTCTGCTCAACCAAGACGCACTCGGTGGTGAGGAACATCGCTGCAATTGAGGCTGCATTCTCCAACGCCACACGTGAAACCTTGGTTGGGTCGATGATACCTGCCGCCAACATATCCTCGTAGCGGTCGTCACGAGCGTTGTAGCCCATGGCGCCTTCGCTCTCACGAACCTTGTTGACTACCACTGAACCCTCGCCACCAGCGTTAAATACGATCTGGCGAAGTGGCTCCTCGATAGCACGCTTCACGATCTGGATACCTGTGGTTTGATCCTCGTTATTGCCTTTGAGACCCTCGAGAGCTGATGTGGCACGGATGTATGCTACGCCACCTCCAGGTATGATTCCCTCCTCGACTGCGGCACGTGTTGCTGCCAAAGCGTCATCTACACGATCCTTCTTCTCCTTCATCTCGACTTCGGTTGCAGCACCCACGTAGAGCACCGCTACGCCACCTGCCAACTTAGCCAAGCGCTCGGCGAGCTTCTCCTTGTCGTAGTCCGATGTCGAGGTCTCGATACCAGCCTTTATTTGAGCTACACGCTCCTCGATAAGTTGCTTCTCGCCAATGCCATCGACAACGGTTGTCGACTCCTTGTTGAGGGTAACTTTCTCGGCAGCACCCAACATTGTGATGTTGGCATCCTCGATTCTCATTCCCTTGTCGGTCGAGATCACTGTAGCGCCTGTGAGTACTGCAATATCCTCCAACATCTCCTTGCGACGATCGCCAAAGCCTGGAGCCTTACATGCTGCAACCTTAAGTGCACCACGCAATTTGTTGACAACCAATGCCGATAGAGCCTCTCCATCGACATCCTCGGCGATGATAAGTAGTGGACGTCCACTCTGAGCCACTGGCTCCAAAACGCCCATCAACTCCTTCATTGTCGAGATCTTCTTGTCGGTGATAAGGATATATGGCTTCTCCAACTGCGCCTCCATCTTCTCGGTGTCGGTGATAAAGTACGACGAGATATATCCACGATCGAACTGCATACCCTCCACAACATCTACATAGGTCTCGGTGCCCTTAGCCTCCTCGACGGTGATCACACCCTCCTTGTTGACCTTAGCCATCGCCTCGGCGATAAGCTTTCCTATCGCCTCGTCGTTGTTTGCCGAAATTGTTGCAACCTGCTCAATCTTAGCGTAGTCGTTGCCAACCTCTTGGCTTTGAGAACGAAGAGAGTCTACAACCGATGCTACTGCCTTGTCGATACCACGCTTGAGATCCATAGGGTTGGCACCCGCCGTAACGTTCTTGATACCTACGCCGATGATTGCCTGAGCCAATACCGTAGCGGTAGTTGTGCCATCACCAGCATCGTCGTTGGTCTTCGAGGCAACCTCCTTGACCATCTGAGCACCCATATTTGCGAATGGATCTTCGAGCTCGATCTCTTTGGCTACAGTCACACCATCCTTGGTGATTTGAGGTGCGCCAAATTTTTTGTCGATAATTACGTTGCGACCCTTAGGGCCCAATGTAACCTTCACGGCGTTGCTGAGTGCATCTACGCCAACTTTGAGAAGCTCACGAGCCTCTACATTATATTTAATATCTTTTGCCATTTTTTTTGTTTGATTAGATAATTGCTAAAATATCGCTCTGCTTCATGATGAGGTAATCCTCGCCATCGATGTTAAGCTCTTGACCTGCATATTTGCCGTAGAGTACCTCGTCGCCTACCGAGACCTCCATAGTGATCTCCGAGGTGCCAGGACCTACTGCTACAACCTTGCCCGATAGTGGTTTCTCTTTGGCTGTGTCGGGGATAAATAGACCTCCTGCGGTCTTCTCTTCAGCTTTGTTGGCTTGTACCAACACACGATCTGATAATGGTTTTACTTTCATAGTTTTCTGTTATTATTGTTTTTATATCTGTTACAATGCTCCATATATGATCAATAGATGTGCCAAAACACTCTTGTCATATATTTTGACAAAGCTACTAATTTTAACTGACATTTTGTCATTTGTGGAATTTTTTGCCAAAAGAATTTGGAGAATCAAAATTAATCTCATATATTTGCACTCCGAAACGAAGAGGTAATCACTTCTTGAAGGTTTCTAAATGGTGGAAGTAGCTCAGTTGGTTAGAGCGTCGGATTGTGGTTCCGAAGGTCGAGGGTTCGAGACCCTTTTTCCACCCATTGGTCGATCAGCGAATGTTGGTCGACTTTTTTTTGTGCTATATAGAACAACATCAGACTTTTTTTTGTAACTTTGTTCTGATTTGTAGCATACATAATAAAAACAATACTTACAATGATTACCTTTATAATTTGCCTCGCAATTTTGGTGGGAGCCTATTTTACCTATGGTAAATACCTGGAGAGGGTTTGTGGTGTAACGCCATCGGCTGATGTGCCATCGGCTAAATCTTTTGATGGTGTCGACTATATGCCACTGCCACGCTGGAAGACATTTCTAATTCAGCTGCTCAATATTGCTGGCCTTGGGCCAATATTCGGTGCTGTGTTGGGTGCTGCCTATGGTCCTGTAGCCTTTTTGTGGATCACATTGGGCGGTGTCTTTATGGGCGCTATGCACGATTTTGTTGCGGCGATGATGTCGCTACGTCACAATGGTGCAAGCCTTCCAGAGGTTGTTGGCCACTATTTGGGTGGTGGTGCTCGTCAATTTATGCGCATCTTCTCGGTGTTGCTTATGGTCTTGGTGGGAGCTGTATTTATGTCGCAACCTGCTGAGTTGATTGCAACACATGTTGAGATTCCTGTCGAAGGTCTCGCTTTTGGTGCTACATCTTGGGAGTTGGTTATCATCCTGGGGGTGATCCTCATCTACTACGTTATGGCGACGCTCTTGCCAATTGACAAGATCATTGGTCGAATATATCCAATATTTGGTTCAGCTCTACTTATTATGGCGCTCGGCATCTTGGGAGTGTTGCTATTCAACAGTGGCACCTATCAAATCCCTGAGCTCACATCGCTCACCAATGGAATTGCTAATGCCGATAAATTCCCAATCATCCCTATGCTCTTCACAACTATTGCGTGTGGTGCAATATCGGGATTCCACGCTACGCAGTCACCAATGATGGCTCGTTGTATAGAGTCGGAGAGTGAGACTCGATTTGTATTCTATGGTGCTATGATCACCGAGAGCATCATAGCTCTTATCTGGGCTGCCATCGCTATGGCATTCTGGGGTGGCGTGAGTGGTCTCAATGAGGCGATAGCTGCCAATGGTGGCTCGGCTGCCAAGTTGATCGACCTTATCACATCGCAGACACTTGGCCCAGTTGTGGCTGCTGTGGTGTTGGTGGGTGTCATAGCGTGTGCCATAACTTCGGGTGATACTGCATTCCGTTCGGCTCGCCTTATCGTGTCAGATATGTTGGGTGTTGGCCAAGAGAGGCTTTTGCCACGACTTTTGGTCTCTATTCCACTCTTTGCGGGTGCACTATTCATCATCTTCGGATTGCCATTTGGAGCTATCTGGAGCTACTTCGCATGGACCAATCAAACACTTGCGGTGATTACACTCTGGTCAATTGTGGTCTACCTCGCATCTCGTCGCAAACCTATAGTGATTGCATTGATTCCTGCAATATTTATGACATACGTATGTACCAGTTATATATTTGTATCACCTCTGATGTTCAGCCTTAGCAACCGTTTGGTAGCTTATGGCTTGGCAGGAGCGTCGACACTATTGATTCTTGTACCTATTTTACTAAAAATTAAGAAGGATAATGGCCGCACCATATCTTAACCCTACTACCGATCAAACATTCGAAATTGTCGCAGGCTCTGAGCCTGCGTTCAATTTCAAAGCAATACTTTCACAATCTCGAGAGCTTCAGTCCAGTGGCAAAGTCGCCGAGGCCTGCAATATGCGCTTTCGAGCTATACAGGATCTTCAGGAGATTCTGCCCGAGGAGGAGATCTCGCTCGAGTGGGAGCATCCCAATTCGCAGGCGGCAATTGAGGTGGTGAACCTCTCTGCCGTCGACCACTTCTTAATTGGTGATTATGAGATCGCCTCAGCTCTGCTCGAACTCTCGCTTGAGCTCGATGGTGAGGATCATCTCGAGTCGACAAACCTCTTGGCATACTGCTACCTGGCGATGGAGGAGTATGAACTCTTTGATGAGGTGATCAACGACATCTCCGACAAGAGTGCAAGTAGGGTAGTGCTGCTGCTCTGGTCGTCACTGCTGCGTGATGGAGCCCTTCCCGAGGGTGAGGTGCGCAACTTCAAGAACCGTTTTGCACCCTACTATGCAGAGTTTGTTGCCTTGGAGCACCCTACCGATGAGGCTTACCTCGCCGATATCGAGGGTGAGAGACCCTCGATTGGGGCGCAAGCACGAGAGTTGTGGTTACGCACCGAGACACTTTGGGAGAGTTGCCCTCAATTTATCGAGGCGTTGCGTAGCGTGTAATATTTGATTGGGATTATGTTTAATGATTTCGTAGCCTTTGCAATATTTGTTGTTGTAACAACCTTCACGCCAGGGCCAAACAACATCACATCGCTCTCCTTCTGTCTCCACCAAGGTTACACCAAGACTCTGCCCTACATGTTGGGGATAATTAGTGGCCTCTTTGTGGTGCTGCTCTGCTTGGCTACGGCGCTCTATTCGGTGAGCTCCACTTCGATTGCCGAGGCGGTGGGGTGGATGAAGTATATTGGTGCGGTATATATTATTTACCTTGCATATAAGACGCTCAAGATAAATATAAATTGGGATGATAGCCGTGCTGTAAGCCACTCGCACTACTTTGATGGCTTTATCTTTCAGGCGATAAACCCAAAGTTGTACTTCTTCTGTGTTACGATTTTATCCACCTTTATCAATTATGAGAGTGTTAGCTACTTCCAACTAATCTTGGTAGCTCTCTCGATGTCGGCACTCACCTTCGTTGCAGTTTCGGTGTGGGGACTGGTTGGGGCGCTTATAAAACGACTATTTGCCAACTCGCTCTATACTCGTATATTTGGAGTGGTGATGTCGCTTACTCTTATCTATACTGCTTATTTGATATTGAGATAATTCACAAAAAGAAGCCGCCTAACAAGGTCATTTTCGGCACTTCCCTTAAGCTTTTTAATCCTCACGTACCTGAAGTACGCTGCGGTTAAAAATGCTCACGAAGCCCCAAAACTAACCTTGCTATCCGACTTCTCCCAAAAACAGAGGGTAACTACTAAGTAAAAAATACTTATTAGTCACCCTCTTTGCTATATTTCGAATGATTTCTATTTATCGGGCAATAGTCTCTTCTCTTAGAAAGAGAATCCATCTTTTAGAAAGAGAAAATAAACACACGCAAAGATAATGGAAATTAATGAAAAACACTATTTTTTACCACAAAAAGACAACTATAAGTTTATTTTTCAAATAGATGTTTAGCAATCTTTATAAGAAAGGTTAATTATGAGTCTAATTATCAAGAAACTGGAGTTTGCGCTTTCTCTTTCTAAGAGATAATAAACCCTTGGAAACGAAGAGATAAGGTTAATCAAGGAGGGCAAAAATATAGATAGATTTAAGCGTCATAACTATGTTGTACCTGGTGGAGTGACACGGCTTATGAAGTTTTACGTTTTTTGTAGTAATGGTGATGCAACTCACTCATTATCAATGGAATAAGTGCTTATTCTTAGCGGGTGTTTTTTATCTAAGTTAAAGGAAATGAATGATTTAGAGGATATAAATTGGTTTGCATTAAGGGTGCGATTTCATCGAGCAGAAAAGGCTACTAAAGAGAGATTGAACAAACCCGATATCGAAGTTTACCTACCGATGGAGGTGCGAACTGTATCCACTAAATGTGGTGGCGAGTGCGTGAAGCAGATGCCAATAATGTCAGATCTAATATTTGTCAAAACAAGTTTTCGCAGAGTTCGTGATTTATGCGCAGCTTACAAGGATATGTACTACCAATCGGAGACGATTGATGGAGGCAAGAGAGCTATTCGCATTCCCGACAATCAGATGATACAATTTCAAGAGTTCATCTCAGGAAACTTTGATAATATCGACTGTAAGATCACAAAGCTTAAAAGAAGTGAAAAGATAGTTGTAAAATCAGGAATCTTTAAGGGTAGCAAGATTGTCTTTAAAGAGGAGAGAGGAAAAACGACGAAAGAGTATGTAATCGAGATAAACGGTCGTAATTGGAACTTCTCTGAGAAGTCGCTTGCGACAGATATTCTTAGTAGAATATAGTTGGTAGTAGCGAAAGAGAATATTAGGTAAGCTACAGATTCTATCAAGGAGCGACAACACAATCCTAAAAATATGATTTTAACTGCAATAGCCTTTGCTATAAGTTTTATGATGGTAGCTTTTATGTTGCCACGAATACTCATACTATCACTTCGCAAGAAGCTGATAGATAGTGTTGATGCACGCAAAGTACATAGTGTGCCAGCATCACGCTTAGGTGGCATCGCATTTTTTCCAGCGATTCTCTTTGCTGTATTGTTAACTATCTCAACAAACAATGTGTTGTTGCCATTTATTGGTCCGATACTACCAGTGAGTGAAACACTCATATTGGATATTTTAGCACTAATTATGTTATTCTTAATTGGTATATATGATGATATTATAGGGGTATCATACCGCAATAAGTTTGTTGTGCAAATTTTTGCAGCACTGTTGATAGTTAGCTCTGGAACTTATTTCAGAACATTTCATGGATTCTTTGGTATAGGTGTGGTTCCCGATTATATCGGTATAGTTGTAACGATTCTGTTCTATGTCTTTGTAACCAATGCTATAAATTTAATAGATGGTATTGATGGGCTTGCCTCGCTACTTTCAATTATGGCTCTCCTCGTATTTGGAATATTACTGATCAATAATAATCTTGTCGTAGAGAGTTTGATGACTATGGCAACACTTGGAGCGCTTATTCCATTTTGCTACAGTAATGTGTTTGGTATAAAGAGAGGGGCTCATAGTAAAATCTTTATGGGCGATACTGGCGCATTGGTTGTAGGTGCAATATTAGGCTTTACAGCGGTTAAGGTTTGGAATATATCTTACGACACATTAAATCACCCCATTGACCATATATACTATATCTTAGCATATACGATGCTCTTAGTCCCTTGTTTTGATGTTATTAGAATCATATTGCATAGATATAGGGCTAAGAAGCCCCTATTTATGCCAGATAAGAACCACATACACCATAAATTTATGGCATTGGGGTACTCTGCTCGACAGGCTTTAATATATATTATTTGTATTAATGCAGCATTTGTAGTGCTTAATATACTTCTATCATTAACTCTAAATATAACCTACATCGCACTTATCGATGTTGTGGTGTGGAGTGTGATGCATATTCTCATCTCAAAGAAAATCAAAATTAAAACCAAATAATGAGAAAGCTCTTTTTCCTTATCCTTATCCTTGTTGCTATGTGCACCTCTTGTGCCACGCAACGAAAAATTATTTATCTGCAAGATAACAAGGTTAATACATACATTGAAACTATCGCAGGTGGAGATATTCGATTAAAGCCCGACGATGTTATTTCAATTGTGGTTACCAGTAAGAATCCAGAACTTGCGGCGATCTTTAATCTATCTAAACCTCAGCAAGAGGGTAGTTCAATGAGTTCAAGTACTCAGGTAAATTACACGGTAAACAGTGATGGCATGATAGATTTTCCAGTTCTTGGGTTTATTGAAGCAGAAGGTTTGACCAAGACAGAGCTAATAGAGATTATTAAATCCAAAATCATAGATAGCGAAATGATATTAGATCCTATTGTGACTATTGAGTTCTCAAACCTTTCGTTCTCTACATTAGGTGAGGTTGCCTCGCCAGGAAATTATAATATCACTAAAAACAAAACAACGATATTAGAAGCATTGAGTATGTCTGGAGACTTGACAATCAATGGAGTTCGAGATAGAGTCTTTCTCACGAGAAAAGACGGCAACAAGGTAAGAACCTACCAATTAGATTTGCGTTCAAAAGATATATATCAATCACCTGCATACTATGTGCAGCAGAATGATGTGATATATGTTGAGCCTAATAAAATACGAACCAATCAGTCAACAGTTAACGGTAACACAGTTCGCTCCGCATCATTCTGGATGTCATTGGCATCATTCTTAACTACAATTACACTTCTTATCATCAATTAATATGAAATCACAAGATAGTTCATACATAACATTAAAAGATCTTTGGGAAAGTTTTCTCGATAATATTTGGCTGTTTGTTGTCTCAATAGCTGTTTGTGTTGCAGTTTCGGTGGTGTATATTGCAAAAACTCCACCGTCATATCAACGCACTGCATCTATTCTGATAAAAGAGGATGCCGCAGGTAGCTCTATGAATGGTGCAGCCTCTGCATTTGAGAGCATGGGTCTCGTTCAAGCCAAGACTGATATTAATAATGAAATACATATCCTATCTACTCCTACACTAATGGCTGAGGTTGTTAATAGGCTATCGTTGAATTATAGCTACTCAGTCAAACAAAATGGACTTAAATGGGTTGATTTATACAAAGGGGCTCCATTTGAAGTTCAACTGGATAGTGTTTTAGTTAATAGCTCTGTATCATTTGCTTTTAAAACAGATGGCGCAAATAACTTTAGTCTTTATGACTTTGCAATAAATGGTGAGGAGCAAGAGTCAATCCAAGGCACATTTGGTTCGCCTGTAAAATGCGCAATAGGTGGTCTTACAATAGAAAAAGGAGTGTATTTACCCGATGATATTAAAGATAATACCTACTCTTTCAGCAAAGGAAATGTTATTGATATAGCTCAATATTATGCTTCTATTCTCTCAGTAAGACTTCGTAGTAACAATGCCTCTATTATTGATTTAAGCATAACTTTAGGCTCTATACAGAAGGCTGATGATATACTAAACACCCTTATCTCAGTCTATAATGAGAATTGGATCAAAGATAAAAACTTAGTGACTTTAAGCACAACAAACTTCATTAATGAGAGATTAGTTATAATCGGTCAAGAGTTAGGCGAGGTCGACAAGAGTATCTCTACATATAAGAGTGATAACTTGCTCCCAGATATTAGTGCTGTGGCAGGTATGAATCTCCAAGCATCTAACGAAAATCTAAAACAACAAGTAGCACTCAATAACCAACTCTCTATGGCAAAATATATTCTTGAGTATATGGAGAGTAGTACAACAGGAGATAAGTTGCTTCCTGTAAATACTGGAATTGAGGCCGAGAGTATTAATGCACAAATAGAATCTTATAATGAGCTTTTATTGAAAAAGAACTCTCTTTTATCAAATAGTAGCATTAACAACCCTGTTGTAGCTGATATGATATTAAACCTTAAGTCACTAAAAGAGGCTTTAGTATTATCAGTCAATGAACTGACAAATACACTGTCGATGCAAATTGCAAGTGCAAGGCAAGAGGAGAAATCTACACAACAAAAGATATCAAGCAATCCAGAGCAGGAGCTATATCTTCTTTCATCTGGACGTGAACAGAAAATTAAAGAAGAACTATATCTATTTCTCCTACAGAAACGTGAGGAGAATGAGC
>JBCQWR010000026.1:0-40385 GCA_047171945.1 Rikenellaceae bacterium | reverse complement strand
ATGACTTGGTCAAAGGGTATTGATCTCATATTCTTCGAGTATTAAATGTATAATGCTCAAAGATACACAAAATTTTCATCCCCTTTGGCGATGCGGTAGCGTCATGTGTGTTTCATAATGTTTGTAGAGGTTTTAATGTTTATTATGCAAATATACTCTTTTTTTCATTTAAAATCGTAATTTTGTACTTTAAATTTAACCTATGAGATTCACACCACCAAAGTTACTGCGACGCCTAATGCCCAACCTGATTTGGGAGATTGAGGATAGCGAAGGGGTATTCTTGACCTTCGACGATGGTCCCACCCCTGGTGTGACCGAGTGGATACTATCTATGCTCGACAAGTACAATGCCAAAGCTACATTTTTTGTCTTGGGCAAGAATGTTGAGATGTATCCCGACCTCTACCAACGCATAATCGATAGAGGACACAAGGTGGGCAACCACACCTACTCCCACCAAAAGGGGTGGAATATGTCGCTCGAACGCTATGTCGAGGATGTCGACTTTGGCAACGACCTTATTCATAGTGAGCTCTTTAGGCCTCCCTATGCTCAGATAACACCCTCGCAGGTGCGTATGCTTAGCCAGCGCTACAAATTGGTGATGTGGAACATATTGTCGAGAGACTATAACCGCAACCTCTCGCCACGAACATGTCTCAACAACGTTATCAAGTATCTCGATCCAGGTGCAATTATTGTTTTTCACGATAGCGAAAAGGCCTTTAAGAATCTCAGCTATGCGCTTCCACGCACCCTCGACAAGATCAAGGAGTTGGGCTTAAAGTGCAAGGTTATAGAACTTTAATCAAAATAAGTGCAATGAAAGTTATAGTAGCTCAATGTGCCGCAAGTGGCGCCATCTATACCCGCCAAATAATATCACTCCTCTTGGCCTCGCCACTCATCGAGGAGGTGGCTCTAATTCGCAGCGGCTCATCTGAGGATGTTGCAGCGTATGAGGGTGTTTATCTGCCGCTCTCCGACAAGAGAGTGGTGGAGTACAACAACGACAACCTCTTTGCCCCTGTGGCGAGTGGTTCGGCACGCTACGAGGCGATGATTGTGGCACCAGCGAGTGTGGGTACTTTGGGGCGTATCGCCTCGGGGGTCTCCGATTCGCTCATCTGCCGTGCGGCCGATGTGATGCTCAAGGAGCGTCGTCGACTTATTCTCTTGGTGCGAGAGACTCCTCTTTCTCTTATCCATCTGCGCAATATGACCACCCTCACCGAGGCTGGAGCCATCGTTATGCCCGCCTCACCCTCGTTCTATGGAGGTGAGTCGACTCTCTCGGAGCTCTGCATGACACTCTCTCGAAGGGTTGTCACGATGGTTGGCATAGAGTGTGGCGCTAAGGAGTGGGGCTCCAAAAAAGTTTAATATTTTTTTCGTATCTCGACAAAAAGTTATATCTTTGTATTCTCTTATAAAAGAAGTTAATCACTAAAAATAAATAATAATGGCTACTACAGCTGACATCAAAAATGGTTTGTGTATCGAATTAGATAAAAAAACCTACCAAATTGTAGAATTTCAACACGTAAAGCCTGGCAAGGGTCCAGCTTTTGTTCGTACCAAACTCAAGAACTTGGAGAATGGTCGTGTCGTAGATAACACCTTCTCGGCAGGATCTAAGATCGAGATCGTGCGCATTGAGCGTCGTCCATACCAATTCACCTATGAGGATGATTTGGGTGCTCACTTCATGCACACCGAGACTTTCGAGGAGATCAACATCGACAAGGAGCTCATCACCAACTACGACCTTATGGCCGATGGTCAAATCGTAGAGGTTATGTTCCACACCGAGAAGGAGACAGTTCTCTCGGCTGAGCTTCCTCCAATCGTAGATATGGAGGTTACCTACACCGAGCCAGGTGTGAAGGGTGACACCGCTTCGACTAACTCACTCAAACCAGCTACGGTAAACACTGGCGCAACAGTTCGTGTACCTCTATTTATCGGTACTGGCGATAAGATCCGTGTCGACACTCGCACACGTGAATACTACGAGCGTATTAAGTAAGAGTAATCGCAATAATAAAATAAGGATTATTAAGATTGGCCTATCTATCCAATCTTAATAATCCTTATTTTTTTACTCCTCTGAGGACTCTCTGATAAACTCACACTCGAGGCTATCGGGAGTCTCAATGATTGGGGGCTCATCATTGGAGCCAATCGCAAATAGATCTTGTGAGGGCCACTCGTCGACCTTCGATATTGCTCGAGATATGTGTGACGAGATGTAGTTACTTAAGCGGTGGCCAATCCAAGCGGAGCTATTGGAGATAAAGACCCACGTATATCCATCTTTTTGACGCTTTATCAATGCGCTGGTACCCGCCATGGCACCACTACGAAGCCACTGTGTGGAGTTCACCGAGGCCCATCCAATGGGACGATCCTCACGGCTATCGTGTGTCATTATATTGATTGAGCTATCGCTAAGGATATTCTCCTTGACGTGGCTGTCGTTGATCGAGGCAACGAACCGCAGCAACTCAGTGGATGATGCAACCCAGCCGCCAGCACCACTTAGTAGTGTGACGTTGTTGCCACCATTGCTCTTCATCGTCATGCGACCACTGCCGTCATATGCTTCGACTGGCACAGCCTCCTTCACCTCGTAGTAGCTCACTTCGTTGGGGGGTCTATTCTCGCTGAAGTTGCGACCAATGTAGATGTCGTAGCAACCTATGGGTGACAAAATAGAGTCCTGTACGAAACTCTCATAACTCATATCGGTCACCTTCTCGACAATCTTCGAGAGGATAATATATCCCAAATTGGAGTAGTCGTAGCTTCCACCAGGGCGGCTGCGTAGGCGATTTCGAGTTGCGTAGTAGACCATGTCGTCGATCGAGAGCGGAAGATCACGATCCAAAAAATTGGCGATGTTGGCATTGAAGAATGCTGGGTCTCCGAGTGGTGATGAGAATCCAGCGGTGTGGCGCAGGAGGTGTTCGACGGTGATCTTCTCCAAGTTCTTGGAGTATAGGTCGAGGAAGATGGAGTCGTTGAGGATACCTTTAGCACCAAATACCTGCGAGTCGAGCGAGAGGTTGCCACTCTCGACGATCTTCATAATTGCCGTTGCTGTGATAAGTTTCGAGGCGGAAGCTATGCGGAAGGTGTTGTTGACATTGCACTCGAGAGTGTCGTTAGCCATGCCATATCCTTTGGCGTAGAGCAGACTATCGTTGCGCATCAAGGCAAATGAGGCTCCTTTGAGCTCCCATCGACGCATGAAGTTGATTATATCTCGGTCAAAGTGTTTGGAGCCCTCAAACTCACTCATGCTATTGTCGATGAGCATGTTGATAGATGTGGGTGCCCCCTCCTCGTTTAGCTCTGTTGTACCTCCATAGGAGATCATGCCTCCAGGGTGGACAACTACGGCGACGATGATCACGGCGATAACTATTGTAATAAGCGTATTAGCCCTATTATTCATTATATATTATTGTGAATTAAGGTTTGAGCTGCGCTAAACCAAATTCGGCTATTTATTATGTTTTGACCCCATCCCCAACCCCTTCCCTAAGTGGAAGGGGCTTTGTCGAGTGGATTAAAGCCACTCTCTTTACGAGGCTGCAAATTAAGATTTTTCAAACCTTAATTCGCATATATTATTGTGTGTCGGTGGGCTATATCTACATTCTATCTATTATATTTGCACTGCGTTGCTCTACATCACAGCAGATAGCCTCTACATCGACTCCCACGAGCTGATACTTCTCGACCAATAGCGCTCCATCAACCATCACATACTCCACATCGGAGGCCTTGCCGCAATATACGATCGACGAAATGAGGTCGTGGTGAGGACGGTAGTGTATGCGGTTGGTGTTGAGCACGACTAAGTCGGCAAGAGCTCCCTCGGCAGTTATACCCAACTCGCCCTCACGGCCAATCGCTTTGGCTCCGCCTACGGTAGCCATCTTGAGAATCTCGTAGGCTGGTAGCGTAGTGGGCGACATGGTGCTAAGTTTGTGGAGGAAAGAGGCTGTGCGCATCTCGTCCCACATGTCGAGATCGTTGTTCGAGCATACGCCATCGGTTCCGATGGTGCAATTTACGCCACTCTTGATGAGCGTTGGGATTGGTGCCACACCACTCGAGATCTTCATGTTGCACTGTGGGTTGTGTGCTACATGTGAGCCACGACTCTCGATCATCTCGATGTCTGAATCGCTTAGGTAGATTGAGTGCGAGAGTATGGTCGAGGGGGTCAACATACCGCACTTGTCGAGATACTCGGTGGGGGTCATCTCATATCGCTCCCTGATTGTATTTGTCTCGTCGGAGGTCTCCGCCAAGTGGATCATAAGACTCAAGTTATGCTCTTGGGCAAGCTCTACGCAACGCTTCAAAGTCTCGGGCGAGCAGGTGTAGGGTGCGTGAGGTGCCACCACGGCCGTTATGCGGCTACACTTCGAGGCACGCTCCACGAGTTTGGGGATTGTCTGCTCGTAGCTATCCATCATACCATCGAGGCAACTTTCACCCAAGAGGGCTCTAATGCCCAACTCCTCGACAGCATTGGCCACCGAGCACTCCGACCAATACATGTCGACAAAGGTGGTGGTACCACCAAGCAACATCTCGGCAACTCCTAAGCGAGCGCCAGCCTCAATGTCGTCACAATTTTGAAGAGCCTCGAAGGGCCACACTATATTCTGGAGCCACGGCATAAGCTCCACATCGTCACCCATGCCACGTTGGAGAGTCATCGCCACGTGGGTGTGGGTATTGATAAGGCCTGGCATGAGGATCTTACCCTCACAATCTATCCTCTTTAGGTTGGGGTGATTCTCCTCGAATCTCTCGATATCTTGGGTTGAGTTGCTCACAAGAGCTATGTGTGAACCTACTACTCCCACTGCACCTAACATTAGAGTGGGCTCTGTGGTGGTCATTGTGAGTACTTGGGCATTATAAAAAAGTGTTGTCATTATGCTAATTCATTTTAAATATATAGGTGATTGTACCACCCTGAATAAAGTTATCGCTTGGTGTAAATCTCGCTTTGAGTGCCGCCGCTCGTGCCGCCGCAACCAATTGCGAGTTGTTGGTCGTAGAGCCTTGTGCACGATAGGCAGCGCTTTGTACTCGGCCCTGCTCGTCGACTGTAATGTCGATTATTACACGCCCCGAAGCATCGGCATTGTATGCAGGTCGAGGAAGCGACCCCACCACCGAGCGATCTTTGAGCACCGCAATTGGGGTGTTGCCATCGCCGCCACCTTGCGAGACGCCACTCTCGCCGCCACTCTCGGCACCTTGGTTGCCGCTCTCTTGGCTATCTCCTTGCGAGGTGGCAGTGCTCTGCTCCTTGCGGCCAGGGAAGAGAGCGTTTTGATTCACCACCCTCTCCTCGGGGACCTTCTCCTCCACTACCTTGGGCTCCTCGGGTTGCGGTATCTCTACCTCCACCTCGCTATTGGGGTCGGTGAGAATCTCCTCGGGCTGCTCCTCCACACTCTCGGGTATTGGTGCCTCGGTGATGTCGGTGGCCACAAGCTCTTCGTCCCCATCGCCAAAGTTGTCATCACCAAACTCCACTAAGATACCCTCAACCATCTCCTCGGTGGGCTCAGTTGAGAATCTAACGAAGATCAGTAGAAGCGTGAAGAGCGTGAAATAGAGCAGCACAGCGATGGCTGCCCAGCGCACGGGTGTTCTATTGTTGGGATCGTAGTACTCCATAGTGTAGGTAGGTTTGGGCGTGAGCTAAAGTGTGGTTAGTTGGCCGAAGTGGCTAAAATTAGTAGGTAGTTGTGACGCTTGGCCACATTCATCACCTTGACAACCTCATCGACAGCGACACTCTTGTCGCAGTGCAAAGAGACTGTGGGGCTCTCCTCACCCTCCAACAGGGTTAGGAGCGACTGCTCTACACCACCTATGCCATCCACCTCGTCGAGCTCCACGTAGTAGCGGTAGCCACTTGCTGTTGGTTCGATCGAAACGGTGGTTATTGCCTTATCTTTGAGCGTGTTGCTACTCTTGGGGAGCATCAACTTTAGTGCGTTGGGGTTGATAAGGGTTGTGGCGATAAGTAGAAAGAGTAGTAGTAGGAACATCAAGTCGGTCATCGAAGATGACGCAAAGGATTTATCTACCTTTGAACCTCGTTTAATAGCCATAACTTTATGCGTTGGTTTGTGATTTTGCAGGACGGTTCAAAATATCCATAAAGGCGATTGTGTTGGCCTCCATGCGGAATACGAGTTTCTCGATGCGAGCCACAAGGTAGTTGTAGCCGAAGTAGGCAGGGATACCCACAATAAGACCAGCAACGGTGGTAACCATCGCCACATACATACCGCCAGCCAACAGTGACATGTCGATAGTGCCACCCGCAGCCGAGAGATCCATAAAGGTGCGAACCATACCGATAACTGTTCCGAGGAATCCGATCATAGGTGCTCCTCCAGCGATTGAGGCCAATGTTGGGAGATTCTCCTCGAGCTTCGAGACCTCGAGATTAGCCACATTCTCGATTGCACTCTGCACGTCGCTCATAGGGCGACCAATGCGAGCGATACCCTTCTCGACCATGCGAGCGATTGGGGTGTTGGTAGAGCGGCACAACTCAACGGCCGAGCGCATCTTGCCCTCCAAGATAAAGTCACGGATGCGATTCATGAAGTTCATGTCGAGTGTCGAGGCTTTGCGGATGGCCATATAGCGCTCAACAAAGATGAAGATGGTCACCCCACCCAACGCAAGTAGTGGCCACATGAGCCATCCTCCCTTGGTGAAGAGCTCCCAGAGCCCCATTTGTGATTGTGCGGTTGCTGTTGCAGCTGTATCGGCTGCCGAAACTAATAGATTTAACATACTCTCTTTGGGTTTTAATTATTTTTATTTATTCTTATTTTTTAACTCAATTCTCCTCGTTCTCATCCTCCTCATCATCTTCTTCGTCCTCGTCCTTGCGGCTGAAGCGATCTTTTACTCTGCGACGTAGATCCTTTATATTGTCGAAGCTCTCGCTATAATATACTCCAATGCCAGTCTCTTGGAGACCTTGGTTCTCGTCATATCGGTCGATAACCTGTGTGAATCCCTTGAGTCGTAGTGCTCCTGCTTTGTCGATAAGCCATGTGATGTAGGCCTCACCCATAAAGTTGGAGAGGTTGTTACTTTGGCTGGTATCGGCTAAGTAGTTTCCCTCGACCTCGATCAGTAGGCGGTTGTCGATCAATCCTCGAGAGAGACCCATGTCTATCTCGTCGCTCGACCACTCCGACTCGGGGCGGTAGCGTAGCGAGAGGTTATAGGTGTCGGACGAGAGCCAATTACTGAGTTGATTGGTAAGTAGCTCAAATCCTGTCGAGGCGGTTGTCGAGGCAGCAAGTCCACTGCCGTAGCTCGATGAGACGGGGATAAAGCTATTGGCCAGCATCAAGTAGAAGAATTGTTGTGAGATGGTCTCTTGGTCGACAAGCGTATTGGCGATTATGGCCTGCTGCTCGGTGTCGGCTGCGGGCACCTCGATGCTAAAGTCTACCGAAGGTTGCGATAATCTGTCGCCAAGGTGGATTATACAATCCACAGGTACGGCACGTGACGAGGAGCTTCCATCGCTACTCACCGAGCTGATTAGTGGATCGAGCGAAGTTTTGACCTTGTAGATGGCATCAATATTGAGTTGGGGATCTATCGGATCTCCAGTCCATTGAATCGACGAACCGCTCTCAATCTCGAAACGTTTGGAGATGGGGTTGAGCAGCGAGAAGAGGTAATTTCCCTCGCTTATATTGTAGTCGCCATACATCTCGAAACTGTTGTTGTGGGGGGCTATAGCGAGATTGAGACGACCCTCACCCTTTGCTCGAATGATATCACCTACCACGGGGTCGATCACCAATTGGAAATCGAGATCGGGGGTAGCACGTAGCGCCATATTGATATTGAGACGAGTGCTTTGGTTGGTCCGTCTTTCTCGCTCTCTCTCCTCGATAAATCGACGACGGAAGTTGATTGCTTCCTCATCTGACTCCTCTATATCGGGTTTGACAAAGGTTATAAAGTCGGTCTTTGCTACCGATAGTTGACTACTCAACGGCATGAAGAATTGAGAATTTTGTTGCGAGGTGGCGGTGATATCCATATCCACGCCTCGTTTATCGCCCTCGATTGTTGCAACTCCCGTGGCGTAGAGTTTACCATAGAAGAGCTCGTTATCTTCGAGCGTTGTGTTGAGTACCAACATATTTTCGGGCACCATACGCAATCTATAGGATAGGTTTGAGAGGTGGTCGAGACTCAGGCGCAATGTGATAAGACCTCGATTGCCATCCTGGTCGAAGACCTCTTGAGAGATACTGCTCAAGTTGTTGTCGTCGATTGCAATAGTGGCCGAGGGTATGAAGTACTCAACTTGTGTATATTGTATTCGAGTGCTCATATCGTAGAGGTCGATATCGCCATGTAGTGAGGCCTCTCGACGTTGCCCCGTAAGCGAGACGTCGACATTGGCAAAGCCACGTGTGTCGGCAATTGTGGTCGAGAGGAGTGGTTCGATGAGCCCCACATTGAGGCTATCTACATTGAGGTGTGCATAGTAGCGCACCTCGGATGGGGCATAGTATCCCGTCATCACAGTGTCTCGATTTTGGCGATTGGTGACAAATATACCAGCCCTATTTTCGTCGCTATTCCATAGCGCTTGGAGGCGTAGAGGAGGCGAGGTGATAGAGTTTACGTCGACCTGGTCGAGCTCAACATCGGCCAATATGCGAGGAGCACCAAAGAGAGAACTTATTCTCACCTCACCACTGCTGAGACCATCGATTTGATAACCGAAATCGCTTATCACCGAGGTGACCATATTGATGTTGTAATCTTTGAGTCGCAGAAGAAGGGTGTCGCTTGGCTCTTTCGAGGCGGCCCCATTGAGCGTGAGATGTTGTGCCCCATTCGTTATTGCAAAGTTGTCGATTTGGAGTCGTGAATCTTTGATATCAATATCTTTGGCGCTGACCACCCACATCTGTTCACCAATCGATATGTTCGATGGTGTGATGGCTATTTTTGCCCTTTGATCTGTCTCAAAGTCGATCATCATGCCCAATATTGCAGAGCTATCGTGGAGTGTATCACGGAATCCTGCCGAGAGTCCCATCCTGTTGTTGCGAGCACCTGCGGCGAGAGTGAAGGAGGGGAGTATGGCACTACCATAGAGTAGATCGCTGGCGGTGGCGTAGATTGAGAGAGAATCCTTGTCGTTGTTGGCGTTGATGCTCAGCGAGGTAGCTGCAATATTTCTAAGCTCGATGTAGTCGGCCGCAGCACGTAACATAATGCGTTTGCTGTGGGGGTTTATCATGAAGTTTAGCGACGAGTTGTCGGCAATATCGAATCCGTCGAATATAGCCTCACAGAGTGGTGAGATCTCCTTGATGTTCACCTGCAGCGAGGAGTAGTTGTTGGCAAAGGTTACATGTCTCTGCTTGTTACGTTTGCTCGTGGTGTTGTAGAGTAGCGGGATGTAGGTGTGTAGCTCCTCCTTGAGGTAGGCATAGAGATCTCGGTAGGAGCTGCTCGATTTGTATGTGATATCGGCAAAGTCCGAGGCCAATGATATGAGCTTACTCTCGTCGCTATTTTGAGCTTTGATGTCGAGCAGTGGCGAGTAGATGTAGCTCTCGTTGTAGCTGTAATTGACATTCATAAGCGAGATGTCACCATTGAAGTTGTCGACGTCGTTACCCTCGAGGTTTACCTTGAGTGATCCCGAGATGGAGGAGAGTGAGTCACGTCGATTGAGCGAGAGTGCCGTGAGGTTGGCGTTGTTGAGCCGTAACGTAAGGTCGTACCTCGAGCGCCCACCATCGAAGCGCATCACACTGGATAGGTCGAAGTCGATATTGCGATCGTCGGAACTTAGAGCACACTCTAACTCATTGCCGAGATATTGAGCCTTTACATCGAGTGCTGTATAGGTGTAGTTGTTGTAGCCCAATGAGTTGATGACACCATCAATTGCGCCGCTAAAGAGCCCTCCGCTGAGCGAGCCCTCCACCTGTGAGATGAGGTTGATCGCTCCAATGTTGTTGTTGCCTACAAGTTGTCCCACCTCAAAGTTGTGGCTCTCGATAACACCCTTGCAGCCTATATCTTCAACAATATCGCTCACCTGGCCACTATAGCGGATCTCTCCAATGGGTGAATTGAGACTAAGTTGAGAGAAGAGCATCGAACTTAGGTCGCCACGGCTCTCGGCCTTTATCTCTATCTCGCCCATGCGTTGAAGCATCTTGCTATAGGAGTCGTTGATTGGCGAGAGTCCCACCTGCGTGGCGATGAGGTTGATATCCTCTATGTTGCTTGTAAGTGAGTTCACCTCGATATCGAAATCGGCCGTTAGTAGCTCCTCTCCACCAACGACATCGATGTTTGCTCTAAGTTTACTGTTGCGACCAAAGGTGAGCGTCTGGATTTTACTCTCGAAATCATCTACACGTCCTGTGGCGCTCAACGATAGGTTGCGCACAACAACCGACGAGCCCTCGAAGGTTGGTACAAAGTAGGCCACATCGCTCGAGGCGAGAGTGGAACTCGATACTTTGAGATCGATATCAATGTTGCTTATAAACTCGCTGAAATCTTCCCACGACTCCCCAATAAGTGAGAGTTTGGATAGGTTTATTTTGGAGAGTGGGGTAGCTATGTACATATCATCAAAGAGTAGCTCCCCATCCTTGATAGTGAGATATCCATTGAACTGATCTATCTTGAGTCCGTTAATCTCTTCTCCATCAAGATTATCTATGGTTAGGCGAGTGATGCCACCCTGAGTAACGAAGTTAGAGATTGCTCCATGTGCAATGTGTACTCTGATGTTGCCATAGTCGATGCCATATGGAGGTAGTCTCTTTTCTAAGCGTTCTAACTGAAAATCGATGTTGTTGATCTTGACCGAGTGGAGTATAGTCTTAAAGTCCGATCTCTTGTCAGGGTTGGTAAGGCGCTCCACAATCGCCTTGATATTAAGCTGCGAGTTCTCCATCTCACGCAACCTAAATTCGCCATCACTCAGCTCAGCCGATGTGATCTGTGCCTCCCCTTTGAATAGTGAGATGATGTTGAGCGAGATGTCGGCACGTGAGGCGAAGAGTAGTGTGTCACGCTCCTGATCCTCTACTAATAGGTCGTGTAGCGTAAACCTATTGAGGCTCGAGAAGCTAACTCTACCAAGCGACACTTTGGCATCAATCTTATGTGTGGCGAGATATGTAGCATAGCTCGCCGCAAGGTTCTGTATTGAGGGTATGGTAAGCAACAAAGAGATGGTCAACGGTAAAATAATCAGCAACATTACCATTGCCGATAGGAGCTTTACCAATATTTTTGTAACTTTGTGCATTGAAGGTTGTCTATTTTCTGTTGTCTTTGCCTCAAAGTGACTCGAGGTCGAAGTACTTCAAACTACAAAAATAGCCATTATTTAATTAAAAACGAAAAAAACTAAATAACTTTTTACGCTATCTATGGATATTACAATTTTAGGTATCGAGTCATCTTGCGACGACACCTCAGCGTCGGTAATACGAAACACTACACTGCTCTCCAATGTGATTGCCTCACAGGCAGTTCATGTCAAGTATGGCGGCGTGATTCCCGAGCTTGCCTCTCGTGCTCATCAACAAAATATTATACCCGTTGTTGATACCGCACTCAAAGAGGCTGGAGTTACTATTGACAAAATAGATGCCATAGCTTTCACTCGTGGCCCTGGCCTTGTGGGATCTCTCCTTGTGGGAGTCTCCTTTGCCAAAGGCCTCTCACTGGCACACAACATTCCTCTTGTTGAGGTGAATCATCTCCAAGGGCATATCCTTTCGCACTTCATCGATCTCCCCGATGCTAAAATTGAACACCCCGATTTTCCATTTTTAACTCTCCTTGTGAGTGGCGGACACACCCAAATCGTGAGAGTCGACTCACCACTCGAGTTTGAGATAATTGGCTCAACAATAGATGATGCCGCAGGTGAAGCATTTGATAAATGTGCCAAAGTGATGGGCCTTCCATACCCTGGCGGCCCCGTGATTGATGCTCTGGCAAAGGAGGGTAACCACAAAGCATTTAAATTTGCTCGCCCCCAAGTGTCTGATTTAAACTATTCATTCTCAGGATTAAAGACCTCGTTTCTATATACCCTGCGTGATGCAATGGCTCAAAACCCAAACTTCATTGAAGAGAATAAAGCAGACCTCTGTGCATCATTGCAATATACAATAATCGAGATACTCCTCAAGCAACTTATTAAAGCTGCCAAAATCACGGGAATTTGTGACGTGGCTATCGCTGGCGGCGTCTCAGCAAACTCAGGACTTCGTGACGCAATAGCTACCGAAGGTGTTAAACGTGGCTGGCGCACCTTCATCCCCGAACGAAAATTTACTACCGATAACGCCGCAATGATCGCCATCACAGGCCTCTTCCGATATCGAGAAGGTCTAATATCGCAACTCAATGTAGCTCCATTGGCCAGAATTAAATAGCGTTTTGCGTTGTAGGAGGTGTTCGTCTGTGTTATCCTCTCTCTCAAAATTGATGTAGATTCTGCAAAAGTAGCGCATCGTAAAAAAAATAAGATTATGAAAAAGATTTTTTTAGCAATTATGCTGATTTTTTCAGCAACTTCGTTAACTAAGGCGCAGACCTTTGATAACGTTACATTCTTGGGTGTAGATTATTCTGCTGTTAATGTATTGTATGCAGATGAGACTTCCGAACAATTTATCTCTGCATTTGAGAGAATTAATCAATTGATGATCTCAGAGCCAGAGAAGTACGATGTAGCAAAATATCTTAATATAGATATTAAAACTATAGAGTTGAAATATGCAATTAAAAACATTGCTACCCTACAGAGTCGAAACTTTACAGATTTAGATGAGGAGAAAATCTCAATAGAGTCTGTTGTCGCTTCATATCCAGAGATTAAAGGAACAGCATTGCTTTTAATTGCACGAGAACTCAATAAAGCAAAAGCAATAGGCCAATATGATATAGTTGTATTTAACGGTCAGACTAAAGAGATTCTTAAAATAGATTCATTTGTTGGTGATGCTGGCGGTTTTGGGTTGAGAAACTTTTGGGCAGGGTCTATATATAAGGGACTCGAAAAATATTTGAAGCTATCGAAAAAGAAGAGATAATAACATAAATAGAAAAGAGTGACCAATCATTTTGGGTCACTCTTTTCTATTTAGAGTTGTATCTGATTAAAACTCTTGTTTAGCCAAACGAGTGTAGCCGTTGTAGCGCCACTTAGCGTTCTCCTCGGCAGCTTGGAAGAGCTCGTCTGCCTCAGCTGGAAGAGCTTTCTTGAGTGATGTGTAACGCACCTCACGCATCAAGAAGTCTTGGAACTTAGACCAATCTGGCTCCTTAGAGTCGAGTACGAATGGGTTCTTGCCCTCAGCCTCCAACTCTGGGTTGTAGTGCCATAGGTGCCAGTAACCACAAGCTACAGCATCCTTACCGATAGTTTGGGTGCGAGTCATACCGCCCTTGATACCGTGGTTGATACATGGAGCGTAAGCGATGATGAGCGATGGTCCTTGGTATGCCTCAGCCTCTTTGAGAACCTTGAGGAGTTGCGCTTGAGAAGCACCGATTGATACTTGAGCGACATATACATAGCCATAGGTCATTGCGATAGCGCCAATATCCTTCTTGCGGATACGCTTTCCGCTCGATGCGAACTTAGCGATAGCACCTACTGGAGTAGACTTAGAAGATTGGCCACCAGTGTTAGAGTAAACCTCTGTATCGACGATAAGGATGTTAATATCCATACCCGATGCCAAAGCGTGGTCTACACCACCGAAGCCGATGTCATAACCCCAGCCGTCACCACCGATGATCCATTGTGACTTCTTAGTGAGCCAATCCTTCATCTCGAGGATCTTGGTGCAAGCCTCACATGAACAAGCCTCAACGAGTGGAAGAAGAGCAGCTGTAGCGGCAGCCGAAGCTGAAGTAGAGTTGCGAGAGTCGATCCACACTTGCATTGCAGCCTTGAGCTCGTCGGTGCAGCAACCGCATGAAGCGATAGCCTCCTCCATTACGATTTGTAGGCGGTCACGAAGTTTCTCGATACCCATGTGCATACCCATACCGAACTCTGCGTTATCCTCGAAGAGTGAGTTAGCCCAAGCTGGACCTTCGCCCTTTTCGTTGGTGCAATATGGAGTCGATGGAGCCGAACCAGAGTAGATTGAGGTACAACCAGTAGCGTTAGCAACCATCATCTGCTCACCGAAGAGTTGAGTGATAGCCTTGATGTATGGAGTCTCACCACAACCAGCACAAGCTCCCGAGAACTCGAAGAGTGGTTGAGCGAACTGAAGGTTCTTCACGCTCTTAGTCTTATCAACAACTTGCTTGTAGCCAACCTCTTTGTTCATGAAATCCCAGTTAGTTTGCTCAGAGAGTTGAGACTCAAGAGGTTTCATAACCAAAGCCTTAGTCTTAGCAGGACAAACGTCAACACAGTTGTTACAGCCTGTACAGTCAAGTGGAGAGAGTTGGATACGGAACTTGTAAGCCTTAGTCTCACCCAAGCCTTGTTTCCACTCTACGCCCGATGCTGCTGCCTCCTCCTCAGTTGCGAGGAATGGACGAAGTGCTGCGTGAGGACAGACGTAAGCACATTGGTTACACTGGATACAGTTGTCTACGATCCACTCAGGAACCTTAACTGCGATACCACGCTTCTCGAATGCAGCAGTACCGTTGTCCCAGGTACCATCCTCACGGCCGTTGAATGCCGATACTGGAAGGTCGTCACCCTTGAGTGCGTTGATTGGGTCTACGATGTTGCGAACGAATGCTGGACGAGACTCATCTACTGTAGCCTCGCATGAGCAAGAGCAACCAAGTGAGATTGAAGCCCACTCAGCGGGAACATCAACTGTGATTACAGCGTCGCCACCAGCGTCAACCGCTGCGTAGTTCATATTTACGATCTCTTCACCCTTGTTACCGTAAGATTTCAAGATAGCCTTCTTCATCTCCTCTTGAGCCTTGTCGAAAGGAATCACATCTGCGATCTTGAAGAATGCCGACTGCATGATGGTGTTGGTGCGTGAACCAAGACCAAGATCTACAGCGATCTTAGTGGCGTTGATGATATAGAATTTGATGTTGTTCTTTGCAAGGTATACCTTCATGTGGTCTGGAAGGGTAGCGCAAGTTGTCTCAGCATCGTGAACAGAGTTCAAAAGGAACGATCCGCCTGGTTTAAGACCCTTCAATACGTCGTACTTGTCTACATATGATGGAACGTGGCACGCCACGAAGTCAGGTGTAGTTACAAGGTAAGGCGATGTGATTGGGTTGTCACCAAAACGAAGGTGAGATGCGGTGTAACCACCCGATTTCTTTGAATCGTAGAAGAAGTATGCTTGGCAATACTTATCTGTTGAACCACCGATGATCTTGATAGAGTTCTTGTTAGCACCTACAGTACCGTCAGCACCCAAACCGAAGAACAATCCCTCGAAGGTACCAGCCTTAGCAACTGGGATCTCCTCACCAACTGTGAGCGAGAGGTTAGTCACGTCGTCAACGATACCCACTGTGAAGCCATTGCGAGGCTCAGCTGCTGCCAAGTTCTCGTAAACTGCAATGATTTGGGCAGGTGTAGTATCTTTTGAAGAGAGACCGTAACGACCACCAATGATCATTGGTTGGTTCTCTTGGCCGTAGAATGCATCCTTGATGTCAAGGTACAATGGCTCGCCAGCAGCTCCTGGCTCCTTGGTGCGGTCCAAAACGCAGATGCGCTTAGCCGTTGCAGGAACAGCGTTGAAGAGGTATTTAGCTGAGAATGGACGGTAGAGGTGAACTGTGATAAGACCCACCTTCTCGCCTTGAGCAGCTTTGAAGTCGATAACCTCTTTGATAGTGTCGTTTACAGAACCCATTGCGATGATGATGTTCTCAGCATCTGGAGCTCCGTAGTATGTAAATGGCTTGTATGTGCGACCAGTCATCTCAGAGATCTTCTCCATAGTCTCGGCAACCATGTCAGGAATAGCATCGTAGAATTTGTTAGATGCCTCACGAGTTTGGAAGTAGATGTCAGGGTTTTGAGCAGTACCACGAGTCACTGGGTGAGCTGGGTTGAGCGCATTGTCACGGAACGCCTTGAGGCAATCCTTGTCGAACATTGCAGCCAAATCATCTTGGTCGATAAGCTCCACCTTTTGGATCTCGTGCGAAGTGCGGAAACCATCGAAGAAGTGAAGGAAAGGAACACGAGACTTGAGTGCTACGATGTGAGCAACACCCGCAAGGTCCATGATCTCTTGAACCGAAGATGTAGCAAGCATCGCAAAACCTGTTTGGCGAGCTGCCATAACATCTTGGTGGTCACCAAAGATAGATAGTGATTGAGCAGCCAAAGCACGAGCCGAAACGTGGAACACACTTGGAAGCAACTCACCAGCAATCTTATACATGTTAGGGATCATTAGCAAAAGACCCTGTGAAGCGGTGAAGGTAGTGGTTAGAGCACCACTCTGCAACGAGCCGTGAACAGCACCCGCTGCACCAGCCTCAGATTGCATCTCAACAACTTTAACTGTCTCGCCAAAGATGTTACGGCGATCCTTAGCTGCCCACTCGTCAACAAGCTCAGCCATGGTCGAAGATGGGGTGATTGGGTAAATCGCCGCAACCTCTGAGAACATGTAAGCAACATGCGCAGCAGCGTAGTTACCATCACAGGTAATAAATTTCTTTTCTGCCATTTTTTTCTTAATTTTTTAATTTATTGTTTGTGTTTAAAATAGTCTAAACGTTTGGATGCTTGCACCTCTATCATAACAAAGATACAAAACTAATTTTAAAATCCGACGTAAAGATCGAAAAAAAAAATGGAATATCGTAAATAAATGAATGTTAGTTTGTTAACAATGCGCTATAAGTGTGTGTATTAGCTTAATAAAAATTGTAAATAATTGCTATAAAGTTTAAAATCTGCGCTCTATATTGTGATCCGTGACTATTTTTTTATTATTGTGATATTTTTTTATCTTGCATTGATACAGTGGATTTGCTCCCCTTTGTGTGTTATTCTTGATCTTGATCGGGAATAACGAAAAAGGATGATACAATAAGACGAAAACGCTGCCACACGCTTTGGGTTTAATGCCAACGGCATTAAAAAATTATAAGTAGCATATAGTTGCGCAAATTCATTTGTGGCAACTATATGCTACTTATAATCTTAGAGATGCAATCTCTAAGCCCAAAAGCGCAAAAGAAAGCGCAAGAAGAGTACGCACCCGTGGGGGTGCTTTTCCCCACCCGACGGAGTCAGTAAGCGAGCACCCGACGAAGTCAGTCAGAAAAAATTGAAGTTTGCCACAAAAAATCCCACTAAAAGAGTAAAAAGTTAAAATAAAATTACTACCTTTGCCAAGATAAAAATTTGGGAATATGATTTTCAACGACAACATAAGAGTAACGCAATGGACTCCAACTTGGTCTCCTTTCGGATCTCTATTTTCTGTTGTTTTTGGATTATTGTTTATTATAGGGTAGCTATTTATTAGCTACCTTTTTTTTGGTATAGCGATGAGAGAGATTATTAAAGGGGCCTCATGTTACGTTGGGGGTGAGTTCAAGGTGTGTGATGTGGCCATCGAGGGTGGTCTAATAGTGGAGGTCGAGAGTTCGATCCTTCCGCTCGAGGGTGATTTGGTTATCGAGGCTGAGGGGAAACACCTCTTGCCAGGGTTGGTCGATCCCCATGTTCACCTGCGTGAGCCAGGCTTCTCTCGCAAGGAGAGTATCGCCTCGGGCACAGCTGCTGCGGCACGTGGTGGCGTGACGACTCTCTTCTCTATGCCGAACCTCTCGCCAGTGCCCGACTCGGTGGAGCACCTTGCGGAGCAGCTCGAGATAATCGAGCGTGATGCTCTGGTCAATGTAGTGCCCTACGCCTCGATCACTCGTGGCCAAAAAGGTCGAGGTGAGCTGGTCGACTTTGAGGCGTTGGCACCCCAGGTGGGTGGCTTCTCGGACGATGGCAGGGGGGTGCAATCCGATGAGTTGATGGCCGAGGCGATGCAAAGGGCCAAAGAGGTGGGCAAGCCCATCGTGGCACACTGCGAGGTCGATGCACTGCTCAAAGGGGGGTATATCCACGAGGGCGACTATTGCGCCGCCAATGGCCACAAGGGGATCTGCTCTGAGAGCGAGTGGGCCCAAGTGAAGCGAGATTTGGAGCTTGTCGAGAAGATCGGCTGCGACTACCATATATGTCACATATCGACCAAGGAGAGCGTTGAGGCGTTGCGTGAGGCTAAGGCCAAAGGGCTTAGGGTGAGTGGTGAGACCGCCCCCCACTACCTGCTGCTTACCGACGAGGATCTCGAGGAGCATGGCCGCTTCAAGATGAACCCTCCGATCCGCTCTCGAGAGGATCAAACGGCTCTCGTCAACGCCATCTTGGATGGCACCATCGAGTGTATCGCCACCGACCATGCGCCTCATACCGCCGAGGAGAAGTCTCGTGGATTGGCGGGCAGTGCCTTCGGAGTTGTGGGAATCGAATTTTCGTTTGCCTTGATCTATACTTATCTTGTGCGCCGAGGCGTTATATCGTTGGAGCGTTTGGTTGAGCTAATGTCGCTCAATGCACGAGGACTCTTTGGGCTTCCGAGTGGAGCTATTGAGGTGGGGCAGAGTGCCGACTTGGTGCTCTTCGACCTCGAGAAGGAGTCAACCATCGACCCTGCCGACTTCTTGTCGATGGGTGTGGCGACACCATTTGAGGGGTGGAGTGTATATGGCCAAACGCTGCTAACCAAGGTGGCTGGCAAAACAGTTTATAGAGCATAAAAAGAGAAAAATAAAAGATATTACTATGAGACCATTTACAAAAAAGATCGTCCTCGAGAATGGCTGCGAATTCTACGGCTATGGCTTTGGGGCTGACCGAGATGCAATCAACGAGATTGTGTTCAACACCTCGATGGTGGGCTACCAAGAGATACTCTCAGATCCATCCTACACCGACCAGATGGTGGTTATGACCTACCCTTTGATCGGTAACTACGGTACTGCCGAGGAGGATTACGAGACCAAATTCCCAACAATTGGAGGTATGATCGTGCGTGAGTACAACGATACCCCAAGCAACTTCCGCTATACCAAGACCCTCAACGAGGTCTTCGAGGAGCACAACATCCCAGCGATCGAGGGTATCGACACCCGCATGCTCACCCGCATCATCCGTGACGAGGGTTCGCAACGAGTGCTTATCACCTCGGCCGATACTCCACTCTCGGAGGCCTTGGCACGCATTGCAGCTGAGCCTATTCGCACCGATATGGTGGCGAGAGTGAGCTGCAAGAAGCGTTGGTTCTCCCGCACGGCCAACCACAAATACGACGTGGTGGCGATCGACTGCGGAATCAAATATAATATCATTCGCAAATTCAATGAGAAGGGGTGCAACGTCACAGTGGTTCCCTTCGATACACCTCTCGATGAGATCATGGCGCTTAAACCAGATGGAGTATTCCTCTCGAATGGCCCAGGCGATCCCGAATTTGTAACCCCAGTAATTGAGCTTGTGAAGCAGCTGCGAGGCAAGTTGCCAATCTTTGGAATCTGCATGGGACACCAAATGGTCTGCTTGGCCTATGGTGCCAAGACCTTCAAGTTGAAGTTTGGTCACCGTGGTGGTAACCACCCAGTGAAGTGTTTGGAGTCGGGCAAGGTGGAGATCACCTCGCAGAACCACAGCTATGCGGTCGACTCAGAGAGCCTCAAAGAGACAAAACTTACCCTCACCCACATCAACCTTTTGGATAATACGGCCGAGGGTGTTGAGTGCAAAGAGGATATGATCTTCTCGGTTCAATACCACCCTGAGAGCGCTCCAGGTCCACAAGATAGCGCCTACCTATTTGATAACTTTATTAATATAATGGAGGAGAGAAAAAATGCCTAAACGTTTAGATATAAAGAAAGTAATGGTGATCGGCTCAGGTCCAATCGTGATTGGTCAAGCAGCCGAATTTGACTATGCAGGAACCCAAGCCTGCTTGGCACTCAAGGAGGAGGGCTACGAGGTAGTCTTGGTCAACTCCAACCCTGCAACAATTATGACCGACACCCACATTGCCGACAAGGTATATATGGAGCCACTCACCTTAGAGTATGTCGCAAAGATCATCCGCTTTGAGCGTCCCGACGCTATTGTTCCAGGTTTAGGTGGACAGACAGGATTGAACTTGGCGGTGCAGTTGGCCAAAAAGGGTGTCTTGGAGGAGTGTCAAGTGGAGATCCTTGGAACATCGTTCGAGAGTATCGAGCGTGCCGAGGATCGTGAGCTCTTCAAAGATCTATGCGAGAGTTTGGGCGAGCCTGTAATCGAGTCGGAGATCACAACCTCGATCGAGGAGGCAGTTGAGGCAGCTACCAAGATTGGCTACCCTGTGGTGCTTCGTCCAGCCTTCACCCTGGGAGGTACTGGTGGTGGCTTTGCCGATGACGAGCAGGAGCTTCGTGAGATGATGCGCAACGCACTCTCTCTCTCGCCCGTGCACCAAGTTTTGATCGAGAAGAGCATCAAGGGCTACAAGGAGATCGAGTATGAGGTGATGCGTGATGCCAACGATACGGCAATCGCAATATGTAATATGGAGAATATCGACCCTGTGGGAGTTCACACAGGTGACTCAGTGGTGGTTGCTCCAAGCCAGACGCTCACCAACCGTGAGTACCAAATGTTGCGTGACTCGGCTCTCAAGATCATCCGTGAGCTCAAGATCGAGGGTGGATGTAACGTCCAATTTGCGCTCGATCCACTATCGTTCAAATACTACCTAATCGAGGTGAACCCTCGTGTCTCTCGCTCATCGGCCTTGGCAAGTAAGGCTACGGGCTACCCAATCGCTCGTGTGAGCGCCAAGATCGCTGTGGGATTGCATCTCGACGAGATCGCCATTGCCAACACCTGTGCAGCGTTTGAGCCTACGCTCGACTACGTTGTCTCGAAGATCGCACGCTTCCCATTCGATAAATTCACCGACGTCTCGAACCAACTTGGAACCCAGATGAAGGCGACGGGCGAGGTTATGTCGGTGGGTCGCACCATGGAGGAGTCACTCTTGAAGGCTATCCGCTCGCTCGAGACAGGTGTATACCACCTATGGCACGCCAAGTTCGACGACTGCACGATTGACGAGCTGTTGGAGTATATCAAAAATGGCACCGACGATCGTCTCTTTGCCGTGGCGGAGCTTATCCGCAAGAAGTGCGATTTGGGTATGATCTATAACGCCTCGAAGATCGACATGTTCTTCTTGGAGAAGTTCTGCAACATCATCAAGTTCGAGAAGAAGTTGGATGAAAATGTGGGCGACATCGAGACCCTCAAAGAGGCTAAACGCATGGGCTTTAGCGATAAATATATTGGTCAAAGATGGGGCAAGAGCGAGAGCGAGATGTACCTTCTGCGCAAGGAGGAGGCAATCTACCCAGTCTACAAGATGATCGACACCTGCGCAAGTGAGTTTAGCTCCTATGTGCCATACTTCTACTCAACCTACGAGAGCGAGAATGAGTCTATTTGCAGCGGCAAGGAGAAGATCGTAGTTTTGGGCTCGGGCCCAATCCGTATTGGTCAAGGTGTGGAGTTTGACTACTCTACGGTTCACGCCATCTGGACTATCCGCAAGGCGGGCTACGAGGCAATTATCATCAACAACAATCCCGAGACTGTCTCGACCGACTACACTACCAGCGATAAACTCTACTTTGAGCCACTTATGGTCGAAGATGTTATGAATATCCTCGACTTCGAGAAGCCCAAGGGTGTTATCGTAACTCTCGGAGGTCAAACTGCGATCAACCTCGCTGAGCCATTGGCAGCGTTGGGAGTGCCCATCATCGGAACAGATGTTGAGGCGATCCGCAACGCTGAGGATCGTGGCTACTTCGAGCGCATTATGAATGAACTCGGTATCCCTCAACCCGAGGCTGAGGCGGTCACCACAATCGAGGCAGGTGTTGAGGCGGCAGCTCGCATTGGCTACCCTGTGTTGGTGCGCCCAAGTTATGTGTTGGGAGGTCGTGCAATGCAGATCGTGAGCAACGAGGAGCGTTTGCGCCACTATATGGTCTCGGCAGTTCAAGTCAACGAGGACTCGCCAGTCTTGGTCGACCGCTACATCCTGGGTCGTGAGATGGAGGTCGACGCAATCTGCGACGGCACCGATGTATTTATCCCAGGCATCATGGAGCATGTCGAGCGTACTGGTATCCACTCGGGTGACTCGATTAGTGTATTCCCAACATTCTCAGCCTCTGAGGCGGTCAAGGAGAAGATCATCGACTATACTCGTCGCTTGGGTCTGCGCATAGGAATCATTGGCCTCTACAACATACAATTTATTGTCGATGAGAAGGATGAGGTATATGTGATCGAGGTTAACCCTCGCTCGTCACGTACCGTTCCATTCCTCTCGAAGTCGACCAAGATACAGATGGCCGACATCGCAACGCAGGTTATCTTGGGTACCTCACTCCGTGAGCAAGGTATTACCGATATTATCGGCCCCAAGGCCTCTCGTTGGTTTGTCAAGGCACCAGCATTCTCGTTTGCCAAGATCCGAGGCATGGAGTCCTACCTCTCGCCCGAGATGAAGTCGACGGGAGAGGCTATCGGATATGACGATAAGCTAACTCGTGCATTCTACAAGGCGATGCAGGCGGCAGGAATGACCGTCGACAACTACGGAACGATCTTGGTGACCATCGCCGACAAAGATAAGGAGAAGGCGCTACCGCTGGTTCAACGCTTCTACGACCTTGGTTTCAACATCGAGGCGACAAGTGGCACAGGCGAGTTCTTGCGTACACACGGCATCCGTACACGTGTCCGCAGGAAGCTATCAGAGGGTAGCACCGAGATCATCGACACCCTACGCAAGGGCCACGTAAACTACATCATCAACACCATCGCCATCGACCAGCACAAAAACCGATTGGATGGATACGATATTCGTCGCACAGCGGTCGAGAATAATGTAACGGTCTTTACCGCACTCGAGACAGCAGGAGTGCTGCTCGATGTTTTGGAGGAGATTACTTTTGGGGTATCGACCATAAACGCTAAGTAGACCAAAGAGGTTGTCTAACGAGCCATTTTTGGCACTTCCTTCCGCTTTTTAATCCTCACGCACGCAAGTGCGCTGCGGTTAAAAATGCTCACGAAGCCCCAAAACTGACCCATTATTCAACCTCTTTGTGGGCCTTAGCCCCCTCTCGTCATTCCCGATCAAGTCGGGAATGACAGCAAAGATAAAAATAAAGAAACTCCTAACTAAAAAACATGTACAAAAGAGCCATATATAGAGTTGAGAGCAACGAGCCACTCACCGAGAGTGTCTACCGTATGCGATTGAGTGGTGACACGCAATATATCACCGCACCAGGTCAGTTTGTAAATATCGCACTCGAGGGGCGTTACCTACGTCGCCCTATCTCGGTCTCGGACTACGACGCTGAGGGGCTCACCATTATATATAAGGTGGTGGGTGGCGGCACCTCTCAAATGAGCGAGATGATGCAGGGCACTGAGCTCGATATACTCACAGGCCTGGGCAATGGATTCAACATAGATGCTCCCTGCAGCGAACCGCTCTTGGTTGGTGGTGGCGTGGGTGTTCCTCCGCTCTACAACCTCTGCAAGCGACTCTTGGAGATGGGCAAGCGACCAACAGTGGTGCTCGGATTCAATACCGCCTCTGAGCTCTTCTTGGCCGAAGAGTTCGAGGCCTTGGGTGCTAAGGTCGTTGTCGCAACTGTCGACGGTTCGCATGGAGTAAAGGGTTTTGTAACATCCGCCTTGGAGTCGATTAGCTTCGACTACATCTATAGCTGTGGCCCTTTGCCGATGCTCAAGGCGCTCTACGACGCTACTGAAGGTATCGATGGCGAGTATAGCTTCGAGGAGCGCATGGGGTGTGGCTTTGGCGCATGCGTGGGTTGCACCTGCAAGACAAAATATGGTAATAAGAGAATCTGTAAAGATGGCCCTGTGTTGGGCAGAGAGGAGATAGTATGGTAGAGCAAAAATTTGATCTTAGCGTAGAGCTTTGTGGTCTGCACCTCGATAATCCAGTGGTGCCAGCGAGTGGAACATTTGGCTTTGGTGAGGAGTTTAACGACTTCTACGACATCAATATCTTGGGCTCATTCTCCTTCAAGGGGACCACTCGTGATGCTCGTTTCGGCAACCCTACGCCTCGCATTGCCGAGTGCGAGAGGGGTATGATAAATGCTGTGGGGTTGCAAAATCCTGGTATCGACAGAGTGATTAGCGAGCTGATCCCTCGCATGAGCGAGTACTTCCACAAACCCGTCGTGGCCAACATCAGCGGCTTCTCGATTGAGGAGTATGTGGAGTGTTGCGCAAAGATCGACAAGGTGCCGCAGGTGGGAATAATCGAGGTCAATGTAAGTTGCCCCAACGTCAAACATGGCGGTATGAGCTTCGGCACATCACCCGAGGCGGCAGCCGAGGTTACCCGTGCCGTTAAGGCGGTCACCACCAAACCTATCTTTATTAAGTTGAGCCCCAACGTCACCGATATCGTTGCGATCGCCAAGGCGTGCGAGGAGGCTGGTGCCGATGGTATCTGTCTGATTAACACGATGCTCGGAATGCGTATCGATACTGCTCGTCGTCGCCCTGTAATTGCCAACACTATGGGTGGTTTCTCGGGCCCTGCAATCTTCCCTATAGCTCTGCGCATGGTCTACCAGGTGGCCAACGCCTGCTCGATTCCAGTGATGGGATGTGGTGGCGTGTCGAGTGCCTCGGATGTAATCGAGATGATGATGGCAGGCGCAACAGCAGTGCAGGTGGGAGCCGAAAACTTGGTCAACCCCTACGCCTGCAAGGAGATCATCGAGGCACTTCCTGCCGAGATGGAGCGTCTGGGAATCACCTCGCTAAGTGAAATTATCGGCGTGGTGTAGGCTCTACCGTTGGTCGACTATCAATAGAGATGAGTCGCCATAGCTTAGGAAGCGGAAGTCGTTCTGCAGAGCATAGTTATATATTTCGTGCCACGCCTCACCCACATATGCCGAGACAAGCAGCAGCAGTGTCGACTTGGGTTGGTGGAAGTTGGTGATGATGTAGCTCACTATTCTGAAGTGATAGCCAAGTGGAGTGATCATAATTTGCGTCGATGCCTTGAGCCTCTCGACGCTATTTTTTTGCATATAACCAATCAACACCTCGAGAGCCTTCTTGCCACTAAATGAGGTAGGTATCTCGTAGAGCTCCCACTGCCCAACTACCCTCTCGCTATCGGGATCTCCACTCTGCTCAATGCGCCAAGCAAGAGCCGAGAGCGACTCCAAGGTGCGTACCGAGGTGGTGCCAACAGCTGTGATCTTGCCGTGGCGCTCCAAGATATTTTGGAGTGATTGAAGAGAGACCTCGAAGTGTTCGGTGTGCATAGGGTGCTCCGTGGCGTCGGACTCCTTGACTGGCAAGAAGGTACCCGCACCGACGTGGAGAGTAACCTCCTCGAAGGCTACGCCACCCTCCGTGAGCTCTCCAATGAGCTCGGGGGTGAAGTGCAGACCCGCTGTGGGTGCCGCCACCGACCCTTCGAATTTGGAGTATACAGTTTGGTAGCGTGAATAGTCGATCTCTTCGCTCTCACGGTTGAGGTATGGAGGGATTGGGATACGCCCCAAATGCTCCAAGAGCTCGCCAAAGCTCAAAGGGAGCGACCACCTAAAGCGCACTATATGTTCATGCGATCCTCGCTCCACGATCTCGGCCGAGAGCCTCTGCTGTGCCCCCTCATACTCAAACTCAATCGATATTTCGCCCTGCTTCCAACGCTTCAAGTTGCCCACAATACAGCTCCACTCGCACTCGCCACGCACCGCAAAGGCGTGCTCATAGTCGGCAGGAGTGTGTGGCTCGAGGCAGAAAACCTCGATGCGAGCACCCGACTCCTTGTGCATAATAAGACGTGCCCTGATCACCTTGGTGTTGTTAAAGACCAACATAGCACCCTCGGGCAGGTGGTCACCCACGCTCCTAAAGTGGCTCTGCGAGAGTGCACCATTGCGATAGATTAGAAGCTTCGAGTCACTCCTCCTCTCCAATGGAAACTTGGCAATTCGCTCGTCGGGCAGATTGTAATCGTAACTGTTAATATCTATTGACTCTCGTTTAATCATCTTTTGTTGCTTTGAAATGGAGTGCGAAATTATTAAAAAAGAGCGAGAAAAGCAATAAATTGAGCTAAAGTTTTGTGGTTCACAAATAAATAGTTATATTTGCAGGCTATTATTAACAATAAAAACTTTTACAGCAATGCCAAAAATGAAAACAAATGCCGCTGCGAAGAAGCGTTTTTCTTTCACCGGTACTGGCAAGATCAAGCGTAAGCACGCTTTTCACAGCCACATCTTGACTAAGAAGTCAACAAAGAGAAAAAGAAATTTGTGCTACACAACTACTGTCGCTGACGTAGATGCACAGAAGATCAAAAAATTGTTGGTTAAGTAATTAACTAACGGAACTATTTTATTAATCGGGAGTGAATCAGCCCTAAAGAGAGAAAGAGAAATTCTCCGCTGACAACTCCATCAAAAACTTTTAAAAGTATGCCACGTTCAGTCAACGCTGTTGCGTCACGCGCAAGAAGAAAAAAGGTTTTGAAACTTGCCAAAGGTAACTTTGGTTCAAGGGGAAACGTTTGGACAGTCGCTAAAAACACTGTCGAGAAGGGTCTACAGTATGCTTATGCACACCGTGCCCTCAAAAAGAGAACATACCGCTCACTATGGATCACACGTATTAACGCTGCGGTTCGTCTACAAGGTATGACATATTCAGAGTTTATCGGTAAGCTCAACGCTAAGGGAATCATCATCAACCGTAAGGTTCTTGCTGACCTCGCAATGAACGAGCCACAGGCTTTTGCTGCAATTGTTAACACTGTAAAATAGCACAATCCCTCAAATTGAGGGATTCAACAGAGAGAGGGGACAACTAATTTAGTTGTCCCCTCTGCTTTATAAGATCCCGTAGCCTATGATTGGGATCTTTTTTTGTGACTATAGCACACCTTGCTCAACCATACTCTTGGCAACCTTGATAAATCCTGCGACGTTGGCCCCTTTCATATAGTTAATGTAGTCGCCGTCGGTGCCATACTCTACGCATGCCTCGTGGATCGAGCTCATGATTTGGTGTAGTTTGTCGTCAACCTCCTCGGCTGTCCAGTTGAGTTTCATTGAATTTTGAGTCATCTCCAATCCCGATGTTGCTACTCCTCCAGCATTCACAGCCTTGCCTGGGCCATAGAGCACCTTTGCCTCCAATAGTGCCTCGATAGCTTCGGGTGTACAACCCATGTTGGATACCTCGGCTACGATTTCGACGCCATTGGCAATGAGTTTGTTGGCATCTTCGCCATTGAGCTCATTTTGAGTTGCGCATGGCATTGCAATATCTACCTTAACGCCCCAAGGTTTCTCACCTGCGTAGAATGTTGAGCCAGGGAACTCCTCGGCATATGGTGCCACCACATCGTTGTTGCTTGCTCTAAGATCCAAGAGATATTCGATCTTCTCTTCATCTAAACCAGCAGGGTCATAGATATATCCGTCGGGTCCCGAGATCGTTACCACCTTTGCACCAAGCTCGGTTGCCTTCTTAGCTGCACCCCACGCTACATTGCCAAATCCCGAAATTGAAATCACCTTACCTGCGAGGTTGCCCTCTTGGCGAGATAACATGTTCTGGAGGAAGTATACTGCGCCAAATCCTGTCGCCTCGGGACGGATTAGTGAACCACCATATGTCATGCCCTTGCCCGTAAGGACACCTGTATTCTCACGTGCCAATTTGCGGTACATGCCATAGAGATAGCCTATCTCACGACCACCCACACCAATGTCGCCAGCAGGAACATCGGTCTCGGGGCCAATATGGCGCCATAGTTCGGTCATGAATGCTTGGCAAAAACGCATTACCTCGGTATCGGATTTACCCTTTGGATTGAAGTCTGAGCCTCCCTTGGCACCACCCATTGGTAGTGTTGTGAGTGCATTTTTGAATGTCTGCTCGAAGCCCAAGAACTTGAGGATCGAGAGGTTCACTGAGGGGTGGAATCTCAGACCACCCTTGTAGGGGCCAATAGCGTTGTTGAACTGCACTCGGTATCCCAAGTTTACCTGCGGCACTCCATTGTCGTCGACCCACACCACCTTGAAGGTGAAGATGCGATCGGGCTCAACAATACGCTCAGCAATTTTGAGCGCCCTAAATTCGGGGTGGAGGTTATATACCTCCTCAACAGTTGTTAGTACTTCGTGTACTGCCTGCAAGTATTCACTCTCGCCAGGATGCTTGCGCTCAAGCTCAGCCATTAAATTTTGTACGTTCATAGCTTTATGATTTATGTTAACTTGTGTTAATAACTTATAATTTATAACAAATATAAATAAAATATTAATACATTGTAACAATATGTAGAAATGTATTATTTTTTTTCTTTTCATAAAGTTAATATTATTTTTTTAATAATCAAAGCTCAAAAGTTATATTTTTTATTATTTGGTACTATTTTATCTTGTCTATTGTCCAAAGGTGCTGTTAACCTACCAATATTAATTTGCAAATTCAAAATATTATTCGTAACTTTGCGAACGGAAATAAACGATATGAACAGAGAGTATAAAAATAACGAGGAGCAGATTGCTCGATATCTCAAGGCGTTGGCACACCCTGCACGAGTGGCTATCGTTCGCTTTTTGGCGAGCCAAGAGTGTTGCTACTTTGGGGATATTCACGAGGTATTGCCGATTGCTAAGGCAACAGTATCTCAGCACTTGACAGAGCTTAAAAACTCTGGCTTGATTCAGGGTGAGATTATGCCTCCAAAGGTGAAGTATTGTATCAACAAGGAGGCTTGGAGTGAGGCTAAAGAGTTGATAGGCTCATTAATGGAGTCAGTCAGCAAAGATAAAAAGTGTTGCAAGTAGCGACATTTTTTTTGAGAAGAGTATTCGTAGTTTTGCGAACTACAAACAATGATAAATCAATTACAAAACAAAAGTAAAATGGAAATTAAAGTATTAGGAACAGGTTGCGCAGGATGCAAGGCATTGGAGGCAACAGTACGTGAGGTTGTGGCAGAGATGAATATTGATGCAACAGTTGAAAAGGTAGAGGATCTTATGGAAATTATGAACTACAATGTTATGGCTATGCCAGGGCTTGTCATTGATGGCAAAGTGGTTTCGGCAGGTAAGAGATTATCAGCAAGTGAGGTGAAAGCAATATTAACAAAATAACCCTTACAACTATGAAAAGAGGAATTATTGCGCTATTTGCGCTTATGATGCTTGCATCGTGCGGAAACAACACAACATCTAAAAACGAGGAAAAAAGTTGTTGCAGCACTGAAACCAAAGCCACAACCGCAGGTACAGTAGAGGTATTATATATGCACGGCAAACAACGTTGTGCAACTTGCATAGCTATTGGCAAGGAGGCAGAGGCATTTATCAAAGGTTTAGGCAACGACAAAGTTGTTATGAAAACCGTAGACTTCTCGACTCCAGAGGGTGAGAAGATCGCAGATAAATATGAGATTGCAAGCTCATCACTTATCGTTGTAAAGGATGGCAAGGTTGATAATCTTACCTCAATGGGTTTCCAATATGCGAGAAATAACCCTGAGCAATTTAAGAAGAATTTGGGTGAGTCAATCCAAAAGATGTTGAAATAATGGAGTGGTTACAATCGCTACTTGATAGCAGTACAGCACCTATTTTTACAGCCTTTCTGTTGGGGTTACTGACCGCAGTTTCACCCTGCCCACTTGCTACAAATATAACTGCCATAGGTTTTATTAGTCGTGATTTGGAGTCAAGGAACAGAATATTTTGGAATGGCTTGTTATATACCTTGGGGCGAGTTGCTACCTACACAATTTTGGGTGTTATATTGATAACTATTCTACGTGAGGGTTCATCGCTATTTCAAGTGCAGAAAGCTGTAACTAAGTATGGCGAGATGTTGCTCTCTCCTGCCCTTATCTTGATCGGACTCTTTATGCTCTTTGGCGATAAGCTGAAGTTGCCTTCGTTTGGTTTCAATGGTTCGGGTAGTGAGAAACTAAAGGGGCGTGGTGGTATTGGTGCGCTAATATTAGGTGTGCTGTTTGCCCTTGCCTTTTGTCCTACGAGTGGGGTTTTCTACTTCGGTATGCTAATCCCAATGTCTGCAACCGCTACGGCTGGTTACTTGATGCCTGTGGTCTTTGCCATCGCTACGGCACTGCCAGTGATTATCGTGGCGTGGGTCTTGGCTTATAGTGTGGGCGAGGTCGGTAAGGTTTATAATCGTATCAAGATTTTTCAGAAATGGTTCTCGCTTGTTGTGGCTCTGCTATTTATTGCAGTGGGAATATATTATGGTATAATATTCTATTTGTAAAAAGATGAAAATTTTAATTTTATGCACAGGCAATAGCTGTCGTAGCCAAATGGCACACGGATTTTTGCAGTCGTTCGACAAATTATTAGAGGTCTTTTCGGCAGGTACTGAGGCGAGTGGCAAGCTCAACGAGGGAGCTGTAAAGGCGATGGCTGAGGTAGGTATCGACATATCTACCCACACCTCAGACTCTGTTGAGAAGTATCTGAATGAACCTTGGGATTATGTAATCACAGTTTGCGGTGGAGCAAATGAATCTTGCCCTGCCTTTGTGGGTAAGGTGGCTCACCGCCTACATATCGGCTTTGATGATCCATCGCACGCAGTCGGCACTCCAGAGTTCATCGAGAGCGAGTTTCGCAGAGTTCGAGACGAGATAAAAAATAAGTTTTACAGATTCTACATTGAGGAAATAAGGGGTTTACACATCCCTAAATGCTCTTGTGGAGGCAAATGTTAATGAGTTATGATACAACAATTTGCAGACTGGTTAGTCTATGACATATTCGGAATTGAGGCAGCATCGCACTTGGGAGCTGCTCTGAACTTCTTCTTCTACGACACGATTAAGATTCTGTTATTGCTCTTTTTGATTAGTGCTATAATGGGTGTTATCAACGCATATTTCCCAATAGATAAATTGCGCAACTACCTCACCACACACAAGATGTATGGTATGCAGTACCTTTTAGCATCTATATTTGGTGCTATCATACCTTTCTGTTCTTGCTCTTCGATTCCGCTCTTTATCGGCTTTGTTAAGGGTGGTATTCCGTTGGGCGTAACGTTCGCTTACCTTATCACTTCGCCACTTGTAAACGAGGTGGCAGTGGCTATGTTCTTGGGCACATTTGGTGTTAAAGCAACTTTGATCTATGCAGGGTCGGGTATCTTGATGGGTGTTATCGGAGGTTTTATCTTGGGTAAGCTCAAATTAGATAAATACCTCTCGCCTTGGGTGCAGCAGATACAGGCAAATGCTGCAGCAGAACAAATAGAATGGGAGGAGAGCAAAGCTACATTCATAGAGCGATTGCCTTCAATTCTCAGTGATGCGTGGAAGATTGTACGTGGCGTATTAGTTTATGTAATAATCGGTATCGCCATAGGTGGAGCAATGCACGGCTATGTTCCTGAGGATTTCTTCACCGAGCAACTCTCAGCCGACAAATGGTATGGAGTACCTTTAGCTGTAATCCTCGCAGTGCCAATGTATGCCAACGCAGCAGGTGTAGTTCCAATCATTCAAGTCTTTGTTACAAAGGGTGTCCCGCTTGGTACAGCTATCGCCTTTATGATGGGTGTAGTGGGTCTATCTCTCCCCGAAGCAACGCTCCTCAAAAAGGTAATGACTTGGAAGCTGATCGCTATTTTCTTCGGCACAATCACGCTGTTTATTATCCTGCTTGGTTACCTATTTAACTTGGTGCTATAAATATGTGAGAGTGACTAACAAGGCGGTTTTCGGCACTTCCCTTGACTCCTAAATCCTCACGTACGTAAGTACGCTGCGGTTTAGGAGCCTGCACGAAGCCCCGAAACTCATCCTTGTTAGCCACCCTCTAAAAATTGGAGACTTGTTAGTCACCCTCCAGAGAGGTTAACTTCTAACTCCTCTGCTCCTTGGGTTTGGCTCGTATATCTCCATCTTTGGCCAAACCACCCACCGATGTCTCACGGTAGAGGCTCGGTAGATCTTGCCCTGTTACCTTCATCACCTCGACAACTCTGTCGTAGCTCACCATGTGTTTGCCGTCGGAGAAGGTAGCATAGATATTTGAGTCGAGTGCACGAGCCGCCGCCACAGCATTGCGCTCGATGCAGGGTACCTGAACCAATCCGCAGACTGGGTCGCACGTAAGCCCCAAGTGGTGCTCCAAGGCCATCTCGGCAGCATACTCGATTTGAGCAAGGGTGCCCCCAAAGAGCTGACACGAAGCGGCGGCCGCCATTGCGCAGGCTACACCCACCTCACCTTGGCACCCCACCTCGGCACCCGAGATCGAGGCGTTCGACTTGGCTACATTGCCAAAGAGGGCTGCGGTGGCCAATGCCTGCAATATGCGGATCTCACGAAACTCCTTGCCGATGTAGAGGTGGTAGAGCACCGCTGGTAATATTCCGCACGAGCCACATGTGGGCGCTGTGACGATGTCGCCACCTGCGGCATTCTCCTCCGATACGGACAAGGCATAGGCGTAGAGGTTGCCTCGTGAGTTGAGGGCTCCATTGTAGCTCTTGGCCTTGATGTAGTAGCTCACCGCCTTGCGGCGCACTCCTAAGCCTCCTGGCAAGACACCTTCGGTCTCTAAGCCTCGGTCGATTGAGCTCTTCATCGCCTCCCATATTGTGCGGAGATAGTCCCATATCTCGGGCCCCTCATACTTCTCGACATACTCCCAGAAGGTTGCCCCCTCGTGGTCGCACCACTCGATAATCTCGGCCATGGTGGTAAGAGGATATATGCTGTGGCTACTCACCTCTTCGGCCGACGAGGCGATGGTACCTCCGCCAACGCTAAATACCGTCCATTCGTCGCTCACTGTGTCGCCATCAAGTGCCTCAAACTTCATCCCATTGGGGTGAAAGTCGAGCACCACGTCGGGCAACCAAACAATCTCTGTAGGTGCCACAGGTTCGCACACCTCAAGAATCGCTACGTTGGTCATGTGCCCCTTTCCTGTAGCTGCTAACGACCCGTAGAGAGTCACTCTAAATGCTGTTGCAGTGGTGTTGCGAGCTGTAAACTGCTCAGCGGCACGCTTTGGCCCCATCGTGTGGCTACTCGAGGGTCCTTTGCCAATTTTATATAGTTCTCTAATTGACTCCATATCTATTCTGTTATATTACTAATACATTAATCCACCTATATCGTCATTCCCGACTCTTTACCCTTTGCGTCATTTTCCGACTCTTTACCCTTTGCGTCATTCCCGACTCGATCGGGAATGACGTGCTTTTAATATCTATTCTATTACTTTAGTAAATCCTCTTTCGGCGGCCAAGCTCTCCATTAGGGCGTAGGCAGCGTCGTAATCGTTGGCAATCTGGCCATCGAGAATTGCATTCTTGATCACCTCCTTCATCTCGCCAATTGCCGAGCAGGGGGCAATGCCGTAGAGCTCCATTATTAGATCGCCACCGATGGGTGGTTGGAAGTTGCGCACTCTATCACGCTCCTCCAAATCTCGCATCTTGCGCTCCACGAGCTCGAAGTTGGCCAAATATCGCTTCACCTTCGACTCTATCCCTGAGGTGATGTCGGCACGGCACAAAATCATTAGCGCCTCTACATCGTCACCCGCCTCAAAGAGTAATCGTCGCACAGCCGAATCGGTCACAGCAGCCTCCGACAATATTATGGGTCGCAGGTGCAAAAAGACCAGCTTCTGAACAAACTTCATCGGTTCGCCCAACGGCAAAGTGAGGCGGCGGAAGATCTTGGGAACCATCTTCGAACCGAGGGTCTCGTGACCGTGGAAGGTCCAACCCACTTTAGGGTCGTAGGCCTTGGTGCGAGGCTTGGCTACATCGTGGAGCAGAGCCGCCCAACGTAGGTAGAGATCCTTGGATTGAATCGCCACGTTGTCGAGCACCGCCAAGGTATGTACGAAGTTATCTTTGTGGGCATGTTTGCCAACTCTGTCGACTCCAGCCAAGGCTGCCACCTCGGGAAAGATGAGTTTCAAAAGACCACACTGCATCAGCAGCTCGAAGCCAATCGAGGGGCGTGGCGAGAGGAGTATCTTGTTGAGCTCTATGAGTATACGCTCCTGCGAGATGATCTCGATTCGGTGTGCATTGCGCTCGATCGCCTCGAATGTCTCGGGCTCGATGTCGAAGCCCAACTGCGTAGCGAAGCGCACGGCACGCATCATGCGCAATGGGTCGTCCGAGAATGTTATGTCGGGATCGCAAGGGGTGCAGATTGTGCAATCCTCCAAGTCGCAGATCCCGTCGAATGGATCTACGAGCTCGCCAAAGCTTTCGCCATTGAGTGACCACGCCATGGCGTTGATGGTGAAGTCACGGCGGCGTTGGTCGTCGTCGAGCGTCCCCTCCTCGACATTGGGTTTGCGTGAGTCGGGGGTGTAGGACTCTTTGCGAGCCCCCACAAACTCCACCTCCATACCATCGGCATGGAGCATGGCGGTGCCAAATCGACGAAATATCGAGACGTTGGTTTTGAGCTCGGCGGCCAATGCCTCGGCCACATCGACGCCACTACCCACCACCACCACGTCGATGTCGTTGGAGGGTCGTCGCAGGTAGTAGTCACGCACGAAACCTCCCACCACATAGGCCTCAACGCCCATCGAGTCGATGATGCGTGAGATGCGTGAAAAAACTGGTAGCGAGAGTGGGTGTGAGCTATCTATCTTCATTTATTTTACTATTGTTTAATTTAACTACGTCATTCATGACTCTTTCCTCATTAGCGTCATTCCCGACTCGATCGGGAATCTACAACTCCTGCTTGAAATCTATCTCTTGTAGATCCCAGATCAAGTCTGGGATGACGCAAAGGATTGAATTTTATCATTCTGATCGAGTCGGGGATAACGAAAAGGTGACAATCAGGATGACATGGTTTAAAGTTTTATTTTAACTGACGCTGATAGAGCGCCACGGTATTCTCCAAGCCAAAGTATAGTGCATCGCAAACCAAGGCGTGACCAATCGAAACCTCGTCGACAGAGGGTATCATCTCGACAAAGTATTGGAGATTATCCAAGCTTAGGTCATGCCCTGCATTGAGCCCCAAGCCACACTCGGCAGCAGCCACGGCAGCAGCCACATATGGCGCAATAGCGGCCTTACGGTCAGCCTCATAGGCAGCAGCATACCCTTCGGTGTAGAGCTCCACTCTATCGGCTCCGCAAGCGGCAGCACCACGCACCATCTCGGGGTCGGGATCGACGAAGATCGAGGAGCGAACGCCAGCCGCCTTGGCCGCCGCACAGATCGAGCTAAGGCGCTCACGGTGGGTGATGGTGTCCCATCCTGCCGACGAGGTGAGAGCATCGGGAGCATCGGGCACAAGGGTCACTTGGGCGGGGCGCACCTCGAGCACCATTGCCATAAAGTCGTCGGTGGGATTACCCTCAATATTGAGTTCGGTTGCTATCGAGGCCTTTAATTCGAAGGCGTCGGAGTAGCGTATGTGGCGAGCATCGGGGCGAGGGTGGATGGTGATTCCATCGGCTCCAAAGCGCTCGATATTGAGTGCTGTGAGCTCCACGTTGGGCATGTTGCCACCACGAGAGTTGCGCACCAATGCTATCTTATTTATGTTAACACTTAATTTAGTCATAATATTTTACTATATTTGCCTGTGTAAAGTTACTCAAAAAATGTGAAAGTTAATGAAAATTGCCCTTTTTTCTCGTCATAGAGTAGAACATAAGAGAGAGGAAGTGGAGAGAATATTCTCTCTGATGAGGCTCCACGATGTGGAATATTGTGTAAATGAAGAGTTTGCAGAGGTTATCGAATCCCTGCTCGGACTCCACATTCCAGCCGCTCAGCGCTATGGCGATTGTGTCGGTGAGCTACCCCCAAAATCTGTTTTGCTCTGCTATGGTGGCGATGGGACAATCCTCGAGGGTCTGCATCGACTCGGTGGGCAGAGCGTGCCCGTTGTTGGAATTAACTCGGGTCGTTTGGGATTTTTGGCGAGCGGTACGGGAGATGAGATCGAGGCGATATTTGAGGATATTATCGGCGAGAGACTCTCGATCGAGCCTCGCAAGATGTTGGTTGTCGAGGGTGATTTCACCACAAATAGTGAGCCACTTTTTGCCGCCAATGAGCTCTCGGTGCAGCGCTTGGGAGCCACAATGATCTCGATCGACACTCGCTTAGATGGCCAAGCGGTAGCGACCTACTATGGCGATGGCGTAGTGGTCTCAACACCAACAGGTTCTACGGCCTACTCGCTCAGTGCTGGAGGACCCATCGTAGCCCCCAACTGCGCATGTTTTATCATCTCGCCACTCGCCTCACACAACCTCTCGATGCGCCCATTGGTGGTACCCAACACATCGACAATCGAGATGAGGGTCTACTGCCGAGAGGGCGATGCCGCCATCTCGCTCGACAACCGCACCTACCCGATTGGTCAAGAGGCCAACATCACGATTTCGCTCTCTTCGATCGAGTTTTTTTTGGCCACTGCGAGCAATATATCTTTCTACGAGACGTTAAGAAAAAAGATGATGTGGGGAGTAGATCTTCGTGAAAAGTAGGTTGATTGCTCAATATAATCTATAATTACAACCCATAAAATAGGTATTAACTCAATTTTATTTACTACATTTGCACCTTATGAGTGAAAATAAAATGGTGCCTCAGCACGTTGCTATAATCATGGATGGCAATGGTCGCTGGGCAAAACTGCAAGGTAAGGAGCGCTTTGAGGGTCATATTCAAGGTGTTGAGTCGGTGCGCAAAGCGATCAAGTCGTCGGTGAAGTTTGGGGTCAAGTACCTCACACTCTACGCCTTTTCGACCGAGAATTGGGGCCGACCTACCGAGGAGGTGGAGGCGCTAATGGAGCTCTTCTGCAAATGTGTCACAATCGAGACTCCCGAACTCATCGAGCAAGGGGTCAAGGTGAGGGTCATTGGCGACAAGGAGAGATTCTCTTCCGAGGTACGTGAGGCGCTCGACAAGATCGAGAGTGATACCGCTAAGGGCGAAGAGTTGGAGCTACTTTTGGCGCTCAACTACTCCTCTCGAGATGAGATCAGGCGTGCCGTGGCCAACATCGCTCAGATGGTGCAGCGGGGCGAGATTGAGAGCGAAGGGGTGAGCGAGGAGCTTATCTCGCAGCAGCTCGATACGGCAGGGATCCCCGATCCCGATATGGTGATCCGCACCAGTGGAGAGTGTCGCCTAAGCAACTTCTTGTTGTGGCAGGCCTCATACTCCGAGTTTTACTTCCCCGAGGTGCTGTGGCCTGACTTCGACGAGGAGCAGTATGCCAAAGCTTTGGAGATCTATGCCGCAAGGGATAGACGCTATGGATTAGTTAAATAATGAAAAACAAAAATAGATGAATTTTTTGAAGTTTCTTTTGGCAGCTGTTGCCACCGTTTGTATGGCGCAGGGATTTGCCCAGAGTATAGAGAGTAGCGACGAGGCTAAACCTCAAGATCAAGATACAGTTTTGCTCTATAACAGTGCCCCAATGTTAGAGGGTACAGCTGCACCAAAGCAGTACCTCATTCGTAAGGTCAATGTCCATGGTGTGGAGACGGTGAACCCCAATATCCTCCGCTCGTCGGTTGGCCTTATTGAGGGTGATTCGATCTATCTCCCCAGTAGCTCAATATCTACAGCAATCTCCAATCTGTGGAACCAACGCCTCTATGCCGATGTGCAGATGGGTGCTACGATAGATGGCGATGAGGTGGAGATCGACATCATGCTCAAGGAGCGTCCTCGTGTCTACCGCTGGCTCTTCGAGGGTGTCACTGCCTCGAAACAGAAGGATCTACTCGAGACACTTAAGTTACGCTCCAACACGGAGCTCTCGGATTATGTGATCGACAAGAATACAAAACTTATCCGCAACCACTTTGCTGAGAAGGGATTTCTCAATACGGAGGTCGATGTGAAGATCGAAAATGACTCGGTGCGTACCTCGATGGTTAATGTGACATTTGTTGTGGATCGCAAGGAGAGAGTGAGGATTGGCGAGATCGTATTTGAGGGTAATGAGGTCTTTGACGACAAACGTCTACGTCGCACCTTCAAAAAGACGCACCAGAAGAGCTGGAATATATTCAACGGTACCAAGCTCAAAGAGAATGAGTTTGAGGCCGATAAAGATCATTTGATCGACTTCTATAACTCGCAAGGTTATCGCAATGCAACAGTGGTGAGCGACACGATCTACGACATCAACGAGAAGCGCATTGGAATTCGAGTGAGAGTCTCGGAGGGAAATAAATACTATATCCGTAACGTCTCGTGGGTCGGTAACTCGATCTATCCTACCGAACAACTCGAGATGATGTTTGGTGTATATAGTGGCGACACCTACGATCGCAAGTCGATGCAGAAGCGATTGGGTATCGGTGCCGAGGCAAACCCCGACGATATGTCAATCTCTACGATCTACCAGAATGAGGGATACCTTATGTCGCTTATCGAACCAGCCGAGACAATCGTTGGAAAGGACTCCATCGACATCGAGGTGAAGATCTATGAGGGTCGTCCATTTACTATCAACGAGGTGTCGATAGCGGGTAACATCACCGTCGATGACGAGATCGTGCGTCGTGAGATCTACACCCACCCAGGTGAGCTCTACAATCGTTCGCTCTTGATGCGTACACTCCAACTGCTCAATGCAATGGGTCAGTTCAACCCCGAGAATATCATCCCCGACATTCGCCCCGTGTCTAACGATCAAGTGAACATCGGATTTATCCTCGAGGAGCAGTCGAGTAACCAACTCAATGTTGCTGGAGGTTGGGGCTCGGGAACATTCGTGGGTTCGATTGGTGTGACGCTCAACAACCTCTCGACCGACAACTTCTTCAAGAAGGAGTCGTGGCGACCCTACCCAATGGGTAAGAATCAAACTATTTCGATCTCGGGACAGACCAATGGTACATACTACAAGGCATTCTCACTTAGCGTTAGAGATCCTTGGCTCGGAGGCCGCAAACCAAACTCACTCTCGGTTTCTCTCTACTACTCCGACCAAAACGACGCATACTACGCCTACCAAACACCTACGGCATACTTCCGCACAACGGGTGCCGCAGTTGGTCTCGGCAAGCGCCTCACATGGCCCGATCCATACTTTACACTCTATGGCGAGCTTAGTTATGAGCGTTATAGTTTGATGAACTGGGGAACATCGTTTGTGATGTCCGATGGTAACTCCAACATGGCATCAATCAAGGGAGTCTTGGCTCGTAACTCAGTCGACCAACAGATCTATCCACGCCGTGGTTCCAACTTCTCGCTATCGGTAGAGTTAACCCCTCCATACTCACTCTTCGACGGTAAGGATTACTCCGACGACTCGATGAGCGACCAGGATCGTTACCGCTGGATCGAGTACCACCGTTGGGAGATGAACGCCGATTGGTACCAGACACTATCGTCGAACGACAAATTGGTACTTATGTTGAGTGCCGATATGGGTTATTTGGGATACTACAACGAGGATAAGACCTCACCATTCCAACGCTTCGAGGTGGGTGGAGACGGAATGTCGGGCTACAGCATGTATGGAATCGACATTATCGGACTACGTGGATATGAAGATGGTGCCCTCGATCCAAGTTCGAGCTATTCGATGGGTTACAACAAATATACGGTCGAATTGCGTTACCCAATTATTCTTAAGCCAGCATCTCAAATCTACGTCTTGGGATTTGCCGAGGGTGGTAGCGGATTTAGCTCATGGCAGGACTTCTCGCCATTCAACATCAAGCGTTCGGCTGGTGTGGGCGTTCGCCTCAACCTGCAGGTTGTTGGTATGTTGGGTATAGACTGGGCATATGGATTTGATCCCGCAGTGGGAGAGACCTCTAAAAGTGGTAGCCAATTCCACTTTGTGTTGGGTCAACAGTTCTAATAGATTATATCAAAGGAGGGTTTAATGCCCTCCTTTGGTAGTTAATTGACTTTTTTTAGTGGAATGGCAGTATAATTGAAACAAAATTATTATCTTTACATTCGTTAAAACAAATTTTTCTTTTGAATTATGAAACACACATGACGCTACCGCATCGCCAAAGGGGATGAAAATTTTGTGTATCTTTGAGCATTATACATTTAATACTCGAAGAATATGAGATCAATACCCTTTGAC
>JBCQWR010000025.1:0-40725 GCA_047171945.1 Rikenellaceae bacterium | reverse complement strand
TTTAATCGTGGTAAGGTAGAGTGCGAGATGATCCAAATCTTGCAGGAGATAATAGAACAAAAGGGCGATGAGGAGTATCGCTTCTGCATCTCCGATATGGCGTGGATGCTCGAAATGCGAGGGCATAAGTGCGACCACAACTATATTCGCAGGGTGTTGCAACAGAATTGGAAGCTCACACCGAGTGGCTCGATCTACTACACTGGTGAGCGACTCAACTATGATGGGTCGTTTGATCGTATGCCTCGCACAGGGCGGTGCTACACCATCACTAAGGAGGTATTATCTACTATTGTGTGAGGTTGTGAGGTGTATGTTTTTATCTCATTGAAAATAAGATATATATACTACTCACAAAATACTCACTTATACATCACACAACTCACGCCCCCTCACAAACAAAACGGAATGTGAGAGTATGTGAGAGTATAACTATTTATTAAACAGAGAATTGGGGCAACAACCTCACATTCTCACAAAAAATCAACGATCATTATGACAGATGTTAAAAATATTTCAATTAAGGAGTACCTCGCAAGCAGAGGTATAACCCCAAAACGAGAGACCACACACAGTGGCTACTATCTCTCGCCACTGCGCTCAGAAACAACGCCAAGTTTTCACGTGAGCTACGACAAGAACTTATGGCACGACTTCGGGGCAGACGAGGGAGGTTCTATTATCGACCTTGTGATGCAACTCGATAATTGCTCAGTTGCGGAGGCTTATCGCAAGTTAGAGGGGTCAGATACTCTTGTGCCGATCGAGCAACCTGCACAGATATATAAGCCGAAAGAGTCGCCTATAAAAATTGTGGATGTATTGCCTCTCCGCCACCCAAAGCTAATCGAATATATCACCAAGGATCGAGCGATAGATTTGGAGGTTGCCAAGAGGTACTGCCGAGAGGTGCATTATACTCTCAATGGTAAACACCGCTTCGCAGTAGGTTTCGGGAATGATGCTGACGGTTGGGAGTTGAGCGCACCGAGAGGTTTCAAGCTCTCCACATCACCCAAGATGCCTTCGACAATATATGGTAGCTGCGATGACACTCTAATCTTCGAGGGCTTTATGGATATGCTCGCTTACATTACATTTTTTCAAGGGTTCGCCCCTGTCGAAAATATAATTGTATTGAACTCGGTGGTGAACCTACCAAAGGTGGCAGAGTTTTTAAAGGGACAACAATCTGTTTTTTGCCTCTTAGATAATGACGAGGCGGGACGCAAAGCCCTTGCGCAGGTGAAAGAGTACAACGGTAGAGTCACTGATATGTCACATCTATACAAAGATTTCAACGATGTGAACGAGTCTCTACAACACTTCAAAAGGTCACAAGAGCAGGAGGCAAAAGAGGAGGTGAAGCCAACTCAACAACCCAAACAGAAATTCAGATTTTAACAACAAAATTGACATTAGCGATGACAACAAAACGGAATTCAATAGAGGGCTACAAGCGACGCTACTGCAAGGATCAACGCATCAGGGATCGCAAACCAATCTACGTGAGTCGAGAGGTTCACGAGAAGATGAGTGTTGCGGTCAAAATCCTAAAGGAGACCCACACTTCGATGACCTCACTCGTAGATTCAATTCTCAGGGAGCATATCGCCACTAATCGAGATGTGTTGAATAAAGAGTATGACAGACAATGCAACAGAGTTGAACACAGAACTGAAAACAGTAATTATTAAGAGTTTAGGGTAGCAAGTTTATGTTGTTGCTATACAACAACCCCCTTGCTCCCGATGGTCAGATGTGAAATTATGATGTATGAAAAGTAAAAATAGAGGTGGGCGACCCACCGTTGAAGAGGCGAAACGACGTAGCTATTCGGTCAATATTAGAGTCAATTCGCAGGAGTTGGCGATGCTGAGATTGTCGGCTAAGGAGGCAGGGATTTCAGACAGCGAGTACGCTCGTCAGGCTATTGTCAAAGGCAAAGTTGAACCTCGAATATCACCCGAAACGATGGGTTTAATACGCCGACTTTGCGGTATGGATAACAACTTAAATCAGATCGCACGGCAAGCAAATGCAGCTGGTTATACGCTCGTTCATCGAGAGTGTTTGAGGCTCACGGATCAGATCGGAGGTGTTATAAAGGAGCTTCGGAGATGATGGCAAAGATCACAAAAGGCAGCTCATTTGGAGGGGCTGTAAAGTATGTGATGGACGAGAAGAAGAGCGCAAATCTGATCGACTCGAATGGTGTTCAAACACGAGACATAGAGGCGATGGCGCAAAGCTTCGAGATGCAAGCGGAGTTGAATCTGAGGGTCACAAAGATGGTCGGTCATATATCGCTCGACTTCTCGGCACAGGATTACAAGAGGCTCGACGATGCTACGATGGCAAAGATCGCAAGAGAGTATATGATGAGGATGGGAATACTCGACACGCAGTACATCGTCGGCAGACACCACGACAAGATGCACCCCCATTGCCACATAATTTTCAATCGTGTGGATAACAGTGGACGGACAATATCCGATGCAAATGACCGCCTTCGCTCTACCAAGATCTGCCGAGAGATTACGGAGAAGTATGGACTCTATATCTCATCGGGCAAGGAGAAGGTGAAGCGACATCGGCTACGAGGCAAGGATGCCACAAAGTACAAGATCTACGATTCACTTGCGAGGAGTGTTCCGCTATCGAAGTCGTGGGCGGAGCTTGAACGGAGGTTGCGAGCCGATGGAATTGAGGTTGGTTACAAAACTAAAGGTTCAACTTTGCAAGTCGAGGGTGTGAGGTTCACCGCTGACAACACCACTTTCAATGGCTCAAAAGTGGATCGGCAGTTTAGCTACTCGAAGATTGACTTTGCATTGCGCCAGAACCTGCGAGCAGAGCAACGAGAGTCACAACCAGTGCAGCAGTGGCAACCAGAGCCGACACAACAACCAGATCGAGGCGAAAGCCTAATTGGAGGAGCGTTGGGACTCCTCGACTTCACAGACAACCCAGCCATCGACACGGACGAGGAGGCTTTCCGCAGGTCGATGCAAAAGAAAAAGAAGCCTCAAATAAAAATAAGATTTTAAACAGAATTACTATGAACGAGAATTTATTAAGAGACCTACACGACGCTCAAATTGAGGAGCTTAACAATGTAAAAGCTGCAATCGCAGAGTTGGCGAAGAGGCCCATCACAACACCTAAGGATATTGCCGAGCTGCAAGATATGATTGTCAATATCAAGATCCCAACGCAGGATAATTCACAGGTGGCAGAGGCGGTGCGACAGTTGCATACATTGAGTAAAAGGTTAGACGATACTGCTGATAATCAGCACAAATATCTCAATGCGATCTATCAATACTGCAAGTCGCTCGACGAGAAGAATAACACCGACAGCGAAGTGATGGCGCAGGGTATTGAGGAGTTAAAAGAGGCGAGCAAGAGGATCGACAGCAAGGTCTTTCAGTTCAAACTGAGCCATCTCATTACACTTTCGTGGGCGATAGCTATGACATTTATCAGTGCCTACTGCCTCTACGAGAACTATTCGATCGAGAGCCAGGTAGCCAAAATGCGAGAGAACAATCTCAAATACCGCTACATCAAGATGAAGGGCGAAGCGACCCCCAAGCAGATTGCCGAGATTGAAGATATTTTCGAGTACAACCGCAACAACAAAAAGATCCAAGAGATGCAAAAAGATGTAGTTGCATTCGAAGAGGCGGTGGCAAAGAAGGCTCTACTCGACGAGCAGACAAGGCTTGCGGAGCAGGAGTCTCAACGACTCGAAAGAACCGCAACGGAGCTAAAGCAGAAGTAAAGACTGAAAATTAAAGTTTTGAGAATCTCGAAAATGTAATCCCTACCCCTTTGACCGCAAAGGTATCGACAAATCCAACCATTCAAGAGTATATAAACTGCGCTCCACGCAGCTCTTGAGTGGTTGGATTTCTTGTTAAATGCTGGTCGCTACCAAATGTGAATGGCTAATTGTAGACCGAAATTACGAGAGAATTATTAATTATTTATGCAAGTGTTATGCACAGATTAAATAAAAATATGCTAACTTTGTAATAAACGGAGTTATATGGCGACAAATAAACACGCAATTATACGCTACCAAGCGTTGGATAAATGCTTTAGCAATAGGGGACGACGATTCTATATTGACGACCTTATAGAGGCGTGCAACAATGCGCTCTATAATTTTACGGGTATCGAAGATGGCGTAAAGCGTAGGCAGATATTTGATGACATAACCTTTATGGAGAGCGACGAGGGTTATTCTATCCCCTTAGAGCGGTGTAAGGATGGACGCAAAGTCTACTATCGCTATGACAAAAAAGAGTTCTCGATCAATAGTCAACCACTTAGCCCAACCGAGATAGAGCAACTTAAGAACACTATTTTTATGCTTAATCGCTTTAAGGGGCTACCTAAGTTTGAGTGGATGGATGAAGTTGTGGCTCGTTTTGAGAGTGCATTCATTAACTCCACTGTTGAAAATATAGTGAGCTTTGAGCAGAATCCTTACCTAAAAGGTTTGGAATATTTTTCTGAACTCTTCAATGCCATCGTCAATAAACAGGTACTGAGCGTTAGTTATCAGCCATTTCCGAGAGAGGCGCAGAGCCACACGTTTCACCCCTATCATCTCAAACAATATAATAATAGATGGTTTCTATTGGGGCTTGATGTCGGAGAAAAACATAGTCGAATTATGAATATGGCTATCGACCGAATAATCTCCTTTGAATTTATCGGTGAGAAATATATCGAGAATGAGGAGGTCGACTTTGCCGAGTTATTCGAAGATGTGGTAGGTGTGACGATACCCAACAAAGAGGTTGAGACCATACTGCTAAAGATAGATAACGAGAGGGCGCAATATATTGAGACTAAGCCTCTGCACCCATCACAAATAATCAAAGAGCGAGGAGATGAGTACGTTATGATTCAATTGCAACTAATACCCAACTATGAGTTTGAAACTCTCCTGCTGGGCTTTGCCGACAGCGTAGATATAATTGCACCACAGCCGTTGAAAGAGCGTATATCACAGCGTGCAAAAAAGATTTTTGAAAGAAATATTTAACGGTGCAGGTGGATTGCACAGATGGATTAGACTTTTGCAGTGTAAACAATGTCTAATTTTAATTTTGAATGAGTATGAGTAATGTTGGAAATGCGGAAATGATTGTTCCTGATGGTTTTGAGTTGGTAAATATGAGTGACCTCGTTTACTCGTATAATAATTATGCAATCGTTAACGCATCAATCGAGGCTTGTAGACACATTTCCCATCTTGATGTGATGTGTGGGGCTGTTGCCGATTTTCATAGGAGTTTTGATAAGGTAAAACGAGCGAATACGGAGGGTGTTTACTCTGTTCTGAATAAGGATCTGTTGGTTGTATCTGACTTGCCTATGATTGACGATGAGGGCGGAGCGGTTTTGTATAAGCATATTGATGGCTTAAATATTATTCCTTCGGGGGATGTCTATGTCTTTGATTTCAAGGAAGGTATTGACGCTTGCTATGTCGTTAATGAGCTAAACAAAGAGTATGTACGTTGTCAGATCTCGGCTATTGCAGATAAGTATGACGAGGATTGGGATCAGGTGTATTTTGCAGAAGATAGTTTCTTGAATAGTGTTAGCATCCTAATGCCGACGGAGAGAGAGAGACAAAAGTCTCTTTATGAAGTGGAGCTTCTTAAGCATCAAGAGCAAAAGATTATCGACTTGGGTCGTGAGTTGGATCTGCTAAAGAGCGAGAAGCAGGAGGAGTTGGAGCGCAATATCCGACTACGCAAGCACGCTTTGGCGCAGGTTTTAAATCGTATTCAACCTGCAATAGATATTTTGGACAGATGCCGAAAGAGAGGTGGCGGTGTGATGAATGATAGTGACATTGCAGCTCACAGAACAGGTGAGAATGTTGCAAGCTATTTCGATAGGCTCAAAACTAATGTTGATAGATTAGCAGAGTTGGTTAAGGTTCTTCACGAGGAGAGAACCTATGATGAGTCTCAGAGTCTTAATATTAGAGTGTTGTTAGAGGAGTATGCAGCTAATTGCATCTCTCCGAAATTTACAGTTGATTTAGATTGTAGCGATATTGACAGGCTAAAACGAGGGGCGTGTATAGATATATCGAAGGCTGATTTTATGCAGATGATGGATAATATTGTTACAAATGCCGATCGCTGGGGGTTTACGGATGACTCACGAAAGGATTACTCTATTCGCATAAGACCGCAGTTGACAGATAGGCGCAATGTAACAATCACCATCTCTAACAATGGTAATACACTCCCTCAGGGAATGAGTGCAGAGAAGATCTTTAATTGGGGTGTTGGTAGCGGAACAGGATTGGGGACATATCAAACCAAATCTATCGTAGAGCATTTTGGCGGGACTATCTCTTTCAATGAAGATGTAGAATGCAGCGATGGATATTGTGTTGAATATAAGATAGGTTTTCCTATTTTAAAATAGATAAAAGTTATGAGTAGATACACGGTACTTTGGATAGACGATGAGGCTGATGATGAGTTTCTTGACAATGCCTATGAGGATGGCATAGATATTAAGGTTGCCCGTTGTCATAATGATGGAGTTAGAATGTTGAAAGATTCATCTGCGCATTGGGATGCAGTGATCTTAGATGCTAACTGCAAGATCTCGGATAGTAGCTCAGAGGCTCCCTCATTGGATAGCCTCACTGAGTCTATAAAATCTATTACGGAATTCTGTGTTAAAGAGAGGTTTATCCCTTGGTTTATCTACACTGGTGGTGCATACGAGAGTTTTAACTCTCTGCCTTTTATGATTTCAAAAGAGAGGGTATGGGACGATCGCAAATTTTACAATAAGCCAGCAGATTATAAAATCCTCTTCGACAATCTCAAAAGGGCTGCTGATAGTATCGAGTACACCAAGGTTAAGATGAGGTACTCAGATGTTCTATGTTTTGAAGAGGTCAATAGTCGTCTTATAAAACTCTTAGTCGAAGTTGAGCGAGGCGAGGCACGCAAAAGCGAGTGTTTTAACTCTATTAGAAAGATACTCGAAGATATATTTAGGCGATGTAGCAAGAGTGGAATTTTAGATATTGAGTTTAAAGGCACTAATTTGGGCGAGTGTTCTAAGCGATTAGGTGAATTAGATTTAATTCCTATTCATATCAAGAGGTCTCTGCACTCCTGTGTTGAAATCTCAAACAGTTGCTCTCACGGCTCGCCATTAGATCTTATAGTTACAAGTGGTGAAGCTCCATACCTCTTAAGAAGCACAACCTATGAGTTGTTAAACATAATATTGTGGTGTCGTAGCCTACCTACTTCTCAGCTCGAAATAGAGGAGATGAAAGAGAGGGTGAAAGCAATGGAAGTTAGTCCGAAAAAGGAGAGTACAGGTGTAGTTGGTATCGACGATAGGGGTAACTATTTCTGTGATAAGTATCTATTGCAATGGAAAGATATGCACCCAGAAGATGTTGACAAAGAGATATATGTGCGCAAAAGCACACCAAACAATGATGTAAAAACCAAAGATCGATATTCTGATTTTGTATTTAGATGTAATATAGAATTTATAAAATAACCAATGCAGATAGACTGCACATATACACAATACTTTTGTAGTGAACGATGAGTGATAGAGAGTCACTCCATATATTAACTCTTAAATTTTGTGATTATGTTTTTGGCGATTGTAATTTTAGCAATGCTGCTTAACGCAGGTGGGTATGCAACAGGTAGAAGAAAGAATCTTTAAAATAGAGCGATATGAGTAATAATAACAATGGGATAGTCTATGTCTTGACAAATTCGGCAATGCCAGGGCTTGTTAAAATCGGAATGACAACACGCAATGATATTGACCAACGAATGAGGGAACTTTATAGTACAGGAGTACCTGTGCCATTTGAGTGTGTATATGCCTGTGAAGTCCCGACGTGCGATTGTGCAAAGATAGAGAGTGCTCTACACAAGGCGTTTGACCCTCATAGAGTGAACAAGAATAGAGAGTTTTTCGCAATAGACACAAAGCAGGTGATACCAATCCTTCAAGTTCTTGATCGAAAAGATATTACAGCCGAAGTATCTACAGAGATTGGCGAGAAGCTCACTATAGAGGATAAAATTGCGAGCGAAAAGATTAAAATCACCAAACGTCCGCCATTTAATTTTAGGGAGATGAATATCCCTATTGGTTCGACACTCACCTTTGCGAATGATTCTTCTGTACAAGTTACGGTGATTGCAGATCGCCGAGTGTCGTACAATGGCGAAGATATGGCTCTAACAGCCATCACAACGCAGCTACTCGGAGCATCCAAGAACGTCGCACCTACTCGCTACTGGGAGTTTGATGGGCGCAATCTGCGAGACATTTATGATGAGACGTATACTTTGGATGAATAGTGGCACTAATTCGCTTAATCTTCATCACACAATTTGCTATTATGGATAAAGTATGCTTCAAATATAATGAACATTATGTGACATTAAAGGATCTTGGCAAGGAGTCCTCTGATGAGACTCCTGAATATATTAAGGGTTGTAAAGCTATCATAGATAAGTATAATATGATGTATCACTATCGGCCGCTTACTACAACAGATGATGAGACTCTGTTACAAGAACCAATAGTGATATGTTACAAAGGGCGTGAATATAATCTATGTGAATTTAAACATTTAATTGGAGTCCCACACCATGAATTATATAATATTGAGAGTATAAATGGGCTTGAAATATTTAATTCTCATCAGAATATTATGCGTATCGCCAATGGCGACTGTATCGCGAGTGAGTTGGATTATAGTATATTTATCGAAACATGTAGAATCTTTCAGAGTTTGTACTTTACAATGGTTAATGCAAGGCACGCACTATTCAATGGCTTACAGATCTTACATCACAATAACGTTATGCCTTGGCTGAATGGTGAGCAAGGACAATTCTTTCTTCGTGAATCCTACATTTGCAATGCGATAATGTGGTATAGCTCAGCGTATGATATATTACTTCAGTGCTTATGGATCGGCATGCGTATGTATACATCGTGTGAAATATCTGATAATGATAAGAAGAAATTCTCGTATTACGATATTATAGCATATGAAGAGAAAATTCTTACAAGGTGTCAAGAGATAGAATCGCAAGATAAGGTTCTATTCAAAGAATCTGATATTAGAGGTAATTTTAACGACATTATTAACAAGTGTCGCCACGATAAATTTAATGCTTTGCCACAATATAAGTTTCTACAAACATTTAGAGGTCGCTACAGTAAACTCAATAAATGGGCGAATCTTCTCAAGCATAAAAGCGGCTTGCAATTCAAAGAGACCTATATCCGATCTGGAATTGCTCTACTTGATAGCAAAGGGCAACCATATGCACGTAATGTAGAGTTATTGGATATTGACCAAATCGCAGAACTACTATCAGATTACCATAAAGACTTTATTGGGATTACTGAACAAGTATTGCAGATGCTTCACGAAGAATTCGAGAAGATTGGATTAATATTGAAAAGACAGAAAGATTAGGTGGTATGACAAATGTATGACAAAAAGAAGCAAAAACCCCTCTACACGCTGTGTAGAGGGGTTTTCTGAGGTCCGAAGCGTACCTCTGATGTATTTCCTCTATTTATTTTTACTTTATTTTATTTATACTGTATATCAGTTAGTTACGTGTGTTTTTAGATCGGTTTAGTTAAGTTGAATTAGGCTAAATTAACCTATCGTCGGACAAATATCGGACAATGTCGGACAGATTTCGGACAAAAATTACTACCTTTGTCCGAGGATAAAACTAACAGAAATATGGCAACTTTAAAATATGCTGTGAGGACTTCGCAGAAGAGTAAATTGGCTAAGATGTATGTGCGCTTATACGAGGGTCGGGAGTATGATATTACCACCTTCACGGGCTACTTGGTCTTGGCGGAGAGTTGGAATAACAAGACTCAATCGTTTAAGAGTCGATTCACATACGTGGACGACTTCACGGAGCAGGAGGCTCGCAATATGCAGAACAAATTTGAGGATCTGCGCAACGTAATCATCAAGGCAATTAACTCCAACACCGATAAAAAAGTGACTAAGGAGTGGCTCGATGAGCTGATAAATCGTTTTCATAACCCCGATGTCGAGAAGTCAAAGGCGAAGATGTCGCTCAAAAAATATATCGACCTCTACATCGACCAGATTGAGAGTGGCGAGCGATTGACCGTCGCAAAGGTGAAGTTTGCGCACGGAAGTGTTAAGGCGTATAAGGGTTTCCGTGAGAGGTATGAGGAGTTCTGTAAATTCAAGCGCAAGAGGTTTGATTTCAACGATATTGATATGAAGTTTTATGATGACTTTGTCGCTTACTTCACCTCTAAGAGTTACTCGATCAATACGATTGGTCGCCACGTTAAGGAGCTAAAGATTATTATGAGAACCTCTCGTGACGAGGGGTATCATAATAATGGCAACATCGAGAGTCGAAAATTCAAGGTTGTGACAGCAAAGGTGGATAATATCTATCTCACTGAAGCGGAGCTTGATGCAATGTACAACCTCAACCTATCAGATAAAAAGCACCTCGATACAGCACGTGACGTATTCTTGATGGGTTGCTACACAGCTCAGCGATATAGTGACTACTCAGTAATTGGCGAGCAGAATATCCGTCAGCTCCAATCGGGAGAGACTGTGATTGACCTCAAGCAACAAAAGACAGGTAGCCGAGTGATAGTCCCTGCACGCAAAGAGGCGTTGGCGATATTGGCGAAGTACGACAACTCGCTCCCAAAGACCTACGAGCAGAAGGTAAACAAGTACATCAAGGAGGTTGCAGCACTTGCCGAAATCACAGAACCAATCGAGGTTGAACAGATGGAGGAGGGGCGATTGGTAAAGACTATAGTCCCTAAGAATGAGTTGGTTAAAACACATACTGCGAGGAGGAGCGGTGCAACCAATATGTATCTGTCGGGCATACCCTCGATCTACATTATGAAGATAACAGGTCACAAAACCGAAAAGGAGTTTATGAAGTACATCAAGGCGAGCGAGGAGGAGACGGCGATGGAGTTGATGAACCATCCTTATTTTAGTGGGCGGTAGATAGTCAAGGTAACTTATGATACCAATGCAGAAAAATAATAAAACCTGCAACGATAACTACTTGAATCAATGGTGTATAACCCCATATATTCACGATTTATAAATTGAAAATCAAGACATTATCATAAATTTTGCACATTATCAAACGCAAATGATAATGTGCAAATAAAATGATAATATCATCAAGACCAAACAAATTAAACAGAAATTAACTATCTTTGCATAAACACGCAAGCGATATGAATTTCATCGAGGATAAAAATAGAGAATATAAGAGCCTACGCAAGGTTATTGGCAAACAAGCAAAGCTATCGGAGATTGCTGAAGGCTGTGTCGCCTTTGCGAATGCACAAGGAGGTATTTTTATTGTCGGCATCGAAGATAAAGAATCAGAGCCGCCGAAGGATCAAACTATTGATATAGAGGAGATGAATAAAGCTATATCAAGGCTTCGATCGCTAACTGATAGTGTCGGAATAACAAATTGCGATGTTATTACCCACGCAAATGGTGGCGAATATTTCACATTTAGAGTGATGCCATCGACTCGAACAATCGCTGTTACATCATCGGGCAAAGTGTTTATGAGGCTTGAGGATAATTCTGTGCCAATTACAGGCGAGGATCTAACTACTCTTGCCGCTGAGAAGAGTGCTTTCCAGTGGGAGTTGGTGTCAACAAAGATCACTATTGACGTTGCAGACAAGGAGGCTATTGGTAAATTTATTAGCGATATAAAATCGTCACCGAAGGTCTCTGATTTCATCAAGGAGAAAGACGAGATTGAGATATTGAAATTCTATCAATTAGTGGACGATTATAATTCACTAACAAATCTTGGTGTGTTGTGGTTGGGTACTCCATCGCAAAGAGCGCGAATTAGTTACCCTATTACAGTGCAATACATTGTATATAATGCAAATGGTGAAAAGATAAGAAAAGAGAGTTGGCATTTCCATCAATTCACACCAAAGGAGTTGCTAACCGACATCAAGAATAAAGCTATTGAGCTGACTTACAGCACCGAGGTAGCATCGGGATTATTCCGCAAGTTATACCCCAACTACCCAGAGGAGGCTGTTCGAGAGTTGTTGCTCAATGCTGTGGCTCATAAGAAATACACTATTTCGGGAGATATATTTATTGAAGTCTTTAGCGACAAACTTGTGATAACAAATCCAGGCGGACTTCCTTTTGGTGTTACATCAAACAATATACTACACGCAAGAGAGAGGCGCAATCCACACCTAATTCAAACACTTCACGACACAGATTTAATGGAGGGTGAGGGTTCTGGTTACGACAAGGTCTATGATGAGTTAGCCAAACAGGCTAAACATATGCCTATCGTAGAGAGTGATATTAATAAAGTTTCTGTAACGCTATCTTCGACAATCGTCAATGAGGAGGCGTTAGCAATATTGAATTATGTAGAGAATCAATATTCTCTCACTCGTAAAGAGTCCATAACATTTGGCTTGATTGCGACAGAGCAAAAGATTTCAGCTACGGAGTTATCTAAAAAGTTGCAGCTCGACTCTCACGATAAGGCGAGAAGTTGGATTGGAACACTGATAACTAAAGGCATCATCATAACCAGAGGTGTTAAGAAAGGTGTTGATTATATGATTAATCCAGAAATGCTATCTGCTTCAAAATTAAATATAAAGCCTACATTAAAGACTATAGAACCACATAGATTGGAGGCATTAGTGTATGAGGATGTTAAATTAAATGGCGCAAGTAGTGTAACAGAAATATCAAGTCGCATACCTGAAGTTGAAAGAGATGAGATCCAGAAAGTTGTATATAAACTTCGTAAGAAAGGAGATTTTGATATAACAGGAGCTTACAGGGATAGAAAATATTTAGTGTCTAAAAAAAAATAAAATAACGTAGTTTTAAAACAAATAAACTCATAATATGCTGATTACTAACAATTAACACACCTAAAGGCTGAAAATAAATAGAAACAAACATACAAGTAACCATACAAGTAGATTACAAGTGAGGGTATATTACTAATATTCAGTGAATTAAATCTTATTTATTAGCTGTTTTTTGGATAAATACCCAGGTATAATCGGACTAAACGTGGATAGTAAAGAGTAAGACAATGTGGATAGTCCACATAAAATATAGATAGTATTAAACAACGAAACAACAATGAAACAACGAAGAATCACCCAGCAAGACTACCTCAAAGCCCACCGCAAGGCGAGCAGGGAGGAGGAGATTGCAACCTTTGGTAAGCAGGTCACCCACCGCACCAAAGTGCAGAAGTCAAAGAAAGCATACGACCGCACAGGTCACAAGGCAGCCCTCAAAAAGCTGCCTTTTTTCATACCCCTCACCCAATATTACCCCCAATGGGCATCATAAAATTCGAGAAAATTAAATATCTTTGTCCTCCATTTAAAATTTGAAACAATTAAAACAAACAAAGATATGGCTAGGCGTCACCCTCATATGATAAAGACAGACATAGTAGAATTTTTCGAGCGATTGGAGGATTATTGCGAATATTTCGATAAGTGCATAGTGTATGGAGAGGATGATTTCTACGACCATATAACTATCCCAGAGGAGCACAATAGCGAACCAATTACCGACGATGATAAGCCAGACTATATTGACTCTATTATGGTTGGCTCGATTAGTCAGGTGTATGAATTTAATCGAGACATAATCGCCTATTTGCGAGGTGAGCCACAATCATATAGAGACTTTTTCGTCTCGGAGTTGATACCTAAAAGCGTCTCCACCCTCGAAAGAGTCCTTTCGAGAGAGAATATCGAACTAACTATATACCGATTCAAAATTGACCCCGACTCTACTCACGATGTCTATAAGAATCTGAATTGCCTATACCAAATCTTAACAAATGTTGAGAGTCTCATTGATGATGACAAGGCTCTGAAGAACCTACTCAACTATAACCTTGCCTTTGGTCGTTTAGTTGCAGATTATAAAAAGGAGGAGACAGATAAAGCAGAGGGTGAAAGCGATGACCAAGAGGCTCGTTCCGATGCTTTCACGTGGTATGGAAAGCCGTCGGAATTAGCAACCTTGATGTCTACACTCGCAGAAAATGGATATATTAACACTCCAATGCGAGATAATAATGAGCGAAATAACGAAGGCTTTTCAAGAAAAATTCTCGCACACTTCAAATTGAATGAAGGCGCACGTCGTTCTGTTGTTAATAGCTTGAAAGACAATACTATTTCACCCAACAATAGATTCAAGATTGCGATGGATAAATTACCTATAAAAAGTTAAATATGGGTAGTTCCGCACTACTGGGCGCACAGTAGGCGCACAACAGAGCAATCAGATTTTATAAACCTTTGCATCGAATTCATAACGAAATTGTGTATATGGCAAAGGTTTTTTTAGAGGGTATCACCGTCGAGACCCTATCGGATATTATCCGTGAAACGGTACAGCAGGAGGTTGGCAGAAGCCAATCTCAAACATTGGTCAGCAAAGAGACTGACGAAAACTATCTTACACGCAAGGAGACCGCAGCACGTTTGCGTGTCTCGCTTGTGACCCTCACTGAATGGGTTAATAAATCTCGTCTCAAAGCCTACAAAATCGAGGGGCGTGTACTATTCCGTGAATCGGAGGTCGAGGCAGCACTTACTCAGATTGTCCCACTTAAACACAAGAGGAGATAGCCCAATGGAAGATAAGTATATCCGTGTGGGGACGACCCTCTACAAAATCGTGCAGAAACCTCTGCAAAGTGGCGACTTCATCGAACTTCGTATTCCTTGGAATTATGACACTTTGAGGCAGGATCATTCAAAAGATTTCCTTTCGCAGGTTGAGAAGTATGATGGCTTTTGTTGTGTGCCATCGCACGTTGATTATAAGCCTATGATTGGGTCGTTTCTTAATGAATATCAAGCTATTGAAGTTAGGTCTGCGCAGGGTGATTATCCTAATATCAAAGTGTTCTTGGAGCATATTTTTGGCGATCAATATGAGCTATGCTTGGATTATCTGCAACTACTCTATACGCAACCGCTTCAGCGTCTGCCAATTATATTGTTGGTCTCGAAGCAACGCAACACAGGCAAGACTACGTTTCTCAATTTATTAAAGGCAATCTTCGGTGCAAATATGACCTTCAATACGAACGAGGATTTTAGGAGTCAATTTAATTCAGATTGGGCTACAAAGTTGATTGTTGCAGTAGATGAGGTGTTGCTTGATCGCAAGGAGGACTCCGAGAGAATTAAGAATTTGAGCACTGCAAGGAGCTACAAATCAGAGGCTAAAGGCAAGGATAGAAACGAAGTAGAGTTCTTCTCAAAGTTCATTCTATGCTCCAACAACGAGCTAAATCCAATCTATATTGAGCAGGGCGAGACTCGCTACTGGGTGCGCAAGGTCGAGCCAATCAAAAGCGACAACCCAAACTTGCTCAGCGATATGAAAAGAGAACTGCCAGCCCTGCTGTGGCACTTGCAGAGTCGCAGCTTGACCACCTCGCAGGAGAGTAGAATGTGGTTCAAACCCTCACTCATCGCCACCGATGCTCTGCGCAAAATGGTGAGCCACAATCGGGGCAAGGTTGAGAGCGAGATGATTCAAATCGTCTTAGATATTTTGGAGTACAAGCGAGCCGACGAATACAAATTCTGCATCTCCGACATTGCGCATATGCTTGAAATGCGTGGGCAGAGGACAGAGCACACCTTCATCCGTAGAGTCCTACAACAATATTGGCATCTAAAGCCCAGCGAACCGCAGAACTACACCAGTGAACGGCTCACTGTGGATGGCGTGATATTCGCTTCGCCACCATCTACTGGGCGATGTTATACGATAACAAGAAGGATGCTCGACGAAATTGTGTAGTTATGTAACGATATATTTTTATCTCGCTGAAGGTAAGGTAATTATATATCTTACAAAATTATTACAAATAGTATTACACTCTTACAAATAGCGGTTGTAGCGTATTACATTTTGAAAATTGTGTAATAGGTTTGTAAGGGGTGTAGTACTCTATCCGACAGAGCGTTAGGCGGAAAATCTTACAAAATTACAGAAATTATTACAACCTACCCTAATTTAACAGCAAGGTAGGTGACAAACTCCGTGAATTCGGTGGCGTTGTATTGAATATGAGAGAATCGAGGGAGAGTGACAATCTTTATAATTTCAGGTGTAAGAGAGTCGGTTTCTCGATGCAAATCGTCAAAGTCATAGTAGACGCTATTAAGAATCATCGCCTCCTCGACGATGCACTCTACAGCCCTGTATAGTTCTTCGCTTGTGAGAAGTGTAATATCCTCCTCTGGGTCAAAATCTGGTAGATTCATTGTTTGCTCTGTGGTAATAAAGTTAAGAGTCAAACAAAAAAATGGGACGATTCCGCCTGACCCGTTGACTTTTTCACGACAGTGGCAATGGGCGCATTAACACTCCATACGGGGGTACGGAACCGCCCGTATGGAATCAAGTAGACGCAATGCGCCCACCTGAATTAAGGCAGGATTCCCTACCACTGTCGTATTTAAAGTCATCACAAAACTAATAAAAAAAATCGTAAAATGAATAATATTAAAAACATTTCAATTAAAAGTTACCTCGCAGGTAGAGGAGTAATGCCCCAAACCGAAAGAGGTGGCGCAGGGATGTACCTCTCGCCCCTACGCTCAGAGCGCACTCCATCGTTTCGGGTGGACTATAATAAAAACTTGTGGTACGACTTCGGAGCTGACGAGGGTGGTTCTATCATCGACCTTGTGATGAGACTCGATGGGCTTGATTTCAAAGAGGCTGCGAGTAAGTTGGAGGGTAGAGATTTTTCATCTTCTCGATGGACACCTCCGCCCCCACCCCAAAAGCCCCGAGAGTCCCCCATAAAAGTGGTATCTGTCCGAGAGCTTACACACCCACACCTCCTCGCCTACTTAAGTAAGCGAGCCATCGACATCGCAATCGCTAAAGCCTACTGCAAAGAGGTGCACTACACCCTCTACGAAAAGCCCTACTACGCCATAGGATTTGGGAGCGATGGCGGAGGTTGGGAGCTACGCAACTCATATTACAAAGGTGGCACATCGCCCAAGTCGCCAACGATAATCAAGGGGAGTGTAGATAGCACAATGCTATTCGAGGGTTTTATGGATATGCTCGCCTACCTCACCTTGAAAGGTTCAGCCCACCCAGTGAGCAGTGTGTGCATACTCAACTCAGTTAGCAACCTACGCCAAGCGACAGAGTTTCTGAAAACCCAACGCACAATCTACACCTTTTTAGATAACGACACCGCAGGGCGAAAGGCACTCTCCGATGTACAAAAATTAGGCGTGGAGGTAGTCAACTGCTCGCATATTTACGCAGGGCACAAGGATATGAACGACTACCTAATCGCCCGAAATAGAGAGCCTAAGCAGTCACAAATTAAAGTTAAGTTTTAGGGTAGCAAGTTTATGTTGTTGCAATACAAAAACCACTTGCATCCCGATGGTCAGATATAAAAATTATGATTTATGAAGAGTAAAAACAGAGGTGGCAGACCCACCATTGAAGAGTCAAAACGACGTAGCTACACAGTCAATATTAGATTCAATTCGCAGGAGTTGGCGATGCTGAGATTGTCGGCTAAAGAGGCAGGAATTAGTGACAGCGAGTACGCTCGTCAAGCGATTCTCAAAGGCAAGGTTGAGCCACGAATATCGCCCGAAACGATGGGGCTTGTGAGGCGACTTTGCGGTATGGATAACAACCTAAATCAGATAGCTCGCCGAGCAAATGCGGCAGGTTACGCACCTGTAAACAGAGAGTGTTTGAGGCTCACGGAGCAGATTGGAGGGGTGATAAAGGAGCTTCGGAGATGATGGCGAAAATCACAAAAGGCGGTTCATTTGGGGGAGTAGTTCGCTACGTGATGGATGACAAAAAGAGCGTAAATTTGATAGATTCAAATGGCGTTCGTGTGCGAGATTTGGGGGCGATAACCGAGAGTTTTGAGATGCAAGCGGAGATGAATTGCAGGGTCTCAAAGATGGTCGGACACATCTCGCTCGACTTCTCGGCACAGGATTACAAGCGGCTCGATGACGCTTTGATGGCGAAGATTGCGAGGGAGTATATGATGAGAATGGGCATCCTCGACACGCAGTATATCGTCGGTCGCCACCACGACAAGATGCACCCACATTGCCATATTATTTTCAATCGGGTCGATAACTCTGGACGGACAATATCGGATGTAAACGACCGTCTGCGCTCGACCAAAATTTGCAAGGAGCTGACTCGAAAGCACGGGTTATATTTTGCAGATGGCAAGGAGAAAGTCAAGCGACATAGGTTGCGAGGCAAGGATGCTACGAAGTACAAAATCTATGATTCATTGGCGAGGAGTGTTCCGCTATCGAGTTCGTGGGCGGAGCTTGAATCTCGGCTACGAACCGATGGAATAGAGGTTAGCTACAAGAATAAAGGCTCAACTTCGCAGGTCGAAGGAGTGCGCTTCACGGCAGATAACACCACCTTCAACGGCTCGAAGATAGACCGTCAATTCAGCTACTCGAAAATTGACTTTGCACTACGCCAAAACCTAAGAGCTGAGCAGATGGAGCGGCAACCAGACCCATTGCCGCCCCACCGCCAAGAGCCTACCCACGAGCAGAGCGAAACGATAATCAACGGAGCACTGGGACTCTTTGATTTTAGCGACACCACCCCAGAGACCGACACGGAAGAAGAGGCACTCCGCAGGTCGGTACAGAAAAAGAAAAAGCCTCAAAGGAAAATAAGATTTTAACCCGATTATTGCAAGGCGGCGAAATTTCAAAGATTGAGCAGCATACTCATCAGTCGTGTACCCAAAGTACACTCCTTTCAGAGCCTACTGCCCAATCTTCAAAATTTCATCCACCTATCAATAATCAACAAAACAAAAAGTATTATGAATGAGAACTTATTAAGAGACCTCCACGAGGCTCAAATTGAGGAGATTGCAACGGTTAAAGCTGCAATTGCGGAGTTGGCGAAGAAACCCTCTGTAACACCTGCCGACATTGTCAAAATGCAGATGATGATTGCGAATATTAAAATTCCCGAGCAGGATTTATCGGAGTTGCAACTATATTTCTATAGCAATCTCACCGCAACGTCCTCAAACACAAATGACAGAATTATAGCTACGCATCAAGCCGTAAATGAGTGTAATAGCAATGTTGTAAACAACTACAAATCAATCGACAAACAGCTGAAGGAATTGCTGAGAATGCAAAGTGACCCGACTCAAAATGTCAAGATTCACAAGTTGGATTTGTCTTCGTGGAGAGTGTTTTTTGCCCTTGTCGGAGTTGCCATTACCTCATTTGTGTTGAGCGTCTGCACCTACAATCTGTACATCGAGAATGAACGCCTGCAAGAGAACGACATCAAATATCGCTACATCAAGATGACCATAGGCACAAGTGGCGACTACATCGACCAAATCGAAGAGTACGTTCGTAACAACCCCGAAGGTGAGGCTCTAAAGAATATGAAAGAGCGAGTCGATAGCTACGAAAAAGCCGTAGCCGACAAGCTCCGAGCCGAAGAGCAGGCACGATTAAGGTCTACTAAGGCTGCGGAGCTTGATAAGCAAATTAAGGAGTTGAAGGATAATTAAAGGTCGTTAATGCGAGGGGGTAATATTCTGAAATGCCCCTCCCCCTTTGTGCGCAAAGGTGTAACAACAAATCCAACCATTCAAGAGTGTATAAATTGCCTATGGCAACTCTTGAGTGGTTGGATTTAATATTTTTATATTTCTCTTGGTTTTTGATTATCTTTGTTATATCTTTGTATTATCATTGATAATTTATGAAGGTGGTAATTTCTAAGATAAAAATGGTTGAAAGTTATATGGAAACCCTTAGGTGTCAGACTAAGGGTACATCCTGTATATATCCACTTCGTCATGCAACTTCATACAATGGTTTTCATAATGCAAAAACAAGACTTAAAAAAGAGAATATGGAATTCGTCTTCGAAAACTATAGTCACAAAAGCAAGATATATTTAAAGGTAAATAGACTAAAATAAATAATATGGCAACAATGAATGAAGTAAATGAGCCTACGGTTATCGTAGTTGTTCCTGATGGTAAAGTTCGAGATTATATCGATGGGACTATTAGAAATGAAACGCCAGAAGAGTATGTTCGACAAACAGTAGAGAAAAGATTAGTTATTGAACATAAATATCCCAAAGACCGTATTGCTGTCGAATACACTGTTAAGATGGGCGATGGGCGCAAGCGTGCAGATATTGTTGTGTTCCCAGAAAACTGCACGGAAGATGATCGAAAGAATCAACAAAAGATTCAAATTATAATTGAGTGCAAAAAGGAGGCTGTAAAGCCTACTGATAGCAAAGAAGGCATAGAGCAACTGAAGTCATATATGGCAGCTTGCTCTAATTGTCAGTGGGGAATGTGGACTAATGGAAAGCATAAAACTGTGTTTAAGAAGTCTTTGAATTCGAAAGGGGAGTATGTATTTGATGAGTGTAATGACATACCATCAGCTGATGGGTCTCATAATGAGAATGAAAGACCATTAAGGACAACGCTGACTAAAGCAACAGATGACAATCTTTTGTTCACATTTAGAACCTGTCATGACATCATATCTGTTAATGAGGGGCATTCTAAGCAAGCGGCATTCTTTGAGTTTCTAAAGATTATATTTTGTAAAATTCAAGATGAGCGCAACTTGTTGAACCCCATTGAATTTTATACCACTTCAACTGAGCGCAATTACCCAGATGGTCAAGCAAGTGTGTATAATAGAATTGCTAAAATATTTGAAGGTGTAAAAAGGCGCAACTCAAAAATATTTGAGGCTAATGATGAGATTAAGCTTGAACCTCGCACCGTAACTCAGATTGTTGGAGAGCTTCAAAAGTATTCACTTCTAAATACTAATATTGACTTTAAGGGTAAGGCTTACGAAGAGATCGTTGGCTCAAATCTACGAGGTGATAGAGGCGAGTTCTTCACGCCTCGTAATGTTATGCATATGGCAGTCGATATGATCAACCCAAAAATTGGAGAGAAAGTGCTCGATAGCAGTTGTGGCACAGGAGGCTTTGTGGTTACAGCTATGAATGAGGTGATAGCAAAACTGACGCAAGATTTAGAAAAGCAGTATGGCTCTAAGGATAGTTGGGATCCAGGAACGAGACAAGTATTTAATGATCAAATTTCGCAAATTGCTGCAGAAAACTTCTTCGGGTTTGACATAAATCCAGATCTCGTCAAAGCAACTAAGATGAATATGGTTATGAATAACGATGGAAGTGGTAATATCATACAACTCAACTCGCTACTTCCTCCTATATTGTGGGCGGATGACAGAAAAGCTATATTAGCGAAAGCTATGCAAATCAAACCAGAATCAATTATCAATCATAAGTCTATCGGTCTGTTTGATGTAATTGTAACTAATCCTCCATTTGGCTCAAAGATTCCTATTAATGACCAACAGATATTGGAACAATTTGATTTAGCCTATACCTGGTCTAAGGATGCTAAGGGATGGTCAAAGTCATCTCAACTTAGAAGTAGCGTGCCACCAGAGCAGATATTTATCGAACGAATCGTTCAGCTCCTTAAGCCTGGGGGTCGTGCAGCCATCGTGCTCCCAGATAGCATCTTTAGCTCACCTGGATTGGAGTTTATTCGAGTGTGGTTATTAAAACAAACCCATATTATTGCAAGTATAGACCTTCACGCTGATACATTCCAACCTCATAATGGAACACAATGTTCTATTCTCTTTGTTGTCAAAAAGACCAAAGAAGAGATTGATGAAGAGGCTAAATTAGGGCAGATGTTAGACTATGAGGTATTTATGGCAATGATCGATCATATTGGCCACGATAAGCGTGGTAATGTTATTTACAAACGTGACGATGATGGCAATTTGATACTTGAGCATAGGGAAGAGCGAGTGCAAGAACTTGGTCTTGATGGCGTAATGTCTACCCGAAAAGAGACTTTTGACGAGAAAATAGTTAACGATCAAACCACTTTAGTGAAAGAGATATTCGCTAAATGGAAAAAAGAACAAGGAATATTATGGTAGCAGTAGCATATAAATACACGGAGATAGAAGAGATCAAGGAGGCTGTTAAAGATCCTTTATTTCTTCCATCCCCCTTGCAGCACGGGGTTGTTTCTATAAAACAAATAATAGATAATGGGCATAGATTTGATGCATCGGTTTACAACATGGATGCTATCGCTGCATTAGATACTGTGAAACACAATCCCTACGGATATATTATGTTGTTGGGTGAATTTGGATTGATTGATAAAGCATATGTCGGAGGGCGATTTAAACGCATATACACAGACAAGACCTCAGATATACCGTTTTACATGCCTTCTGATATTGAAAGTATATATGCGAAACCATCAAAGTTCATATCAAGAAAAACAGATACCGATATAGACTCGCTAAGAGTCTGTAAAGATATGTTAGTTATGACTGTATCTGGAACAATAGGTAAAACGTCTTTGATTGGAAAAACTTTGGATAATCAAGTTTTCAGCCATGATCTATTAAGAATAACATTTAAAAACAAATGCGATCTTGGCTATGTGTATGCTTTCTTGAATACAGATGTTGGCTTGACAATATTGCAAAGTAACAATTACGGAGCTGTAATAGATCATATAGAACCAGAACACCTAAGCAAAGTTCCAATCCCGAACGCTCCAGAGTCAGAGAAGAAGGTAATACACGATCTAATCGTGGAATCATTCAACCTTAGAGATCAATCTAATGATTTGATTGATGAGGCTCAAGCTATGCTGCATAAAGAGCTTGGACTAACTGCTAAAAAAGATGAAATAAAGCCAACGTACTACTCTGACAGAACTAAAATAAGAGCATTCACAATAAAGGCCAGTCAATTAGACGCTCGTTTTGACGTATCATACCATTTGCCAGAAATAAGTGAAACTATTTCTCTTATTTCACGTAATGCTGATGAGGTGACTACATTGGGGGACTCAAGGATAACATCTGATATTATTTTACCAGGGCGTTTTAAGCGTATATATGTTGACAAAGCAAAAGGTATTCCATTCTTTGGCGGAAAACAGCTATTGCAGCTTAATCCGTCTAATATGAAATATCTCTCGTTGTCACACCACGGGGAACGAATATCATCAGAGCTTATGTTAAAAGAGAATATGTGTGCTATAACCTGTAGTGGTACTATTGGCAAAATTGCAATTGTGCCAAAACATTGGTCTAATTGGGCAATGAACCAGCATGTAATGAGGGTTGTTCCCGCATCTGACTCAATAGCAGGATATATATATGCTTGGCTTGATACTCCGTATAGCCATACATTAATCACACGAAATGTGTATGGCGCAGTTGTAGACGAGATTGATTCAAAACACATTGCGAATGTCTGTATACCATTGCTAAAAGACAAAAGCAAACAAAAGAAAATTAACGATTTAGTACTAAAAGCCAACAGCCTGCGATACCAAGCATACATAAAAGAGCAGGATACAATAAAAAAGATGAATGAAATATTAGGAATTAAAACAGAATAATATTATGAACAAGGAAGATATGCAACGGGAGAATATTCATGACACAAACATGAATATTGTGATTATTAGACTTGACTATGTTGGTGTTACAGATTTATCTGAATTGCTACACGAATTTGACAGTAATTTTCCTGCTCAGTTTGAAAGCAGGCAAGAAATATATAGCAATCAGCTAAATGTGAATCTTAGAGCTGAAGATTTAAATTCAATAAGTGAGTCTATATCACTACCTGTTAATGTAATAAAAAAAGAAAAAATCGTTAGATACTCTGAATTGAAAGGCGCAGTGTGCAAAGTAACTTTGGATATTTCGCAGTATTTTCTTTGTATGACAATCATGTGTGAAAATAACTATGATGGACTGAATAGTTACTCATCATTTTTCCAGAAAGCAGCTCAGTTATTCAAAGATAATATCCCGTATTTCGCACCTAAAAGACTTGGGCTAAGAAAAAATAGAGGTGAATATTTCAAAACATTTGAATGTATTAAAGAGACGTTTGAAAGTCATCTATTTTGCTTGGATTATTTTTATTCAGAATGTGAGTTGCCATTGACTAAAAAATATTCAGACACATTAAATAACAGATGTCATCGGGATTTATTTATCAATTTAAATAGAGAAGTGAGATTTGCTAAGAAGGAGGGAGAAGATGTATACGCAACCTCTCTTGATATTGATGCATATTTCCAGAATGAATCAACACTTAAAACTATTCCATTTGCAGAATTACTTTCTGAAGCCAACTTGTATGAATTTGAAATCTACAAATCTTGTATGACAGAGGAGTATCTAAATAAGATTATGCAAAATGAATAATACAGACCAAGATATTAAAGATGAGAACTTCTTTGCGGAAGAGGATTTCTATGAAGATGAGGATCTTTTTGAAGAGATTGTAATTGTTGAAAAGTTGGATGAAATATTTGTAGAAGTTGAATAATAATATAGCGATAGACCATAATCATAGACTACAGCTACATATATATGTAGCTGGGTATTACCCTATGGGTGAGAGTATATTGGTAATTGTATATGAAAAAGAGATTAAAAACGTACAAAAATCTATATTGATAGATTGCTACGAGCAAAATAACATGAATAGGCTACAGCCTATTTTAGACTCATATAATATCAACAAAGACAAAGGTTTAGATTATGTTATTTGGACTCACCCAGATCAAGATCATTCTGGCGGTTTTGACCTTATAATATCTAACTACACATCAAAAAAGACGAATTATTTATTGCCTGGATCATTGCAAGAAGATAACTGCGGATCAAAAGATGCTATTACTTCATTGAATTTAATAAAAGATCAAAGCGTTGGGTTAAATTATTCAGTACATCAAGTTAGTGTGTTAAGTATTGCAAATACACCTATGATACTAGGAAAGAGTAAATTCTTTGATCCTTATAGCGATGACATCGATTTTGAAATAGAAATTTTAACACCTTTTTCTGATAGAACTTTTAGAAAACAATTCTGCTGTAATAATTTTTGCTTGAATGAGTTGTCTATATCGGTAATCATAAGATTTGGAAAGCTTAATTTTTATTTTGGTGGAGACTGCGAGAACGAATCTATTAATAAAGTAGACTCTGAAAAATTTAAGAATATTGATTTCATAAAAATCCCACATCATGCTTCAAAAACATCCGATGCGTTAATTTCAAAAATAGGCGAAAACTACCCTCCTGAAAGAAGGCCTATCGCTGTAACGACAAGTTTTACGCACGGAAGATCGAAACTCCCGAATATTTCAATATTAAACGAATATAAAACATATTCAGACCAAGTCTATTTAACAGATAGTGAGAATCGAATGGAAAGCTATGGATTATGGAAATTTGTTTATAATATTCAAAGTTTACAGCTATATAAACCAGTAGCGTCTGGAGATGCAATAGTATATGTACCGTGACATTAATACGATATAATGTATATATTGTGGGGAAAATGTGGGGAAGAAAAACTAAGCAAAGAATTTGCAAAAGTACCACTCACGCCATATAAGACCGAATAAAGAGCCGTAAACTTAGAAAAAATGTACAGCACGTCGGACAAATATCGGACAATTTCAAAGAAAACCCCTCCACAGAGCTTGTAGAGGGGATTATTGAGGTCCGAAGCGGATTCGAACCGCTGTACAAGGTTTTGCAGACCTTTGCCTAACCGCTCGGCCATCGGACCGTGACCTTTCTCATTGGGCCTTTTTGGGGCTTTTGAGTGTGCAAATATAGTTATTTTTTTTTATTTCTTTGCTTTATGTCAAATTTCTTTTTGATATTATTGTTTTTTTGTACTTTTACTTGCTCTTTAATTGGTAGTATTTGTCTGGGGGTGCCATATTTAAGGGATGGGGCAAAACACAATAAATAGCCGAATTTGGTTTAGCGAAGCTCAAACCTTAATTCGCATAATTTATAATCTCCTTGACTGATGTTGATTCTTCGAGATGGTGTTTAGTCTATCTATAATGATTCATATATTTTTTATCGATACCCCGAGGATGACTAAATATTTTATTGAAAGGAGATTTAGCGGCTAATTTGCTATAGAATAGAATAATACAAATATATTTATGACACACTACGATATTGCCCTTACGATGATTCCCCGATTAGGGGTGCGGGGAGTTGTTAAGCTACTCGAGGTCTTTTTGACTGCGGAGAAGATATTTCACGCCACTTTTGCTGAACTCACCCACTTTGCCGAGCTCAACCCCGTTATTGCAAAGTCGATTGTCGACCGAGTTTCAATTGAGGATGCTCAGCGAGAGATGGCCTATTGTATGCGCAACAATATCACCCCCATTGCATCGACCGATGATGGGTATCCCGAGCTCTTGAAGATGATCCCCGACTACCCTCATGTGATATATGTGAAGGGCAACATTGAGGCGCTTTCGTGCCGTAGTGTGTCGATTGTGGGGACTCGTCGCATCACATCGTATGGCGATCGCATGTGTCACAATTTGGTGGATGAGTTGAGTGCCCGACTACCCGATGTATCAATCGTTAGTGGTTTGGCCTTTGGTGTGGATGGATCTGCTCATCGCTCGGCGCTCCATCGAGGGATCACCACGGTGGCGGTGGTGGCGTGTGCTTTGCCTGGGGTTACCCCCACTCAACACACTGCTCTTGCTGAGGATATCGTAGCAAGTGGTGGCGCCATTCTAAGTGAGTACCACTCTCAATGTAAGCAAAATGGCAACTTCTATATAGCTCGCAACCGCATCATTGCGGCATTAAGTCCCGTCACGGTGATTGTTGAGTCTCCTATTACGGGAGGATCTATGGCTACTGCAGGCTTCGCCAATAGCTACGACCGCACCGTGATGGCCTTCCCCGCACGTGTGGGCGATAGCTCATCGGCAGGGTGCAATATGCTCATACGCAACAACCAGGCGCAGCTACTCCTCTCGGCCGATCAACTCATCCGTGAGATGATGTGGGATAGCGCCTCGGCTGTGGATCGCCCCTTGTTGGAGCCTATCGCCTCGGAGTTTAGTCTCCGCCAACGACATGTAATGGAGTCGTTCACCACGGGCGATCCGCTCACCATTGACCGCCTTGTTGAGATTTCGTGCTGCGAGGTGAACGATCTTACCGTGATATTGATGGAGTTGGAGATGATGGGTGCCGTTAGGATGTTGCCTGGAAGTCGATACGAACCACTTATTACTGTTGTGGCTCGCTGATGGACTCCTCCTCCTGCAAGCCCTCGACACTTCGGCTGTAGATTATCTCCAATCGGTGGAGCTGCTCCATCTTATCGCCTTGTCGCTTGTCGCTTGAGCTACTTTCGTACTCTATATCAAACTCGTCGAGAATCTCCTCGATCTCACTCTGATCGAAGCGCAACTCACGAAGATCCTCTATGCGCTCACCTATACTCTTGTGGTTGATGGCTACCATTACGGCGGTGGTGATGGTGAGCATCAACCATATCACGAGCATCACTATTATCGCCTTCCACTTCACCTGGCGTGAGTTGAGTAGCTGAATGGAGGTGTATATACCCAACGTCAAGATCATCGCAATTGATGTCAGTGCCATCACCGAGACACCAACTCCTTGGATACCTAAAACCGTGCTATTTGTAATTATCGAAAATAGACCCACTGCAACACAGACAAATGCGAGGATGAGCGAGATCAATATGCAGACCATAAATATCTTGAAGAGTATCATCATCACTCGACCTATTGTCGCCATTATGGAGGAGGCCACCGAGCGAGTATTGTTGCTATTTGCCACCCTGTTGTAGAACTCCTTGATTGAGGCTGCAGTGACTGGCTCGCCCCTCATCTCCAACTTCTGGCGTGCCGTCGCTGCGGGTTGAATCACAATCCACAATACTATATATACCCAAAACGAAGAGCCGCCAAATATCAATAGTAGCAGCGCTATGAGTCGCACAATAATTGGATCACACCCAATATATGCCGCCACACCCGAGCAGACGCCACCAATGGCTACATCATCTACATCACGATATAACCTACGCTTCACCTTCGACCTCTGAGGTTCTTCCTGCGTGGTGCTCTCGCTCTTCTCTCGTTGGGCTCCACCCTCGCCATCGCATATATCCTCGACGTTACCCATCTGACCGATGATATTGTCAATTAGAGGCTTTGCGACAACCCTCTCGGCTGAGTGCACCGAGAGTATCAACTCAGCTATGCGAGCCTCGATGTCGGCCAAAATCTCCTCACCATCGGGATCGTCGGTATATCGCTCCCTAATACTCTCGAGGTAGCTCGAAAGTCTATCATAGGCATCCACCTCCAAGGTAAAGGCTACACTCGAAATGCTACATTGTTTAACATCTTTCATACTCTTCTACGCTTTAATTGTTTACACTTTTGATAGAACCTGCGCTCGATGTGCTCACCGAGAAGCCACCCATATCACGATAGATGATAGCGCCCAACGATGATGCGTTGAGCCTTCCCCCCTTGGCCTCCAATGCCCCAGCGTCGATCTTAGCTGAGCTACTTGCGCTCGCCTCCAGACGCTTGCAATCTCCTTCAGCCTCCACCTTGGATGATGACGATGCATCCACCGAGAGCTCGTCGACCGAGAGGGTTAGCTCCACATCGGAGGCCGATGAGGCCTCAACGCTGCAACTACCCACAATCTTAGCTATGAGCGATATTTCGGCTGCCGACGAGGCGTCAATCGAACACGAACCATCGACAATCGCTATAAGCGATATCTCGCCTGCGGAGCTTCCATTTAGTTTGAGGGACTCCATGCGCAGTGTCTCCGTGCTCTCAATCTCGCTCGAGGAGCTGACCTTAAATGAATTGTAACGACCATTATAAGGTATCATGAGCTCAACATCGATATTAGAGAGGCTATTTACTCGACTATCTATGGTCGCAACAAGAGTCGTTCCATTGACCCTAATATCGAGATATTCCATAATATTGGAGTTGCCTCTCACGACGATCTCCTCTCTGTTAGCCTCAACAATAGTTACATCGACCGCACGAGAGGCCTCTATTCTCCTCACATTCGAGAGATCGAGATCTACTCGCTGCTCCACAATGTTGTTGTCACCCTTTAACTTCTTGATACGATTGGCACCCATGGCGCTACTGCATGAGGTGAAGAGCAGCGCAATCATCACTGCTATGTTGGTAATTATATTCATAGTTATAAAGTATTAGTTCCTCTTAAGTGTGCTATCTGCTCAGTGAGTTCCTGCCAAGCATTGTCGAGTAATAGAAGGGTCTCTGTTCCCTTCTCGGTGAGAGAGTAGACCTTGCGTGGAGGTCCTTGTGTCGACTCCTCCCATCGGTAGTCGAGCAATCCTGCATTCTTCTGGCGTGTGAGCAGAGGGTAGATGGTCCCCTCCACCACAATCATCTCGGCCGCTTTGAGCTCGGCAATGATCTTGGGAGCATAGGAGTCGCCCCGTGCCAATATCGAGAGTATGCAGTACTCCAAAACACCCTTGCGGAGTTGGGTCTTTACATTCTCGCTACTCAATCCATTTGCCTTGTTGTCGCCCATTATCGTGATGGCATTATAATCCACATGATGATATATACCCATAGCGAAAGCCCTCCTAATATAATAAGGAGAAGTGCCACTATGCGTAGTAGCGCTGGGTCCAATCCAAAATAGTGTGCTATGCCTCCGCATACTCCTGCCACTACTCTCTCATTGTAGGGTCGATATAATTTCTGATTATTCATAGTATATAAAATTTAGTATTACGATTGTGCAAATATAATATATATTTTAGAACTATGCAATACATAGTAGTGTTTTTTGCAAATTTTTATCTCTTTTCATCTTTTGCACTACAGAAGGGGTATTATTTAAAACGTTTGCAATATAATTGGTCGGCCAATTATGTCAAAATGGGCAATTAATCAATATATTTAATAACTATCATTATGAGTAGTTATTTATGCAGATGTGTATATTATTGATTTAAAACGCTTTAAATTGATACGCAAAATAAAAGTTATACTTTTTTCAAAAAAAATTAATAAAATATTTGCACAGTAATATTTTTTGCCTTATCTTTGCAGTGAAGTTTTAAAGTTCATTTAGGTTAGTTTTAGGTTGGTTGAGGAGATCGGCAGGTTGTAACAAGTAAGTTACTAAAACAAAGGGCTGTGGTGGCCTGGAGTTGAATACCTCCGATTAGCCTCACTTTTTTTTGCCCTGTATCAGATTCTTAGGGCAAAATAAACTCCTTCATACCCTCGGAGAGGTACTCCTTGTATTGATCGGTGGTGGGGTCGGCGAAGATGAAGTAGACCTCGGCATCGACTATCTGTTCGGCCAGAGCGATGGCTCGGGAGGCTCCCACAGCCATAAACATGGTGCCGTAGGCGTCGGCTAAGGCGCAGGTGGGGGCAAGCACAGTGACCGAGAGAAGCGATGATAGTTTGCTCTCACCCGTTGTGGGGTCTATCGTGTGTGCCACCTTGCGGCCACTCTCATCGAGATAGAAGCGGCGGTAGTTGCCCGAGGTGGCCACAGCTCGCAGGGGCGACTCCACGGGTATCGAGATGCGTTTTTGGAGGTAGTCGCCATTGCTCATATTCCCCTCGAAGGGGGTCTCTATTCCTATGCGCCAGGGCTCACCATTGGGGTTTACACCTTGGCAGAAGATCTCACCACCGATGTCGACAAAGTAGTTGGTGGCACCCATCTGAGCGGTCAACTCGGCGAGGCGGTCGACGATATACCCTTTGGCTATTGAGTTGAAATCTATCTGTGTGCGAGGATCTTGACGCACCAAGCGGTTGCCCTCGACGGAGATCTTATTGTATCCCACTACCTCCAATATTGAATCTATGTTGGGGTGCTCAACCCGCTCCTGCGAGGCGCCAAAGCCAAGCGCCTTAACCAAGGGTGCCACCGTAACGTCGTAGGCTCCTCCACTAACTCGGCTCACCGAGTCGCTCATGCGTAGTAGATATTTGATGCCAGGGGTCAGCGAGTCGCTCTCACCACGGTTGATGCAGCTTAGGTAGGAGGTGGCGTCGAAGAGTGACATCTCGGCCTTAAACTCCTTATCGAGCCTCATCGCTTCGGAGTATAGCTCGGTGGGGTGGCACTCCACATCGGCCACTATACGCAGATTGGTGCCCAGCATCACCCCCTCGACACGAGCATAGTTGTGAGTTGAGGTGTTGCAAGATGTTGCCACAAGGGTTATCAAGAGTATTATGGGAATGAAATTTTTCATAGTAAAAAGTAATTATTTGGTAAAAGTATGGAATATTTTAGTTATTTGTTGATAATTAGGTGTAAATATTGAAAAAAAGTTGCTTTGTGGTTGCGTCTTAATAATATATGTCGTACCTTTGCCCAACGCTCTGGCGTGATTACGAGTAAGGGTAATGCGTTGTAGAGTGGAACTTAATTTTTTTATTAAAATGGCATATTTAACACCAGAGAAAAAGCAAGAGCTTTTCGGAAAGTACGGATCGTCTAACACTGACACAGGTTCTCCAGAGAGCCAGATCGCACTGTTTTCATTCCGTATTGCCCACCTTACCGAGCACCTTAAGAAAAACCGCCACGACTACGGAACACAACGTTCTTTGTTGGCAATGGTTGGTAAACGTCGTAAGATGCTCAACTACTTGAAGAACAACGATATCGAGCGCTACCGTGCGATCCTTAAAGAGTTGAACCTTCGTAAGTAAAAGGATAATTAAAGGGGTGCAGTTCTTATTTAAGGAGAACTGCTCCTTTTTAATTTTTGGATGCAAGACAAGACAAATTAGATAGAAATTATGGAAGGACAAGAGTTGTACAATATTGTACAGAAAACGATCACATTGGCCGATGGACGCCAAATCGAGATCGAGACAGGAAAATTGGCTAAACAGGCAGATGGTGCCGTAGTTGTAAAGATGGGCGATACGATGCTCCTCGCAACAGTTGTAGCCGCAAAGGATGCTAAACCAGACACAGATTTTATGCCGTTGCAGGTGGAGTACAAAGAGAAGTACGCTTCGTGCGGTCGCTTCCCTGGTGGCTTCATGAAGCGTGAGGCTCGTGCCAACGACAGCGAGATTCTCGTTGCTCGTCTTATCGACCGTGCACTTCGCCCACTCTTCCCCGCAGATTACCACGCCGACGTTTTCGTTACGGTGAACCTAATCTCGGCAGACAAAGATATTCAACCAGATGCTCTCGCAGGTCTTGCCGCTTCGGCAGCTCTTGCAGTATCTGACATTCCATTCCAGGGGCCAATCTCGGAGGTTCGTGTAGCTCGCAAAAATGGTGAGTTCGTAATCAACCCAGGCTTCTCGGAGATGGCCGACGTAGACCTCGATATTATGGTTGCAGGAACTATCGACAACATTATGATGGTCGAGGGTGAGATGCTTGAGGTTTCGGAAGAGGTTATGCTCGAGTCAATTAAAGTGGCTCACGAGGAGATCAAAAAGCACTGTATAGCTCAAACAGAGCTTATGGAGGCTGTAGGCAAAACCGTGAAACGCACATACTGCCACGAGGATTCAGACCTTGAGCTCCGTGATAGAATCATAGCTGAGCTCTACGAGAAGGCCTACGCAATCGCTACAAGCGGTACAATGAAGCACGAGCGCTCGGAGGCCTTCGAGGCGTTGGAGGCTGAGTTTATCGCAGCATTCGACGAGGAGGAACTTCCATCGAAGATATCACTTATCAAGAAATATTTCCACGACGACGTACTCAAGAAGGCTATGCGCAACATGATCCTCGACTTGGGTCAGCGCCTCGATGGTCGTAAGACCGACGAGATCCGCCCAATCTGCTGTGAGGTGGGTTACCTCCCTGCGGCTCACGGCTCGGCAATCTTCACACGTGGTGAGACTCAGTCACTTACAACAGTGACATTGGGTACCAAGATGGATGAGAAGCAGAAGGACGAGGTGTTGGTGACAGGCTCTGAGCAGTTTGTACTTCACTACAACTTCCCTCCATTCTCAACTGGTGAGGCTCGCCCACAACGTGGACTTAGCCGTCGTGAGATCGGACACGGAAACCTCGCTTGGCGTGGTCTCAAGCCAATGGTTCCACTTGGAGAGGAGAATCCATATGCTGTACGTGTTGTATCTGACATCTTGGAGTCTAATGGCTCTTCGTCGATGGCAACAGTATGTGCTGGTACTCTTGCTCTTATGGATGCTGGTGTGAAGCTCAAAAAGCCAGTTTCAGGTATCGCAATGGGTCTTATCTCAGACTCAGCAAGTGGCAAGTGGGCAGTGCTCTCGGATATCCTTGGTGACGAGGATCACTTGGGAGACATGGACTTCAAGGTGACTGGTACCGCTGAGGGTATCACTGCAACACAGATGGATATTAAGGTTGACGGACTCTCTTACGAGGTGCTCGCAGCAGCACTGGAGCAGGCTCGCAAGGGTCGCCTCCACATCCTCGGCAAGATAACTAATTGTATAGCTGAGCCTCGTGACGACTACCGCCCATTTGTTCCTCGCTTGGTACAAATTGCAATTCCTCAAGATATGATTGGTGCTATCATCGGACCTGGTGGTAAGATCATCCAAGATATTCAAAAGAGTACAGGCACTACAATCACAATCACCGAGACCGACAACAAAGGCCTTGTCGACATCTTCGGAATCGACAAAGACTCTTTGGATGCTGCTTTGGCTCGTATCAAGGGCATCGTAGCAGTTCCCGAGGTGGGTGAGGTATATAATGGTACCATCCGCTCAATCGTGGCATTCGGTGCCTTCGTTGAGATCATGCCAGGTAAGGATGCTCTCCTCCACATCTCAGAGATCGACTACAAACGATTCGAGACAATGGACGAGACAGGGCTCAAAGAGGGTGAGCAGATCGAGGTGAAACTCATTGGAGTTGACCCAAAGACAAACAAGCTTAAACTCTCTCGTAAGGCTCTTTTGCCAAAGCCCGAAGGCTGGGTAGAGCGTGAACGCAAACCTCGTGAGGATCGAGGCGAACGCCGTGAGCGCCGCCACCGTGACTAAATTTAAAAGCGTCCCTTCTGGGGACGCTTTTTTTTTAAGAGGTTAACTCACTAACGGAGATGCTTTTTCCGCCCGACGGAGTCAGTAGTAAACTATAATTTTTCGTGCGTTTGCCCTGACTTAGTAGTAGATTACGTCGTGCCCCTCGATCGCTGAAATGAGATTATTTGCGGCCGAGGAGGCTCCAATCCTAAAGAGTTCTGTTGTGAGCCACTCCTTGCCGAGGATCTCCTCGACGATGGTGTAGTATAGTGCTGCGTCGTGAGGGGTGCGCACGCCACCTGCGACTTTGAATCCTATCATCTTGCCAGTGGTGTCATAGTAATCCTTTATCGCTTGGCAGATCACCACGGCAGCCTCGGGGGTTGCTGCAACGTCAATCTTACCTGTTGAAGTCTTCACGAAGTCGGCACCCGCAAATATCGAGAGGAGCGATGCCGCACGAATGTGCTTAGGGCTCTTGAGGGCTCCGCTCTCGATAATAACCTTGAGTATAACATCGGAATCCATCTCTCCTCGTATAACCTCAACCTCTGCTGCCGCCTCTTCATACTTGCCCTCGAGGATCATGCCAACATTCATTACAATGTCTATCTCGTCGGCGCCACTCTCAATAGCCATCGCCGTCTCCAAGGCCTTCACCTCAAGAAAGGTCTGAGAGGCTGGAAACCCTGCCGAGACACTCGTAATACGCATAGGCGATCCATCTACAACCAACCCCACAGTCTCAACAAATGAGGGGTAGACACAGATCGAAGCAACATTGGGAATGTGAGGATAAGCTTGGTAGAAATCAACACACTTGGTGGCAAAAGCCCGCACAGACTCCTCCGAATCATTGCACGAAAGTGTCGTGAGATCAATGGCCGAGAGACAAAATTTATATACCTCCTCATTGTAATTGCGCTGCGAAAGAGCCTTAAGCTGCTCTACCTTAGTTGCAACTGTAGCCTCATCTGCCGCAGGGGTATATTCGTTCAAAAGATTTGTGTACTCCATAATCGTCTATATAATATCTGTTTGCTACAAAGATAATAAATTTTAATGACTTATCCATATTAATACGAATTAAGGTTAGGGCTCGCAAGAAAAATTATAGTTTACTACTGACTTCGTCGGGCGGAGATAGCACCTCACTGATGTGTGGTGGCAACCGTAAGGTTGACATAGATATATCTCTTATAATGAGCGTTGAAAGTTCACTTTCAAAAGATCATTATAAGAGATATATCGTAGGGCAAAGCCCCACACACTCAGTGTAATAAAGATCAAAAACGCAAGTTTTTGGATCCAAGCTCAGCTTGGCGGCCGCCCGCTGCAAGGGCAGTAAGCAAGTAGTATAGAGCTCTATTTTTCGTGCGTTTGCCCCAACCTTAATTCCAGGGCAAATGCACGAAAAGGTGATTAAATTCAAAAAAAAGTGTTATCTTTGAGTTATGAAACCAAAACACCTCTTAAAGCAAGTCTCCCTCAGCGGTTTGGGGGAGAGGCAAGAGGGGATTATCGAACATAAAGAGATGGCAGAGCGAGCAAAAATACTTATAATATATACGGGAGGAACTATTGGTATGAAGAATGACGAGGCGACAGGGGCTCTTGTGCCCTTCGATTTCTCGTCGATTTACGAGGAGTTTCCCTCGCTGAGGCGATTGAATGTTGCGCTTGATGTTCACACTTTTGAGAGTGTCATTGACTCGTCGAATGTGACGCCCCATTTTTGGTGTTGCTTGGCGGAGTTGATTGGCGAGAGGTACCAGATGTACGATGGCTTTGTGGTACTTCATGGTACCGATACGATGTCCTACACCGCCTCAGCATTGAGTTTTATGTTGGAGGATCTCGCTAAGCCAGTGGTATTTACAGGTAGCCAAATACCCATTGGAGTGCTGCGCACCGATGGGCGAGAGAATCTCATCACAGCAATTGAGATTGCTGCGGCTTACGATGAGCAGGGGCGTGCACGTGTCCCCGAGGTGTCGCTCTATTTCCAAAATAAACTCTTTAGGGCCAACCGCACAACTAAGTGGAGTGCCGAGGAGCTCAATGCCTTCCACTCGCCCAACTTTCCGCCGCTGGCCGAGGTTGGGGTCAACATCACCTACAACTCGCAGGTTGTGCGTCGGGCAGAGCGTGGCGGAGGAGAGCTTACTATCTCTACCAATATTAGCGATGGCGTTGCCATCATTAAGCTATTCCCTGGGTTGAGCTCCCATATGCTTGGGCAGATGCTCTCGTGTGAGGGTCTGCGGGGAGTTGTTTTGCAAACTTATGGTGCGGGTAATGCCCCCACTTCGGAGCCCTTTATCTCGACCATAGAGAGTGCTGTTGCACGAGGTGTTGTTATGCTCAATATTTCGCAATGTGTCAATGGGCGTGTCGAGATGTCGCTCTACCAGACGGGGCTTGGACTCTCTAAGGCGGGTGTGGTGTGTGGTTCCGATATGACAATTGAGGCGGCAACCACCAAGATGTGCTATTTGTTGGGCAAATATGAGAGGCTGGAGGATGTGAAAAAAGCGATAAAATCAAATTTAAGTGGTGAGCTAAGTGAATAATCGTTGCATAAAAGAATTTTTTTTTATATCTTTCGCTACGTAAATGTACACGAAATAGGAGCAAGATACGAATTGATCTCAGTTAAATTACTAACTTACAAATAGTTAGCAGTGATTTATTGGGTCGATAATTGATTTTTAAAAAATAATTAATAAATAGATAAAGAGCATATATAGACTATAAAGTTGCAACTTTGCGTTAAACTTATATGAATTTGCAGCGAAAAAAATAAAAAAATAACTCAAAAAATAAATCAACTAACAAAAATTAATTATTTAACACAACTATGAAAAAATTTTCTATTCTGACAGCTGCCTCGTTTGCTCTTGGTACTGTAAGTTCATTCGCTCAAGAGGCTGTTGAAGCAGCCACTGACACTGTTGAAACTGCTCAAGAGGTAGTAGCTGCTGCTGCTCCTGCAGTAGAGAACCTTGCTGGCGACAGCATGCACCAAATTTTGATGCAAAAATTCCTCGAGGGAGGTTGGGAGTGGATGCTTCCAGTACTTGTTTGTTTGGTTATTGGTTTGGCTGTAGCTATCGAGCGTATCCTCTACCTTTCACTTGCAACAATCAACACAAAGAAATTCGTTGCTAAGGTTGAAAAGACTCTCAAAGAGGAGGGTGTAGAGGCTGCAACTAAGCTTTGTCAAAACACTGCTGGTCCAATCGCTTCTATCTACTACCAAGGTCTTTCACGTTACGATCAAGGTCTCGACGCAGTAGAGAAGACAGTAATGTCTTACGGTTCTGTACAGACAGGTCAAATGGAGTCTGGTCTTAGCTGGGTAGGTCTTTTCATCGCTCTTGCTCCTATGTTGGGATTCATGGGTACTGTAGTTGGTATGATCGGTGCATTCGATATGATCCAAGCTGCAGGTGATATCTCTCCAACTATCGTAGCAGGTGGTATCAAGGTTGCGCTTTTGACAACTCTTATGGGTCTTATCGTTGCGGTTATCCTTCAAATTTTCTACAACTACATCGTTGCAAAGATCGACTCTTTGGTAAACGAGATGGAGGATTCATCAATCATCTTGCTTGATATCCTTCTTGACTATAACAAGAAATAAGCAACAACTCATTTAAGAAATTAAACTAATGAAAAATTTATTGAAAATATTGCTTGGAGTGATGCTCGCAATTACGGTCGCGGTTATCGCATACCCTATTGTTGTATCATTCACAGGAGGCACTGAAGAGGCGCTCAATGCAGCAATTGGCCTTAACCTCTACTGGGGTTATATCCTATTCGGCATTGTTGTGCTTGCAGCCCTTCTCGGCTCAGTATATGGAATGCTTAAGGCATCTACAGGTCTACTTAAGACCATCCTTTCATTTGTAGGAGTTGCTGTGATCGTAGTTGGTTCATACATCTACGCATCGAGCCACACCATCGAGATCTTCAACATCGAGAATGGTAGTGTATTCCCTGCATTTGATACAGTCGTAACAGAGAGTTCTATTATTATCGCCTACGTAGCTATGGGAGGCGCTGTCCTCGCAGCTTTGGTTTCGGAGGTGATGGGTGCTTTCAAATAAACAGGAGGCAAAACAATGGGAAAAAATAAAAGAGAAATACAAGAGATCAATGCTGGTTCTATGGCCGACATCGCCTTCTTGTTGCTTATCTTCTTCCTTGTTGCCACTACAATGAATGTTGATACTGGTTTGGCTCGTATGTTGCCACCACTCCCCGAAGAGGATCAACAACAACAAGAGATCGATGTCAAAGAGCGTAACATTCTTTTGGTATTCGTATCTGGTAGCGGTAACATCATGGCAGGTGGAGAGCCTATCGAAATCAACTATTTGAAGGATAAAGCAAAAGAGTTTATCCTCAATGTGCATGGTGACGAGACGCTCCCCGAGACCGAGGAGAAGGAGTTTGATCTTCCCGACGGTAGCAAGTGGATATACCCAACAAGTGCGGGTATCGTCTCATTGCAAACTGCTCGTGAGACAGACTATCGTGTCTACATCGAGGTTCAAAATGAACTTACTCGTGCATTCAACGAGATCCGTAACGAGGTGAGCAAGGCGAAGTTTGGTTCGCTATTCGAAGATTTGGAGGCAGATGTTCGTGACGTGGTAGCTAAGGCTATCCAAGTTAAGATCTCTGAGGCAGAACCACGTGAAATTAAAAAGTAAGAGATTATGGCAGTAATTAAAAAGAAGGGTAGCAAAAATACCCCTAAAATTTCATCAGGATCGTTGCCAGATATCATCTTTATGATTCTCTTCTTCTTCATGGTATCAACTACCATGCGTGACCAAGAGTTGCTTGTTAAGACTAAACTCCCTACAGCAACCGAGGTTCAAAAGTTGGAGAAGAAATCATTGGTGAGTTACATCCACGTTGGCCCTCCATCGCTTGCGATGCAGGCTAAATTTGGTACAGCATCACGTATCCAGCTCAACGACTCTTATCGTACCACTCGTGACATCTTGGACTATATCGCTGCCGAGCGTGATAACCTCAATGAGGCTGACCGTGCTCAACTTACAGTGTGTCTCAAGACGGACGAGAATACTAAAATGGGTATCGTAAGTGACATCAAACAAGAGCTTCGTCGTGCTAACGCACTCAAAGTATCTTATGCAGCAAGCCGTGCAGCTGGTAACAGATAATCGAAACTTGCATCTATAACTAAAGAGATCACCCTACGCTGGGTGGTCTCTTTTTTGACTGGTGCCCAACATCCAATAACAATTCATAAATTCAAACAAATGAAGAGAACAATTTTTACAACTCTACTCCTTGCGACATCTCTCGTTGCAACTTTTTCGTGTCAGCAAACCTCCACCCAGAACTCACGCCAACTCATCCTTAGCGGCCACCGTGGTACCCCAGTTATTGCGCCAGAGAATACCATGGCCTCGATCGACTCCGCTATCCGCTACGGTGTCCATGTCGTGGAGTGTGACCTCTGCATAAGCTCCGACAGCGTCTTCTACATCCTTCACGATCGCACCCTCGACCGCACAACAAACGGCACTGGTAACATCACCGAGCGCCCATCCTCATACATCGACACCCTCGACGCAGGGTCATGGTTCGGAGAGGAGTTCGCTGGCCTTCGTGTTCCCCGCTTCCGTGATGTGTTGCGCCGTGCCAAGGAGAGCGGACTTCAACTCACTATAGATTACCGCAATGGTGACATCCAGGCTATGTATGACCTTATCGTCGAGGAGGGTATGATAGAGGATTGCTACTTCACAATGCCCGAGAAACCATACTTCGAGCTACGCCAGATTGCTCCACAACTCACTACAATGCAGGCGTATATCTCAGGTGAAACAAACATGGTGGCCGAGATCGAGAAGTGGAAACCAAATATCGCTGTGGTGTGGATGGATTCACTCAATAGCTCGATGGTGGCACGCATCCACGATCGTGGCATCGAGGTGCTCGCACTATCACTCAAAGGTGATGACCCCGATACCGCAGGCTACAACAAAGCTGTAAGAATTGGCGTCGATGTCATTGCTACTGACCGCCCTGACTACTACGCTAAAATGTATATGGACCAGTAGTCTCGACCAACCTTTCTGTGCTTTTCTTACTGCCCTCACGGCGGGCGGCCGCCAAGCGAGCTTGGATTCAAAAACTATCGTTTTTGTTCTTTATTGCACTGAGTGTGTGGGGCTTTGCCCTACGATATATCTCTTATAATGATCTTTTGAAAGTCTCCTTTCAACGCTCATTATAAGAGATATATCTATGTCAACCTATGGTTGCCACCACACATCAGTGAGGTAAACTATAATTTTTCTTGTGTCATCCCCACCTCCCCCCCCTTGCGTCATCCCCGACTCGATCGGGGATCTATATTAAGAATCTGTTTAAATTTCTCTCGTCTAATTTGTTAAGGATCTGTCACTTCACTTTTCTCTTTTTGCACTCGTTACATAGCTATTGCTATGCGCCTCGCACAAAGAGAGAAAATTAAAGCAACATCTCTCTTAACAATTTTAGC
>JBCQWR010000024.1:0-41233 GCA_047171945.1 Rikenellaceae bacterium | reverse complement strand
CCTATCCTTTAACCGCAGGTGTAATACACACCTGTTAATCTTTTGTTGTGTCAAGTTATTATAAACCTAATTTATGCACCCTTGCGTGGGGTGTGTAACTAATTTATTTACAGATGAAAAACGGAAAAATTGGTGTTACATCCGAGAACATCTTCCCAGTAATCAAAAAATTCCTATACTCTGACCACGAGATTTTCCTTCGTGAGTTGGTGTCAAATGCAGTTGATGCAACACAAAAGTATAAGACTCTATCTTCGATTGGAGAGGCTAAAGGCGAGATGGGTGACCTTACGGTGCAAGTTGCAGTAGATAAGGATGCTAAGACTCTAACTATCACCGATCGTGGTTTGGGTATGACCTCTGATGAGGTTGATAAATATATCAACCAAATTGCATTCTCGGGTGCTGAAGAGTTTATGGAGAAGTATAAAGATCAATCAATTATCGGTCATTTCGGTTTAGGATTCTACTCCTCGTTTATGGTTGCCGAACGTGTTGAGATTTTCACGCAATCATACAAGGAGGGCTCTAAAGCTGTTCACTGGAGTTGTACAGGCTCACCTGAGTTCGAAATGACGGAGCTTGATGAGTCTCGTGATCGTGGTACATCCATCGTACTACACTTAGCTGAAGATGCTTTGGAGTATGGAGAGGCGAGTAAAGTAGAAGAGTTACTCAAGAAATATTGTCGTTTTTTGCCTATCTCAATCGCCTTTGGAATGGTTAAAGAGTGGAAAGATGGCGGCTATGTAGATACTGACAAGGTAAATATAATTAATAATGTTGAGCCACTTTGGACCCGCAAGCCAAGCGAGATTAGCGAGGAGCAGTATAAGGAGTTCTATCGTGAGTTGTATCCTATGGGTGAAGATCCCCTATTCTCGATACATCTCAATATTGACTATCCATTCAATCTAACAGGTATCTTATACTTCCCTAAGATCAGTAATAAGTTCGAAGTGCAGAAGAATAAGATTCAGTTATACTGTAATCAGGTATATGTTACAGATCAGGTAGAGGGTATTGTGCCAGAGTACCTTACGCTACTTCACGGAGTGATCGATTCTCCAGATATTCCACTCAATGTCTCTCGTAGCTACCTCCAAAGTGACTCGAATGTTAAGAAAATATCTAATTACATTACTCGTAAAGTCGCTGATCGCCTGCAAGAGTTATTTAACACCATGCGTGAGGAGTATGAGCAGAAATGGGATGATTTAAAGGTATTCATTCAATATGGAACCCTTACCGACGAGAAGTTTGCTGAGAAGGCTTCAGGCTTTACCCTTTGCAAGAATATCAACGATAAGTATTTCACCTTTGCTGAATATGTTGATCTTGTGAAGCCAACTCAAACTGACAAGGAGGGTAACACAATAATTTTATATGCTGACGATGTTGTTGAAAAACATTCATTTATAGAGGCGGCAAAGGCTAAAGATTACGATGTGTTAGTGATGGATGGTCAACTCGATAGTCACTACATCAACTACTTTGAGTCGAAGAATACGGAGTGTCGTTTTGTGCGTGTCGATAGTGATGTTATTGATAAGTTGATCCAAAAAGATATCGATATTGCGATGTCATTAAGTACGGAGCAGCAAGATTTGATGCGTCCAGTGTTCGAGAGTCAGATGCCTCAAGATGAAAAGATTCAATACCAGATCTCATTCGAGGCAATGCAAGCAGATGATGCACCTGTCGTAATTACTCAGAATGAATTTATGCGCCGCATGAAGGAGATGGCCGAAATGGGCGGCGGTGGCGGCATGAGCCAATTCTATGGACAAATGCCCGATAACTATAATATTGCAGTCAATGGCAATCATCCTATTGTGATTGATATATTGGGTGATGTCGAGGGCGCTTATGGCGACAAACTGAAGAGTATAACCAAGAAGATCGATGCAGCGACAGCTGAGCAGAGTCGCTTCGAGGAGGTAGTAAAGGATAAGAAGGCCGAGGATTTGAGTGAGGAGGAGAAAACAATGCGCTCAGAGCTCACTACAAAGGTAGAGTCATTGCGTAATGAGCGTAACGATAGACTCAAGGAGATTGGAGGTGAGAATAAACTTGTTCGCCAAATTATTGATCTGGCATTACTTTCAAATGGTCTACTTAAGGGTAAAAAACTCTCTGATTTTATTCAGCGAAGTATCTCATTAATTGAGAAGTAAAAATCTATTAATAAATAGCTTGGGCTGCATTACCTTGAGTGGTATTGCAGCCCAAATTTTATTTCCGCATACTTAGTGAAACTCGACCTCTTTTATGATCAACATCGAGAACTTTTACCATTACCTGTTCGCCAAGTTTAACAACATCTGATGGTGATGAAATATAGCGGTCGGCAAGTTGAGAAATGTGTACCAGCCCATCTTGCTTTATTCCTACTGAGACGAAAGCACCAAAAGCTGTGATATTGGTCACGATACCTGGCAAGGTCATACCTTCTCGAAGATCATTTATGGATTGAACAGATGGATCAAATTCAAATGCTGAGAGCTCCTCTCGAGGGTCAAGCCCCCGTTTGTCGAGAGCATCGACAATATCATTTATCGTTGGAAGTCCCACATTGCCACTTATATACCTCTTCTTATCTAAACCTATGCGGAGCTCTTTATTCGACAAAAAGGCCTCTAATGACACCCCACAGTCTGAAGCCATTTGTTTGACTATATGATATGATTCGGGGTGAACGGCGCTATTGTCAAGTGGATTCTTTCCGCCAACGACTCTCAAAAAACCAGCAGCTTGTTCAAAAGCCTTCTCTCCCAGTCGAGGAACTTTTAATAGTTCTCGGCGAGAGGTAAAGTCTCCATTTGCAGCTCGATAAGCAACAATATTTGAGGCCAGAGAACTGCCTAATCCTGAGATGTATGTAAGAATATGTTTCGATGCGGTATTGATATTGACACCTACCATATTTACGCAGCTCTCAACGGTAGTGGCAAGTCTATCTTTAAGTTTCGATTGGTCGACACTGTGCTGATATTGTCCTACACCAATTGATTTGGGTTCAATCTTTACAAGTTCCGAGAGTGGATCAATCAACCTACGTCCAATGCTTACAGCACCTCGCACAGTTACATCGTAATCAGCAAACTCCTCACGAGCTACGGCCGATGCCGAGTATATTGAGGCACCATCCTCATTGACCATGAATAGTTTAATTGAGTCGGGCAGTGATATACCCTGTAAAAACAGCTGGGTTTCTCGACCAGCGGTACCATCACCAATGGCAAATGCCTCACTTTTGTATTTTGCGACTAAATCTTTTATCTTAGTTGCGGCCTCTGAGTATTGGCTTTGTGGTGGATGTGGATAGATGGTCGTGTTGTAGAGAAGTGTCCCATTTGCATCCAATACAACAATCTTGCACCCTGTACGGAATCCTGGATCTATTGCTATAACTCGTTTCTGGCCAAGAGGCGAGGAGAGTAACAGTTGGCGCAGATTGTCGGCAAAGATCACTATAGCACTCTCGTCGGCTCTCTCTTTAGCAGCTTTGATGCATTCTCGTTCTATTGATGGTCTTAGTAGCCTTTTGTAACTATCTTCGATTGCGGTAAGCAAGTAGCGACGGCTTGGCGAGTTTGTGCGTATCTTGCGTCGAGCAATGTGATTTAATATGGGTTCAGCATCGATCTCTATTGATATTCGCACAATAGACTCCTCTTCACCTCGCATCATGGCCAATACTCTATGCGCTGGTATTCTACTAAGTGGACTTTGCATGTCGAAGTAGTCTGAGTATTTGGCACCCTCCTCCTCTTTTCCCTTGATCACCTTGGAGCGTAGTGCACCGTAGCGAGAGTAGTTGCCACGCATATATGCTCTCACCTCGGCATCCTCAGCTATGGATTCGGCGATAATGTCGCACGCTCCAGCAATAGCCTCGGTTACAGTGGGTACATCTTTGGTCGTGAAGCGAGTGGCATGCGCTTCAATATCGGCTATTCGCTGAGTTTCAATAGCTTCGGATAGCGGCTCTAAGCCTCGCTCACGAGCTATTGAGGCACGTGTACGGCGCTTGGGTTTATAGGGTAAATAGATATCCTCTAACTCTGTAGAATCGTAGCACGATGTAATCTTATCTCGCAGCTGCGAGGTGAGTCTACCCTGCTCTTCTATAGATTTTATGATTGTAGCTTTGCGACTCTCTATGTCTGTTAAGCGTTCTAACTCTATTTTAATGCTCTCTATTTGTAATTCATCGAGGGAGCCTGTTGCCTCTTTTCGGTATCGACTAATGAATGGTACAGTAGCTCCTTCCGCTAAAAGTTTTGTAGTGTTCTTTACGCTATTCGGTGTCAGAGATAATCTCTGGGCAATAATGTTTTCTAACATGTTTTAGGGTTGGTCTTGTGACGATTGTTAAAGGTCCAATTTAATTATCTTTTTGGGAGATAAATTCTCGAGCTTTGGTAAGTGCAACATTAATATTGGGGCATATATACTCTTTAGGAATAGCCTTGTCGAATGATGCATTTAGAAGTGCTTGACGAACGTTGTCGTTGACACCCGATAGGATCACTTGGATTGAATTAGACTTGGAGCTACGAACTAAACTCTCGAGGTTGTGAATACCAGTTTGATCCATAAATGGGACCTTACGCATGCGGATGATACGTACAGAGGCTTTGCTGTGCATGTTTTTCATTACATCGCTAAATTTGTTGGCGACACCAAAGAAGAATGGGCCATCGATTTCATACACCTCCACTCCTGTTGGAATGTCGAGAACCTCGTCGTGATGTATCTCACCTTCATCCGAGAGATCAAGACGATTGGTCGTAACTGAGACATTGGTTGCTTCGGCCATACGACGCATGAATAGTACCATGGCCATGATCATACCCACAAATATTGCGATTGTAAGATCAAAAATTACAGTTAGCAAAAATGTTGTGATAAGTACAGCGGTATCACTTCGTGAACCTTTTAGCATTGATCTGACTGTACGCCAGCCGCTCATATTGTATGATACAATTACCAATACACCACCCAAGCATGCCATAGGGATATGTTGGGTGAGTGACCCCAAAAATAGCATAACTAAAAGGAGTGCTACTGAGTGAACTATACCAGAGATGGGGGTCGTGCCGCCATTTCCGATATTTGTCATTGTGCGAGCTACAGCACCCGTAACAGGCATTCCTCCAAATAGAGGCGATACAATATTTGCAGCACCTTGTGCGATAAGCTCTGTATTGGAGTTATGGGTATCTCCCGTAACTCCGTCAGATACAATTGCTGACAACAGCGACTCTATAGATCCCAAAATAGCGAGTGTAGCTGCATAGGGCAGAAGCTCTCGAAATGTATCGAGGCATATGGGAATCATTGTGGGCGCAGGAAGTGAGCCGCTAAATGATCCAATTGTCTCAATATCATTGACTCCTGCAAATTTACTAAGGTAGTAGGTGGCGGCAGTAACACCCACAATAGCAATCAATGATCCTGGCAGTTTGCGAGATATTCGTGGTGCAAAAATAATTATGAGAATTGTAGCGACACTAACTAAAACAGAGCTAAGGGTAAATGTATCAATGGCTGCTATATATCCACTCCAGCTACCTATGAAATCAGCTGATTCACTATGTAGTGTAAGCCCTAATAGGTCTTTGATTTGTGTGGTAAAGATGGTAACTGCGACACCAGCCGTGTAACCAATTATGATAGGATATGGTATGAATTTGATTACTGTACCAGCTTTGAGCAAGCCCATGATTAGCATTATTACTCCAGCCATACACGTCGCTATCATCAAACCTTCGACGCCATATTTTTGGACAATCCCAAAAACAATGACAATAAATGATCCTGTTGGACCTCCAACTTGCACCGAACTACCACCTAAAAACGACACGATGAACCCGCCAATGATAGCTGTGATAAGTCCATTTTCGGGACCAAGTCCCGATGCTATACCGAAAGCAATAGCCAGGGGTAAAGCTACAATACTAACGATGATTCCACCTGTGATGTCTCCAAGAAATTTCTCACGAGAGTAGCCTTTGAGTGATGTTAAAAGCTTAGGTTGGAAATCTACATAACCTTTCATAATTCTACTTACATTGATTTTGTTGATCGCAAAGATAATCAAAAAACTTTATTTATTCATTTTTTTTATAAATTATCGTTGGATTTATGTGCCAAAATGTGCCAAGTGACACATATAGCAATAATTAGCAATAAAAGTTGTATGAAAATTTTATCTGAGCATATGGTGAATATTGATGATAGTATGGTGATCCATAATAGAGATGTTGACATTATTTTAACTTTTAAAGGTATCACCCGATGCTCCTGATAGTTACGAATATATCCACCAAGGTACCGATGCCCAAGTAGCCAATTATGTAACTTTGGCGATGAGTGCATGTAGAGAGTTGCCGACAACAACAAAAAAGGTGTGGTCGGTAATAGTGGTAATATTATTCCCAAGATACCAAGGGTGAGTGATAGAGTTCCTAAAGCAATTAAAAGTAGTTTCACGGTGGCAAAATTAATAAAAAAATTGTGTTTGGCATATTATTTATGTACATTTGCAGCTATAAATATCATAAAATAATGAGAGAGAAGATAGGTATTGCTTGCGATCATGCAGGTTACAATATGAAAGAGCTACTTGTTGGGTTCTTAGATGCTAAAGGCTTTGACGTGGTTGATTATGGTTGCTATAGCGAGGAGAGGATCGATTATGCAGATTTTGGTCATGCCTTGGGTTGCGGCATTGAATCGGGCGAAGTGAAGAGAGGTGTAGGTCTTTGTGGCTCGGGTGAAGGCATGGCTATGACACTCAACAAACATCAATCGGTTAGAGCAGGTTTAGTATGGTGTAATGATGTTGCTCGTCTTATTCGTGAACATAACGACGCCAATGCTGTGGTGCTTCCTGCCCGTTTTATCACCAATGATGAAGCTGTTGAGTTTGTTGCAACATGGCTTTCTACACCATTTGAAGGTGGGCGTCACGTGGATAGAGTGGCAAAAATTGCAGTTCAGTAAGATCGTGTAGAGATTGGCGAAGAGCAGTAAAATTGAGGAGCTTAAGGAGACAGTATCATTGCTGCCTCACATGCCTGGCGTCTATCAATTTATTGATAAAGATGGTAATATAATATATGTCGGCAAGGCGAAGGATCTACGAAAAAGGGTCTCATCATATTTTCTTGACAGTATAAATCAAAGTGCCAAGGTGCAAGTTTTGGTTAAGCACATATGTGAAATAAGACATATTGTAGTTGATAGTGAGAGTGATGCTCTACTTTTGGAGAATTCATTAATTAAGACTCATCAACCCCGTTATAACATACTCCTCAAGGATGATAAGAGTTATCCCTGGATAGCTGTGCTCAATGAGTATTTTCCTCGAGTTATTTCGACTCGACAACTCAAACGAGATGGCACTCGTTATTTTGGCCCTTACAGCTCTATTGCTATGCAACGTGCTATCTTAGAATTTATTAAAGAGATTATACCTCTACGTACGTGTAAGCTAAAATTATCGCCCGCAGCAATCGACGCTGGCAAGTATGGCGTATGTCTTCAATATCATATTGGCAACTGTAAGGCTCCCTGCATTGGTGCTCAAAGCGAAGAGGAGTATGCTCAAACCCTCGCAATGGCAATTTCGGTACTGAAGGGTGATCTAAAACCAGTTAGAGCATATCTTGAATCGGAGATGCATGCAGCAGCCATAGAACTGAAGTTTGAGGTAGCGCAGCGTTATAAGCAGAGGCTTACGGCTCTTGAGAATTATACTCACCGCTCGGTGATTGTGAGCTCTAAGATAGTTCACATCGACACCTTTTCACTTCTTATTGATGGCGATGCTGCTTTTTGTAACTTTGTGCGTATTCGTTACGGATCAATTGTGGCGGTCTACACGGTGCAGTTAACTCAGCGTGTTGATACGCCTCCCGAGGAGATGTTAACCTTGGCTATTCAGCATATTGTAGAGAAGTTGGCTGGCGGCACATTGGCAAAAGAGGTGATAGTTCCCTGTGTTCCATCTGCTGCAATACTATTTGATGGCGTAACATTCACTGTGCCTAAGCGTGGTGAAAAGTTTGAGCTCTTGGCGTTTTCACAAAAGAGCGCTCGTCTCTATCGTGCTGAACAACTGCGTAATCTCGAAATCAAGAATCCTGATCGTCACACCGACCGATTAATGGAGGCTATGAAGAGTGAGCTATACCTCGATCGTCAACCCCGTCACATTGAATGTTTTGACAACTCCAATCTACAGGGCACCAATCCTGTTGCCTCGTGTGTAGTATTCAGAGATGGAAAACCTGCTAAGAGCGAATATCGTCACTTTAATATAAAAACCGTCATTGGTGCTGATGACTTCGCTTCGATGAGAGAAATTATACATAGACGCTACTCTCGACTTCTTGATGAGGGTGCTGAGTTGCCAGATTTGATAGTTGTAGATGGTGGCAAGGGGCAGTTGTCGAGTGCCTATGAGGTGCTTAAGGAGTTAGGTATTGAGGGCAAAGTTCCAATTGTGGGTTTGGCTAAACGGATAGAAGAGGTGTTCTACCCCAATGATCCTATGCCATACTATCTCAATCGTTTAGGCGAACCACTTAAAGTGATTTGTCATCTTCGTGATGAGGCTCACCGCTTTGGCATAACCTTCCACCGTCAAAAGCGTAGTAATAACTTTATCAAGAGCGCCCTTGATGAGATTAATGGCATAGGGGCAAAAAGCATCAACGTTTTGATGAAGCGATTTAAAACAGTCTCAAAGATAAAAAAGGCAAGCCTCGAAGAGCTTAGTGAAGTTGTTGGCGAGGCTCGTGCATTAAAAGTCATCTCCTACTTCAAAGAGCCTGAAGAGTAAACAATTACCTATTTTTTATCCTTATATTTATATATCATATATGAGTTGAGGATGTTCTGCCATATGATATATGCGGTTGGTGCAATAGAGGCAATTGGCGACAAAAAAGTTTGCATCATCCATATTCCTAAGATTGTATTCTTTTGACCCATAGATTGCTGCCCCGCAATTGGATCGCCATATTTGGCTCCAATATAGTTTCCCATACGATATTGTAGTAGGCACGTGACAAGAGCCCCAATAGCTAAGGCTATACCCAACCATAACTCTATATCCTCTTTGTTGTCTGATATGAAGGTTACTGTGCGACCGATTGAGATGGTGAGTGCAACGAGCCATAGATAATATGAGATATATGACCGTTTAGTGAACCATGATGTGATCGAGGGGATGGCGAAGCGAAGTAGTTGTGCTACCAATGGAGGCAAGACCATAAGAGGTGCGACTTTTGCTAATATCATCGAAAATGAACACCCTTCGCCACCGATATGGGTAAAGAAGACTGGTATAAATAGTGCCATTACTACATTGCAGAATACACTAAAACTTGCAATGGTGATCACGCTGCCGCCAAGCATTTGACAAATTACCACAGCGGCCATCGCTACTGGGGTGAGTAGGCATATCATAACGCCTTGTGCTATAACCTCACCAAATGGCAATAATAGATAGTAGGTACCAACACCTGTAACTATCTGAAAAATAACGATCCAAACATGCATCATGGAGAAGCGAAGATCACGCAAATCTACGCTACAGAAGGTGACAAATAGCATCGAGAAGAGAAGAAATGGTGATAGCATCTGTCCCGAGAAGTCATTCACAATCTCAATCTGTTTTGAGAGTAGAGCTCCAATGAAGATCGTTATCAACATTAGTAGCGATTTATTGTTTCGCATTTTTTCCTGATTTATTAGTTATTAGAGCAGTTAACCCCATCATCGTAATTATAGCATTGTATATTAGTAGCTCAAATCCTATTATGTATCCGCAATAGTGATGTAGAGTCCATTCAATTGTAGTACTTAAGATAAGAGAGATGATAACAACATATGGAACATATTGATCTCGCACCTTAAAGGGGGTAAGCAATCCAAAGGCGAAGAGACCAAGAATAGGTCCGTAAGTGTAGCCGACAAATTTAAACATTGTATTGATAACACTTTCGTTGCCAAGTCCACCAACGCACAGAATCAATAATGCAATCACTATTGATATTATTGTGTGATTCTTGAGCCTTAGTTGGGTCAGCTTATCATCATCTAACTCTTTATATGAACTAATCAAATCGACTGTTAACGAGGTTGTTAGAGCCGTAATAGATGATGCTGCGGAAGCATATGTTGAGGCAACAAGTCCCAATACAAATAGAACGCCAACAATTATAGGTAATCCACCCTCAAAGGCTACGAAAGCGAAGAGCTGATCTCCTTTTTCGGGGAGTGCCAACCCTGCATAGTTGGAGTATATGTATAGCATTGCACCAAGAATGAGAAAGAGTAAAATTACAAATATTTGACTAATAGCAGTGATTACTATATTGATTTGAGCATCCTTCTTATTAACACAGCTGAGATTGCATTGCATCATATCTTGATCTAATCCTGTCATTGCAACCAAGGTAAATAGCCCTGCAAAGAACATCTTCCAAAAGTACTTTGGAGATGAAGTGTCATCTAAATTAAATACTGTAGAGTATTCAGAATTAGACACTTGTATTAAAACATCTGACGCATCCCAATTCATTGCATGGGCAATAAATATAATAGATAAAATTAATGCTCCAATTAAGCAAAATGTTTTTAGCGAATCTGTCCAGATTAGTGATTTGACCCCTCCTCTGCGTGTGGCAAACCATATGACGCTCACTGTAAGTAATATATTTATGTAAAATGGAATGCTGAAGTGATCGAACAGAAGTTGCTGAATCACAATTGACATCACATAGAGTCGTAGAGCAGCTATCGCAGTTCTTGATATAAAGAACATCCATGCACCACTTTTATGCGAAATAATCCCAAATCGCCCATCAAGGTATTGATATAGAGAGACTACGCCAAGTCTATAAAAGACAGGAATTAGAACAAATGCTATCACAAATTGCCCTGCGGTAAATCCTAACACCATCTGCATATAGGAGAAACCATCAGCGGCAACTGAACCAGGAACAGAGACGAAAGTAATCCCCGACATGGCAGCGCCAACCATCGCAATAGCAGCGGTATACCACCTATTGGCTCTATTGGCAACAAAGTAGTCGACATTCTTCGCACTTCTGCTACTATACCATGATATTGTGATTAATATGATGATATATATGCTTAGGGTTAATAGTGTTATCGCAGGAGTCATTACCTAAAGTCAATTACTTCATAATCAGCATAATTACTATTGTCATATGATTTGATAGTAGATGTCATTCTTTTTATGCTAAAGATATTGACAACTACCTCATCTTCTCCAGATATGTAAAGAATACTCTTAGGGAACCATGCATTATTATACACCTCTAATTTAATCACTTCGCTATCTACATCTTGCTTTAGCTCAAGTGTTGTAACACCATTATTATCAGATATAATACTTGCTGAATAATAATTTAGAATTGAAGAGAAAGCTGTGGCTGGATTACTTAATATATTGCCATCATACTCTTGCGTGACCTTATCAATCACGACCTCTTTACGGCTATTAAACACCTCATATTTCTCTGTACTATCTCCATAAAGCTCTTGTTCTTCAATAGATATGTAATAATTGTCATCATCTACTTGATATGAGCCCCATATCGAATCATTATCATACACAACCTCAATCTTTGCTTGATATGGATTCATTTTCTCAAGTTCATTGTATACGTTGCGAATAATTACATCGGCAGAACCCTGTCCCTTTGCACTATTGAATGCTAATGTTGAAAAAAGTATAATAAAAATATAACGCATAATCATCTATAATTTACTTTAATTAAAACAATCCTAACTCCTGGAACTTAGCCTCTAAGGATGGCATGTCATAGAATAGTATATCTCGAGGCTTTGAACCCTCTTGTCTACCCACAATTCCAGCACGCTCCAATTGAGTCATAATACGTCCAGCCCTATTAAATCCCACTTCAAAATTGCGTTGTATAGCCGAAGTAGATATACCTCCATTCGAGACTGCGGCACGTGCAATTTCAGTAAAAAGGGGGTCGTATTTAATTGCAGGACCACTTTCGTTGCTACCCATGTCAAAATCGCCACTACCCTCGGGAGTATAATCTGGCAGGCGATATGCTCCCGAGTATCCTTGTTGTTTGCTTATATGTTCAACTATTCGTGCAACCTCCTCGGTCTCTACAAGGGCGCATTGGATACGAGTAAGCTCACCATCCTTAGAGAATAACATGTCACCTCTACCAATAAGTTGGTTTGCACCTGGTTGATCAATGATAGTTCTTGAATCGATCATTTGCGTCACCTTGAATGCAATGCGAGCTGGGAAGTTAGCCTTAATACCACCAGTAATAACCTTAACATCTGGTCGTTGTGTCGCAACGATTAGGTGAATACCAACAGCACGTGCTTTTTGGGCAATACGCATTACTGGCATCTCGACCTCTTTCGCTGTCATAATCAAATCAGCAAACTCATCAATGACAACAACAATATAAGGCATAAAGAAGTGCCCTTTCTCGGGGTTGAGCACCCTTCTTTTAAACTTGTCATTATACTCCACGATATTTCTAACACCTGCTTGGGATAGCAGTTTAAGGCGGCTTTCCATCTCTTCACAAATTGCATTCAGTGCATAGACTGCCTTCTTGGGGTCGGTTATGATCACATCTTCCTCTGATTCCATCTTTGCCATATAATGGAATTCAAGATGCTTATAAGGTGTGAATTCCACCATCTTAGGATCTATCATAACAAATTTCAACTCCGAGGGGTGTTTGCGATAGAGGAGCGAGGTGATTATTGCATTGAGACCGACCGATTTACCTTGACCTGTTGCACCCGCTACTAAAAGGTGTGGCATTTTCGCTAAGTCAAATACATAATTTTCATTTTGAATAGTTCGGCCAATAACAATAGGTAGTTGAGCTTTCACCTCTTGGAAGGCCTCTGAGCGAATTGCCGAACGCATTGACACAATCTTTTTGGTGCGGTTAGGCACCTCAATGCCAATTGTACCCTTGCCTGGAATAGGGGCTATAATCCTAATACCTAATGCCTTGAGGCTTTGTGCAATATCGTTTTCGAGCCCTTGAATCTTAGATATCTTTACACCGTTGGCTTGAACGATCTCATATAGAGTTATAGTTGGACCAACCGTGGCTTTAATTTGCTGAATTGGAATGCCGAAATGACTTAAAGTCTCCTCAATTTGGCTCTTATTTTCGTATATCTCATTCTTGTCAATCTCAACATCACTACCACTTTGATACTCCTCGAGAAGTGCTATTGGGGGCGCAATAAAGTTATTTATATCTTTAGTAGGATCGTAAATTGAGGGTTCTATCTCGCTTTCATTCATTGATTTCGACTCGTTAACTTCAACAAACACAACAGTTCCACCAGAGGGTAACAAAACCTGATGCTCACCACCATTTGTTACGAACTCCTCGTCCAGTCCAATAACCTTATCCGTAGGTTCTGGTTGAACAATTTCAAAATCTAAATTTGTCGATACATTACTATTTTTAGCCTCGTTATTTTTTTCTGGAGTCTTGGGCCCAATTACTTCGATAAATGGGTCATCGTCGATCTCTACTACCTCTTTACTTTCAGACTTAACATCTTCAATTATTGGTGCTATCTCTTCTAATTGCGACGCTCCGCCCTGTTTGTATAAATCATTGATTGTTATCGAGTTAGTGACAATTGGCTCATCTTCCACTTCACTTATAATCGTATCTGCCTCTTGGGGTTTGTCTCCTTCTTCTACATGCTCCTCAGCTACATCTTCTTCCATTTTGGCCTCTTTTGATGTTGAGATATTTCGTTTCAGCATTGAGGCAAGTTTATCTGTTTTACTAAGCGCAGAACTACCTGCTTTATTTACAATATTTATAAAATTACTATTGATAAAGACTCCTGTTGCAGCCCACAAACCGATAAGTAGCAGAAAGATACCAACATCGATAATCTCTCTCAACATTTTTGAGACTGCTATACCAAATGAGCCCCCAAGCCCACTTCCAAATAGAGACCAAGATTCACCAAAGAGAGTACCAAATGTGAGTGATGTCAAAATCAGTATGATAAACATAGTTAAAGTATCCCTATTGAGAATCAAACGTTTACTACCCCTCATTAGGTTCACTCCAAATATTATGAAATATATTGGTATTATTACACCCGCAATACCGAATGAGCCACCTGTTAATAGATTTCCAATTCGAGCACCTAACCCACCGCAAATATTTCCATATGAAAAGCTGTCAAAATCTGGATGATCTTTGCTTAGCCCCATAAGTAAATCCATGTCAGCTTTCCAGTGTATAATATGCTGAATAACAGATAGAGTAGCGTATATCCCAATTAGTATTACAAGTAGGCCAATCACCCAACGTATTTTTACCGATGACGATGTGGTGGAGTCAAAGTCAATTTCGCTTACTGCACTTTGCTCTACCCCTTTAGGTGTTTTCACCTCTTGACTCTCTTTATCTCTCCTCTTCATAATATAATACCTCCTTCTATGTTTGCTTTCGCAATTAATCTTTTTCGGTACTCCTCATCAGCAAATGTAATGAAATCGTCCGCAACAATATTATCTTCTTCTGCTCGAATGTTATACTTAATCAACAGTTCTAAAATTCTTTTGACGATAGCAGGTGATGGTTCAATAATATCTATTCCCCTACCATTGATGGCTCTAATAAGCTGAGGTATAAGAAAGGGGTAGTGAGTACACCCTAACACTATCTTATCCACACCTTTAGAAGCCATCATGTCAACCAATAGTTTAATGTGAGCGAATGTCTCATCGCTATCCTCTAATCCCTTCTCTACAATTTCAACGAAACCTTCGCCAACTTGTTTTATAACCTCAATACCTGTTGAGTATTTGGCTAAAGTGCTGGTAAACAACTCACTCTCTAAACTTCGTTTAGTAGCTAATACCGCTACAACACCACTCTTTGTCTCTCGGCATGCAGGTTTAATCGCTGGCTCCATACCCACAAATGGCGTATCTGGATATAATGCCCTTAGTTTAGATATTGCAGCCGTTGTTGCTGTATTGCATGCTACCACGATCATCTTACACCCCTTTTTTATTAAAATCTCCACAGCTTCAAGGGCATAAGTTGCAATATCTTCACTACTTTTATCACCATAAGGGCAGTTCTTGCCATCACCCAGATAGATTATAGATTCATTTGGCAGAGATGCTCTTATAGCTCTCCAAAGCGTAATGCCTCCCATTCCAGAGTCGTATACTCCTATAGATCTATTATCCATGCCTTTATGCCTCAATATTAACTATATACCTCATAATCTCATCGATAATCATATCGTCACTATAATTATCAACTTCGATAACAAATTTTGCCTCTCGATAACGAGAATCTCGCTCAGATATTCCTCTACTCATCACTTCTATCAACTCCTCATCGCTCAACCCTCGCAATTTAGGTCTCTTGTCTCGGCCAAATTGACTTATGCGCTTAGCTATATTTTCTGCCGATCGAGATAGGTATATTGTCAAGCCAGCTTTATTCATCATCTGCATATTATCACCCCACATAGGAGCTCCTCCTCCAGTTGATACAATCGCAGATATTTTGCTATCTATAAGTGTTTTAATGGCGTTATGTTCACAACTCCTAAAATACTCTTCCCCCTTTGTATCAAAGAGCTCAGCAATAGAGGTTCCTTCTTGTGCTACAATCATCTTATCTGTATCAAAAAGCTCACTATTCATCCTCTGGTTTAATTTGCGACCTATAGTGCTTTTACCACAGGCCATATACCCTATTAAAAATATCAACATAACACTGCTCTTTAAAATAAGCCTAATTGTTGTGTATCTAAAATCACACTACTCTCTCCCTCTAAATGCTCACCCTTGGGCGTATGCATTTGATTAGTATCTTCACCCACAACAACATTATCTATATCAATAAGTTCCACCTGCTCAACTTCATTAAAAGATAAGGTATCAATCTCATACGTACTGACCCTCTTTCCTTTCGCCCTGTGACTTTTGATAGCGATAAAATCATCTACATCAATCATGTCATTGGGGCGAGTGGCATGTGCACCCTTATAACTAATCTCTAACTGGGAACCATTGCTACTGCAATAGCTAATTAGATCACAAGAACCATCTTCTCCCAAGAAATATTGGATTTTATCTGTCGACTCCAATATAAAGCGCTTGAGGTAGAAATATTGTTGCTCTCTATCGAAATAGCAAATGTTGTACACTCTGCCTGCAACATACTTCTCTACCCTTATTGTATCGTCAGGGAAGTGCTGCATAAGATCAAAGTTAGTTATGTAGTATTGATGCTTAGCTGTCCACACTACAATCTTATCATCTCCTTTAAACTCACCAAGTAATAAGCCGTGCTCATCATTATTGAGTCTACGTACATCATTATCATACCATATATTTTGCCCTGCAAGCGTTGAAGCACCTCGCTCCTTAACTACAATCTTATGTATCGGATAGCGTGAAAATAGATTTCCTTGACTCTGACGACCTTTGATTGCAAGTGTTGAGAAGTCGAGATCAATAATAAGCTTTTTGAGTCGAGGGCGTGGCTTAAAGTATACCTTTAACACCTCGGCCTCACCATTCCCATTTACAGATAGATACAACAATTCACTCCTCTCAGTCCCTTTTGTTAGATTATACTCCTTGTCACGAGTAATCGCCTTGATTGCACATCGTTTCATCATGATTGGGCCACTGCGTCCGTCACGATAAATCACATTGTATATAGTTCGCTCATCATTTTTCTTGAATACGCCAATATAGTGTATATTCTTATCGAAGAAGGCTTTATCGCTAACTTTGGTGATGATATATCTACCATCTTTAGTTATTACTATCACGTCGTCAATATCAGAACACTCGCAGACAAGCTCACCATCTTTCATTGATTTACCAATTCCAAAGAATCCCTCAGCCCTATCAACATACAATTTAGCATTAGTCACAGCTACTTTTGTAGCCTCAATCATATCGAACTCACGAAGCTCTGTTCGACGCTCCTTACCTTTACCAAATTTATCTTTTATGCGCTGATAATATGCTATGGCATAATCTGTTAGATTATCTAAGTAGTTTTGAGTTTGTTTGATATCATCCTCGATACCTCTAATCTCATTATCGGCTTTATCGGTGTCGTAGCGAGAGATACGTATGAATCTCAGCTCCGTTAGTCGTTGCACATCTTCGGGTGTCACCTCTCTGCGAAGTAGTCTCTTGAATGGATATAAGCCTGTATCTACAGCAGCGTATGCCTCCTCTCGAGAACGACAACCTTCTATTAGCTGATAGAGTTTATTCTCAATAAATATTCGCTCAAGTGAAGCGGCATGCCATGCCTCATTCAACTCGTTTAGTTTAATTCGTAGCTCAAGTCCCAATAGATCACGGGTGTGCTCTGCCGAACGTCGTAAAATCTCACTAACACCCAAGAAATGAGGCTTTTCGTCACATATAACACATGAATTGGGAGCAATCGAAACTTCGCAATCAGTAAATGCATATAGTGCATCAATTGTTCGATCGCTCGACTCGTCATTTGCAACTTGTATAATTAGTTCAACTTTCTCAGCAGTATTATCATCTACCTTCTTGATCTTAATTTTACCTTTCTCGTTGGCTTTAATGATTGAATCTTTAAGCGACTCTGTGGTTGTTGTATATGGAATCTCGGTAATTGAAAGAGTTCTCTTATCAATCTTTGAGATCTTTGCACGCACCTTCACTGTGCCACCACGCAGACCATCATTGTAGCGGCTAATGTCCATCATACCACCTGTCTGAAAGTCGGGGTATAGAGTAAACGCCTCTCCCTTAAGGTGGTGAATCGATGCGTTAATTAACTCGTTAAAGTTGTGAGGTAGGATCTTTGAGGCCAAACCTACAGCAATTCCATCGGCACCTTGAGCAAGAAGCAGCGGAAATTTTATAGGGAGGGTAACAGGTTCATCCTTACGACCATCGTATGATAGCATCCATTCGGTGGTCTTTTTATTAAAGACTACCTCCAATGCAAACTTAGACAATCGAGCTTCGATATATCGACCTGCCGCAGCGTCATCACCAGTGAGTATATTACCCCAGTTTCCCTGACAATCAACAAGCAAGTTCTTTTGACCTAATTGCACCAATGCATCTTTGATCGAGGCATCACCGTGTGGGTGATATTGCATAGTTTGACCCACGATGTTGGCTACCTTGTTGTATCTACCATCATCTACTACCTTCATTGCGTGGAGTATACGACGCTGTACAGGCTTAAGTCCATCATGAACATGCGGCACAGCTCGCTCCAAGATTACATATGAGGCGTAATCGAGAAACCAGCTTTTATACATGCCAGTTAATTTACGAACATTGGCCTCCTCTGAGGTCAATTTATCATACTTCCCCACAGTCGCCCTTGGTGCTTCAGTTGGAACCTGCACTTCAACTTCTGCTTTAATTATATCTTTTTCTTCGCTCATAATCAAGTAGTTCCCTATTGTTCGATAATATCTTCTTCTATGCGAAGATTGTTAATAATAAAGTTTTGGCGTTCAAAACTATTCTTACCCATGTAAAACTCCAACATCTGGTGTATCGGGTCATCCTTAGTCATTCGCACCTTGTCGAGTAGCATCTTTTCACCAATAAACTCTTTGAACTCGTCGGCAGAGATCTCTCCCAAACCTTTAAAGCGAGTGATCTCGGCTGAGCTACCACAGTCAGCAATTGCTTTAAGCCTCTCCTCTTCGGTATAGCAGTAAAATGTCTCCTTCTTATTTCTTACACGAAACAGAGGGGTCTGCAATATGTATAGATGGCCAGCCCTGATAACATCGGGGAAGAATTGCAGGAAGAATGTGAGTAGTAGCAATCTAATATGCATACCATCGACATCGGCATCGGTTGCGACAATCACCTTGTTATAACGAAGGTTGTCCATATCTTCCTCAATATTGAGCGCCGCTTGCAACAGGTTAAATTCCTCATTCTCATAGACAATTTTCTTGGTGAGGCCATAGCAGTTCAGTGGCTTTCCTCGCAGAGAGAATACCGCTTGTGTACGCACATCACGGCTCGAAGTGATAGATCCCGATGCAGAGTTACCCTCAGTGATAAATATCATTGACGATTCAGCCAACTCATGTTTATCGGTGAGGTGCACCTTGCAGTCTCGCAGTTTTTTATTGTTAAGTGAAACTTTCTTGGCTGTCTCACGTGCTTTCTTCTGAATTCCAGATATTGCTTTTCGCTCCTTTTCGTTCTCCACTATCTTCTTCTGGAGTATCTGAGCGCTCTCTGGGTTTCTATGTAGATAATTATCAAGGTTTTGCGAAAGGAATTCCATGATATAATTCCTGAGCGACACTCCTGGCTCTATCTCCTTGGATCCCAATTTAATCTTTGTTTGCGACTCGAATATGGGGTCTGACACCTTGACAGATATAGCTGCTATGATCGAGGTTCGTATATCTGAGGCGTCGTAATCTTTGTGGTAAAAATCCTTTATTACTTTAGCTATAGATTCACGGAATGCTGCTTGGTGAGTACCACCTTGCGAGGTATATTGACCATTAACAAATGAAAAGTAACTCTCACCATAGCCTGTACCGTGAGTGATAGCAACCTCAATATCTTGACCCGAAAGGTGAATTGGGGCGTATAGAGGAACCTCCGTCATATTCTCGTTAAGAAGATCCAACAAACCATTTTTGGAGAGATATGGCTTGCCATTGAGGTAGAAGGTAAGTCCCAAGTTAAGATAGGTAAAGTTACGTATCATCTGCTCGACATACTCCATATTGAAAGCATAGCTTCCAAAAACTTCGGTATCAACTTTAAATGATATAAACGTACCATTCTTCTCATCTACCCCATTCTCCCACTTGTCACTCACCTCGAGACCCTGCTCAAAGCATACTGTGCGAGATTCACCATCTCGTACTGAGCGAGCCATAAATTCGCTCGAAAGCATATTTACAGCTTTAACACCCACTCCATTGAGTCCAACACTTTTTTTGAATGCAGAACCACCATATTTACCACCTGTATTCATCTCACTGACAGCTGCTGTAAGCGATTTAAGTGGAATACCACGACCATAATCTCGGATTGAGACTACTTCATCAACGATATTGATCTCTATACGGTTTCCTGCTCCCATGATAAATTCATCAATCGAGTTATCTACAACCTCCTTAATGAGGACATAGATACCATCGTCGCTTTGAGTACCATCGCCGAGCTTACCGATATACATTCCAGGACGTAGTCGGATGTGTTCACGAGGAGTTAAGGTGACGATTGCGTCATCACCATAATTATTATTGGGTTTTATATTTAGTTCTGCCATTGTCTATTTACGGATAGTTTTTAATGCTTCAGTCATCTGTTCATGAGCCATTGCTGCAAGCTCCTTAACCTCAGTTGCGGCCACCGTCTCTCTGCTTATTGCAGGCAACACCTTGAGGGTTGTCTTGTTGCGCCAACGGAATGTTCCATATTTTGTAAATGCCCCTTTGGTTCCATCCATTACGATAGGGAGGATATCTACTTCTGCCTCCTTTGCCAAGTTAAATGCGCCAGCTTTGAAACGTTGAATCTCTCCATTCTTGGAGCGAGTACCTTCTGGAAAGATCGCTACCGACACACCTCTCGACAACCACTTGCGACCATCTGAGATTACTTTTTGCATTGCAACCTTTGCATTACCTCGCTCAATAGCAATGTCGCCATGGATCAATAGGTATTGACCAAAGAATGGGATCTTAAAGACCTCTTTCTTGGAGACCCACCTAAAGTGAAAACTTAAGAGGTAGAGTGTGGGGATATCCATCATATTTTGGTGGTTAATGACAACCACATAACTCTTTTTGGGGTCGAGATTCTCTTTTCCAATAATTGTTGTTGGCCAAAATATAACACCGCCATAAAAAACTCGAGTCATCATGAGTGTTAGCCAATGCACTACCCTACGACCTCGGTCAAATGGATAACATATTATGAGCGCAATGAGCGAAAGCACCATAACCACAGTACAGAACAAAACAAGGAAAATATAGTATAAAAGGCTTAACATCTGCTATTTCTAATAAAAGGTGAGTAATCAACTGACAAATTTATAAAAAAAAGCGCAAATTTCAAATAACATATTGCACTCTTCGAGATAAAGATTGAAAAAAATATTGTAATACTAAAAAATAGACGAGTGGCTAACAGATCTAAATAAAGCTGTTAGCCACTCGTTATATCGGGTTTAATCGAAATTACAATCGCTCGACCAAACCTGTAAATCCAATGAATGCCATAGCTAAGATGCCAGCTGTGACCAAAGCAATAGGAATACCCTTGAATGCCTTTGGCATATCTTCGAAATCTAAACGCTCACGAATTCCAGCGAAGAGTACCAATGCAACGCCAAAACCAACAGCGGTAGATACTGCATAGACTACACCTTGAACGAGCGAAAGATCTTTTTGGATCATCAAGATAGCAACTCCCAATACAGCACAGTTGGTTGTGATAAGAGGCAGGAAGATACCCAACGCTTGGTAGAGCGATGGAGAGACCTTCTTGAGGATAATCTCAACGGCCTGAACCAAAGCTGCGATAACCAAGATAAATACGATGGTCTGCATATATTCGATACCCAACGCCTCGAGGACATAGGTTTGAATAAGCCACGCCACGATCGAAGCGATAGCCATAACGAATGTTACAGCAGCACTCATACCGATCGAAGTGTCAACTTTTGAAGATACACCCAAGAATGGGCAGATTCCCAAGAATTGTGATAATACTACGTTATTGACAAAGATAGCGCCAATAATAATTGCGAAAAACGAAATCTCTACTCCCATAACTATCTCTTTGTAATTTTATTAAACAATACCATCAAGTAACCCAATACCAAGAATGCACCTGGCGCAAGGACAAAGATGAGTGGAGCCGAAGCACCAAAACCGAGCTGCACACCAAAGATTGCACCACTACCCAAAATCTCACGTGAAGCACCAAGAATAGTTAGAGCTACGGTAAAACCAAGACCTGTTCCAATTCCATCGAGAACTGAGTCAAAGGCGTTATTCTTAGCTGCAAATGCCTCGGCACGACCCAAGATAACGCAGTTCACCACGATAAGAGGGATAAAGACTCCAAGACTTGCATAGAGCGAAGGAAGATATGCCTGCATTGCCATCTGGATAATGGTTACAAACGATGCAATAACCACAATAAATGCTGGGATACGCACCTTGTCGGGGATAAAACTCTTAATAAGAGATATAACAAGGTTAGACATAATCAACACCGCCATTGTTGCAGCACCCATACCCAAGGCATTGGCAGCTGATGTGGTAGTACCAAGGGTTGGACACATACCCAATACCAATACAAATACGGGGTTGTTTTTGATGATACCATCCAAAATAATCTTTATCTTATTCATCACACTCTCCTTCCTGAGACTCTGTCTCTTGATTTGCCACTTGGTTATATGCTCTCATTGCACGCTCAACTGCATCAGCATAGGCAACCGATGAGATTGTCGCTGCTGTAAGTGCGTCGATGTCACCACCATTCTTACTCATTGCCCAGTTTATATCGCCGAGCTTTTTATCCTTAATACTCATCAATAGAGAGTTGCCTTCGTCTGCCATTTTAGAGCCCAAACCTGGGGTCTCACTGTGAGACAAGACGTTAACATTGATAACTTTACCTTCGGTATCGACACCAACCATCAAGCGAAATAGACCACTAAAGCCCGACATCGTTGCTGTGTTGATAGCATAACCGACTACCTCACCACCAAGTGTTGCTGTATAGAGCTCCAAGTCGAGACCATCGAGCGAAACACTGCTCAACGTAGTCTCATCGAACGAGGGAAGAACCTGCGCCAAAGCCTCCTTCTTGGCATTTTCTGTTGCAATTGCGATTGGCTCCTTGGTCAAAATATAGATACCACCAACACTCGCCGAAGCGATCGCTGTGATAGCTAATAGCACAAGAACCATATTTATAAGTGTACTTTTCATATCTGATTCTTATTTTTTAATTAAGCCGAAACGCTTAGGTTTGATATACTTGTTGATAAGGGGCACACATGCATTCATAATCAAGATTGCAAACGACATTCCCTCGGGATATGCACCATTGAGGCGAATCCACATTGTGATAAAACCGATACCAACACCATAGATCAACATTCCTTTGTGTGTCATTGGAGATGTCGAATAGTCGGTAGCCATGTAGATTGAGCCCAAAAGAGCGCCACCAGCCAAGATGTGGAAGAGAGGAGAAAGATAGATCGTAGCGCCACCATCACCTAAAATCGCATTAGCGGCTGCCATAACTACCATCGTACCCAAAACAGCCACTGGAATGTGCCATGAGATCACCTTGCGCCACAAAAGGTAGACGCCACCCAAAATAAGGCAGATAGCCGAAACCTCACCCAAAGAGCCAGGGATTGAGCCAATCAACATATTTTGCAAGTTAACATCACTCAACGCCATGGCGCCACTCTTAACTGCAGCCAAAGGTGTCGCTCCCGAGAAACCATCAACCGCAGGGAATAGTGTCATCTGAGCAGGATATGCAATAAGCAAAAAGACACGACCTACCAACGCTGGGTTAAATGGGTTTTTTCCCAAACCACCATAGGTCATCTTTGCAACTCCAATAGCTACCAAAGCACCCATCACCACAATCCACAATGGAAGCGATGCAGGGAGGTTGAATCCAAGAAGGATACCTGTAACAATTGCCGAGTAGTTGCAAATAGTGCACTCGCCCTTAATCAAGAACTTCTGGATAAGGTACTCAAAAAGCACACAACTAAGAATCGAGACCGCTGTGACAACCAAAGCGCTCACTCCGAAATAGATCACCGAAACCACAAGTGCAGGCAAAAGAGCGATGACCACATCACGCATAATGCGAGATGTAGATTCAGAGCTATGCACGTGAGGCGACGGTGCTACCAATAATTTATTAGCCATATTTATATTTTTTTTTGTTTTTTTACTTACTTAGTTGCTCTCGAGCGGATAATTCCCATCACCTTCTGCTTACCCAAACGGATGAAGTCCAAAAGTGGAAGGTTCGCTGGACAGATAAATTGACAACTACCACACTCAATACAGTCGGTGATACGACCCTCCTCGACTGAATCCCAATCACCCTTACGAGTGAGCTTCGAGAGTGAGAATGGCTCGAGCGACATTGGACAAACCGATACACACTTTGCACACTTGATACAAGCCGACTCCACGCCACGCTTAGCATCTTTGCTATTTAGGATTGTGATACCCGAGCATCCTTTGGTTACTGGTGAATCAAGGTTAACCATTGCACGACCCATCATTGGTCCTCCGTTGATCACCTTGCCAGTATCTTCGGGCAGACCACCAGCGATCTCAATAAGAGATGAGATTGGGGTACCCATACGAGCCAAGATATTCGATGGCGTAGCCACGCTCTTACCTGTGATTGTCACCACACGCTCAATAAGAGGTTTGTTCTTCTGCACAGCCTCATACACCGCAACAGCAGTCGAAGCGTTGCAAACCACCGCTCCAACATCAATTGGGAGGCCTGGAGGTGGTGGCACCTCACGACCAACTACAGCCGCAATAAGTTGTTTCTCACCACCTTGAGGATATTGAACTTTGAGTGGTACGACGCTCAAACCCTTCACCGACGAAGAGAGCTTCGATAGGTAAGCAATTGCATCTGGTTTATTATTCTCGATACCGATAAAAGCCTCAGTAACACCAATCGCCTTCATCAATATCTCAACACCTACGACCATCTCCTCACCACGCTCCAACATTGTGCGGTGGTCAGAGGTGAGGTATGGCTCACACTCCACACCATTTATAATAAGGAACTCAGCCTTTTTGCCTGGAGGGATAGACAATTTCACGTGTGTTGGGAAGGTTGCACCACCCATACCTACGATACCTGCCGCCTTGATCTTATCGACAATCTCCTTCGAGTCGAGTGTACACTCTTTAATGAGTGTTGGAGTTGTGTCAATTCCTTCGGCCCACTGCTCCTCTTCGTCACGTTTGATGGTGATCATCATTTGACGGAGGCCTTGACCATTTACAGCCATATCGACAGATGAAACAGTACCAGTTATTGGTGAGTGGATATTAGCCGACATAAATCCTGTAGCCTCAGCAAGAAGTTGACCTGTGAGGACTTTATCGCCTTTAGCAACCTTTGCAGTAGCAGGAGCACCAATGTGTTGACCAAGAGGAATCATGACAACATTGGGTAGAGCCATGCTCTGAGTTGCAGCGGCGCTGCTTAACTTATTCTCCGACGGATGTACTCCGCCTTTTGGAAATGTCTTCATAATGATAGTTAAATTTTGCTCGTTCTACTTAGTTGTCTCTTCTGCTTTTTGGGCCTCAGCTACTGCCGCTGCTTTGGGAGTCTCAACCTTTGGTGCTGGCGCAGCCTTTGGTGCCTTTGGCTCCTTTGGTAGAGGGTCCATCCCCTTGAGTGTGATAGCTCCTGTAGGACACTCATTCACACACTTGCGACACAACTTACACTTTTGAGGATCAATATAAGCTACATTATTCACAACGGTAATCGCCTCAAATGGACACGCCTTGACGCACTTGCCACAACCAATACAACTCGCCTTGCAGGCCTTCATTGCCACAGCTCCTTTATCTTTCGACGAGCAAGCTACATATACAGCACGATTCTTTGGCCACTTCTTGCGCAATTCAATAATCATCTTTGGACAAGCCTTAACACATGCGCCACAAGCGGTACACTTCTCTGCATCAATCTCTGGCAGGCCTGTCTCTGGATTGATGTGAATCGCATCAAAGCTACAAGAGACCACGCAATCGCCAAGACCCAAACAGCCATAAGAGCATGCCGTCTCACCCACATAGAGCGACGAGGCTACAGCGCACGACTTGGCACCATTATACTCATTGGTGCGAGGACGCTTTGCACACGAACCACCACAAAGTAGCGTCGCCACTTGTGGAGCCTTCTCGGGTGCTGCCTTACCCAAATAAGCTGCTGCCGCCTTCATCGTCTCCGACCCGCCCACTGGACAGTAGAGAGCCGAGATGTCATCTCGCTCAACCATAGCTCCAGCAAAGCCTCGACAGCCCGCAAAACCACAGCCACCACAGTTTGCACCAGGTAGCATCTTCTCAACATCGTCGATTCGAGGATCCTCTTCGACCTTAAATTGTTTTGCAATGTAGTAGAGTGCTACCGCTGCAAAAACGCCTAATGAACTAAGTACTATAACCGTACTCCAAAATTCTCCCATTACTTATTTTACTATTGTGAATTTAATTTGTTTGTCAAGTTTTGAGCGGAAAATATAGACTCCAATGTAATATAGAGCCACTACCACCAACGATACTACAGCCGCCACACCTTCGTTAGTACACAACGACGAGGTGACAACCAATGCTACAATTAACAATATAAGAGGTATGATATAGGCCACTACAACCGACATAATACCCATCTGGTAACTAATAGCAACTTCAACACTCTCTCCAACGCTATAACTCTCGCCCTTGAGAGTTGCAACATTGACCTCTCGCATTGAAGAGTCAACCATTCCACACTTATCACGAGCATGACATCCGCCACAGGCAGCTCGAGATTCAAACCCTACACGCACGAAATCACTCTCCACCGAGAGGATTATGCCACTATGCGTAAAGTTCTTAGAACCCATATTTATTGGTAAGAGGCATCAAACGCTCATGCCCAAATGTACAATTAGAGAGACGTAACACGGGTGGGAATTGATAGCGTTTTTTCTCGGAATGCATCAACATTGCGTGAATTTTCTCAACAACATTATATTCAAATCCTGCATTTATGATCTCTTCTCGATGTTGTCCTTTTTCAATCATACGATATAGTATCGCATCGACAATTTCATATGGAGGGACAACATCTGTATCTTTTTGATTTGCGTAGAGTTCTGACGATGGTTCCTTCTCAAGAATAGAGTCGGGAATCACATCACCTGATATTTTGTTGATGTATCGAGCTAAATCATAAACTTCGCCTTTATAGAGATCTCCTGTAATACTGATCGCACCAGCAGTATCTCCATATAGAGTATTCATACCTAAAGCATTTTCCGATTTATTGGAAGAGTTTAACAGGACGTATCCTCTCTTGTTTTGGAGTGCCATCAGCATCAATGTCCTAATACGAGATTGCATATTCTCCTCCGTAAGATCAAAGTCCAAGCCTCCAATAGCGGGTTTGAGAACTCCCAATATTGTGTCGTATGTTGTGGTAATAGGGATCACACTATACTCTATTCCTAATCTATTGGCCAACTCTACAGCGTCGGCGACAGAGCTATCTGGTGAAAATTTTGATGGCATCATAAGCGCCATAACATTCTCTTTACCCAACACCGCCACAGCCAATGTTGCCACAACAGCAGAATCTATACCTCCTGAGAGACCTACACAAGCTTTGGTATAACCATTCTTAGCAAAATAATCTTTGAGGCCTAAACATGTAGCTTTGTAGATCATCATATTGCGGTGAGTGTAGGAGACAAATGGGGGTTGATCCAATCCTGGAAGGTGATTATTAGTGTCGTACACTCCAAAATCTTCTTCAAAATTTTGCAGCATAAGAGCCAACTCTCCTCGTTTATTAAAGACTCCAGAAGAGCCATCATAAACGATATCGGAGGCGCCTCCGATTTGATTTATCAGTATGACATTTTTATTGTTGACGAATGCCAAATTGCGTATAACTTCATATCGATAAGAGAGTGTTCCCTTAGAATATCGACGAGCATTGATCGATATGATATGGTCAGCCTTGGGGTCAAATGACTTAATTTTTCTAACGTCATCACCCACAACCACTACGCAGCGTTCACCAGCCACTGTAATAGTTTCGTGTCCTTTGCCTCCAGTCAAAAAGCCCATCTCACGACGAGCTGTAATATACTGTTTACTAATAGTTTGCACAATCTTTTTTTTGTGAATGTGTGCAGCAACAGAGAGCGTACCGTTTGAGGTAAGCAGAGGCAGACCAACAAGCGCATCAATGGTATCACAATGGCTGGCAATCATACGCAATGCCTCTTCACAAAGTTCCAAGAAGGTTGTTTTCGTAAGAAGATCAAACGCTGGTAAGCCACTAATAGCCTGTTCAGCAAAGATCACAAGATCTGCGGACTCCTTTTTAGCTTTAATAATAGCATCGATGATCTTAGTGGTATTGCCATCAATATCGCCTATCGTGTAGTTAAGTTGAGGTAGAGCTATCTTCATCAAATTATTCGATAAGGGTTACATTTAAGTAGTAATAGTTTGAGGCAAAGATATGAAAAAAATCGTATTAATCTACCACAAACCCACTTTTTTTTATTTATCCTGTTTAGAAGCGATCACAGAATCTATATATGCTCGCAACTGAGGTTTTGGATCTTGCCATCCTTCGGGCTTAATTACTTTGCCATCTTTGGGGTTGTAGTGAGGCTTGCCATCGGGGAAAAGTTTAGCCATATTTGCACGTTGAACAATCGCAAATAGCTCGTCGGGCTCCAACGCCATTTCAACCAAAGTGCCTAATGCAAAATAGATTAGGTCAATCATTGCATCAGCCTGTTCATATATATCTTCTGCCACCAAGAATTCTGCCACCTCTTCATTCATCCACTTCGCTCGACTCAATGCACGATTGCGAGGAACTATCGTAGGTTCTTGAGGCGAAGGGTGCCCAAATTTCTCGTGAAATTCACGCACATCATCCCACTCTTTTTTCATAATAATTTATTTGTTGTTTTGATTTATTGATGACAAAGATAGTATAAAAAAATATAATTTGCCAAAAATATGCATTAGAATTAACAGAGAGCCTCATTAATAAAATTGACGATTTTTTTTAAAATTTAGATTGTAAATTTATTAAATAATTGTTACCTTTGTCCAATTAAAACATTAATGATAATGCAGATTACTAAAGCGGAATTTAAGTGTAGCTCAGAAAAAATATCACAAGTCCCTAAAGATGATCTTTTGGACTTTGCATTTATTGGCCGTAGTAACGTCGGTAAGTCCTCGCTTATCAATATGTTAACTGGTCATGGCGGACTTGCCAAAGTCTCGGGGACACCTGGCAAAACTCGCCTTATCAACCACTTCCTCATAAATCGTTCTTGGTATTTGGTAGACCTTCCTGGTTATGGATACGCACGCACTTCAAAGAGTAAACGAGGTGAATTTGCGAAGATCATCACAAATTATGTTACTAAGTGCGAAAAGATGCACTTCCTATTCGTACTTGTAGATTCGAGATTAGAGCCTCAAAAAATTGATATCAATTTTATTGAGATGTTGGGTGAAGAGGGGATACCATTTGGTATAATATTCACCAAGGCCGACAAATTATCGCAAACACAGCGCTCAAAGAGCTACCAAAACTACAAAAAGGTTCTTAGTGAGATGTGGGAGGAGTTACCTCCATGTTTCATCTCATCGAGCGAGAGTGGATTGGGCCGTGACGATATACTCAATTTTATAGGTGAGTGTATCGAAGTGGCAAAAAGTGAAGAGATTATAGAACTTTAACTTAAATAAATAAAGATATATGGCAATCCATAAGATTAAATTTTTCGCAGGACGTGGCTCAGAATATTTGGCCAAAAAGATTGTAGAGAGCTACGGCACTACTCTTGGTGATTCGGAGGTCCTCCTATTTAGTGACGGTGAGTTTCAACCTTGCTACAACGAGTCAATTCGAGGATGCACGGTATTTATCATTCAATCGACAATACCACCTGCCGATAATCTAATGGAGTTGCTTATGATGGTTGATGCTGCTCGTCGTGCTTCGGCATACAAAGTGGTTGCTGTAATGCCATATTTTGGTTGGGCTCGTCAAGATCGTAAAGATCGTCCACGTGTGCCCATCGGAGCTAAATTGGTTGCCAATATGCTTATGGCAGCGGGGGCCGACCGAGTTATGACGATGGACCTCCATGCAGATCAGATTCAAGGATTTTTTGATGTTCCTGTAGATGCACTCTATGCAAGTGGAATCTTTATTCCATATATGCAACAATTGGCTATGGAAAATCTCTCTATCGCTGCTCCCGATATGGGTGGTGCTAAGCGTGCCAATGCCTATGCTAAACACCTTGGAGCACCTATTATTATCTCTCACAAGGAGCGTGCAAAGGCCAACGTTGTTGGAAGTATGACCGCTATTGGAGAGGTCGAAGGTCGCAATATTATTATTGTTGACGACATGATCGACACGGCAGGTACAATATGTATGGCTGCTGATATGTTGATGAGCCGTGGTGCGAAGAGTGTTAGAGCTGCAATCACTCACCCTGTACTTTCGGGTGCTGCATATGAGCGAATCAATGCCAGTGCGCTATGTGAGATTATTGTAACTGACACCATTACACTCAATCCCGATAAGGATCTATCTAAGTTTACGGTATTGTCAGTAGCAGATATCTTTGCCGATGTGATTGAGCGTGTACATAACTACAAAGAGATCTCTTCGATCTTCTATTAGCAGATAACCACATTAAAACAAAATAAACTTTATAGCAAATATGAAAAAGGATACACAAATATTTGATTTGATCGCTTTGGAGCGAAAAAGACAAACTCACGGTATTGAGTTAATTGCTTCAGAGAACTTCGTTAGTGACCAAGTGATGGCTGCAATGGGTTCTGTATTAACCAACAAATATGCTGAGGGCTACCCTGCTGCTCGCTATTATGGTGGTTGTGAGGTTGTAGACCAAGTGGAATCGTTGGCTATTGAACGCCTTTGCAAACTCTACGGAGCGGAGTATGCTAATGTGCAACCACACTCTGGTGCACAAGCAAATATGGCAGTATTCTTTGCTGTGTTGCAACCTGGTGATACCTTTATGGGGCTTGACTTGTCTCATGGTGGACACCTTTCTCATGGTTCACCAGTCAACATGTCGGGTAAATACTTCAAGGCTGTAGGTTATCAACTTGATGAGGCGACAGGTACTATCGATTACGATGCTATGGAGCAAAAAGCTATTGAGTGTCAACCAAAGTTGATCGTAGGTGGTGCTTCGGCATACTCTCGAGAATGGGATTACAAACGTATGCGAGAGATCGCCGATAAGGTAGGCGCACTTCTTTTGATTGATATGGCACACACAGCAGGTCTTATTGCAGCAGGAGTCTTAGCGAATCCTGTTCCTTATGCTCATATTGTGACATCTACAACCCACAAGACTCTTCGTGGTCCTCGTGGAGGCATCATCATCATGGGTAAAGATTTTGAAAATCCATGGGGGCAGACTACACCAAAGGGAGTAGTTAAGATGATGTCAGCAATTCTCAACTCTTCAGTATTCCCTGGAATTCAAGGTGGCCCACTTGAGCATGTCATTGCCGCTAAAGCAGTTGCTTTTGGTGAGGCATTGGAACCAGAGTACAAGGAGTATCAGCTACAGGTTCAGAAGAATGCCAAAGCAATGGCTGAGGCTTTTATTTCGAGAGGATATAAGATTGTATCTGAGGGTACCGACAATCACCTTATGCTTGTCGATCTTCGCACTAAGTTCCCTGAGTTGACAGGTAAGGTTGCCGAGAAAGCTTTGGTTGCTGCTGACATCACCACTAATAAAAACATGGTTCCTTTCGATTCTCGCTCTCCATTCCAAACTTCAGGTTTACGCTTTGGTACTCCAGCAATTACCACTCGTGGCATCAAGGAGGATAAGATGGATTACATTGTTGAGCTTATCGACAGAGTATTGAGTGATGTTGATTCTCAAGATAATATTGCAGCAGTTCGTACCGATGTTAATGCTATGATGGAGAATTATGAGCTATTTGCATGGAGTAAATAGTAGCAATATACAAGGCAGAGTACACTACATGGAGGGCAAACGCACGAAAAATAGAGTTCTATACTACTTGCCTACTGCCCTAACAGCGAGCAGCAGCCAAGCTAAGCTTGGATCCAAAAACTTACGTTTTTGATATTTATTGCACTGAGTGTGTGGGGCTTTGCCATACGATATATCTCTTATAATGATCTTTTGAGAGTTTCCTTTCAACGCTCATTATAAGAGATATATCTATGTCAACCTTATATTATTTAGGACATTTTTACAAATACCTATATCGCTTAATACTCCGCCATTCCTAACTCATCGTAGAGTCGAGCTGTATTTTGGGTGCGATCCTCGGCTCTTTGCCAGAACTCACGGCTGTCGCCACCTGGGAAGGGGACAATATCCTTTTGTGAGAGGTGGCGATAGATTGCGCTTCGCTCTCGCTTGGATAGACACGAGTTGGGATCTTCTCGTAGCGATTTACTATATCTTGGGGTATGAGATCTCGGATCAATCCTCCCTCATTTTTTAATATACATTTACTTTTCATTGATTATTTAGTAGTAGTGATGCGTTAACCTATTAACGTCATCCCAGACTTGATCTGGGATCTACAACTTCTACTACTAAGTTGTTAAAAGCCACTCTCTTTTGTAGATCCCTTTCTCAAGTCTGGGATGACGTGCTTCTTAAACTTTATTTCAAATCAAAAATTAGATTTCCATCTGTAATGTCATGTGTATTAAACATCTACACTCAATATAAAAAAGTTAACGCATCACTACTAATTATTTAGTATAAAATAATTGCGCAGGTACTACCTCACTATATCTTTGCTCACTCTCTTTGCGGATCATTATATTTCCACTCTCCCAAGCTGTTGGCCAACCGCCAATGATATGACCTAACCATACAACTTTTATAGAGTGCATACCCTTAGCCAAAGCAATAGATTTCGCATTTCTCGAATAACGCTTGACCTCATTATCGTTACTAATAAATAGTTTGCCATCAATCCAGAATTCATTATTATTGGTTCTAAAATAGTATACTCCATCCTCTGGGATATTAAGATATCCCTCTGCAATATTAGCAGAGTGGCGCAACCCTCGACTTGAACCCCCAAATGGAGCAGAATTCACAATCTCAGGAAGTTTTGTAATAACTTTTGGCGCTGTTGGCTTCTCTGTTGAATTTGCCAACGCCTCCATATTTAGATACATGCCATAGACCGTGGTCATAGTAAGTCCATTTTGAGCATCCACAACATTGAGACTTGGCATATAGGACTGCTTCTCTATGGTGATGGTGCGAACTGGGCTCATCTTACCTGATGGCAACACCGAACATATCTTTAAAGTTGTATTCTCTGTGAAGTGTAACGGTTCTGTATATGGGATTGAATTTGGCGTTGGCTCGCCTCCATCGGTTGTATATACCATATTAATAGGGCGAGTAGTGTCAAATTCAACTGTGGCAGAATCAGTAAACGCAATAAAGTTAACTGATCCATTAGGCTGCTCGGGCATAGGAATATGGTAGTTAATATCATCGGAGTCCAATCGAACATAAGCATTATTTACTCTACGATTAAAGTCCTCAAACTCTTTATTCTCGACTTTACTCCAACCTACTTCAGCAAGCGCACACGCATTGGGGTATAGTTGATACTCCATCTGTTTTGTGTCGTATGTATACTCGGTCCACAAGTTAGCCTGAACGCCTAATATATGATTACATTTGCCATTTTCAATTAATTTTTGTGGCATAGGATCATATGCGTATGCGGTTGCAAGTTTTGCATCTCCACCAATTGTAACTGGTTCAATATGGTCGTCACCTTGATAAAAATTGATATACATACCCATGTCACTTGGAGACATTACTACATCGTGTCCCTGCATCGCTGCTGCAATTCCACCTGATTCTCCTTGCCACGACATAACTGTAGCATTAGGTGAGAGCCCACCCTCTAAGATCTCATCCCAGCCAATAAGTTTTTTACCTCGTGCCATCAACATCTGCTCTGCTCTGCCAATAATATAGCTTTGGAGACGCTCCTCGGCGGAGTGTCCATCTTTAGCTTGAAGCTTATTGTCACGTATAAATTTCTGACACGCTGGACAACCCTCCCAACTGGTTTTGGGACACTCATCGCCACCAACGTGGAAGTACTCACCAGGAAACAACTCGGTCATCTCATCTATTACATTCTCAATGAATTCAAAGGTCTCTGGTTTAGCTGGACACATTACAATATCTTCCACTCCCCACACATTGCGTGGAGTTGTAGCTTCGCCTTTGCATGATAGGTGTGGGTAGGCTGCAATAGCAGCTAATTCGTGTCCTGGCAACTCAAATTCTGGGATGATAGTTATGTTGCGCTCGGCAGCATAAGATACGATATCACGAACTTGAGCTTGGGTGTAGAATCCAGAGTATTCAAATCCCTCACCCTCTATGCGAGTAGATCCAATCTGTGTAAGAAGAGGATATTTCTTAATCTCGATTCTCCATGCTTGATCCTCGGTTAGATGCCAATGAAGTCTATTTATCTTAAACATCGATAGAATATCTATCTGTTTCTTAATAAATTCTACTGGCATAAAATGGCGGCAAACATCGAGCATAATACCACGATATTCAAAGCGTGGTTCATCAATAATTTCGCCACAAGGAATACTCCATTCCGAGTTCACCACAAGCTCCTTTCGTGTAATCTCAGCAGGTAGAAGTTGCATAAAACTCTGCATGGCATAAAATAAACCTGCTTTATCTTTTGCAACTGCTTCAATTTTGTTGGGAGTGATAGTGAGCATATATCCTTCGGGCTTAATATCCAGGTTCTCGTCAATCGAGAGCTTCACATTGCCCTCTTTGTCACTCACACCAATTGAGTAGCCCGAAGCAAGATTGATCTGAGAGACAAAAAAATCTGCTATGAGTTGCGCCTGCTCATCCTCGGCATAAAACAGAGTGCTTGATGAGAGCTTAAATCTCTTAGACTCATCAAATGTCATTTGGTTTGGTGTGGGAATAATGTTAATTCCTTGATTATAACTAATCTCATTAAGATTGGTGCTACTGCACCCTATCAACATAATTGTTGATAATAAAATTGATAATAAATAAAATCGTTTCATTTTTATATGGTATAAGAGGGTTATATTTTCTCCCTAATTTATTTTTTTGTTAATTATCTTTTTTTGTTATGTTTATTGATGTTTTCAGTCGCTTTATCAATAAGTAGATGTGTCGCCTTTTTATTATCCTTTGTCTCTTGGTCAATATCCATATGATACTCCCACCAAAAGAGACCTCGATAACCTTGACTGTATACCCACTCTAACTTATGGTTGATTGCACAGGGTGTATCCAGAGAGAAGAAATCACGACCATCTGGCGAGAAGAAATAGGAGCTCTTGGTCGTATCATCCCACTTTTCGATCCATCCATCTAATAGATACTGTTCAAGCTCGAAATATTGCACCTCGAAACAATTTTTAGCCAAATCTATATCATCTGGTAATGGTGTATCGGGGGTAATATTTTTGTAGCCATATCCATAATTTGCCAACCCAATACACAATTTGTTGGGTGCAAATACACTCCAATCATTTTCGATGACATTTTGTATTTTATCTAAAGGGGTGTTGTATCCAACACTCTCAGTTGACCAAAAACCGCCACCCATATCATAGGTCATAATATTGATCCAGTCGACGACAGCACTCAATCTATCAGCATCTTGTTGAGAGTACTTATGGTGAGAGTTTAGAGCTGTGGTAAGATATAGGCGTTTGGATAGATCTAAAGCATCCAGAGACTCACGAATATCAGAGATAAATTCTAAGTGTAACATCTCAGTAATTGTCCCCTCCCAATCCAATTCGATGCCATCGTAATTGTGTTTTTCAACAAAAGCAGCCATCATTCGAGCGAATTTCATGCGACGCTGTGGGTCAGCGGCAATCACATCATAGTTTTGTCCTGGGAATGAGCATAGTATCTTACAATCACTTTTCTGAATATTGGCGATAAGTTCGGGCACTTGCGACATTCCTGCGCCATCCGCTGTTAGATAATCAAACTCATCTACATATTTTCTATTGATCTCCTCTTGTGATCCATCAAAATCTTCTGCTTCCCAATTAGGCATCGCCATAAGATAGAGAAAATCGAAATCTTCATAGTTTTCTACATTTGTAATACTCTCTGAATTAAAACGTCCTGGCACACTATATACTGAATGAGAAACGTAACCATCAATATCGGTAGATGGCGTGCTTTGGATGCAAGATGACAAGACAGAAGTTGTGATAAATGCAATATTTATAAATAAAATTGGAATCTTCATATTAAGTAGGAAAAAGGGTTGTAAATCAGCACGACAAAAGTTACACTACACAATGTAAGAACAATATTGCCGTGCCGATTAGATTGATAAAAACTATTCGTTACGCATCTCTTGGTCGATAACATCAAGAAGTCTAAAATCTGGATTTAGACAATCTTGAGCCATCTGCCAAATCATAATGCCACCATAACCATACTCTTTGACATAAACACACTTTTCTCGAATAGTATTACGCCCATTGTAATATAGCGATCCATAGTTGTCGGCATCTGCAACCTCGGCAGTAGGAAATCTGCTAATCACATAATCGTATGAGATTCCTAATACCGATGATGGATCCTCCCATGACCAACCATAGAATGGTACACCTCCCACAATTTGAGCATCGCTAATTGCCCATTTTTGAGTATTTGCCATATCGCTCTTAAACTTATCCATCGAAGCGTGAGCTCCTGGAGTATCTCCAGTGACCTTATCATCATAACTCATCACATTGATATAGTCGAAATATTGAGCATAACCATCATACTCTAACCAAGGAGCAACAGCACATGTTAACAGCCACTCTTGAGGCATCGACTCTCTGAGTTGGGCAGCAAAAGCAATCAAATCCTCAAGATTAAAGGTATTGTACTCCTCATAATCTATATCGATTCCATCAAAACCTCTCGCTTGTGCATACTCTACAAGCGTTTCAATCAGATTTGTACGCTTCTCTTCAGTCGATATAGCCTCTGTAAATTCACCCTCCTCGGCTTTGTTGATTGCCAAAAGTGCTTTCCCGCCTGCTTGGTGAGCGGCATCGACCACAAGATCCACATTCTTATCTATAGAGGTTGTAATGATCGTAGCATCGGATTTAATATTAGCAAAACTCACAATTGTGTGTGTGACTTTAGAGAAGTCTATAGTCTCAAAAATAGTAGCAAAATCCACTCTATCTATCATAATATATCCCATTACCACAAATTCATTGTCAACAACCTCCTTGATGTCGGGCAAGAGAAGAGTATATTTTTCGCTAACACCTTTATTCGATGTAATTTCAAATATTTGCTCTTTGTACCACACGTCAACTTCGGTTGGTTCGGGAGAGATCGTATACCCCTCAGGGAGCTGGTATGCGACACTTTTGATCTCTTTACTGCTATTTATTCCACTTGCACTTATTGTTTTGTTAGTGGTATCTACCACTGCATGATAATTTGAAACAGCTGTTTTAAATATAAACTCTATTCCATTATTTGGTTCTATTCCTGTGTTACTCTCTTCGCATGCAACAAACCCAAGTGAGCACAGAAGTAGCATGACAATATATAATAAATTTTTCATCGTAATATTTATTTTTGTAATTACATATCCCAATCAATTGGAGGTGTGTACTCCATCCAATAGAACTCTACAGCATCCTTTTCGCCACTCCAGCAAGCATTTCCAATTATCAATTGAGTTATTGGCGTACCCCACTGATACTCAAAATCACTATCAGAAGTAGCAATATGCTTACTCACCGACACTCCATTTAAGAACCACTCTACGTTAGTTAATCCACTCTCCAAATTCTCTGAAAGCTCGATTCCTAAAGCATTCTCTTCGGTCATGCTACAAGCCGCTTGTGATATATTAGAGATGCCACGACCCCAGAAAACAGTCTCGGTTGCGCTAACGCTTGCTGTAATCTCTAAACCATAATCTGGCGCATAGAGCAAAATACTTGGTGCAGCATTGGTTCCAAGAGCCTTTAGACTAAATGTGTAACGACCCAAAGGTTGATTGTAGCGAGTTACACGATTAGAAATTTCTCCTAAGAATGTTGCAAAGTCACCATTTGATGTCATATTATCCATACTACCATTTTGCAATTCGAAAGTACCAAAGAACTCATTGGTAAATTCGTTTCGTGTAGTAACTGGTAGATATGCTTGACGAAGAGTAATCTCTTTTACAACTGGATCAACACCTTCTGCAAGAACTGTCGATACAATAATCTTCGATTTTCGTGTAGTAGAACCGCCATTCTCGTTAAGCAATATTTTAATCTCTCCATTACCACTAAATTCGCCACCCTCGATTTCGAACCATGTTGTAATTTCATCCTCTTTCTCGACAAACCAATCTCCATTAGACTCAACAGGTATTGTCAAGGTTTGCGATTGGTGGTAGGCAAATATTGCACTCTGATTAACCGTAAGCACCGTACCATCTTGTGTGATTGATACAACTTGCTGAGCTACACCAAGTCTATCATAGATGGTCATTTCGCCTACTCGAATCTCCCCTTTGTTGTCCAGCGTCGAAACTGTTACTATTCCATCCATTGACCCAGATGTGCCTGATGTAATCTCCAACCAGCTATCGCCTTTGGTTATGGCGCTTGTCCACTCTTGGTTTGATAATACTCCAACCGAAGTCTCGCCTCCTGCCTTGGTGATAATATTGGTCGAGGTGAGGTCTACATCGAGATAAGCAGTTCCTTTTTGGGTCACTCGGATCTCTTTACCTATCCAATAATCACTCTTGATATATATTATATCCTCTCTATCGTCGAGCAATTTATTGTCGGTGTATGTAATTACTACATCGTAGTTCTTGTCGGGGTCATAAGTCGGATCTGCTTCACCAGAAGAGGGTGTAATAGTAGACCACTCTGGGTTTTGCGAATAGACCTCCCAATTATCTGTTGAGCGCACTCTAATCGTAATTGCCTCGGGTGAAGAGTGTGTAAGCAGATACTCGTCCTCTGCCTCATATCTTAGATCAACGCTCTTGATTGCCTCCTCTTCTTTTTGGCAACTAACAAATAGCGATGACACAATTGCAATAGTTGCAATTGACAACTTCATACATATAAATATATTTTTCATAATTTGCATGATTTTAGTTAATTATTGTAGGGAGTAAATTGACATGAGGTAATTGTCATCGAGCCTCGTGAATCAGTACCTATCAAGCCTATCTCTTGTTGGAATCCTAACGCTGTCTCTACCTGTGCCCACAAGTCGGGACGAAGTGTGTCGGAGAGTACAACTACACCATCAATCTCAGCCTCAATTAAAAGCATTGAGTTGTTAGCAGGATTAGGTATAACTCTATAGGTTAAGGTTCGCATCGCATTAAGAGTCTCATTCGACAATGTGAAGTGCGCCTCATCGGCCCAAATAGTTACTCCTGCGATAGTTCCTCCAGATCTTAGTCGGTTGCCAAATGAGCCCGCAAACGCCTCTCCAAAACCAATTTGATAGTTAGCATTTTCACCTACATTAGTAGTTCTTGACGAGATGTCAAAGAAACCCTCAGAGAGTGAAACATCCGAAAAAGTCCACGTTAGTGTTCCATACTTCAAAGCACTATGGGTAAAGTACATAGCATTATCGGCGGTAGATTTGGTCAAAGTCAATGAACCATCGCTTCCAACAACTGCATCACCATCAAGGTAGATGCCTGATTCTTGGGTAACCATTAGTGGCGTCTGAGCCGTTAGCCCCTCACTTGGACCATCAACTGCAATAAGATTGATAGTGGCGCTACGCTCAACAAATACATTAAGTGTTGATGTTACCTCAACTTGAGTATCATTGATCTTAGTTGCTACAATTGCAGGATTATCACTTACTATATCCCAATTCATAGTAGCATTTACATCAAAGATAGCTGACTCCGTACCATATGAGAATATGTGGTGAAGATCTTGACCTTCGTCACAGACGAATTCCAAAACTGATCCTTGTTGCTTAGCCACAAGGGTAATCTTCTGAGAACCATTGTCTATTACCACATCTGTTTGTCGACTCAGGCTGCTATTTGGCTCTGCTGTAGCGGTGATGGTTTGTCCCAACAGGTTGCTTTCGCCCTCTGTTAGATCGAACGAGAGCCACTCATCCGCCACGATTGTCCAATCTTGGTTCGATGTGATTGTAAGAGTCATTGATTCACCATTTGCTGTGAACTCTCGCTCAAAATCGGTCACCTCCAGCAATGGTCTTGCCGCTTGATTCACAACAACTACTACAGGAGTGCAATTCTTATCACTATTGGCGATTGTCAATCTTGCACTTCTAATTTCGCTCTCTGAGCTTTCGTCACATATAATCGTTACTGTCTCTATCAATGAACTCTCACTGCTCGAATCAGGCGACGCTACACACCACTGTTGATCACTCTCAATTTTCCACTCAGCATACGAGCTAATATTAAAAGTTATAGTTTGAGGGGATTGGGCATCTATATTATATTCTGCCGCTGCATCCACTTCGAATGTTTTTGGATAACCATCTTGTGAATCAATATTGTCACTTTGACAAGAGCCAAGCAACGACACTGAGATGATTAAGCAAATTGTTAATATGTTTTGAATATATTTCATAATCGTTCAAAAATTAATTTTTGTGTTAACTTTTACCAACCTATATTTTGAGGTGCAAGATTTGAATTTAAAAACAACTCACTCTGTGATATTGGATAGAGATTCATCTTGTTGTTCCAGATGCGAGTCTCGTAGAGGAAACGTCTAAATGTCAGAAGATTATTCTCCTTTTCGATATTAACACCATAGATCTCCTTCTGAGTCTCTGAGCCAATATTCCAGCGACGGATATCCCAGAAACGGTGATCCTCAAAGGCAAACTCAACTCGCCACTCACGTCTCAAAGCCTCGATAAATTCCGCTTTGTCTATTGCTTCGATATGTGGCATTGAGGCATTGTCACGCACAGCATTTATTGCCTCTAATGCAGAGATTGTATATGTTGCATCGTGGTATGTTGGATCATCAAAGGCTTCAACCATACACTCGGCATAGGTCAAATAGGTCTCGGCAAAGCGGTAGTAAACTGGAAAACCCGATGAAATTGACCCCTAAAAACGGTTTAAATTGACCCACCAAAAATAGTGTTTGAAAAGTAGAAAAGTTGTTGTCGGAAATCGGGGGTCAGCCCTGGATAAATTATCT
>JBCQWR010000023.1:0-41500 GCA_047171945.1 Rikenellaceae bacterium | reverse complement strand
CTATCCTTTAACCGCAGGTGTAATACACACCTGTTAATCTTTTGTTGTGTCAAGTTATTATAAACCTAATTTATGCACCCTTGCGTGGGGTGTGTAACTAATTTATTTACAGATGAAAAAGTATAATTCTCAAAACTTAATTCGTCTTACTTAATAGTAAGTATCATACTGAGTTGGAATCTGCGATGCTCCCGTCTTATTGATCGAGTTAAGATAATCAGTCTCCTTAAGATAGTCAAGCCAATAGCCCTCAGTTGGATTAAATGGGAAGTATCCATTGCCACCTTCAGCCTCAATGTAGTCATCATAACGCTCAATGCGCACCGCCATTTTGGTCTCCTCACCCGCAGCATTGGTCATCCTTAGAATAAAGTAATCTCGACCTACTGTGGTGAGGCTTGACGTTTCAGTGGAGTTTCCAAAGACTGCAAAGACTACATACTCAGGCTCCTTGGCATCGTATGCCTGAACATTTGCATGGCCCGAAACATTGCTGGCGTTAAAGACATCGGAATAATATCCACTACCACCCCACGAGTAGTCAACTCCATTATTGTAGTTGCAATTATAGACCGTTACCGCACCGATACATTTAGTATGGTAGTGACTATCAGCATTATTACTACTATAGAGATCCACAGGATAGTTACAACATAGATAACTAAAGCTCTTTGCGCTATCGTTGATAGTAAGCGTAGGATCCCAGAATGGGAGCGAATATTGCGTCAAGTTGAAGGTATACTTCTTAGTCTCACCCGCAAGATTGGTCAAGGTAACAACAACCGTATCATCCAAATATGAGGACTCAATGTCACCATCATAGCTCCACGAAGAGCCATCGCCATAATCAAAATCAGTTCCTTGGTTTCGCAATATTGGGTATGCCCAAACATTGAATATATTACCTGGCTCAGCTTCGTTCCACGACACAATTTCGGTATTGAGAGCAGTCGCTTCAATCTCACTTCTATTATCGATATCTACATCTGATGAATATATCATATAGCGGCTATTATCGACATCATCACCCTCCTCAATTCCATAAGGCAAACCTCCCGAACAGAAGTTAGTCCCATAATCGTCATAGAGAATTGAGTTGGTGCCATACGTATTGACAGTATTTACCACAACCATATCGGTCTCACTCACGTCGCCTGCAACAAAGAACTGCATGGGGGTGTTGGAGCCAACCTCGACGCCATCGCTTAGATAACCATCATCGCTATAACTCAAAGTGTTGATATAACCTCTCGAGGTGTACCCAACATCGTACTGCGAGGCGGCATTTTTGTACGCCTCCTTACCATCATTTATAAGCAGACCAAAGTCCGAAGCTTGATTTATATAGACCTTGGCGATGCCTTCTCCCTTGCTACGATATATCGTTGCACGGCACTCACGATCAAGATAGAATCCTGTAAATACATATCTATTGCACCCTATGTAACCATCCTTCGAGATGAACTTACCGAAGGCGATAGCATCATCAATATCTTCGATATAACCATCATATCGTGCTGCATACTCCGCACTATTGTAAAACTCTTCGTCATAGATCAAAGCATTGCACTCGGTAAAGACAACATTGCCATGGACGTTGAAACCATCAACAAGGTTATGCACATTTTGACCATCCTCCTCTGTCAAAGTGTCATTGCGCACATAGTCCCCCGCCTGACTGGAGTTATCGGTATCTCCAGAGCCTACGTATGAGTAGTCTCCAATACTAAGGTAACCCAAATCGTCGTAGTGAATATTGATCTGTTGACACACATCACCAGCCTGAACAGCTATCATACCCTCCAGCGCAGTCGAGGAGGAATTGCCCTCGGAGGTCACTTTTAGGGTCACCTCATACTGCACTCCACTCTCGGCATCAAACTCATAGACGTTGGTATTGGCCGTCGAGGAGGTGGGTGCCTCCACCTTAGCATCTCCAAATTGCAATACATATACTCCAGCGGGAACCGTCAAATAGAGCTTTGGTGTAGCATACAACGCCCCTTTGGTTGTTGTGGACAGTGTGAGTAGGTCGTCGGCTGTCAACTTCTCGTAATCATCGTTATCGACAACTCTAACGTTGAAGGTAGCCTCCGAGAAGCCCTCCTTGCCATATCCCATAATGTAGAAGTCATTCACATCGGTCTCCACATAGAAGGTACCATTGCTTGTAGCATACTCATTGCGAGGATCGCTACCGCCACCAATCACTATATCATAATTCATATCGGAGGCGGGTCCTGCCACAGCCTCTTCAAATGTCTTGTAACCTGCATTGTTGACTGAATTGAGCAACACTTGGAAGTAGTTACAACGCATAATATCGTAGGTATATGTCGTCTCTGAATTAAGATACTTGATCGGCACCTTGTAGTAGCCCCAATCATCGATCTGACCCCCAGTAGCACTCACAGGATCGTAGAGACCATCACCATCACGATCGTGATATTTTGCGATAAACCCTCGAATGATAAGGTAGGTAGGGTTAAATCCATTCTCCTTGTCCGAGATATTGACAAAATCCTCATTGAGAGTGTATCCTTCCTCCAGAGAGTAGTCATATATAGACTCTGCATACTCATCGCTAATATCATCTCCCTCGTTGGGAAAGAAGTATATTGGGTAGGCCACAGTCGATTGGAAGTCGGGCGCCAACACCTCGTTGTATTGAATCGAACCCACTCGAGAGTAGCTTGCATCATTGGCAGAATCACCATAGCGATAGTGGAGATTGGTCGGCAGCGGAAGCGAGATGAGCTCTGTCGTACCAGTGTTATCGAGCACCGTACTACGCATCAAGGCACGTTTGGCACCATTGAGCAGCGTCACACCAATAAGCGTAAAGTCGGGATCAGTGGAGGTGACATCGACCTTGGAGCCCACCTGAACCAGCGATATCGCATCCTCGGAGTTAATTCCATAGAGGGTATACTCATTAAGACCATTAAGCATCTCGATTCCTGGCGAGGCCATGGGATACTTCGATGCTAATAGATTGGCGTGACCATCACTTTGAGGAGTAGGTGACTCAGCCACACCACCATCAGTTTCGTCGATATTGACACCATAGTATGCATCGAGACCCACCGAGAGGTGTTTATAATCCTCAAACACCGTTGCACTCACTCCACTATAATCTGTCGAGTTACCATCCATATCTACCCCACTATTAATCATACGTTTCGAGACCAACGCCTGCACCTCGGAGGTAGTTCCCTCGGTTAGATTGACCATAAATCGGAGGAAGCACATGTGGTTTATTCCAACAAATGGGTCAACGATATTCTCCTCGTATTCATACTTAACCGAATATTCGCAGTCGCCATTCTCGTCAAAATCATCGAGTAGCGTATGCACTAACTCAGTGTAGTTATCATCGGGATCGCAGAAAACACCATCTTTAATATACTTCGGGAGCACATAGAATCCATAGTGCTCGTTGTCATCGGTGTGGCAATATATTAAATTGAGACCCTCAGGGATATATGCGCCATAGGTAAGATTTTCACCATCTACATCAATGCCACCATCGCTATCAGGATCGGGAATCACTACAGAGTATGTCTCCCCACCACTACTCTCTATCTCATTGCCCTTCTCATCGTAGACATGCTCCACATAGCAATCACTCACTTCATTGTAGTAGAAGTTAGTCTTGCCATCTGTACAAATTGGGTAACCATTATCATCGACATAGTATAACATCCCAATGATTGCATTATATTTAATTGCATCCAATTTACCTGCCTCGGTAACCCAAGGATATTGATCAAAGCGAAAGAAGGCAACATTATTGGCATTTATTGTGATCTTTGTTAACTGTAGAAGCTCCGAGGAGTGACCATAACCATCAACATTAGTTTCATCAAATTGAGTAGGTTTCGCAGGACCAAAGACAAATGCCCAACCATCTTGAATCACAGTCTCGGTACCCGTTGCTACCGAGCGAGTGACGGTTATATCTTCGGTAGTTTGCGGCGAGAGATTGAGGTAGACGCCAACTTGACCATCTTCGAAGTAGACAACGTTGGAGTTACTCTGATCAAAGTCATCAAAATCTCCGTTAGGCACAATATCTTCATCAAATTTGGAGCAAGCCACCCAAAGAGAGCTCACCACGATAAGGATTATATATAGATATCTTTTCATTATGGTTATCACTTAGCTGTTAGTAACAAATGTAAATTGCTTTACAATATTCTGTTCATTCGACTTCTTGGTGATCGACACCTCGAATGTAGCGCTTTGATCTTCGCCCACTCCACTGTAGGAGAATGAGTGCTCCTGGTGCTCGGTCGAACCCTTCACAACAGTGCCATCATCGGAGGCAGTCACCATGACGCCCGTGGTGAGCGAAGTGACCGAGTTGATTATGATATCGGCCTCACAGAGGGTGTAGTACTTCACACTACCATCACCAACGTCGATGCTCTGCGTATCGCAATATATCACCAATTGTTCATCCACATCGGCCTCCGTCTTAATATCTGTCCAATCATAGACCTCGGCCGTAACAGTCATCGGAATATCGAAGTCTCCACCCTCGGTGAAATCAAATGTAAAATAGAGTTCAACATATTGACCCGCCTCGAGACCCGAGGCAAAGCCTGTGGAGGCACTAAACACCTCCGATAGAGATACAGCTCCCGTAGAGTAGATGTCGCCATCTTCATCCTTGCGAACACATTGATACTTGTACTCGCCATTATCGAGAATAACGTTATTATCGCCCATATAATCATCCAAGGCAGAATATTCGGCATATTCAATGGTAGAATCCTCGAAGTTGATCACAGCAACCTCTCCAGCTGTATTACAATAGATATGGTCGATATAGCTATCACTATACTCATCAACCACCTCTTTCGCCTCGGTCACAGTAACAAAGTAGTTGCTATAGTGACGCACACGAACACGTATCATAGCAGACGGAGAGTCGGCATCGTCGCCCTCGAAGGTTTGAGGAAAGAGGAATATTCCGTGAGGCGTGCCATCCTCCTCCTTCATCATTACATTGGCGAAAGTCAACTTCTGGAGCTCTTCCTCGGCCAAGACGTCACTTTCACTAATCTTTGGCACCTGTCCCACCACTGTTCTAATGCTGTTGTAGTGCTCCAGGAGGGTGTTGCCTTGCGATGCTGTGATCTCGAGACGTGTGTAATCTTTGGTATTGACCTCCCACGAGGGTGACCAATCAGTCTCGTCGTAGATAACCGAGGCCTCTCCAATCACATCATAGAAGGTGATACCATTGATACCAAATCGCTCATAGGCATAGATGTTGGTTGGGTCCTTCTCGATAGTCTCCACCGAAGATACCATCACACGAGCATTGAGCGAGATACGAGAGAGCGAGTGGTCGAATTTGATATTGACGTCACCAGTGAAGTCCTCGTCACTATATATTTGGTCAACTTGAGCATTGGCCCACATCAAGTCATAATTCTCAACGGCATTACCATTGAGAGTATGAGAGAAGTTGGGGCGACCACTCTCTTGGTTGAATACACGGTTGATACGACCATATGGGGCCCAAGCATAGAAGTGGAGATATGTTCCATCGGTTGGCCAATATCGACTATTGCCGTAGCTCCAGGCCTCTTTCTCGGTGAGGTATGAGACCATAATTGGGTAGGTATCGTTGTAGTCATTGAAGAATCCTGTGACCTGGTCACCACTCTTAACCTCGCCCCATGGCACCGAGGTGCGGTAGGAGTAGACACCCATAGTTGCTAAGGTCGCCTCATCCTCTATCACAACACCTTTGGTAGAAGTATCGACAATGGTGGGGTTGCCAAACGAGATGGCGATTTGCTCTTGCGAACCATCGTCAATAGAGCCATCGGCAGGATCAACAACATCCACCGTGCTACAACCCACCACTGCGAGTAGCACCATCAATAGTAGATATGTCAATTTTAGTCGTTTCATAATTTTGCTCATTTAGTTTGATCCCTCCAAGTCGTCAGACACTCCCCAATCGCCCGACATAACATAGAACTCTATCACCTCGGCATCGGAGAGATTGCCATTGGCGGCAATAAACTCAATCGAGTAGAGGTAGGATTTACCACTCTCCCACTCATCGAGAGTCGATGTAGCCAGATCAAATGCGGTTGTTTGGTGCTCGTTCTCATTTCCCACAATATATATTCCTGCCTGCTTCATCGTATACTCCAGCACAAGCTGTTGGCGCCCTGCCTCCAACTCTTGGGGCAGCAGCATAAATGCCGAGACCGCCTTCGAGGCATCTACATCGACAAAACTTGTTGTCATATTTACATCCGTTGGTTCCGGTAGAAGCAGATCGCCAAATACCGCCAAGTCATTGATAGTTATAGAATTATCATCATTATAGACCACCGTAGCGTCGCTACCGCTCGATGGAGAGACCAAGAGGTCATACGCCTGTGTGTTATAGGTGTACACCTCCGAGGAGTAGGAGGCAACATCCGAGGGTATAACCATCTGAGGTGTAGCCAAGTCGAGCCCCGAGGTGGTGGTATTGATCCCCTTTAGTGAGATCCCAAATATAATCATCTCGATGGCCAAGTCGGAGACTTCGGATTGGAGCCCCACCCTAAAGTCCACCTTCGATAGCATGTGGTCGAGGGTGAGCAGCACTTCGCTCTGTTGTGTCACTTTACGATTGCCTCCCGCCACAATATCGAGCTGATCGACAGCCGTGGTGGAGATTACAAAGGTGTAGGGAGCGTTGATGGTGGTGGTGCCACTCTCGAAGTTCGAGGTATCGTTCTTGCCCGAGAATGGGTAGTATGCATAGAAGTCGTAGAACGAACCATCGGCAGGCCAGTAGTAGGCGGCCGAGCTGCTCCACACGCCATCGCTCTTGCTCAGACGAGTGTTGGGTATGGTCAAGTTATCGTCCGAGAGCGCCTCTCCTGCCGAGACTGCCGAGACTCCTATGTCGCCGATATTGTCGAGCGTGGTATCGGTGCCCTTAGTTAGAGAGGAGGCGTAGGTAGAGAATTTGATAATATTGGGATTATCACAGTTAAGATCCACAACTTCGCTCTTTGCACACGAAGCCACCGAGGCCACCGAGGCCACGCAACACGCTATAAGCAAAATTCTCTTCATTATCATCTCTCTTTGTTTCAAAATTAAATCTCTGGTGACTATAGGGGTGTTCAAACCCCTATAGCCTATGGGTTTATCAACCTTTGTTGGGGGTTGATTGGTTTTGTGTTCAATTGATTATTAAGCGTCTTCGCCTGGAAGCTCTTGATTAGTAGTGTTTGTTGGCCAATTCTGAACCACAACATCAAATGTGATAACATTGCTGGCAGCGGTATCAAGCTTAGAACCATCAAATAGAATCTTGTATAGATATGAGGTACCTTGCTCCCATGTAGTAACGTTATTATTTGCTTGAAGATCAAAAGTTATATCTTTAGCATTTACTACAGTTTTACCATTTTGAATAATTGTGTAATTCACAGTAACCTCCTGGTCTGATTCAGTACTTGTTGTAAGCGTCTGAGGAAGAAGCAAAAATGCCGCACCTGTAGATTCTGCAGCGTCAATATCAACATATGTTTCATTGTTGTTTGCAGTACCTTCAGTTGACAAGCCTTTTGAATCATCAAATGTAGTTCCAGAAATGGTCGCATTCTGATAGCTTGAATTCTCAACAAGTACAAAATTAGTAGCTACGTCGCCATAGTAATAAGTAGCTGCGGTTGTATTGGTAAGCAATTTACTATTTTTCAAATCCAAACCACTATGCGTATCGATAATATTGTTTAGTTTAATACTATTGATAGTCACCTTAATAGCTGATCCTGCTGACTCAGACTTAACACCAACTTGGAAGTCAACCTTTGAGAGCATATGCTGAAGTTGAATAAGCACACTTGTTTGAGAAGTAGGAGTATCTATACCTGCCAAGATATCAACTTGCCCTGTTGCATTGTTCACAATTGGGAATTTCGAATCGGACACTTCGCTACCAGAACCAGTAATCACACCATCTGTAAGAGCCGCCACTTCAGCTGTACCTGCGAATGGGTAGTATGAGTAGAATGTATACACCTCATTAGTAGTTGCTGGCCAGTAGTAGACGTTAGAGGTTGACCAACCAGAATCCTCTGTATAAGTTAGTTTGGTGTTGGGGATAGTTAATGTTGATAGGTCGGCTGCATTTGGTGCAGTTGCATAGACACCAATCTCAGTTACGCCAACTGACTTATCCTCAGCATCTGTATAACCATTTATTGTCTTAGTAATCGCCCCAGTGTAGGTCGAGAACTTAATTACATTTGGGTTGTCGCTGTTGACATCAACAACCTCGCTCTTTGCGCACGATGCCATAGCTGCTACGGCAAGTGCAATTGTAAAAATTACTTTCATCTGTTGTTTTGTTTGTTAAAATTGTTGTTAAAATTATCTATTTTGTTAATCTTTAAATCTATAGTGGTACTACTGTGGGGTCGCCCCAATCGGTGACTGTGACATTGAAACCGCTATCTCCCTTATTCATAATATATGGTAGGGCGACTTGGTCGAGGTAGATCGTGAAGCTCTTGTCGAGATCTATGATCGCCTCGTTAACCTGATCCGAGACATCGAAGAGGAAGCCATCGGCAGGTGGTGTCGGGTAGGTCAAGCTACCGTCGCACTCCTCGTAGAGGGTGAAGATAACCTCGACCGAGTAGTCGGACTCCTCCTCGAGAGGGCCTATAACGTTTATCGAACCTGTCATATATCCATCCTCATTGTCACTATCGGTGTAGTACTTATTGGTGAAGGTGACCACATGTGAACTCGTCGCAGAGGAGTAGCTTTTACTCGAGAGCTTCACCGAGCTACTCAAACCATTGAGGTTGGCTTGGGCAAAGGAGGCACTATGCAGATTCTCAACCTCTTCGTGGAGGGTGACATTATGCACAACTCGCTCGGGGGTGATGTAGAGTAGCTGCTTGAGCTCATCGGAGAGCTCACTAAAGTCGTCGGCCGTAACCTTGGTGCTGACGTCGTCGTTGCCCTTGGTGCGGCTACGTAGCTCGGCCACCTTCTCGTAGTAACCAATCTCGTTGAAGGTCACTTTGAGCGTTTCGCCCTCGTCGAAGCTCCAAGCGGCAAGCATATCGGGCTCCGAGGCGCTCTCCTGGTCTGAGCCCTTACTATTGAAGAGTGTCGCCTTGGTGCTGCTGTTGACATAATATTCAAATGTCTCGTAGCTGTCGGTGCCTCTAAAACCTACGTTGGCCGTATAATCGCTTACAGTTTTATTGAATACCAACACATTATATTCGCCAATGGGGATCTCTATATATTCGTGCTCGGGGTCGGAGAGTTTATACTCGAGGGGGGCACCTTGGTAGGTGCTACTCTCGGTGGGGAAGAGCCAGATCGAGGCGCTGTAGAGATCCTCATCGGGGTCGTCGTCAACGCTCATCAACGCCTTGCTCTCCCAGTCGATAAGCACGGGGAACATCGCCTTGGAGTAGAGGTACTCCTCCAAATCTTGACGGTCGCAAGCGCAGAAGAGCGAAAGCAACATAAGCGGAAGTAGGTATAGTCTCTCTATTCTCATCTGCTACCCTCCTTTCTCACCTTTGATTTGCGACTCATGAGCCACACCAACGACACCTTGGCTTGCGTTGGGCCCAACCAAGTGTAACTCTTGGTAGATAGTCGAATGGGGTGCCAGGCATCATCCACGCCATAGAATGCCTCGTAGTCTCGGTATTCGGTTTGGAGATAGCCCGCACCAAGAGAGTACTCCATGCGTAGCGATCCGCTCTTATTGATTGTGTGAGCATAGCCTGCACTAACTCCAGCAGCGATAAAGAACTCACCTTGAATACCCTTGCGGTCATACTCAAAGTCGTAGAGACCTCCTCCTGCATATAGGCCTACATACCATCCCGTCATCACGGGTCGATCCTCTCGGTTGCCCAACCAATATTTTGCCGTTAGGTTGGCATTGAGAAGTTGAATGCGGTGGCGGTAGCTATCGGCCGTGCCATCATCCCACGTCCACCATGGGAAGATCCACTCGCCTGCGAGGCTCACTCTTTTACCAAAAGGTATCTCCAACTCTACATCTAGCAGCGAGGCCGCATCAAAGAGCAGATTTGTTTTGTGCGCAAAGAGAGGCTTGGTGGTATACTCCACTGCTTCGGGCTCCTCGATGATCTCCACGGGTAGGTAATATTCTACTGGAAGTGGTTTTATGGGATTGCTGCATACGATCTCCGTTTGAGGTATTGTTCTATCTTGTGCAATGGGCTCATATTGCGCCATGCGATAGGTGAGGTCGTAGTGAAAAATTGCCGAGGCTCCATAGCGCAGATACTTCAAGATATTGTTGGTAATATATCGCCACGAGCTACCACCATCGAGTCGCTTGAGTCGAGACTCCTTGGCATCTAAGGCGAGTTCACTATCAATAATCGAGAGAACCTCATCTTTGTTGGGGATCTCGTCAGACTCTAAAACCATGCGGCGTAGACCGACCCAATCTTCACCCGAGTAGCCCACCTTAATTTTACTCTCAATAGTAGAGTTGACACCTATAATATACTCTCGCAACCTATTTGCACGTTGCTCCGAGAGTCTTTGATTAAGCACAAAAGGTCCGTCGGGCGATGATATAGCACTAAGCGAAAGTGAATCGAGGTGAGCCAAAGCGAGTGTATCACGAAGATGGTGACGCACAAGCTCCATTGCATCGGCATTGCTAAGATAGAAGGGATCAACCTCGGAGCTATTGATACGGTAGTAGATGGTAAATGTATCATTATAGTTGGTCTTCTCAACTATCTGATCGCCTACCACACTGCTCCCTTCTCGATTCTTTGACACAACCGAAGATGATGTCTCTATCGTTTGGCCGTAACCACTCAGATAGAGAAATGACAAAGATAAGATAATAGCGACTCTTTTAACCATTCTGCTCCTACTATCAAATACCGTGCAAAAGAGTATTACACAGCAATATTAATTAACCTTAACCATGCAAAGTAAATTGCAGAAAAATCGAAAAACAGCAACTTACAAATATCCCTCTCTTAAGAAGAGATATTTGTTATAGCGAAATAGCCTATTTAGCTAACTCATTTGCCTATTATCTAACTATTATTATATTTTTTTGCTAAACATTTTTGGCTGTATTATAATATAAAATACGATAGCTATTGTTTTTTACATAAAATTAATTACCTTTGCAGAGTGTATTTGTCTCTTCTTAAGAGATCTATTTTTCATTATTTTTAATATATCAGCAGCATAAAACTAACTCCCTGATAATTATCAATTACAATTAATGCCAAAATAGATATAAGAATCGAGATTCTGCAATATTTTTTGTTGCAAAATCTCGATTCTTATATCTATTTAAAACTAAGAGCGGCGTTACTCTTTCAAAAAATTATCAATCACCGCCGAGAGTGCTCTCCACTCGATAAGAAATCCATCGTGACCAAAGGCAGATTGGATCTCAGCATAGACTGCACCATCTATCAATTCCGACATACGTTGCAACTCCGACGGAGGAAAGAGAATATCACTACCTATAGCGACCATAATACTCTTTGCCTTAACCATAGAAAGTGCCGCCTCAATACCACCTCTGTTGCGCCCCACATTGTGGGTATCTGTCATACTCAAAATGGTGTAGTAGCAGTATGCATCGAAACGACTCGAGAGCTTTTCACCTTGATATTTCTGGTATGTTGCCGCTCGACGAGCTAAAAAGCAATCATCATCCTTCTCATTTTGGGTAATGTTGTAACCATCATAGGAGCGATATGAGAGCAGTGCCACCGAACGTGCCGCCTGCAAACCCAAGATTCCACCATCGTACGTATCTTGCTGTGCTACGAAGGTTGAGTCGGCCTCGATTGCCATACGCTGAGATTCATTTATCGCTGTTGCCCAGGGGCTTATGCGCTCGTTGCAGGCTATTAATATCAATCTCTTGATTATATCGGCCTCCATAATCGACCACTCCAATGCCTGGTATCCACCCACCGAACTACCGATAAGCAGATCGACAGAATCAATACCTAAGTAACTACGCAACAGAGAGTGCGCCGAGACCAAATCTCGAACCGAGAAACGAGGAAAGTCGAGCGGACGACCACCCCACGAAGAGGCTCCAGTTGTACCATAGCACGAACCGAGGATATTTGCACAGATAATGATATCTCGATTGGTGTCGAAGTATCGACCCTCGCCCACCAAGTCGGACCACCAATCCGAAACATCGGAGTTGGCCGTAAGAGCGTGGCAGATCCACACTACCCTACGCCCTTGGTCGATCGCCTCTGCCATGTTCGAGGGTGAGACCGACGAGTGAAATACAATTGTAAGTTTAGGAAGTTCAGCTCCACCCTCCAATTGGAAGGGGCCAGAGTGGTTATAACTATATTGGGTTAGGCTCATTGATCTTCTTCTTAAATATTGGTTAATGCCTGTTCAATATCGGCTTTAATATCCTCCACATTCTCGATTCCGAGCGAAAAACGCAGAGCTGTTGGAGCTATGCCCGAAGCTGCTAAAGCCTCCTCGTTGAGCTGCGAATGGGTTGTGCTCGCTGGGTGGGTAATCAGACTCTTATTATCGCCTACATTGGCCAAGAATGAGATCATCTTGAGCGACTCCACAAACTTTGAGGCTTGCGCCAAAGTTCCTTTGAGGCAGAAGGTGAGCACACCGCCGTAGCCATGCTTGAGGTATTTATTAGCTGCTGCGTGGTTGGGGTTATTGGGCAGACCTGGATAGTTGACCGACTCCACTGCGGGGTGAGCCTCCAACCACTGAGCCAAAGCCAACGCATTTTGGCAGATGCGATCCACACGCAACGAGAGGGTCTCGACTCCCGTAAGCAACATAAGTGCATTGAATGGGCTCAAACAAGCGCCATAGTCACGCAACCCCTCGGCACGCAGACGAGCCGCCAAAGCAATCGAGCCAAAGGCCTCATGAAAGCTAAGCCCTTTATAGGCTGGCGAAGGCTCGGTGAAGATCGGGAAGCGCCCCGACGACCAGTCGAAGTTGCCACAATCGACCACCACACCACCGATTGAATTTCCGTGACCACCTATCCACTTTGTCGCAGAGTGCACAATGATATTGGCACCATGATCCTTGGGACGGCAGAGGTATCCACCAGCAGCAAAGGTGTTGTCGACGATGAGTGGAATTGAGTATTTTGAACACAACTGCGACAACATCTCAAACTCTGGGATGTAGTAATCTGAATTACCAATTGTCTCGACAAAGATTCCTTTGGTTTTATCATCTATTAACGTCTCATAATCCTCAATGTTATGACTCGACACAAAACGTGACTCTATACCAAGGCGAGGCAGAGTCACTTTGAGTTGGTTAAATGTTCCACCATAGAGCGACGACGAGACCACGAAGTTGTCGCCAGAGAGTGCAAGTGCTTGAAAGACCAAGAACTGAGCAGCCATGCCCGACGCTGTAGCCACAGTTGCTGCACCCCCCTCGAGAGCTGCAATACGCTCTTCAAGAACCGACACAGTGGGGTTAGAGAGACGTGTGTAGATGTGACCTGGAGTCTCCAAATTGAAGAGATCTACCGCATGCTGCGAGCTCTTAAACGCATACGATGAGGTTTGATATAGTGGTGTTGCACATGCTCCTGTTTGAGGGTCATTTTGACGGCCTGCATGCACCTGCAATGTTTCGAAATGTAACTCTTTCATAATCTTATATGGCTTGGGCACAACATAGTCATGCACCTAAATAATTCAATAAATTTACTCTCGTCAATCTGTATATCTGGCAGGGTCAAGCTACTCAACCACACAACCATAGTTTAGGAAATAAGCATCGGTGAGCGACGCATTCGCATAGATGTCATGGCACACGCAACAAAACCCATCTCGGCGAGATGAGCTAAAGTGACAACTGAATATATTTCGTGCTTCAACATTATGGCGCAAGATAATAATTATTTTTTATTTATCCAAATATTTATTGATTACGCCTACTTGCCACAAAACCTCTTATTGAAAATAGAAAAAAAATGATAATCCTCATTGAAATTAAAAAAAATATCTTTAATTTTACACTATAAGAATCTGTTTAAGTTTCTAAGTAGGGTGAAATAATTATTGCCATATTTTTAACAGCACTCTTGGAGCGATACTTTTCACTATTAAATACTACAACACCTAAAACCAACATGACAAGATGAATAGACAGGATTTAATAACATCGGAGAGTTTAACCAATGATCTACGCTACCTTAAACTACTTTCGGGAAATTTCCCAACTATAGCCGAAGCAGCCAGCGAGATAATAAATCTCGAAGCAATAGTAAATCTACCAAAGGGAACCGAGCACTTTTTGACCGACATACACGGAGAGGATGAGGCTTTTCAACATGTACTCAAAAATGGCTCTGGATCAATCAAGCGTAAGGTCAACGAGATATTCCACCTCACCCTCAGTGCTGCCGAGCGCAAGGAGTTATGCGCACTAATATACTATCCAGAACAAAAACTACAATTGGTCAAGCAACAAGAAGAGGAGTTCGACAAGTGGTCACTACTCACCCTCACCCAGTTGGTCAAGGTGTGTCAAACTGTAGCCTCCAAATATACTCGATCAAAAGTATTGAAAGCACTACCAATAGAGTTCTCTTATATTATACAAGAGCTGCTCCACGAGTCAAGCTCCGACCGCAATAAACAAGGTTACATTGAGGTTATCATAAAAACTATAATCTACACGAAACAGTCAGAGCCCTTCATTGTGGCCATGTGCAACCTCATCCAGCAACTCACTATTGATGCACTACACATCGTTGGCGATATATTCGATCGAGGTAATGGCGCCCACATAATTATGGAGACACTATGCAACTACCACAATTTCGATATCCAGTGGGGCAACCACGATATTTTGTGGATTGGGGCTGCGGCAGGAAATACAAGCTGCATGGCCAACGTCATCCGCATGGCACTACGCTACAACAACCTCTCAACCCTCGAAGATGGTTATGGCATCAACCTCACGCCACTTGCAACATTTGCCATGGAGCGATACGCCAAAGATGATTGCCTAAACTTTCAACCCAAAGTCAACCCCGACGACAACCTCAGCGACAAGGCGATACAACTCACCGCCAAAATGCACAAAGCGATAACAATAATCCAACTTAAGTTGGAGTCTCAAATAGTACAACGTCGACCCGACTTTGGTCTCAACGACAGATTAGTATTAGAGAAAATCGACTTCGAGAGAGGCCTCTACTGTATTGACGACAAGGAGTACGAGATGAGTAATAGTTGCCTCCCAACAGTAGACCCCTCAGACCCATATCGACTCACGCCCGACGAGCAGAGTGTTGTCGACAAGCTTCACTCATCATTTGTACACAATGAGAAGCTCGACAAACATATTCGTTGCCTATTTACACACGGTTCGATGTATCACACCACCAATTCAAATCTACTCTACCACGCCTCGATTCCGCTCAACGAAGATGGCAGCTTCAAGGAGGTGGCGATCCAAGGCGAGAGATTTGCTGGAAAAGCACTCTTCGATAGACTCGACCAACTCATACGCACAGCATATTTTAAGGAGAATGGCCAAAACGAAGAGTGCCTCTATGCCGTAGATTATCTATGGTACCTTTGGTGTGGTGTCGACTCACCACTATTTGGCAAAGATAAAATGACAACTTTTGAGCGCTACTTTGTGATCGACAAGGAGCTTCACCGAGAGAAAAAAGGCAGCTACTATATATTATGCAACCAAGAGAGTGTGTGTGAGATGATTCTACGAGAGTTTGGAATTGACGACCCCCACTCGAGAATCATCAATGGTCACGTACCCGTCAAGACAATTAAGGGAGAGCAACCCATCAAGGCGAATGGCAAACTTTTGGTTATCGATGGTGGTTTCTCAAAGGCCTATCATCAATCGACAGGAATTGCAGGTTATACCCTTGTCTACCACTCTCGAGCTATGGAGCTTGTCCAACACGAACCATTTCTTTCGACACAAAAGGCGATTGAGGAGGGGCTCGACATCGTATCACAATCAACACTAATAGAGCGCAACTCGCAACGTCTAATGGTGAAAGATACAGATAGAGGCCGTGAGCTACTGGCTCAAATCAACGACCTCCACAAATTGTTAGCGGCCTATCGCACTGGATTACTCAAAGAACGAAAATAACGTAAGTTTACTCTGAGTGCAGATCTAAACAATCAACCCCAAGACAGAGCAATAAGCCCCATTAGTTACCCCTCTTGGATAACGATTTTGTGTTGTGAATCACAGACTTTGTCGCTCCATGAACATCTTTTTGTCTCTGCAATGAGAGGGTTTTCTCAGAGATAATCTCGCCATCAATAGACAAAACCAACTCATTTACATCAGATTCCATTGGGTATACAAACTCCACCAGTAACTTCTCGCCAGCCAACACCTTAACACTCTTCTGCTGCTTTACTCCATTGTTGAGGCACTCCACTGCGACCTCCACAGCCGCTGAGCCGCTGTTGTGTATATAACTCTCCATGATCACCTTATCCTCCACAATATCACCTTGAATATCACCATAAGCCACGCCATCATACTCAATTTTGAATGCGTGAGCATACTCTGTTGGTCTCTGCTTAGGAAAACGAATCTTGAGGCCTTCATCACATTGCTCCCATTTGATAGCCTCATTAGATCCCAACATCGAGACCGAGGTAACCTTGAGATCTTGACCACAAGAGGATGCCAAAGAGCCTATTAAGATATCCTCATCACCCCAATCGAGAGTTATCGCATAGAGAGCATCACCATTGCATGTAAATCGAATATCTTGGGCTGTATAGTGTGAAGCCTCACCATCGGTCATATAACCCGAGGTTCCAGCATTATCACCCTCGCCCCAACGAACCCATGCACGGGTATCGTAGATTGCCTCACCATTGACCTTCAACCAAGCACCAAGTTCACGCAATACATGTTGCTGTTCCTCGGTGATCGTACCATCTACCTTGGGTCCAATGTTAAGAAGCAAATTACCATTTTTACTTACAATATCAACGAAATCATCGATAATGTGATTAGGTGTTTTATTAATCTCATCGGGTGTATAGCTCCAAGATTTTTTACCTATAGAGGTATCTGTTTGCCAAGCATATCGACGGATGCGATCGCTCTTACCACGCTCAATATCAAATACTTGACTTTGATCACTATAACCAACTTTGGTATTTACCACAACCTCTTTACCCCAATCCAAAGCGCTATTGTAGTAGTAGGCCATGAATTTATAGAATGTTGGTTGGAATGGGTATTTACCCACGGTCCAATCAAACCATATCAATTCAGGTTGATATTGATCAATAAGCTCATAGATGTGGAGTAACCACTCTTCTCGAGACTCCTCGTTGGAACCCTGATTCTCACCACAATATGCAGTCATGCCAACACCACCAGGCTGAGGTAAACGCTGACCATACAACGAGGCATCACCATCACGAACATCTGACGGCGTTTTCATACCCTCACCATAGAACCATGGATTCTCTGCTCTATGTGATGAGAGTCCAAAGACCAAACCTTCGGCCTTAATTGCCTTCGATAGCTCACCAATCACATCAATCTTGGGACCCATCTCCACAGCATTCCAAGGATTGAAAGTACTGTGATACATAGCAAAGCCATCGTGATGCTCAGCTACTGGAACTACATAACGTGCGCCCGACTCCTTGAAAAGTTTTGCCCACTGCGTAGCATCAAAATTTTCAGCCTTGAATTGTGGAATAAAATCTTTATATCCAAACTCAGTTATTGGGCCATATGTCTCTTCGTGATATTTATTGATTTTACTCCCCTTTTGGTACATCCAACGAGCATACCACTCACTACCATAGGCGGGGACAGCATATACACCCCAGTGTATAAAAATACCCAATTTATCATCGGCGAACCAATCTGGGATAGTATAGTTTTGGGCTATCGAAAGGGAGTCAGGCTGAAATAGATCTGCTCCTTTGAGCGATGATGTGCGACTGATATCGGGATAGTATGCAGGTGTACCACACGACACTGCACCAGCGATAGTTGCGACCAATAACGAGGTTAAGATTATTCTCTTCATTTTTAGATAATTATTTTAGGTAATTGTTAATTGATTTTAAGTGTATAGGCGAAATCACAAGGTCTCTTCTTGGGGAGAGTAATCCTCAAAGCATCATGCGTCTGTTCGAATTGCAACTTTTTGTTTGAACCCAAAAGCGAAATATTGGTGATGGGAGTCTCCAAATATTCGCAATCGCTACCCAATGTACGGATAACAACCTCGCCACTCTCGGGCCAATCCAATACTATTGCATAGAGTTGATCTCCATTGATGGTAAATCGTATATCCTTGGAGGTAGCATCCTCGTTTTTACTCTCACTAAGGTGCCCCTCTTTAATCTTCATAGCACCCTCTCCATAGATATACCATGGGCGAGTATCATATATTGCCTCACCATTGATCTTGAGCCACTCTCCCATCTCGAGCAGGCGGCTTTCAACCTCACTTGGGATCTCGCCCTGTGCCGTTGGTGTAACATTGAGAAGTAAAGCACCATTTTTACTCACCACATCGACAAGAAAGTCGATGAGTCGATTTGTGGTTTTATAGTTTGGGTTATCAATATTACACCACGCATTCCAATCTATAGAGTCGTCGGTGAGCCACACATATGGCATCTTATCGCTCATTCGAGAGCGCTCCAAATCCAATACGGCACTACCTTGAGCCAAGTCATTAAACTTATAGGTGCACACAACATCTTTACCTCTCTCGAGTCCAAGGTTGTAGTAGTTTGCCAAGAACTCTTTTCGATACTTCTCATCGATAATATTCATCTTATTATCGAACCATATAATATCGGGATCATACTTTGTCATTAACTCATCGAGTCGAGCCAGCCACTCTTTGTTGAACTCCTCGCTGGCCACAACCGAAGGATTCTCTCGCTCACCCATCTTGAAGGAACCATTTGGCACATAAGGTCCATAGAGTCCCGAATATTGAGGATCACCTGCATCGGTTGAACTATCCCACGTTGGATACCATGCATAGAGCCAGTGCCGATGATAGGTGATTATATACTTCATACCCTGTTTTTTGACGGCATCTTGCATCAGGCCTACAATATCTCTTTTGGGCCCCATATCGGCAGCATCCCACTCGGTAAGTGCACTATCCCACATAGCGAAGCCATCTGAATGTTCAGCCACAGGACCTGCAAATTGCGCTCCAGCCTTTTTAAAAAGCTTCGCCCACTTATCGGCATCGAACTTCTCGGCCGTAAACATTGGGATGAAATCTTTGTATCCGAATTTATCGAGAGTGCCGTAGGTCTGCTCATGATATTCTCTAATTTTGTGTCCTTCTCGATACATCCAGATGGAGTACCACTCGGTATCATGTGCAGGTACAGAGTATGGCCCCCAGTGGAAGTAAATTCCGAACTTTGAATTTCGCCACCAATCGGGAACCTCATAAGTTTGCAGAGACTCCCATGTTGGTTCATACTCTTGTGCTACACCATGCAGCGAGATAATAGCTGCCACCACACTCAATAGACCTCTGATGATAATTTTCATAGATTATATAAATTTAGGTTTTAGATTATGTACAAAGATAGCGAATAGAATTATATGCGATAAGTGGTATTATAGCACTAAAGAGGGGGTTAAATAGCCACATATCGATTTTAGAGAGCTCAATATGGTGCTCTATCCATTCTATTTTGTATATTTGTCCTCGGCTGGATATACTATAGCATAAACTAATTGAAAAACCTAAATATTAATCTAAATGAAACACCCTCTAAAAAAATTAGCCACACTTCTACTTGTGCTACTAACTGTAGTACACACCGAGGCTCAGGAGTGGCAAAACCAAAATGTAAACCAGGTGAACCGACTCAATGCCCGTGCCACCTCATACCCATTCGACTCTCTCGACAAAGCTTTGAGTGGCGATAGAGATCTCGCTGAGATCAGCTCCCTCAATGGAGTGTGGAAGTTTCACTACTCGGACGACGAGGCAGAGAGCCCGTCGAACTTCTATGAACAGAGTTACGATAGCTCACAATGGGATAATATTGAAGTTCCATCATGCTGGGAGATGAAGGGCTATGGCTACCCAAACTACAGCAATAGCACATATCCATTCCCCAACAATCCGCCATTTATTTCACGAAATAACCCAACGGGATGTTATCTGAAAGACTTTACACTACCCGCAGAGTGGGATGGCAAACGCATCATCATCCGCTTTGGTGGCGTCTATTCAGGTTTTTACCTTTGGGTAAATGGCCAAGAGGTTGGCTATGCCGAGGATAGCTGCCTACCCTCCGAGTTTGACATTACAGACTTTGTACACCAAGGTGAAAATAGCGTCGCTGTCAAAGCACTAAAGTGGAGCGATGGAAGTTACATGGAAGATGCCGACCATTGGCGAATGGCAGGTATCCACCGTGAAGTACTAATCATGGCCACACCAAAAGTTTCGCTCTACGATTTTGGCGTTCGCACACAGATTGACATACAAAATAATAGAGCTCGTCTGATGATCCGCCCCGAGATTGTCAACCTCGACAACTCCAATGTAGATGGATGGAAACTATCTGCACAACTCTATGACGACAAAAAGAATGAAGTTTTCATCTCCCCAATTGAGATATTGGCAAAACAGATTCTAACGGAACCATATCCTCAAAGAGATAACGTCTATTTTGGCATGATGCAGGGCGATGTCGTGAGCCCCAAATTGTGGAGTGCTGAGCAACCCAATCTCTACACTCTGGTGATGACACTCACCAATACCCAAGGCGATATTGTAGATATTCGCAGCACTCAAGTTGGCTTCCGTGATGTACGTATCGAAGATGAACAGCTATTGATAAATGGTAAATCAATAAAACTATATGGCGTCAACCGTCACGACCACAGTGACACTGGCGGCAAAACTGTCACTCGTGAAGAGATGGAAGCTGACGTAAGACTTATGAAGCAATATAACTTCAACGCTGTTCGTTGCTCACACTACCCCAACGACCCATATTTCTATGAGCTCTGCGATAAGTATGGAATCTACGTTATGGACGAGGCTAATTTGGAGACCCACCACGCAAAGGGATACCTGGCAAATCGCCCCGAGTGGGTTGGCGCCTATTTAGAGCGAGCGACCCGCATGGTTCAAAACAATAGGAACCACCCTTCGATCATCATCTGGTCGCTTGGCAACGAGTCGGGATGTGGTGCAAACCACGCTGCGATGTCGGGATGGATAAAAGACTTTGACCCAACTCGCCCCATCCACTACGAGGGGGCACAGGGAGATCCTCAACACCCACTCTACATCCCCGTTAGCCGCAAATTAGCATCTATCGTAACAAGCGAGATAGTCACCGAGGAGCCAGAAAAAGCCCCTGAAAGCCGTTGTGATGGCTATGCTAACCCCGACGATCCAGCATATGTGGATATGCTCAGCCGCATGTATCCTCTTGTCTCATCACTCGAAAAATTGGCACTTGATCCGATCATCAATCGTCCAGTAGTAATGTGTGAATATGCTCACTCGATGGGTAATTCAACGGGGGGACTATATGAGTATTGGGAGCTTATACACAAACACAAGCGCCTTATTGGTGGATACATATGGGATTGGATCGATCAAGGCCTACGAGAAGTAGACCCCAACACAGGAGAGGTATATTGGAACTATGGAGGAGACTACGAACCAGAAGGTGTACACCACGATAGTAACTTCTGCATCAATGGCGTTATAGGACCCGATCGACACATCAAACCTGCTATGTATGAGTGCAAGTATGTATTCCAGCCTATCGAATTTAGCTTTAAGCAGCCCAATACCCTCACCATACTCAACCGCAATGTCTTCACTTCGAGTGACAATTACATCTATCACTGGGAACTACGCAGCGAAGATAGAGTACTCCAAAGCGGCGAAGTGGAGTTCGAGGGATGCGCCCCAGGTGAGAGTACAAGTGCTGTGTTACCAATCAAAGAGTTTAAGATGTTGCCCGAGGCTGAGTATTGGCTACGTGTAACGGCTCACGAGAAGAGCAAAAAGCTCTATGCTGAGGCTGGTTTCGAAGTTGCATGGGATCAATTTGCATACAACACACCTAAAAGAGTCACCACAGAGGGATCGACAAAGGGCCCTATCACACTCTTGAAAGAGGATGACTCTACATATATCATAGAGGGAAAAGATTTTAACATCGAGATTGAGGATGGCTACATTAGTCGATACTCTCAAGGAGGCACAGAGGTTATCTCGGCTCCACTAAAACCAAATCTTTGGAGAGCTGAGACCGACAACGATTGGCGAGGATGGAAGGCAGGTGCTGTAATGGGCTTCTGGCGTGACGCTCACTCCGTGGCAAGTAGCGAGGTGGTATCTATTGAGGAGGCTACAGGGCGAGTATCTATCACTACAAAGGTCTCTATTACTGATAGAGCCCAGATAGATCTTCATTATAATATTTGGGCTGATGGTTCAATCGAGGTTAGCTATACCCTAACCAAGGATAGCGACCTTCCTGAGCTAATGCGCATTGGGTTACAGTGTGAGATAAATAATCAGCTCGCCAACATAACATATTATGGATTGGGAGATTGGGAGAATTACACCGATAGGTCACGCAGCGCAATGATGGGTGTATATAGCTCTACGGTAGAGGATATGTGTTTCGATTATGTGGTACCGCAAGAGAATGGAAATAGATGTGGTGTACGATGGATCGCACTATTGGGCAAGAGCCGAGGAGTGCAAATTGTTGCCCAAGATGAGTTGGCAGTATCTGTATGGAATACCTCTCAAGAGTCTCTCGCCGAGGCTAAACACACCAACGAGATCGTGGAGCTACCCCACTCCTACACCCTCAATATAGACAAAGAGCAGGCAGGAGTTGGTGGCACAGACTCGTGGAGCATCAAGGCTCGACCAATGGAGCAATATCGACTCCTTGATAACTCTTATAACTACTCATTCAAGATTCTACCCGTATCAACAAAAAGCAACCTCGTAGAGAGAGGTCGCAGATACTAAAAATATAGAAAAGAGGGGTGGCTAATAAGCTTAGAAACTTATTAGCCACCCCTCTTTTATCAATGTCCTAATAGTATTTACTCAAAGTCGATGTACATCATCTCCTCAGATATAGTAGCCTTTTCGTAGGTTGCGACCGAACCATCGCTGCTATTAGTAATTGTTACAGTCACATAATTACGATTATCACCATTCTCAACGACAGTATAGTTATACTCAACGCTATTACCATCAGCATCAATCTTCAACTCTGTGAACGACAAATCGTAGAACATCTCATCTTCGCCCTTTGCAGCTGAATTATTTACAAGATTTTTAATCTCGTTATAACTAACAATAGTCGCATATGTATTCCAAATTGAGAGTCGGTCACGCTCATAATATACCTTAAACTCGTATACATCACTATCGTACGGCATAATTGAGTATATCGGTGTGTAATCTACAGGCACCTCTTCCCATTTCTGATGAGCACATCCGACAGTGGTAGCGAGAGCTGCAAATGCTGTTATTATTTTCAAAAAATTCTTCATTATAATTATCTTTTTTAGTTGGGAGGAGTCTATTCTTCAAGAGAGAAAGACTCCTCTGTTATTCAACACTCTTCTAATTGTGTGATTACTCTACTATGGGACGCTCAGCACGGTTTGTAAGATAGATATCATCCAAATCAATCTTGCCACGTTGAGAGGATCCAATATAGAAGCTAAGCATGATATCACTTGTAGAGTATGTAGTTGTCATTGTCATTGTGAAATCACACCACTCTCCATCAACAAAGATATCTGCATTACTGAAATCAAGCGTATTGTTGGCTCCAGCCCAGCCCGAAGCCTTAATATAGTCGGGACTCTCGTCAAGCATTGATGGGAAATATATATATGACTTAGCTGAGAAATCCTCGGCACGCACCTTACCTGTGAGAGTATAGGTCGTTGGACCTGAACCATCGAAACGTTGAGTACAGATATAGCTTAACTCCAATCCCTCATACGTTTGGATATCTGGATCAAACGAGATATAACTGTTGCCATCTTCACTCTCGATTACTGGATCAGATGATGGAAGCTCTAAATAGTCCAAAGATACATTCTCACCATTGAGGTTTGTCTGCAATATCCAGTTATCAAGCTCTGAACCATTCTCGAACGTATAGTAGAGAGACTCACTTAGGTTACTCGCTACAGCGAGATTGCTTACGGCAAATACGGCGGAGCTATTGTTGAGTAATTTTATTGAGCTACCTGTATAATTAACTGTCAATTCATCTGTGTTGTAAATATATGTCTCCTCAGGAAGCGTTAGAGTAATCGCATTATTAACATTTGCTACAGCTGCGATCGATGCAACATCAATTGTACCGCTCATATCACCATTCACGTAACTTACAGTAAACTCACCTTCGGTGTAGCCCGCAAGTGACTCGCTGTCGAATGATGCATTACCCAAAGATATACGCACTGCCGATGAACCATACTGAGAAGCTGAAACATCCAACTGACCTGAACCCTCTTTAACGTTGATTACCAAAGGTACTACGGTAACCTCTGAAGTAGACTCAGCTACGAAAGTGGTCAAGGTACGCTTAACTTGAAGATATACCAAACACTCACCTGGCTCGCTTGGTGCAAATGTAATAGCCAAATCTCTATTGGTGTTTGAGATCACAGGGTCGCTACATGTCCAAGTGCAAGAGTAGACATTATCAAAATCATCATCATATTGCTCGAAGTGAAGCACATCGCCATAGTTAACATCGATGCTCTTTGAGATATTACCATCTGCGTCAACCTCACCAAGTTCAATCATCTCGCCCTTCTCACCATTGTTATCGTAGTAGACATTCATCTTAGCCTCAACATCAGATCTGTAAACACGAATATTCATTACTTGTTCTGCTACATATACACCATCTTCAAGAACCGCAGAACACACCTCATCGAGTTTATTCCAGTTTTGGTTCGAACGAACCCAGGTCACTGGCTTGTCGTAGGTGTTACGAAGGATAATCTCGTAGTCACCAGGCTCGGTAAAGTAGCAGTGAACCTTCTTATCGGTAGTTGATGTAGCATCACCAATGATCATAGACTCAAGGTTACCATAGTAGGTTTCATCAATTGATGTATCTGGATCATCCTCATCGTAACGAATATAGTCGTCACCCAAGAAGTAGATGCCGCAATCCTCGGGAATAATCCACTCGTGAGAGAGTGCACCTTGCGAGACATCGATAAAGGATAGGAAATCCTCTTCGACGAGTAGATATGGATCGAGGTTTGTGTTGTCGGCACTTGTAATCCATGTGAAATCTCTCAATGAACTATACTCTGAGATATGCTCGGCGTAGCACCCCGTAAGGAGTAACGACAAGGTAAACATAGCTCCCGCCTTATATATATTTTTCATGTTATTCATTTTAAAGTTTACAAATTAGTTTAGGTTTGGATTTGCCAAAATCTCCTCATTTGGTATTGGGAAGTAGGCATTATTCTCATCGGTATAGTTCAACGCTGCCAACTGATAGTCGTGATATGTAGTTGTTTGAGTCGCAGGATACCAAGCATTCCAATAAGCTGCTGTCTCAGTGTTGTATGCTTTAGCTCCCCAACGCCATACCGCAGTTATTGCAAGACCTATTCCTGAAGTCGCTGGATAGTTGTAGTAACATGGTCCCATATACATATCGGTAGTCGAAAGTTCTGCAAAACGTTGCTTAGTGATTCCCCAACGGCGAAGGTCACACACACGAGTTGCTTGACCAAAACCAACCTCCAAAGGACGCTCCACATACATGATTTGCTTCATAATATCGTCAGCGCTGTATGACTCGCCATCATAACTTGCAAGGCCATCATACTCGCCACTTGTTCCAAGAAGCACAGCACCACCACGATAACGAAGTTTATTGATATAATCGAGAGCTGTTTGAGTAGATCCACCTGTTTGAACCAAACACTCAGCATACATAAGGTATACATCCGAGAGGGTCATCAAACGAAGGTTTACTCCCGATTGACCTGTCGTTGGTGAGTCATTCTCCATTGTCCAGATATCGTAATTTGTCATCTCACGGAAGTAGCCTAAGTGACCACCTTGCCATGTAGCTGCATAACCACAAGTTGTCTGGTAGTAGAGTATATCTTCATCGGTAGGTTGTGCCAATCGATATGCTCCACGAGGAGTTTTTTGCATAAGTTTGTAATACTTACCATCCACCTCTTTGATTGTGGTGTGGTTGAAGTATGCCTTGTGTGACACATATGTGGTTGCATCCTCATCAAGTACTCCCGCTGCATCATAATAACGAGTCAAACGCATTATGTCACGACTATACTCATAACCATAGAACGCAGCATCCTCTTCGTCGTACTTTTGGAAGACGTATGATAGTACAGAGTAGCTTCCATCGGCATTTGTTGTGGTGTAAGAGTAATCTTTACCAAGGTATAGATAGATTACATTGCCATCCTCGTCGAGGGTAACCTCGCTCCAGTTCATATCGTTCTCAGGATCTACAGGATCCTCATCTTGACATAGCAAAGCAAACCATCCAGCTGGAAGAACCGTAAAGTAGGCACCTGTAGTACGAGAGAAGTTAGTGTGCCATGTATTACTCATTCTCTGATCTTGATTCGTAAACTCTGTATTGTAGTCCAATGTGTAGTTAACCTCCAAAATTGACTCGCTATTGAACTCACCTGTTGACGCTGTATTCTCGCTCACGTGAGCCAAAGAGTAGACACCACTATCGATAACATCCTTGAAGTAGCCCATTGCTGTAGAGTAGTCACCCTCGTAGAGATAGCTCTGACCAAGATATGTCTTAACCGTACCAGAGGTTATGCGACCAGCATACGCTGCAGGCCATGACTCAGGTAGACCATACTCAAGTGCTGCCAAGAACTCAGCACGACAGAAGTCTCGAACCTCGTCGGCACCACCCTCAGGAAGTGGCATATATAAAGATGCCTCATCGGTAGGAACAGACTCAACGATAGGTACCACACCATTGTTGTAGCAGATGCTCAACCAGTAGTGGAACAAACCTCTAAAGAAGCGAGCTTCACCCATAATTGTGTTCCAATCCTCACGTGTTGCATCATCCGAGATCGATGGGTAGAAGGTATTAAGACCATCAATAAGTTGATTTGCACGGAATACTCCTTTATAGAGAGCCTCCCACTTATCGTTGACTGCCGCATCGGCATTACCAAAAGTCTGCATGTAGTAAGGGCAACTAAAGTTAGTACGTGCTGCAAAAGCCCATGATCCCTCAGTACCAATATCGCTACGCTTGATCTCCTCTACGATACGGTAGCAATCCATATCTTTGAACTGGTTATATACTGCAGCCAATGATGACTCACAATCCGAGATCGAGGTGTAGTATGAGCTACTTGTGATCTCATTGGGGTTTACCTGAGTCAAAAAGTCATCGCACGAGCTAAGGCTTAGTGATGCAAGAAGCAATAAACCAGGAATTATTCTATTTTTAAGTTTCATAATGTTTTAGTTTTTAGGGGAATTAGAATCCAAATTGAACACCACCACGAATTTGTCTACTAATTGGGTATGTACCCAAATCGAGTCCACGCTTAGATAGTCCATTGCTACCAACCTCAGGATCATAACCAGAATAACCTGTCAAGGTCCAGATGTTATCAGCAGCCACATAGACACGTAGTTTGGTGATATTTAGCTTATCGAGAACCTTCTTAGGCAAGCTATATCCCAAAGAGACATTCTTAAGTCGAATGAAAGATCCATCCTCAACCCAGATATCAGCATATGGACGATAGTTGTCGTGTGTTGTTCCACGATATGTTGGGATGCTTGACTCTGGATAATACTCACTCCATTGATAAACCGAAGATGTACTTGTACGGTTTCTCAAGGTCAAGATCTCTGTTCCATTGATAACCTCATTACCAATTGATGAGTACCAATTCATATAGAGGTCGAAGTTCTTGTATCGAATATTGTAGTTCAGACCAATCTCATAGTCTGGAGTACCACTACCACAATATACACGGTCAGAATCATCGATCACACCATCACCATTTGAGTCGACATAGGCCAAATCTCCCATTCTATAATCGGAGTCCATGGCTTGATATTTAGCCAACTTCTCCTCGGTGTTGATGATACCGTCGGTTGGCATCATAAAGAACGCACCAGCCTCATAACCCTCTTTTACAACAGTAACTTTGTCAGAGGAGTACCACGAAAGAGGCAGACCATCTGTGAAGTAGTACATATCGGTGTCACCACCTAAACTTGTAACTGTATTGTTGTTTGTTGAGAATGTTGCATTAATTGAGTAGAATACCTTTTTGTTGATATTGTTGCGATATTGCGCCGCAAACTCAACTCCTTGGTTGGTCATATCACCCACGTTGAGGATTACTGTGGTTCCACCAGCACCAGCACTTGCAGGAACCGCAAGTGGGAAGAGCATATCACGCTTGCTACTATTGTAGTAGTCTGCCGAGATGGTAAGCGTATTATTGAAAAATCCAAGATCTACACCGTAGTTAGATTGAACTGTTGTCTCCCAACCAATATTTGCATTTGAGAATGAAGTTTGAGTAGCTCCCGACACAAATGTTTGGTTCGAGCCTGTACCATAGACATAATCCAAATCTTGAGAGATTGTTGTTTGGAATGCGTAGTCGCCAAAACTTTGGTTACCAGTGGTACCATAACTTGCTCTAATCTTGAAGTTGTTGATCTTCTCTGCGAGTGGCTCCCAGAACTTCTCCTCCGAAACGTTCCAACCTCCCGAGATTGAAGGGAACATACCCCAACGATTGTCGGCACCAAAGCGAGATGATGCATCACGACGGATAGAGGCACTCAACATAAAGCGTGAGTCGTAGTTATATTGCGCACGTGCCAACATACCAACCAAAGTTGTTGTCGAGGCGTCGGCATCTACTGATTGGTCAGCCGAACCCACATTGAGCGACGATAGCTCGGTGGTTACAAGGTCGTAGATCGATGCATCAAAACGATCGTAGGTATACTCCTCTGTACTGAATACTCCCGTAAAACGCACCTCGTGAAGACCATATGTTTGGTTCCAATTAAGCATTGTCTCCCAAGTGGTACTCTCGTTTGTCATGCTACGCTCCTCAACTCCCGAACGTGTATTGCTACTCGATTGAAGGTTGCCATCAGAGTCATACACCTCGAATAGTGGACTTACAGATGTAAAGCGTGTAGAGCTGCTTCCCAAACCTACACGTGAAGAGAGTTGGAAGTTATATGGTAGATCGTATGCCAAATAGATATTTGCAGTATAAGCATTTACACTTGTCTCGTTGGTCTCCAAGATATTAGCCAAAGCATTAGCCATACTAAGAGCCTCAGCTGCGGCACCTGCACCACTTGTGATATCCATATTGGGATCAATCTCAACTGCTGTTGGAAGATATCCGTAGCTATAGAGTAATAGGTTTCCACCTGGAGCCCACTTCTCTTGAGCACGTGCACTGATATTTGCATTGATTGTCAAGTTACCCTTCTTTACATTTACGTCACCACGCATATTATAACGCTCAAAACCAGAGTTGATGATAAGACCCTCTTGGTTGAAGTAGTTTCCTTGAACACTATATGTTACGCCATTAGCACCACCACTTACCGAAGCAGAGTAGTTTTGGATCGCTGCATTATTGTTGGTTACGATATCATAGAGGTTAGAGTCGTTAAATACAGATGCATCATAAGCCTGCCATGCAGTCCAAGCGTGGTCATCGGTGCTACCACTTGTTGGAGCAGAGAGGCGGTTGTAGAGCAAAACACCATACATATAGTCTCCCGTATCGTTCATCTCCAAGTCGCTTGTGATATTTTGAACACCATAATAAGCATCGAACGAGATCTTTGCATCACCCTCTTTACCTTTCTTTGTTGTGATCAAGATAACACCTGATGCACCACGAGTACCATAGATAGCTGCCGAGGCTGCATCCTTAAGTACGTCGATACTCTCGATTTCACTTGAGCTAAGACCTGGGTCTCCTGATTGCGGCACTCCATCCACAACGTAGAGTGGTGTGCTACTTCCCGAGATTGAACTAAGACCACGAATTTGGATAACTGCCGATGATCCTGGCTCACCAGATGATGCCGTTACATTAACACCTGCAATTTGGCCCTGAAGTGCCGAGCTTACATCCGACGAACTAATCGTTGTCAAATCATCAGAAGATAGGCGTGCAACAGCACCTGTAACCTCCTTCTTTCGCATCGTACCATAACCAACTACAACGACCTCATCGATCTGTTTACTATCCTCCGATAGTTCGATTGTGTAGTTTTTACCTGCCACGATTGCAACGGTTTGGTCGGTGAAACCGATGTAGCTCACGATAAGATTGCCCGAAGTTGGAGCATTAGGAATCTCAAAATTACCATCAATGTCTGTTGTAGTTCCAACTAAGGTTCCATCAATGATGACTGTTGCACCAAGAATAGGTTCGCCATCTGCTGTCGACACTACACAACCAGAGATAGTTCCACTCTGTGCCATTGCAGATACTCCGCATAGCATTAGCACAGCAAAACATAGTACTGAACGAAATAACATTCGCAGTGCTACGATAGTGTGTCTGTTTTTTTCCATTGTTTTTAAGTTTTATTGTTTGTTTTTAGATTGTTGTCCTCTATAGTTATTACCTAAGGAGGGGGGTGTTTTGGTTAGTTCTTTTGTTTTCTCTACTTTTTGCTTTAAATTTTAGTTGTTGTTATTATTATTTTATATCTTCACATTCAATCTTTAATTACTCTCTCACGACACTACAACACTCTTTTTGTGAGTTTTTGTTATCGCAAATTTACATATAAAACAATAGCTATACAGACAAATTTTAGATCAAATATAGGGGGGATATTTAAAAAAGTAACTAAAATCACCCATAAATTATCCGCCTCATCCATTCTCATAAAGATTAACCAAATAGATGTGTAATTTACTGTACAAACAACACGTTTTAATAAGTTACAATTACTACAAAAAGAGCCAAATAAAATAGGCTTTCCTCCTTAAAATCAGGAAGAAAGCCCACAGAATAGACGATATATAACTCTCACTAATATGGATAATACGAGGGATAAAATATTATCATTATCAACAATCCATGTAGGGGTGTACATTTTTATCCCCCACCCTTCAATGAATTATTCCCCGCAAGGCAACTTCAAAGAGGTAGTAAATTAAGCTACTCACTCAATTTAGCATCGATAATCTCTTTTATCCAAGGATAAGCCTCATCGGTGTCACCAGCCTCCTCTCGTTTTAGCTTCAGAAGTTGCTTCATCTCAACAAAGACATCAGCATATTTTGGATCATCGACAACATTATTCATCTCTTGAGGATCTCGCTTGAGATCGTATAGTTCGAATGCCACTGGCGTTGGTGAGATGGTATTACTCTCAGACTTGATCCAAGCCATTGATTTCTCACCCTCACGCTTTAGATCATAATGACGACCATAGAATAGTATCAATTTATATCGATCTGTTCTCACGCCAATATGAGCTGGAATATCATGATGAATCATATGCATCCAATAGCGATAGTAGACCGCCTTTTTCCACCCCTCGGGCTCTTTGCCCTCGAATATCGAGGCGAAGCTCTTGCCATCCATATAGTCGGGAGCCTCTCCTCCAACCATCTCGATAAGTGTCGCCGCATAGTCAATATTGTTGACCATTATATCGGTGTGTTTACCATTCATCTTAGAGCGAGGATCACGTACAATAAATGGCATACGCTGCGCCTCATCGTACATCCATCGCTTATCTTGCAGGTCGTGCTCACCAAGCATCATGCCTTGATCGCCCGTATAAACGATAATGGTATTCTCCCACAAACCCTCTTTTTTGAGGTAATCAAACAGCCGTATCAGGTTATCATCTACAGCCTTCACGCAACGAAGGTATCGCTTGAGGTACTCTTGATATGCAAGATATGTATCTCTCTTATAATCTCCCGTTGGATTCTCCACAAAGTCATCAACATAACTACGGATTGAGTGGCGAGGAGAGATCGAAGTGCCAATTATATGACGCAACGAATCATTCTTACCACGAGTAGCCTCAGAGCCCCAATTATCAGTATCCCATAGTGATTCTGGCATTGGGATCTCCTCATCTTCGAGGTAGAATTCATAGCGTGGGGCATACTCAAACATATCGTGTGGTGCCTTGTAGTGGTGCATCAAGAAGAAAGGACGCTCTTTATCACGATCCTCGAGCCAATGGATAGTGATATTGGTTATCACATCCGAAGAGTAGCCATTATATTGCACCATATTATTGGGCCAATGTTTACCCTCCACCGAAGAGCTATTGAAGGTTGGATCAAAATAGGTTCCTTGACCACCATGACCAGCCAATGTAGTATAGTAATCAAAGCCATTGGGCTCACACTCAAGATGCCACTTACCAACCATTGCTGTTTGATAACCCATATCATCGAACTCCTTGACCAAATATTGTTGATCGGTACGAAGTCCCTCATCGAGAGTTAGCACCTCGTTGTTGTTGGAATATTGTCCAGTCATGATACAGGCTCGGCTTGGAGTACTTATAGCATTGGTTACAAATGCATTATTAAAGATCAAGGCATCAGAAGCAAACTCATCTATTGTTGGTGTAGGATTCAACTTTGCCAGGCGACTACCATAGGCACCAATGCCCTGTGTGGTGTGGTCATCAGACATAATAAAGATAACATTCATCGGCTTGTCATCTGCCGCCACAGCCTTGCCAACGCTCAAAAGCGACACGGCAATAAGTGATGCTGAATTGATAATTTTTGTATCCATTTTATTAAAATTATTGCTTTAGGTCAAAAGTTATTTCATTAAACAGTCTGGAGAGTATTACATAAAAAATTTATATGTGCACCTGTGTTTATAGGTCTCACCAGGAGAGAGTATAGAGTTGGGGAAGGATGATTGATTGGGGGCATCTGGAAAATTTTGAGTCTCCAAAGCCAAGGCTCCTCGATGCTCATAACTTCTAACACCACTTTTAGAGGTTGTCTTGCCATCGAAGAAATTACCACCATAGAATTGAATTCCAGGTTGATCAGTATATACAGCCATCTTGCGACCACTCTCAGGTTCAACTACCGTAGCGGCCAAGCGCATACCTTGACCATCTATCACAAAGCAGTGGTCGTAGCCCGCCCCCATCCTCAACTGTCCATTATCACACTTCAATCGTGCTCCAATTGAGATTGGTGATAGGAAATTGAATGGAGTACCTTTCACCGAAGCGATCTCGCCAGTAGGTATCGAAAATCTATCTATGGGAATATATTTCGAGGCATTGACATGTAGAATATGGCCGTTTATTGAGCCATTACCCTCACCCCGAAGATTAAAAAATGAGTGGTGCGTAAGATTCACAGGGGTCTTTTTTGTCGTTGTCGCCGAGTACTCAATTGCAAACTCATTGGCCTCGGTTAACCTGTAGAGCATATCAATTGTTAGTACTCCTGGGAAGCCCTCTTCACCATCGGGAGATACATAGCGAAATAATATGCTCGATTCAGAGTGCTTCACAACGCTCCACACCACCATATCTAAACCTTTGATGCCACCATGGAGAGTCTGCCCATTGTTATTGACAGGAAGGGAATAACTCTGCCCATCAATTGTAAATTTACCCTTAGCTATACGATTTGCAAAGCGACCACATACGGCACCCAAGAATCGCTCACCTTTATTGTCAAGGTACTCCTCAACAGTATTGTATCCCAAGACAACGTCAGCCAAACAGCCTGCAGCATTTGGCACAAGCAACTTCATCACACGTGCACCAAGATTGGTTACAACCATCTCGATTGAACCAGCCCTAAGTTGATATGTCGATATATTCTCCATCGCTATAGTGATCTTCTTAATTGCTGCTCCCTCTCAAGTGACCAATAGCCACAATCGAGTTCCATAAAAACTGAGCTATAGGCCACAGTCGACTCTGTTTTGATAACCACAACATTAAATAACTTGGATGCTTCATCCAACTTAGTGAAGATATCATCATGGAGAATGTTCTTCACATCCCGTCCCGATAGAAGCTTATTGATAGACTCAACCATTTGAGCCTCAGCACCACCAAATTGCACAAGTGATTGCAATTCTCTATCTGTGTATATTATGGGGACAATATGCGAAGCGGCATCTACACTCTTCAAGACATATCTCAACACCTCTTCAATAGGTTCCGCACTATTGATATAGGTCATACCCGCAGCGCTCTGCAACGGGTATGCCTTATCAACAACCAGAATCCAATTGCGGTGTCCCAAGAGTGGGAGCAGTCGCTCAAGTTCTGATTTCCACATAACTAACAAAATTTATTTAATCTCCTCGTCGAAAACAATAGCAACCTTACCGCACTTACCGTCAGCCATAAGGGCGTAAGCCTCCTCAGCGTGGTCGAGCGTGAAACGATCGGTCACCAAATCCTCTGGATGGATTCCCCAACGTACGATGCGCTCAACGACCTCCTCCATCTTCCAGATCGAGGTTACCCACGAACCGTAGATTGTCTTTTGTGCGTGAAGCATATCCTCTGATGGGTTGAACTCAACGGTGCCACCCTCGCCCACAAATGCGATCTTGCCCCATTTGCGAGTTGCACGGATTGCGAGTTGACGACCATGAGTGTTACCCGAGCAGTCGATAGCTTTCTCTACGCCATTACCACCTGTGAGCGCCTTGATCTTCTCGAGAGCATCTTTGTCCGACATCACTACCTCGTCGCAAAGACCCTTCTCCACTGCGATATCCATACGTGATTGAACTGTGTCAACTCCGATAATCTTCTCGGCACCCATCGCTTTGGCAAGCATTGCTGTTGCCAAACCTACTGGTCCAAGACCTACTACCAATACTGCATCGTTTCCGCAGATGCCGATCTTCTCCAACCCTTCATAGGTTGTTCCGAAACCACACGCTACTTGCGCTCCATCGGTGTAGGATAGTGAGTCTGGAAGTGCTACCAAGTCTTTCTCTTCGGCCAACATATACTCAGCCATACCTCCATCACGCTGCCATCCGTAGGCACGACGATACTCCGAGGTGCAAGAGATCATAAATCCACGACGACAGTCGTTACATACGCCACAGCCAGAGATGTGATAGACGATCACACGGTCGCCCTTTTTGAAGCGACGAAGACCCTCGCCACACTCTACGATTTGGCCACATGGCTCATGTCCACACACCTTATTTTGGTACCCTTCAGGACCCTCACCCACGTGCTCACGATAGATGCAACGGATATCCGATCCGCAAATTGTCGATGATTTCATCTTGATAAGAACCTCACCATGACCTGGTTTTGGAATCTCGACCATCTTGAGGTCTACTGTGCTGTTTCCTGGCAAAAATGCCGCTTGCATTTTGTTACTCATTGTTATATAATTTTAATTTGTTTGTTATTGTTTGATTATACCGTCTAAATCCCAGAGATCTTGCCACTCGGCTCCAACCCAACAGAACACTTGTCCCTTAATAAAGCGATTATTCTTGTCGAGCGACTTCATAGCAGCCATCTCCTCGTCGGTAAGTGGGTCAACCACAGCGCACTCCAAGTTAGCCATAAACTTCTCGGGCTTCACCGAGAATGGAATGATGATCTCGCCACGCTGAACAGCCCACTTGAGGCAGATGACAGCTGGGTGAACTCCGTGTGCCGCAGCGATAGCCACGATCGTTGGATCCTCGATCGGCACAGTGTCGGTTGCGGTCTTATCACGCTCTGGACGATTTGGTGAACCTATAGGGCAGAAGCCGATTGGCTGGATGCCATTTGCGACCATATAGTCGTATAACTCAGGCTGTTGGAAGTGTGGGTGAATCTCCATCTCGTTGATCACTGGCTTGATGCGGCAATCACGCAGAATCAACTCCATCTTCGCTTTAGTGACGTTAGATGTTCCGATGTTGCGAACCAACCCTGCATCGTAGAGTTTCTCCATCTCGCCCCAAGTGCGCATAAAATTCTCGTGGATATATGGCACTGCATTTGGGTCACGGCTCTCGACCGAAACACCCTTTGCGTGGAAGTTGGGGAATGGCCAGTGAACAAGGTATAGATCGAGGTAGTCGAGTTGCAAGTCCTCCATTGACTGACGACATGCCTCAGCAACGTTATTATGTTGATCGTTCCAAAGTTTCGATGTGATCCACAACTCCTCACGAGTTACAACACCCTCGGCGATAATCTCCTTGATTGCTACTCCAATCTCCTTTTCGTTGCCATAAACTGCGGCGCAGTCGATGTGGCGGTAACCGTGGCGGATTGCTATTTTTAGGGCAGAGGCGATAGTCTCGTTGTCGTAGTTATCCGAACCGAAAGTGCCGATTCCTACCGCTGGGATTACTGCTCCGTTGCTTAGTGTGCGCTGTGGCACTTGCTTTGGATTGATTGTTTTGATTTCCATTTATTTTATGTTTTTAGTTTTTAAGACATTGTAAGATCTATAGCCATATATTGCGATAAAAAGGAAACAGAAGAGAGGAATGATAAATGAGAAATTTTCGGCAGCAATACCACAGATAACTTTCTGATCGATTATAAGACCCTGTAGAGGAGGCATAATCGACCCACCCACAATAGCCATAACCAAGCCTGCAGCACCCAAAGTTGCATATTTACCCACCCCTTCGAGAGCTATTCCATAGATCGTTGGGAACATAAGCGACATAAAGATTGAAGTTGCCATAAGGCAATACAGGCCACCCATGCCATCGATAAGAATTGCACCAGCAGTAGTAATCATCGCACAAAGAGCAAAAACAAGTAGCATAATACGAGAATTGACAAATCGCATTATCATAGTGGAGATAAATCGACCAAATAGGAAGAAACACATCGCAATAATATTATACATTTGAGCATCAGCCTTAGCTATACCCAAACGGCCAGCATATTGAATAATAAATGTCCAACACATGATCTGAGCTCCCACATAGAATACCTGTGCTACAACACCCTCTCGATATATTTGGTTACCAATGAGTGCCCTCAATGACTCATTGAAACTCACCTTCAATTCGCCAATAGTATTGGGCATCTTGATGCATAGGATAACAACAAATAGGATAATGACACAGATTCCCAAAATCACATAGGGATTGCGAATAATCATCAAATCCTCCAATCTAATCTGCTCTTTGACACCCTCAGCAAGTTCTCCAAATGGCACTCCTTGTTTATCGGACTGCAAGTTTGCAAGAATCAACCTCGATGCCACAAACATACCCATCAACGAGCCAATAGGGTTGAATGTCTGCGCCAAGTTCAGACGTCGAGTAGCATTCTCGGGCGATCCCATCGACAAGATATAGGGGTTGGCTGTGGTCTCTAAAAATGCCAATCCAAAGGTCAAGATGTAGAGCGACACTAAAAACATCTCAAATTGTTGGAAGTGAGCCGCAGGCCAAAACAACAACGCTCCAACGGCATAAAGAGCAAGGCCCAAAAGTATACCACTCTTATAGCTGTAGCGCTGGATAAATAGCGCTGCAGGGATAGCCATTGTTGCATATCCGCCATAAAATGCAAATTGAACCAGAGAAGCCTTGGCTGTCGATATCTCCATAATGGTTTTAAAGGCTGCCACCATGGGATTGGTAATGTCGTTGGCAAAGCCCCACGCAGCAAAAAGGGTAGTCACCAAGATGAATGGTACTAAATACTCCTTCGAGATTAATCTATTCTTAGAGTTCATATTTTAAAGGTTTAGGTTTGGTATTGCAAATTTCACAAAATTATTGATCAAAAAATAAATCAAACTTAACAAAATATAGGATATTCTTGATATTTATCAATTTATTCACTAAGTTTGCAACTATGGAAGGGGCAACTAAATTTATCTTAACTAATATCGGTTATGCCGAACATCATGCCGACTGGAACTACAAACAAGTGGTAAGCCCATTTACACGCATATACCTACCCACATCAGGCTCAGCAAAGATTCATCTACCAAGCGGCAGCTACGATGTGGAGTCAGGATATCTCTACATCATACCTGCATATTGCATGCACCACTATGAATGCGATGGCGACTTCTCTCTCTATTATATCCACCTCTACGAGGAGGTGGGCAATCACCTCAGCATAGGAGAAAACTATAACTTCGAGCACAAGATTCCCGCCACAGAGATCGATCACATATTGGTGAAACACCTACTCGAGTGCAATCCTGACAAGGGACTTATAAACTACAATCCCCAATCCTACAATAGCCACTCTACGCTTATCGACGACATTTCAACATCGACCCACCAGGCACAACACAACAAGATGGAGACCGAAAGTATTTTGGGAATACTCATAAGCCACTTTATAAAATATGCCAAGCCAAAGAACGAAAAGTTGGATGATCGAATCGCAAAAGTGTTACTATATATTAGAAGTAATATAGCCAAACCCATCGAAGTGACAGAATTGGCCAATTTGAGCTGTATTAGTACAGAGTACTTCACTCGTAAATTTACGACTCTTATAGGCCAATCACCCATTCAATATATACAAACCAAAAGGATGCAACGTGCCCAGCTACTACTGATGGTCGGCTCAACCCACATCAAAGATGTAGCCTATGCCGTTGGGTTCAACGATGTCTCCTACTTCAACAGAGTATTCCGCAAGGTCGTTGGATCTACCCCCCAAGAGTATCGTAGAGATATACTATCTACCAACAAATAGGTTACCAGCCACTAAAGCTTTGAGGTAAATTCACTATACCTTACAACACTCTGATCCTTGGGCCACACCACATCAATAGATTCAATCTCTATAGATTTATCAACTATAATTTGCACACGAGTAGGTAGACTATAATCAGGCTTAGGGATCATAATACTCTGCGAAGAATCTCCCTCGCCACTCAATACCACATCCTCTTTAACCACCACACCATCATACTTTATGGTAGACTTCACACAACTCTTCTGCGCTCTATAATTGAGTTTCACCTCCCATTCACTAACATAGAAGCCAGGATCAACAAAGTCGATATAGAACTCATACCAACGAAGACCCACATTGGGATCTGTCACAACCTTAGGTTTGGGTGTTGGCACTACTGCCTTACCACCATAATATTGAGATCGATACCGCTCATCACTATGATAATTCTCGTAGCTCACCGTGCGAAGAGAGTGCTCGGGGAGTTTCGATCCTCGCAGATCGAGATTGGCACTCAGTGGCGTACTCTTAGAGGAGTTTCCAACCAATATTTGGCAACATCCATCACTCACCACGAAATCATCAACACTACTATCCCAATGGCTGAATTGATCATATGCCAACTCTATTTCGACTCTCTTCTTCTCTCCTGGTTTGAGGGTAACACGCTCAAAACCTTGTAGTTTTTTGATCGACTGAGCGTCTTGAACGTAGATTTGAACAACCTCATCACCCTCTCTCAAGCCACTATTTCGAACATCTACACTAACACTCAACCTCTCACCCGCAGATAACTTATCACAGCTCAGTTGCAAATTAGAGAGTTCAAACGAGGTGTAGCTCAAACCGTAGCCAAATGGATAGAGAGGCTCACCATCGAAGTAGATGTAGGTTCTATTATTACGAATATTATAATCATCGATAGATGGGAGATCGCTATCTGATGCAAACCACGTTGTCGAGAGTTTACCACCTGGATTCACATCACCAAATAGAACATTGGATATCGCCTTACCCTGCTCTTGGCCATTAGCCCAACCACACAATATCGCCTCGGCGCCCTCTTGAGCCGAGCCAATTGTTGTAGATCCACTTGGCGAGAGCACCACCACCACATTGTCACTCACCGAACACAATCTCTCCACAAGCTCAATCTGGCGACCAGGCAAAGCAAGCGTCTCACGATCGTTATTTTCGGTAGATGTGGTGTCGTCATTTCCAACAAATGCAATAACGACATCAGCTCTTTTAGCTATTTCGATAGCTTTCTGCATATCGTAGTTATCACCACGCTCTGTCACAGCACAACCAACCTCATAAAGAAGCTCCCCATCGAAACGCTCTTCGAGGCCTTGGAGTGGAGTTATCTTACTCTTAGGCGAACCAGAATATATTCCAAGCCAACATCTGTCGGCAAAGGGCCCAACCACAGCAATAGTCTCTATTTTATCGTCGAGAGGCAATATTTCACCCTCATTCTTAAGTAGAACAATACTCTTCTGGGCCGCCCTAAGAGCCAATGCCTTATGCTCATCACACTCCAAAAGTGATGCTGGAGTATTGTTGTATGGACACTCATCATCTATCCAGAATCCATTAACCATAAAGCGAAGCTTAAGTAGTCGGCGCAACGATCTATCAATCTGCTCTTCGGTCACCAACCCCATTTGGTATGCCTCTCTAAGGCCCTCTACCATTGGTGAGGCATTGGGTCGGAAACACTCTTGATCACACCCCGCCTTGAGTGCCATAGCAGCAGCTTCAGCATTGCTCTCTGCCACCTTTTGGTACTTATGGATTCCTCCCACAGCGCCCCAATCGGCAACAACATAACCCTCAAAGCCCCAATCATCACGCAGAATGGTACTAAGCAACCACTCATGAGAGCTACAAGGGATACCATTGAGACCATTGAGTGCACTCATAACTCCTCCTGCACGCTCCTCTACAATACATGCTTTATATGCTGGCAAGTAATACTCCCTAAGATCCTGCTCGCTGATCATAGATTGAATCTGCTCTCGCTTATGTTCGACGTTGTTGGCCGCAAAGTGTTTTACCGTACATATCGTCTTTAGATATTTTGGGTGGGTGCCCTGCATACCTCTCACATACATCTTTGCCATTTGTGACATCTGGTATGGATCCTCACTATAACACTCCTCGTTACGACCCCATCGTGGATCACGTGACATATTGACCGTAGGCGAGTATATCATCACCTCGGCATCACCTGCACTCTGCTTGGCTCGAGCCTCATCAGAGATTGCTGAAGCAACATCGAACATTAGATCGGGGTCCCACGTACTACCCATCGCATTATTTTGAGGAAAGGAGGTGCAACCCCACGACATAAAGCCGTGAAGTGCCTCATTATACCATAAGTATGCAGGGATATCAAGACGCTCAATGGCAGGAATATCCGAGCTAAAATATCGCAGTTTCTCTTCGATCGTAAGACGTGTCAACAGATCTTCAACTCTCTGATCAAACGACTTTGAACTATCCCTCCATATGGCGCTCTCTTGAACTGCCGAGGTATAGACCACTAAGAGTAATAATAGTGAGATTAGGTGTTTCATCTGTAAATAAATTAGTTACACACCCCACGCAAGGGTGCATAAATTAGGTTTATAATAACTTGACACAACAAAAGATTAACAGGTGTGTATTACACCTGCGGTT
>JBCQWR010000022.1:0-41547 GCA_047171945.1 Rikenellaceae bacterium | reverse complement strand
CTCATTATAAGAGATATATCTATGTCAACCTATGGTTGCCACCACACATCAGTGAGGTGAACCTCGAGAAGGGTTTAAATGTTGTTAGACATTTAAAAAATTGTATAGGTTAGCGGAGGTGTTTTTTTCCGCCCGACGGAGTCAGTAATAAACTATATTTTTTTGTGCGTTTGCCCTGTTATATATCGATCGAGATACTCTATAGACTAAAGATCTCAACACCTAAAAGGTGGAGATCCTCGACGCCAGAGATCTCGGTTGAGCACTCACCAAACCAGCCATTCACTTGGTTTACGCCAGTGTATATCTTAATGAAGTCAACTCCCTCAAGGAGTACACTATTGCCACTACTATCTACAGCCCAACCAATATCTATAGCCGACTCATCGCTATCGTTTGTCGCATTATCGGCATAGCCATATTGGAATTTATAGAGCAGATAATTGGAGCCGCTACCACTACTATCAATACCATTTTGAGGCAATCGAGAGCCGCTAAATGTAATCTCGCTACTATCAATCCACTCAGGGTAATAACTTTGTGTATGGTAGCTACTCTTGGGGATATAACCCTCTTGGCCTCTATTGTCGCTCCATTTTATGTATGTCGCATATTGCGAAACATCTGAAGGCTCCTCTTGTGGTTTAGAGTAGATTATTTGGTAGTCAGAGTAGAAATTCACATCATTTCCTGCGGCCACCGCCGTAGCATACCACTCCTCGCTAATATGGTCGATGTGTGAACTACCCGCAATCTCATACCACTCATCATCCGCCACACCATTATTGTTGGCATCGTAGGCCACCATAATTACACCTGGCTCGCAACTGCCACCTGCGGCAGAGCCATCGGCAGCTTCGGCATAGTAGGCATTTGCTCGCACTCTAAAGTCACACATACCCTCCACATTCTCTATTGTGTGGTCGAAACCAACCACAACATAACCTCCATATCCGCCCAAGGTTATAGTCTGCTGAGCATTATTGCCAATATACTCCAATACCTTGGCATTCATCTCCTCTTGGCTATCGCCTTGCTCATAAGCTGGCATTAAGTTCGTGTATTGGCCTGGCGCAGGCAGATACTCCAAGACCTTTGTTACATAGGGGGTCGACTCACTTGATAGATCCGACGATCTATTCGATTCACTGCACGAGATCATGGCGATCAACGCCGACAGTAGAAACATGTTTTTTTTCATTATTATAAAGATTCTAATGGTGTTGTGGTGAAAGCGATAGAAGATGGTATGTCACCCGTAGCTGACACACTCCATCGCAAGAGTCCATCTGCACCATAGCAGTGCAGCTTCCCTGGGGTGATATAGTCATCAGCATCGGTTATAATCAACTCGTCGTACTCCTCATTGTAGGCTATCCCATAAGGAAATTTAATATCTCTAAAGGTTCCATCCTTGATAAATTCACTCTGGATCACCTCACGACTCTTAGTATCTACTACGGTACAACCATCTTCATTTAGAATGTAGAGCTTGTCGCCACCAATAGTCATATTACTACACTCAACATCAAGCGCCACAGTCTCCATATCTCCGTTCGTCTCCAACACATAAACATTAGATGAGATCTCGGCATAATCGCCACGTGATGAGACCCAAATTGCGCCATAGGGGTCCACCTCCATATGGTATAGATTCGTGGCGACCTCCACCTTTGTTACCTCCTCAAATGTAACGAGGTCAATAACCGAGATCGTTGTATCGTAGTTGGGATAGATATATCCGCCCGAGTTTGCAACATAGAGGTTATCACCAACAATTACCATCTCCTCGGGTTGGTAGCCTACAGTACACTCCGACACCACTTCGAGGCTCTCCAAATCGACCTTGGCAATATATCCCAAACGAGCATCAGAGTCGAGCTGCACTGGCCCCACATAGGAGCTAACATAGGCATAGGAGCCACTAAAAATAATATATCGGCAGTTGGGAATGGAGAATGTACCGATATGGGTGGCTGTTGCAAGATCCATCACCTCAACCAAATTCGAACAATTAACAACAGCATATAACCTATCGCCATAGATCTGCAAATCGTTACCTACATCACCCAACTCTTTTATTACATTTGGATTGCGTTCTGCATATATATTCTTATGGTAGATGCCCGTAGTGTAATCAAAATAGTCGAGTGTAGCTTTATTACTACCCATATTTCCCTCGTTGAGAAGGTAGAAGCCTTTGATATCACCCAAATTGGTATAGGGCGTAGTGACAGCTGTTCCTGTAGAGAGAATTATGGTCTCTTCTTGTCGACAAGAACCAATCGCAAGGAGTATAACTAATGTTGCAAATATATGTTTCATCTATTTTTAAAGTATTACGTTGATCTTAATTTTATAATTTATGCCAGGCATTGGGTAGCACTTAACAACCTCATATTGTTGGTTCATGATGTTATTTACCTCGAGGGCTGCACGCAATTCTACCCCCTTGAGCGAGAAGTCTCTCGAGAGAGAGAGGTCACTTGTGTACCATGGCTGCATATAGTTCTCGGCGATATTTGCTACAGAATCGTAGCGCTCACCAGTGTATATAAAGCTATAATTAAGTCGCCAGCCGCAATAATCACCGCCCACAATAAAGGAGCCGCTATGCCATGGAATATATGGAATTTGGCCACCATAATCTTCGTCCGAAGGATCCGTGAAATCTTGCGCCATTTGCCCCGTATAGTTGCCTCTCAGCGAGATTCCCACATCACCCAATGACCAATGGGTATTGAGGGCTAAATCTACACCTCTTATCTCGACATAACCTAAATTAATCATTGTCCATCGAAATTGATTTGAAGTAGGTGTAGCTATAATCTTATTGTCGACTTGGTTGAAGTAGCCATCTACCTGCAATTCGAGGTAATCGAGCAACGAAGAGGCAGCCGAATATTTATATGTGGCACCAATATTATATTGCGTTGTGAGCTCGGGTTCGAGCGAAGGACTTCCCACCGACACATAGTAGAGGTCGTTGAGCGTCGGCATGCGGAATACTCTCTTATAGAATGCCCTAAGGTTGAGATCCGTTGCATCAAATGGTTCATATGAGATGATTGCCGTAGGGGTTAACTCACTAAAATAATCGGCCGCCTCACCATTCTGAGTATCGTCATTGACAAGGGTGTAAAGCAAGCTTCCTTGGAACTTAAGATCGTTATATGTGATTGAAGTTGCTGCCGAGGTGAGCGAGGTGATACGCCTTGGGTAGGCGAAGCTCGTCTGATCCGAATCGAGGATATTGCGTTGTAGGTCGCTCGAAAGAGCAAAGCTCAACCACGGAGCACAATTAAAAAGATTTGCTGCCGAGGCATAAAGTTCTTGTTGGGTAAATGTATCATCTACAGGCAACTGCGTTGTTGGATCCGATATATAGTGCAACATATCGTTGGCATACTTAGCATTGAGCTTGAGCGAGTAGAGCGAGCTAAATGATTTTCGCAATGAGCCCTGCACAAAGATGTTGGTATCCCATTGGCGGTCTGCATTTTGGAATAGACCAGGCTCCTCTCTTACTGAGGCGCCAGGATAACCTCTCTCGGAGTCGTAGTAGTAGGCTTTGGCCTGCCATTCGCCATGGTCAATATCGCCAAAGAGTGCTGCCTCGGCTCTAAGGTAGCGCACATCACCATTTTTGCGAATCTCAGTTGTATCATATCCATTGAGCTTTGAGTATGTAAATGGATACTCGCCCGAGGTATATAGATATTCAGCACTCACCGAAGAGCGTAACGAGGATGATATCCTCTGCTCCCACAGGATGGAGGGGTTGATAGTCTTGAACGAGCCACCCTTCAATCCCAAATTGAGGTTATAACACTTTTCTTCATCAAACGTAGGTTTGCGGGTGGTCATATAGATTGCACTGGCCGAGGCGTAATCCTTTGCTGTTTGGAATATTGCACTCTTCTGCCCATTGTAGAGCGACACCGCCTCCATATTATCAAGCGAAAAACGCCCCAGGTCGACAACGCCGTTTTGGGCATTCCCAAGCTCCACGCCATCATAGAAAACCCCCACGTGGTGACTTCCCATACTTCTAATATTGACCGTCTTGAGACCGCCAACACCACCATAATCTTTGATTTGAACCCCCGAGAAGTAGCGTACAGCATCGGCCACCGAGTGGGCACTAAGTTGTTTAAGCGATTCACCACTAAGAATCTGAACAGGTATAACCTCTTTATTGACTCGATTAGTGGCAACGACAATCTCCTCGATCTCGAGACTATCTACCACCGAGTCATAGCCTTGCCCAAAGAGAGCAACGCCTATAAGTGAAAAGAGTAATAGTAAATAAAACTTCATCTATGCCTAAACAAAAAACTATCTACGGCAATAAAGAGTGAAGAGTTGAAAGTCAAACGACGCATATCTTAACCCTGATTTATTCTCCGTAAATCTAAAATTACAAGTTTGCATATGGCAGGTCTTCTGACTTACTTCCAAGTTAGACGCCTTCCCGACCCAAAGATCAGTGGCAAAAGTGTCTCACCCATGCTCTCCACTATCAGCGGAGATGAAGCTTACAGCAGCGGGAACTGTTGCCGATTCACACGACATTCCCTTTTAATCCTACTATTGATTCACCTATATGAATCTCTTTCGGAACCTATGCGGGAACAAAGGTAGATATTTTATTTGGAAAAGCCTATTTATGGCACAATAAAAAAAGGGATTAACGAGGTAAAGGGCATCCCTTTTTTACAAATCGACGAAATATAGATTTCTAAATATGGCTAATAAAAAGCAACCTATCTACGCCAATACAAACAAATAAAATTCACTTTAATAGAAATGGCGTTTTCTACTGATACAAAAGTAGTACAATACAACAAACCTCACAATTACCATATGTAGGTAAAATATCGCTCATCAGTACCAACTTATAGTTAACAAATCTATTAGTTAGCTCCACAATAGACTATATTACCAATTTATAGCTATTTTATTTTATCAAAAAAACATATACCTTTGTAGCGGTAAAATTTAACAATCGTGATGGACAATATCCCTTCTGACCCGATGATGCTCTATAGCTTCATCAATACTAAATTGCGAGATAGATATATCTCACTCACCGAGCTCTGCGAAGATATGGCAATAGATCAGACCGAACTCTGCGAAACTCTTCAAAGCGTAGGCTTTGAGTATAATGCTGAACTCAATAAATTTTGGTAATCAACAGATATTAAGCCAGTAGAACATATATCAGCGGTATTAACAGACCTACAAGTAAGTACCATTTACCTCGTCCCGACACCCCTTTGCTGCCAGGAACCATAAAAATTCCAGAGAGTGCAAAGAAGATGAGCGAGAATGCAAATAGATCTCCCATCACATTCCACCCCTGTACTCGATTGTAGTGCAGACGATTGAACCAGTAGATCACAACTCGTCGTTTATGCTGTTCATAGACCAACTCTCCTGTAGCAGAGTTGTAGACACCCAGGCCTCCATCCAACATCACTCGAGAGTGCTCCTCGTCTATCGTAGCTACACGCTTGATTGCAGGTAGGCCATTAGCCTCGAAGACTTCGGGAAGCTCGCTCTGCATAAGATCTTTATCTATAACAAGACTCTCCTGCGTAGTTCTAAAGGCTGGATCAGTCTCACCCATATGGTTTACAATCATGCCAGAGACTCCATATATTATAGAGACTCCGACCATGAGGAAACCTAAATCACGATGGATGACTCGCAACCACTTGATAATCTTATTGCGATTCATTACTCAACAACCTCGAATGATGTACCATCCATATAGTATAGCGAATAGTACTCTTTGTTATTTGCCTTCATCCACTCACGCATCTCTTTGATGTTATTGGTTTCGGCATCGCACGACTCAGCCGAGCCATCCTCTACGCCACCACTCTCTGCAATTTGTGCCTCCCACTCATTGAGATACTCATTTGTTAGGCGATTCTCTTGAAGGATGCCAGTCACCGCCAACTCAGAACCAATAAGCTCACGATTGAAGCCTCCGATATCACCTTTAGCCTCAACTCTGAACGATGTCTTTTGATCATCACCAACAATAAAGCATCTTCGACCCGAGTGCTTACATGTGTGAGTAACAGTTCCCACAACTATAACCTCCTTACCTACAAGGCTATCGGCAACAGCCAACAGATCGTTGAGCTCGTAGCTCTCAACAGCTACAGCCTTAGTCTCGCTACTTGCACTCTCACCCTTCGAAGAGTTGCCTCCAGTGCCAATACATGCACTCATCATTAGTCCAATTGCTAATACACAGATAATTTTTTTCATTTTTTTTATTTAATTGTTGTTATTTTCTAAAACGTGGCAACATAGCCACCGCTATATATCCAGCCAAGCCACTTACTGCGATGAGCAATGTTATAAAGAGTCTCACGCCAATATTCTCACGACGGTATATCACCAATCCACAAACTACAGACAAGAGAATCGATAGAATCCATGCAGGATATCCCGACACATTAAGGCGTCCATAGATGTAAGCACTCTCCCCTCGCTCGAACTCGATTTGAATAGGGAAGAGCCACTGCGACACCCTATCCCAGAGATTTGCCTCACGCAAGATCGAGTGTGTTGCAACACGCTGTAGGTCATCGGCCGCAAGAGTATAGTAGAGACGACCCTCGCTATTTGTCACCGCTATGTTCCAATAGAGAAGGTTACCCATTACCAACATCTGATCTCGATCGATATCGATAGGGTCAATATCCAGCTGGCGAGTAACATAGCCGCCCATATCATCACTCTCCAGAAGATAGAACAACCCCTCTTTGCTCACTATAACACCGTAGAAACGTTTACTCGCAGGTAGGTAGTTGATAAATTGAGCCACCTCGATGCTATCAGCAGCCATAGTATTGCGCACAAATGGTCTACCATTGACCATCTTGAGGTGATATAGATCGCCCTTATTATCCAAACAGAAGTAGCCCTCATCATACGATTTTCGGGTATTGGCATCGCCTCGTACCCACTGCGTAGGGAACTCATACCCCTGTTTGAGCATAGCTTTTTGGAACTTCTCACTCTTCTCGCTATCTACCCTATTGGTTGCTGCATCAATAAACTCTATGCGATCATCAATACGAAAGAAATCGGTAGGTGCCGTTAACCCCACACGGGTAGGCATGCACTCCAATAGTGCATAGATTCCGACCTTGGGTGTAGCATAATCTCGAGGATTATATCTAAATACCACTGAATTAATAGCCAAGATACGTGGCGTCACTTCGAAGCCCTCAATCGAATCGGGCATAATGCCATCCGACATCAATTGGCGATAGTTGAGCAGTGGCAGCAGAGTATCGAATTGAGCTGTAGAGTATTTTTTGCCTTCGAGATCCTGCATTGGATATTGTTTATCGGAGTAGTCGATTATGGCTATCTCTCGCAACTTCGAGCTATAGTACACAAAGGGGTAATCATCTTTTGAGATCGTCACCTTGCGCACCAATTGCGGTAGCGAGAAGAGCAACACAATGGTTGTCAGTAGAGTAATTACAACTAATAGTCTATTTGGATGTTTCATCTCATTGTTCTTTTTTGGTTATTGTTGAGCTCCATCTTTAAATCGTGCCGCAGAGTATAGTGCTGCAATCCATGAGGCAACAACAAGCACAATGAGCTGAGCGATAGCATAGCGATAACGGCATAGCGAACTACTCTCCAATGTAAATATCGAGAGGGCCCCAATAGATATTGCGGCATGGGCTACACGTCGTATCCATATGGGCTCAACGATGACCCACGCAACAAAGAAATAACTCGCCACACCAGCCAAAATATAGGGCAATAGTGTAAAGAGCATAGCATTTACCATCTCCATTGGGTAGTAAAACAGCATGCCAACCCATGTTGGGAGCAGCACGATAAGATATAGGAGCACGGTTACCACAAGACCAAAGAGCTGCATAGCGACCACAATCTTAGTCTCGGAGTGTGGCAAATGGAGCGTAAGCTTGAGTCGTTTGTTGGCAATCTCGCTGGTATACTGTATCGCCGATATAGCGATTGGAACCACCATCAAGAACCATCTCACGAAGTTGGGAACAATCCAAGCACCTTGATCGGCAACAGCCGACCACACCCCAACCGCTCCATCAATCCTCAAGAGGTATGAGTTGTTAAGAAAAAGGTAGATCACCAATGCAATGGATAGTAACAACAGCATAGATACCACTCGCTGTGTCTTTATCATCTCTTTATAGAATATTGCTTTTAACATTGTAATAATCCTTTATAAATTAATACTTTCCCGTAAGCCCAATGAAGGCATCCTCGAGTGAGATGCTCTCCTGAGTGAGGTTCGAAACCGAGAATGGCGAGAGTATCTCACTCACCTGCGTCATATCGCAGAAGGAGTAGCACTCCCATCGCTCAACAATTCGCTCAACACTCCACAATCTATCATCTGAAAGTACCACCTCTTGTGTCGAGTCGAACCTAAAACGGCGGAAGTTATCGAGAATCTCTCGAGTAGGTCGATGGGTTAGAATACGGCCATAATCCAAGATGATGCAATCATCGATAAGCATCTCCATATCTTGAATGATGTGCGATGTGAGAAATATTGTCTTTTGCTCAGCTGTTGCATACTCACGCAGATACTCCACAAAGAGTCGTCTGTATCCAGGGTCGAGCCCCATCGAGAAGTCATCGAGGATCAACAGGTCGGGGTTTTGGGCGAAAATAAGTCCCAATGCCACCTGCGAACGCTGACCACACGACATCGAGCTTAGACGCTGCTTCGTTGTAACCTGCAACTTTTTGAGAAGCTCATAGTAGACTTCTCGATTCCAATTTGGGAAGAATCCACTATAAAACTTCTCAATCTGCTCCACATTGAAGAAGTCATGCTGTACGTGATTTTCCAAAAGCAACCCCACACGAGCCTTTGTCTCGGGAAGTATCGAGGTCATCGGCTCACCAAATAGTGAACAGACGCCAGAGTGTGGTTTGAGGTAGCCATTCAGGATGTTAATTATGGTGGTCTTACCTGTGCCATTTTTACCCAAAAGACCCAAAATACTGCCACTCTTCACATCGAAGGATAAATCCTCATATATCAGACGTTTACCGTAGTAGTGCGTTATATTATCGCACTTAATTACAATATCGCTCATCTTAACTTATCATCAATTTCATTTAGTACTCTCATATACTCCACAAAGATAACCATATATTCCCAATATATCAATAGAATAGGAGACGATAACAATCGATAGACACCCTATATTTGATCTTTAGACCAGAAGGGCTAATATATAGATAAGTGCATACATTATCTATATATTAACCACCTCTCAATTACGATCAACTAAGATGTTAAAAATCTACTCGCTATCTTTAACGCAACGCACAGACAATCCCGACTTAACACCTACGGCAGCCAATGTGATACGACCCTCAGGATAACCACCCGCAGTGAAAGTACTCATAAGACCAAAGAATTGGATATTTGAGAGTTCTCCTGTCGAAGAGCTATAGGCTGGCTTATAGCATGTCGATGTCATATAGTAGTTCAATGCTGTCTCACCATACCACTCTGTTTTAGTTGAGTTGCTACCCTGAATCATTGTTCTTTGATATAGCGGTGTTGAAGAGAAGTTAGCTTGCATACGAACACCCGAGAATGTGTAGTTGAAACCAGCGTCAATTGCATTCGAGATAGAACCTGAATTATATGCTGAGTCATAGAATAGAGCACTGGAGTCTGTTTGAGCACTTGTCTCATCAATAGATGCAATAGAGTAACCAACGAGAGCAAAATAATCTGCACGTGTTGGGATGTGCCAACCCTTTGGACAGATACCTTGGCTGCCCTCAAAGTCATAACAATTCTCCTCGGTAAGTTCTTTGCCAAGAGCGGCCTCAAAAGAGTACAATAGACCCTTAGCTGCAATAGACTCTTCGTCGGTGAGAACCTTTAGATAATCAATAGATGGGCTAAGCGCAACAGCATCATCCTCAACGAGTTTATCATAGTCCATTGCATATGGATACCAAGCATCACTATCCTCGGTGGCGTCAGATGACAGGGTGTAACCATCAGGCAAATAGCGAAGTGGCTCGGCCATCCAAGTAGCACCATTGCTAAAGGTTACAGTTTGATAGGTAACACCATCGTATACAAAATAACCATCATACTCATCGAACGACACATCTGGAATAACGCCGCCCTCGGTCCAATCATCAACATCGCCAGATAGGTCAACATCAATATCACTATCCAACACAGTGATCTCCGCTGTATACTCACCACCAGCTACAAATGTCACAGAGGCTTTCTTGCGAGATACCTCTTCGCCACCATCAAAAGTAATGGTAAATGTAAGTGCTACGGTTTGAGGAACGATAATAGCTTTATATGCGCCATCATCCCAAAGTGGAGCTTTGATATTGACTATTGCCGATGTTGCATCTACCTCAACACTCTGCTCAGCGAGATCAAATATAGCAGTTGGGTATGAACCTCCGATCACAACCGACTCAATAGATTTGCTACTTTGGTTATCTACCTCAACCACAATACGACTAAGGCTGTGACTAAAGGTCATTGTTGTCGATGACGACGATGGTTCAACACCGCTCTTCATTGCCATCATAAGGTCTGAGGCTGTATATGCACCACTTTCTGTTTGATCTTCTTGAATAGTGAACGATGTTGGAGTCGATGAAGCCTCAACATAGGGGTAGTATGCCAATATTGTAGATGTTAGATCGGCATCTGTGTACCAGTACAGATCACCCGTAAAGCTTGAGCCATTGTAACTCAACATGCTATTATCGGCATAGAGTGAGTTATCTGCATCCATAACGATAGATACACCGATTTGGTCCCCCGACTCAAAGCTAAGTTCCGTAGCACGTGATTGAATCATAGCTGCAATTGAGACAGCATCTGTAGGTTCAACATCCACATTTGGATCAATTGGATCCTTCGAACAGCTTAGCAAAACTGCTCCAATCATTAAGGCTGAAAAAATCTTTCTCTTCATTGTTTTCTTTTTTTAAGTATATATTAATTAGTTTATTTATTGTCTGACTTTTGCGCAACGCACCGAGATTCCATAATGTTCATATGTGAGCATCACCGAGATTGATCCCTTCTCTAAATATTTTGAAGCGTGCGACGTATATAGAGCATAATAGCACGCTAAGTCGCTATTGGGATAGTAGACGACGGGGGTGGAGGACATATAGTATGAAAGCGAGTTTTTACCCACCACAGACTCCTGTTGCGCATCACCACCCACATAACTACTCTGCGTATATTCGCTCTCCACAACCATAGTGTTATATTTATCGTTGGCTATCGCACCAGGGTAGACATGATTAAAACCCAATTCATTGGCTCTTTGAATAGAGCTATAACCCACATTAGAGTCATAGAAGGGTGCCGAGGGATTGGTGGCTTGCTGATAACCATCACCAGTCAAAGCATACCAATCTTCCATTGTTGGAATATACCACCCCTTAGGGCAGATGCCTTGAGTTGCCACAAAGCTATCATAGTTGTCGGCCACAACATCCTCACCAAATGCCGTTGCAAAGTCGTAGAGGTAACCATATTTGATAATCGAGGCCTCATCGGTTAACGGCTCGGCAATATAGCCCTCCGCCTCTAAATCCGATGGGTCGAGAGATAACGAGTAGGGATACCACACTCCATTGGCATCCGAGGGGTCACTGGAGACCACCTTGCCATTGGGAATATACCTCAAGTTATCGATCATTACCGTAAAGCCATTGTAGGTTGCCGTTTTGTAGCTCTCACCCTCATAGATAATGTAATCCTCATACTCCTCGAAATCATCAGCATTATCACCCTCTCCCCAAGATGGGATCGTGCCTTGATCACTCCACTCATTGATGTCACCCGATAGAGAGATATCAATATCATCTTCGACAATAGTTATTTGAGCCAAATACTCACCGCCTTGGCTAAGCGTAACACTCTCTTTCTCTCGGCTCAAAACCCTACCGTCGCTCAATGTTACATAAAACGTCAGCGCCACACTCTGCGGTACGACAACGACTTTATATGTTTGATCATCCCACAATGGCGCCACGATATCTACCACCGAAGCACTTAGATCAACCTCAACACTATTTGCAAAAGCATCGAAGGTCACAGTAGGGCGAGAGCCTCCAATTATAACAGACTCCACCGACACACCACTTTGATTATCTATCTCTACTACAACTCGGCTCAAAGCGTGAGTAAAAGCCATCAATATTGCAGAGGAGGTTGGCACCACCTCACTTTTGGTGGCGATCAACAAGTCCGAAGCTGTGTAACCCTCCATGGTGGATTGATCCTCTTTAATTGTGAATGATGTGGGGAGTGTCTCGGATGAGATATATGGATAATACGCCGCAAGTGTCGACGTCTCACTCGACGAGGAGTACCACTTGTGGTCACCTTCGAAGATGGAGCCATTGTAGCTCATATCGACATTCTCAACATAGAGTGAATTATCACTCTCCATAACCATCGACAGCCCGATTTGATCACCCTTCTCAAAGGCAAGTTCGGTGGCACGAGAGTGTATGATTGGAGATATCACAATCTGCAACTCTTCCTGATCGATCTCACCGCTATTATCACTCTTAGAGCAACCGAAGAGTAGTGTTACGGCAGATAGTATTGACAATATATATCTATTCATAAATGTAATATTTAGAAATTATAACCAATTTTTAGAGTACAACCCCAACGATTCGACCCTGCGATGTAGCTTAGACAGAAGGCTTGAGTGTAGCGAGCAGCCATCTCGAAATAGATATCGCTCGAAAGAGTATAGCGAAGCGAAAGCGACCCACTTAGACGTTGTGAGATAAGATACTCATTTGCTATATTGTAGTACTCCTCAAGATGCAAAGGTGACTCACCCGCCACAACATCTGACGCTACACTATAATCCGACTCTCTCAAATTGCCATCAGCATAGAGCAACCTACCTCGAAGATAGAGGTTGCCCAAAGGGATATATCCACCCACGTAAGCTTGGTAGCAGTTAGTATACAACTCCTTGACGTAGGGGAACATCAGTGTCGAACGGCTCAGCACCTGGGAGTAGTTAGCTCCAATATCCACTCCTGCACCACTGCCAAACATCACCTCATAGGTAGGCGATAGAGATAGTTGCTGCTGCTCAAAAATATGGTTTGAACCATATATTATTGTGGTAGTAACACCTCCCGAGGTGTTGCTACCCACCACATTTTCGTAGTTACTTAGGCTATATAGTGACGCCTCGAAACGGAAGAGTTGAAGAGACTCGCCTCCTTTTCGATTGTAGCCCAATCGCATGGTGTAGCGGTGAGAGGGGAACTCATACCAATATGTTAACTTCTCGCCAACCTCACCACACCCCTGCATATACTCCACCTCGGCGTATATATCACGCCACTCAACCTGTGCAGCCACTCCATGAAGAGTCTCTCGCACAGGAAATCCATCAATACCAGACTCATCAAGATGCACACCCGTACCTTGCCACGTCTCGTAGGCTCCATTCATAAGTCCTTTATCCAAAAAGGCATAGTATGAAGCTGAAGAGGATCCCACCTCTTGAGCCTTCACAATCTCACTATTGCGAGAAAATATATAGTTGGCGCCAAACCTCATTTGCCCAGTGGTGTAGGCCACACTCGGAGCAAGAGAGAGCTCCATACGATAGTTGTAATGTCGCAAATCCTTAAACTTAGCATAGTTCTGAGCCCCAAACTCACTCTTGACACCAACGCTCCAGTTATCGTCAACTCTCGAGGAGATACCTCCCATAAGATAGTAGCTTTGGAGGGTTTTGTCACCAGGAGTAAACTCCAATAGATCGAACGGGTATTGGTTAGGCGAAATAAACATCGAGCCCGACATCTCCTCTCCTTCGCTATGATCGTAGCTAAATGCACCAATCATCGACACTCGATCATGGTGTGTAATAGTTTCTGCTTTGGCACCTGCACTCCACATAGATGAGGCGTCGGAGAAGCTACGGAAGTCCCCCTGCTCACCATCGAAATAGAGCTCAGCATAGGAGATATTGACCGAGTCTCGAAGTATACCCGTCACATTGCTACTCACACTCCACAACTCACGTCGCTCCGCCATTTGGAACGACTGAGCACTAACCCTTGAGATTGACAGCGACAAAGATAACAACATCAATATTTTTGTCAATCTATTCATCTTTTAAAGAGGCTTGTGAACGTTCATAAAAATCTACCGAGGAGTTATTCGTATCGATCAACACCTCATATCCAGCCTCAGACGAGGCCTGCTCATCGACATAACGATGTAGTGACTTGCCATCATAGAGGGCTGTATGGAGCACATAACCCGCATCAACGATGGGATTGAAGCGTTTAGAGTTACTCGACGAACCGCCATAAAAGACCTCGACACCATCGACAACCCAATCGAGAGGAATTCTCATAATCTGGTCATAATTTGACCCTGGTTTCCAAAATACTGCATCAGGTTCTAAGATATACTCTTCGATAGTACGACCTTGAGGGAAGAAGAAGAGCGGCGCTGGTGAGTATACCGAGAATGGCCACGCATTGGCCACGCCCAACTTGATTGCCACATTGAGATAGCGATCGGGCGAGATATTATCGCCTGGAGCTGGGTGGTAATATGTATTATCGAATAGCACATTATCATATAGAACAAAATAATCCTCATTGTTGAGATTTACCGAGAGTGGATATTGCGAGGTATGGTCGATGGCGCCAGCATTGCAAATCACAGCATCTTCACCAGGGGCCAATGGAAAGGTTGTACCATCGCCTCCAATTTGCCACACAGCCTGCACTAAGTAGAGTTCATCGGCATAGATGGTGGCTCCCGTGAGTGCATCGCTGGTTACCCAAATATTTGATGCTTGCGAGTTATATGGATCGAGCATACCATAACATAGACCATCGAGATATACTACATCATCACTATTATTGTGCAAAACAACATATTTATCGTAGTGGTATGTTCCCTCCGCAGGGCTCTTCATACAACCTCCACAGTAGATCTCTTTGATAAGCAGACCTCCCGCAACCGAACAAGTTGGACTAAGTGGCACAGTAATATTTTTATTCGAAAGCAGCACTCTGTCGGCTGTAGCATTAAATATATCATTTCCATGTCGAGCCGAAAATTGAATCAGATAGCGACCATTGGTAAGTTCTATTATCGCAGTTCCCTCTTGATCGAGAGTGGCCAAATAGTCATTTCCATTATCTATATCCTCAATCGACACTGTGAGCCCCTCGAGTTGATAATCGGAGTAGCCATCGGGATAGCTCACTTCGATAGTTAACACATTGAGAGTGTCGTCACTATAGGGATCACTCATTTGATCCATAGAGCAACTTGCCGCAACAAGGGTAATTATTATATATATAAATCTCTTCATTATCTTTTAAAATTTAACTCTACAGGTCAAACCATAATAAAAATTAGGGACAAATATTGCACTTACTCCTGTCGAATAGGAGGTTACCGCCATTCGTGAATAGGTGAAATTATTGGCATAGAACGATAGCGAAACATTATCGCCAATCTCCTTGGTGACACTAAGGTTTGCCGAAACATATGGATCGTAGCCACCTTTGGAGTAGGTGTAGGCATTATTCGATGTACGGATAAGATTCGCAAAGTTGGGGTCTGCAACTTGCTCCTCTGTAAAATCATATATATTACCCAAAGTATCCATATACTTTATTGGATATATCGAGGTGTATGACTCACCATCATAGATCGACCCTCCCGTAGGATTGCCATATTCGTCACTATTGAAAGCATACTCAGCACCGTTATACTCCGAAAGGTATCTCCAACGATTGATAAGTGACATCTCTATACGGCACGAGATAATGAGGCGAGCTTTGGGGATATGTGTCACAGTGGTGATATTGGCGTTTAGCCTATCGGTAACTCGACCATTGTAAGTGGCACTCGATGAGGAGTTGCCCGTAGCATAGATACCTACATATTGGTATGACTTACCACTCTCGGTGGTGTGCGACAATCCTGATTGGTAGTTATAAGAGAGTATATCATCAAGATAGCTCACATTGGTATATGCAGCATCGAATCTAATTTGACTCTTTGCGGCCTTAATCTCAGGAAAATCGACAACAAGTTCAAGACCACGACGAACCACCTCGGAGCCATTATCGGCATATGTAGTCTTGAAGAATGTAGTATTGGTGACATTGAGATCCATCTGTGTCCATCTACCATCGCTCGAATTGCCACCATCACGGATATAGATCTCACCACTCTGAGCATCAACCTGAATCTCGGGATTCGATGGCATAGAGTAGCCACTTGGTAGCACATAGGTGTTGTAGCTAAATGGCGTATAGTAGGTTGAGTATTGGTATGGCCCAACCGTACGATTCTCGAAACCAGTCAAGCTTATCTTCACCCCTGAGAGTGTGGCATCTATAGCCACTTCAGAGTTGTAGTTACGTTGCCATTTGAGATCGGGATTACTCTCTAAAGCGTATGGTTGTGTATAGTAGGTGTAGAATGCCTCATTGTTGTTATAAGTAGCTCCAAACGAGAGTATATCACGATACTCCTGCTCGGGATAGAGCACATAGTAGGATGGCAACTTCTCGGTGATACCCCAGCCACCTCGCAAAGTGAGCCTATCGCTAATCTTGAACGAGCCATTAAAGCGAGGTGAAAACGATGTTGTACCCTCATAAACGGAGCCCTTGAGCATAAGCGACTCTACACGAATACCAGGAGTTAGAGTGAGTTGCATTGAGCCGACAGGTAGTATCAAACGCTCCTCGGCATAGAGTGATAGATTATGCATGTAGGGGTATTGGCTATAGTCTCGAGAGCGAAACCCCGATGGAGCATAGTCCATATTGGAGTAATACTCACCTCGCCCAAGATTACCAACCATCTTCCACTGTACACCTGCCTTAAAGTTACTTCTAAAATCGCCTATCTTGTGGTTAAGCTCATATTTAATTGAACTCGATAGATTTAACTCCTTAGACTCAACATATTTGTCGGCAAAAAAAGTATACGGCAATTGGCCTGCGATGAAGTACCCTTCTGCTGTTGCATGTACCGCAGGTTGCTGTGAGGCGTAGGAGTAATAACTATGCGAGTGGGTGGTGTTATCTTGGTAATTGGCCGAGATATCGAACTTAAGATTTGTTATCCACTCTCTATTTATGAGCCACTCCACCGAGCTATTCGCTCTAATACTATTCTCACGACCAGTGGAGTATTCGCCACTATAAGCATCGGGATCATCTTCGCTATTGGAACCTCCAACATTTGCCGAAAGGCCAGATTCAAACTTGAGATTTGATCCAAACGTGTTGGAATAGATCATCGAGACACCCCGACGAGTATATGAGGTGTAGGGTGAAACCAAGCTACTTGTTGCTCGAGCCCACTCACCACTAACGTTGATGGCTCCACCATCTTCGCCCACCGAGATACCTTGAGATGCCGACACTTGGTAGGTTTTGGGATTGACGCTAAAGTTAACATTGAGTGGTGAGACTCCTCTACGTGTTTTGACCTTCACCACACCACTATTGATATCGCCATACTCTACCGATGGCACACCCGTAATAACCTCGATGGATTCAATATTATCGACTGCAACATTTCGAGTACCAACACCATCCAACGCTCCAAAGGAGGCGCTATTACTCAAACGCACGCCATCGATCTCGACTGCCGTACCAAAGGCTGCATTACCCTCGCTACTACTACCACTACGAAGCGCAAAGACACTCTCCTGCGTAAGATCGGGGTTCGAGGTAGTTCCGCCTGGTAGAAGTGCCGAAATTGATGTGATATCACTAATCTGCATATGGCTCAACGCCTCACGACCAATGGTGTAGGATGTTCCGCCCTCATCACGCTTGCTTTGAGCTGTCACCACAACCTCGTCGATAGCCAAAGTACTCTCAAAGAGATATATCACTACTCTATTTTCACCTCCCTCAACATTAATAAGCACCCTCTTAGGAAGGTATCCCAAACAAGCAACATCAACATAATACTCACCCGATTCAACTTGATCGATAGCAAAGAGACCATCTTTATCGGTCACCGCCCACAACGAACTATCTTCGATAATGAATGAGGCACCAACAACAACCTCTCCACTCTGCATATCACGCACCTCTCCGCTCAGTGTAACACGCACCGATTGGGCTGTAGCGCTAATCACAGCCAAAGTAAAAATTAAAAATAGTATAAAATACCTAATCATTGCCTCTCAAATAACGCCACAAAGGTACTTAGAATAGAGTATAGTCACAATACCTACATATTGCTATTTAATAATCAACCAAGCACATATGGACTATAGAGGCAAAAAGAGGGTGGCTAACAAGGATGAGTTTTGGGGCTTCGTGAAGGCTCTCAAACCGCAGCGTACTTTTAGGTACGTGAGGATTTAAGAGTCGAGGGAAGTGCCGAAAATCGCCTTGTTAGTCACTCTCTTCTATTCAAATATATATTTTAGTACTCTCCTCTAATTCTATCATCAAAGGCTGCAAGAGCCGCTTTGGCCCCCTCACCCATCGAGATGATGATCTGTTTGTAGCTAACATCGGTAACGTCACCCGCAGCATAAATGCCTTTGACTGTAGTGCGGCAATTGCGATCTACCTCAATCTCACCAATACCATTAGTAGGTAGATACTCCGAGAATAGCTGCGAATTGGCAATAAGGCCAATCTGAATACAAATGCCATCCAAGGCCACGCTCTCCTCACTCCCCGTGGCACGATCCCTAATCTCAATTGCTTCGACCTTAGCTCCATCACCAATAATTTGCGTAGTCTGTACATTGGTTCTAATCTGCACATTGGGAAGTTCACGAAGCCTCTTTTGAAGCACTTCATCAGCCTTAAGCGACTCTAAAAACTCAAAGATAGTCACATTGGAGCATATTCCAGCAAGATCTATAGCAGCCTCAACGCCTGAGTTTCCGCCGCCAACAACAGCTACTCTCTTATCTTTGAAGAGTGGTCCATCGCAGTGAGGGCAAAATGCTACACCTCGACCAATATACTCGCTCTCACCATTGACACCCAGGCGGCGCCACTGAGCACCAGTTGCAATGATCAACTGCCTTGACTCGATAACCTCGCCTCCCTTTACAGTGAGTCGTTTGATCTTATCCTCTAACTCCACGCTCTCGATTGTTCGATTCTCAAGTACTTCGATTGTTGGATACTCCGCCATGTGACGCTTTAGATCGGCCGCCAAAGCGGGTCCTGTGGTTGATACAATTGATGATATATTCTCGATTGCAGCAGTCTCGTTAACTTGACCACCTATTCGCTCAGCTACAACACCAACCGAAAATCCTTTACGAGCCAAATAGAGCGCTGCGGTAGCTCCTGCGGGTCCAGCTCCAGCCACAAGTACGTCGTAACTGCGAGTAATGATCTCCCCACTCTGCTCAACGCCATACTTAGCCTCCAATTTGGTTAAGAGATCTGCCACACCACCACGACCCACATGGAGCAGTTGTCCGTTGGCATAGACTGTAGGTACCGATTGAATACCTAAATTATCAACCTCCTCTTGATAGAGCGCACCATCGACAGCCTCGTGTGTGATGTTATCGGCAAATATCGCCATAATATTGAGGGACTGCACCACATCGGGACAATTGGTACATGTAAGCGACATATAGGTGCTAAGAGATATCTCCCCCTTAAGCGACTTTATGCGGCCGACGATAAAATCATCGGGAAGGTTCTTGCCTTGACCATCGAGATTGAGGATAGCCAAAAGAAGCGATGTAAATTCGTGACCATTGGGAATTGCTCGAAAAATAACGCCCGAGGGGTTACCATCTTTGAGAATCGAGAATTGTAGCGCCTCACCATCAACTACACTACACTCTACTTTGGGAGAGCACTCTGCCACCTCACGCAAAAACTCCACCGCTTCAACACCTCGAGGGTGCTGAGGATGAAGTTCTACGAGAAGTGTATAGTGTGAGCTCAGCGAGGAGAGTATACCCCTCACCTGCTCCTTTAATGCACTATCTAACATATAGCTCTAAATTATATCTTTCCGACAAGGTCGATACTTGGCTTTAGAGTCTCTGTACCAGCTTTCCACTTCGCAGGACACACCTCGCCATCGTGAGTCGCTACAAATTGCGCTGCTTGCACCTTGCGGAAGAGCTCATCGGCATTGCGACCAATTGAGTTATCTTGAATCTCGGCAAGCTTCACTCGCCCCTCGGGATTAACTACAAATGTACCTCGGTAGGCCATACCATCCTCTTCGATCATCACACCAAACGAACGTGCCAACACCCCTGTTGGGTCTGCCAACATTGGGTAGTTAATCTTCTTGATACTATCAGAAGTATCGGCCCAAGCCTTGTGCACAAAGTGTGTATCGCAACTCACCGAATATACCTCGACACCCATCGCTTGGAATTCAGCATACTTATCAGCTATATCAACCAATTCGGTTGGGCAGACAAATGTGAAGTCGGCTGGATAGAAGAAGAATATTGCCCATTTTCCCTTTACATCCTCCGATGTTACGGTTTTAAACTCTCCATTGTGGTATGCTTGAACTCTAAAGTCAGGAAGCATTGAATTGATAATTGAATCCATTTTTCTATAATTTTTATTAGTTAATAACTTGTTTTCAGTGCAAAGATAAAACCCTTATCTATATAAAACAAATTGATAATTTCTATAAAACTATAGATACAAACTATACTATCAATGTTTATGGTCGCAACAATCACCTCGTTTAAACCATTTGCGAATAAAGGCATTGGCAAATAGTACTACAAATATCATGCTGGTTGTTGTTTGCCACCAAATTGGGCCATGACTACATAGTTCATGATCGTGGTGATGATCAGAACAGTGTTCGTGAATGGGAGTGAGACCACTAAACCACTCGGCAGGTAACACAAAGTCGATAATAAGAGCACAAGCGACAGCACCAAGGATAATCGAAAGGAGGTACACCACCGTTTTACGCATACCAATCTCACGCTTCAAGATGATCAATGATGCAAAGTTTGTTGCAGGTCCCGCCATCAACAAGACAAAAGCGGCACCTGGAGAGAGACCTTTGAGGATAAGCGAAAGTGCTATTGGAATAGACCCAGTGGCACATATGTACATGGGTGTTGAGATAAGCAGAATCAACAAAATATTGAGGAGATAATAATCCTTAAACATTGAGAACAGCGAATCGGGAACAAATGCCGTAATTGCAGCTGCAACCAACAAACCGACAATAAGCCACTTACCGAAATCTTGCATCATATCGACATAGCCGTAACGCAGTGCTGCCCAAAGACTCTTATCTTTGACCTCCTCGGTACCGTGAGAGCACCCACACCCGCACCCACACAACTCCGTTTGGCTTTGAGTGGCGCCCATAGGGTTAAACTTCAACTTCGTGTAGTCGACACCCCTTTTAGTTGGAGCGCCAAACTTATCGACTGCAACGCCTCCAAATATCGCAACAACAAATGCTGCAATGGGGCGAATAATAGCAAATGGGAGCCCTAACAGAGAGTATGTCGCCAAGATTGAATCGATTCCTGTTTGAGGCGTTCCAACCAAAAAGGCAACGGTGGCACCATCCGAAGCGCCCTCTTTTTTGAGTGACACAGCAGTAGGTATCACACCGCACGAACAGAGCGGAAGTGGGACCCCAAGGATCGCAGCACCCAACACTGAACCAAATCCTTTGCGATGTAAAAATCTTGAATATAGTCTCTTAGGCACATATACATGCAATAGACCCGAGATTAGGAAACCCAACAGCAAGTAGGGCGACATCTCGTTGAGCGTCATTAATAGCTCTTCAAAGTACTCCATTTATCTTTTATTTAAATTCTTTATCTAAACTTACGACACATTAGATTTTGTGCCAGACGGCAAAATTAAATAAAAAATGGCAGTCATACAATACCCAACCATAGGTAAATGCAAATTGACCAATATGAGCTATTAAACAATCTTTTTGTTGATTGCTACCTACTTAATATAAAATATTGTATACTCTAACGTAATCTACCTCCATCACGATATAGCCCGTAGCATCAAATATTGTATTATCTACACCTTTCACACCACCCCAATCGCCACCAATAGCGAGGTTCAAGAGCAAAAAGTGTGGCGCATCGAATGGCCAATTTGTCTTATTGGCAGGGGTTGTATAGGTGGCATAGATATTCTCGGGATCATCGAGATAGAACTCCATACTCTCCTCTTGCCAAATAACGCCATAGGTCAACCACGCCTCCTCACTATCACTCTGAGTCGAGGATGAGGTGTAGGTATAGTTAGAGGTGTTGTCGACATAGTGAATAGTCGCATAGCTCTTATAGGGCTCATAGCCGACATGCTCCATGATGTCGATCTCGCCACACGATGGCCAACCGCCACCCTCCATGATGGCATCGCCCAACATCCAGAATGCTGGCCATGTACCAACTCCTGCAGGAACCTTGATGCGAGCCTCAATGCGACCATAAGTAAAGCTTTTGTCGCCATAGTAGCTTATCATGCGAGCCGAGGTGTAGCTACCATACTCCTTATTGTCGTTCACCTTGCGGGCGATGATCTTTAGCGTTCCATCCGATACCTTGTGGTTGCCCGAGGTTTGGTAATTCTGCAACTCATTGTTGGCGATGTAGCCCTGCTCCAAATGCCATATAGTGGTATCGAGAGCATTACCATCAAACTCATCGCTCCAGGCAAGTTCATACTTTTCGCCTTCGAAGTCATTCTCGAGAGTAAACTCATAGCTTCTCGACTCTTCACTCATGCCATATTTATTGACACCCCACACCTCAACCTTGTAATCTCCAGCATAGGGATAGAACTTCTCGACAACTTTCTCGCTCGAGACCTCATCATCGCCAAGATGCCATATAGGGCTCATATCATCATTATGGAACGTAAAGGTGACAACATTTGTACTCTGATCACAATCCACTGTAACATCAAACATCGAAGCATCGGGAAGTGTATCAGAGGCCTCGATAGATTGACATCCCATCGCAACAAAGAGTGTTAATACTAAATATAATCTCTTATACATACTCTAATTTTTATTAAACAGTAGCGAGGTCTTTTTACAACACCTCGCTACCAATTATCAATTACTCGACAAGCGTAAATTTCTTTGTAAGTGGCAGATTATCGGAAGATGTTCCAACAAATATCGCAAACTCACCAGCCTCGGGAGCGAACGTCTTATCGAGACGATAGAATGCCAAATCATCGGGCGTAATGGTAAACTCAACCTTAGCACTCTTTCCCTTCTCTATGAATACCTTCTCGAAGCCCTTGAGCTCGATCATTGGACGAGCAACTCTATCACCCACAATATCACGGATATAGAGTTGAACCACCTCATGACCATCATAATCACCGCTATTGACGATAGTTGCTGTGATCTTCAACTCACCTGCCATATCGATCTGAGAGGCACTAAGCTCTAAATCCTGATAGTCGAATGTGGTGTAGCTCAAGCCATATCCAAACGCAAAGAGTGGAGAGTTTGGCACGTCACGATATTTTGTGCTGAATGACTCTGGATCGAGGTTGTAGGGACGCCCCGAGCTCATCTCGCTGTAGTAGATTGGCGATTGACCCAAGTGATATGGGAAGGTCACTGGGAGTTTACCCGATGGGTTGTAGTCACCAAAGAGCACATCGGCGATAGCGTGTCCCGACTCCGAGCCGAGCAACCAGCAGTTGAGCAGTGCATCGGTGTTCTCAACCTCATTGGTCAAAACCAATGGGCGACCTGTGAAGAGGGTCATAACAACTGGTTTACCCACCTTATAGATCTCTGCCAAGAGCTCACTCTGGAGACCCTTGAGCGAGATGTCGGCATAGCTACGACACTCTCCCGACATGTAGGCTGTCTCGCCCAATGCCATGATGACAACATCGGCTGAACTTGCAGCCTCGATAGCCTCGGCAAAGCCCGAACGATCGCTCATCTCGATATCGAGTTGAGTAAAGAAGTTGGTCGACTCGTTGTTCTCGAGGCGGCAACCTTGAGCATAGACTACCTCGCAACCCTCGCCTACAGCCGCCTGGATACCCTCCAAGAGCGACACTGCCGAATTGCTAATAGCTTGACCACGCCAGTTACCAAGTGGTGAATCTTTGTCGGTTGCCAATGGGCCGATCACTGCGATACGCTTAGTCTCCTTGGAGAGTGGCAAAAGTTGATTCTCGTTTTTGAGAAGTACCATCGAACGACGTGCAACCTCACGTGAGGCAGCATGATTCTCTTCCGATAGCGTCTCGCTCTCTTGACGGCTCATATCGCTATATTTGTATGGATCGTCGAAGAGTCCCAAGCGGAACTTGATACGTAGAACGTTACGCACCATCTCGTCGATCTCCTCCATGGTTACTCTACCGCTCTCAACGAGCTCAGCGGTATGGTTGATGTAGAGGTAGCCACACATATCCATATCGACTTGCGCATTGAGACCACCATAGGCTGCCTCGAGCTCATTGGCCGACGATCCGTGGTAGATAGTCTCGGCGATAGATGCCCAATCCGACACCACAAAGCCATCGAAACCCCACTCACCACGCAAGACATCCTTCATAAGCCAACGTGAAGTAGATGCAGGCTCACCACTTACGGTATTGAACGACGACATGAAACTTGCCACGCCAGCATCAACAGCAGCCTTAAATGGTGGGAAGTAGACCTCACGCAACATACGCTCCGAGATATCGGTAGCTGCATAGTCACGACCTGCCAAGGCTGCGCCATAACCTACAAAGTGTTTTGCGCAGGCTGCAATGGTGAGCTCATCGCTCATATCGTCACCTTGAATTCCTTTAACTCGTGCTACGGCAGCCTCAACGCCAAGAAATACATCCTCGCCTGAGCCCTCCATAATACGACCCCAACGAGCATCACGAGAGATGTCAACCATGGGTGCGTATGTCCAGTTAAGGCCATTTGCAGCGGCCTCTTTCGACATGTAATGGGCACTCATCTCCATCGCCTCACGATCGAAACTTGCAGCATCGGCAAGCGGAATAGGGAACATGGTTTTGTAGCCATGGATCACATCGTAGCCAAAAAGCAGTGGTATACCCAGGCGTGACTCCTCGGCTGCGATCTTCTGCAGACGATAAGTATCCTCGGCACCCAACACATTGAGGAAGTTGCCAACCGAACCGTTGCGTACCGACTCATCAATATGGTTGTTGTGACCTGCCGCATTTGGGTCGGCCGCACCAGCACCTGTCGAGATGTAAGGATTAGAGATGAGGTTCAACTGTCCAAGTTTCTCTTCGAGAGTCATCTTCGAGAGGAGCTCCTCGATCTTGGCGTCATGATTATCAGTGACGGCAAGTGCCAGCTGAAAAGATGAAGTGGCTACGAGTGAGAGTGATAAAAACCTCTTTAGATTAAGATTCATAGTTATTTATTTAAGGGTTTATTAAAGTTAGAGCCGCTCTGCGCTAAACAGAGCGGCTCTTAAGATTTCAATTAATCGTAGATCTACTCTTGTGGTTTATAGCTCCATAACCAACCTGTACCATAAGCCTCGACATAAGATGAGAATAACACCAAAGTATCATCCGTTAGAGTGATAATTTCATAGGTTGTAGAGCCACCATTAGATCCCAAGATGTCAGCACCTGCTGTTGGGAATGATAGAGTTGTATAGCTACCATTAAATACGAAATTTCCATTCACAGGTGTTGCATCAGCCGATGAGTAGTAGTCGTAGTTAGCACCACCAGAGACATTGAAGTACATCTTTCCCTCGAGATCGCCTGGGAATACCCAATCTCCAGCAGGATTCCACCAAACTGATCCACTATTTGAACCATCAACCATTGTCCAATAGTAACTTGCCGAGGTGTCAAAGACCCATGTCTTACCACCCAAATCGCTACCTACCAAGTGGTAGTAAGCATCGGCAAGAGCAGCATCCATTGTAGTAACCTCAACGTCAATTGTAGCCGCAACATACTCTGTGTTACCAACATCACCGTCGATGATATATGGAGTTGTTACGTAGTAGGTAAAGGTGTGAGTACCTGTGTAAGGGAAGATGAAGGTACACTCGTCGCTATACTTAGTTCCAATGGTATAGTCCCAATAGCCAGTAATGCCTTCGGACTCCATGCGGAGGGTGATCTCGTTGCTACCAGATGTTGTTTGGTAGGCTTTGAGAACAATATTATCTTTATCGAACGAGTTGGTAAGCTCAACATCGGTCGTAATTGGGTTGCACGCTACAGCAAATAGTGCCGCAACCGCTATATAAAATTTTGATTTCATAATTTCAATTTTTTTAATAGGTTAACATACACTATATATTACCAACCTGGGTTTTGCTCGTAGAGATAGTTCGAAAGACGAATCTCGGTCTCTGGGATTGGCAATAGGCCCTTAGTCTCTGGGCGATACGATACACTATAAGTTGCATCAACACCCATCTCACTAACTGCAACCACTCCACTGAAGTAGTTGTTGGATGTTGCAACGTCACCCCAACGAACCAAGTCGTACCATCTTAGACCCTCGAACGCAAGCTCATACATACGCTCCGTTTTAAGAGCATCGAGAGAGTAGCTAACAGCGTCGAGACCTGCACGTGCACGAACTGCATTGAGTCCAGTCGCAGTGCTTGTAAGCTCCGAGTGCATCAACAATACATCAGCATAGCGCATTAGGTAGTAATCTTGAGCTGCCCACAATTGGTAAGCATCACCATTACTCATGTTGTAGAGGTAGTAGAACATACCACATTTACCATCATCACCATTGTGTTGAAGAGTGGTATACTTCTTATTCATCATACCAGTCTCTTGGTACATAAGACTCGATTTCCAACTATCTGTACCTTGAGCAGCATCGCCCAATACCAATACAGAACCTTGCTTACGTGGGTCAGCATCGCTCCACTCTGAGTAGAATGTTGGATGAACAGAACACCAGCCCCAACCCTGACCAAATGGAATCATCGAGTTGTCACGAACACCCAAGTATAGAGGAGCACGATTGTTGTACTTTTGACCTGTACCATCGTCGTAGTCCCAGTTTCCGAGACCAAAACGATGAGTAAAGATAATCTCGGGGTTTCCTGTTCCCAAAGTTGTGTTTGGTCCATCTTGACCAGCCCACTCAAGACCCTCTGTCTCAGCCCATGGAAGGATTGCAGTACCATCGTAGTCTGCATTGTAGATAGAGTTACTTGTGTTTACGTAAGAGTATGGCCATAGGTTACGGAAATCAGAAACAAGTGCGTGACCACTATTATTCATCAAATCCTCAAGGTGAGTAACAACCATACTACTTGTGATCTCACCCTCGTCGTAAGGAAGAGTAGAGGTTGAGATACCCTCAATGTTTGTCATGTAACCAGTGTAGTAGAGATAGATACGAGCAAGGTAAGCTTTAGCTGACCACAGTGTTGCATGACCATAGTCGCTAAGCGATGTGCTATAAATATTGGTATCTGGCAAGTTCTCGATTGCCTTCATCATATTCGATGCGATAAAAGCATAGGTCTCAGGGATAGTAGAGCGTTGAACCTCACGGTCTGAGTCTACAGTTGGGATAAGTGGCATACCTCCAAAGAATAGAGCTGCTCTAAACATAAAGTAACCACGCATAAAGTATGCCTCACCACGAATTCTATTGCGATACTCCTCAGCTTCGTCGGTCGAGGTGAAATCGGCAGAGAAGTCTGCATCGTCGATTGTCTCGATGATGGCATTAGCTCGCAAAACGCCTTTATAGGTCTCTGTCCAGAGCTCATAGTGAGTATCTTCGGTAGTTGATGAAAATGAGTCAAGACCTCTTGCTACAGAGTCATCAGCGCCACCACCACCTAACAACAAATCAGATTGAAGACTTGCGGTGATAAGCATCTCACAGATAGCTTGATCGACAAAGAGTGAGTTGTAGACACCATTTAGAGCTTGATCCATATCGGTCTTGTTGCTATAGAAAGTTTCCATGTTCTTCTCGTAGATATTCGTTGAGTCGAGCAGGTCAGAACAGCCCACTGCAGCTAACGATCCTACGAAGGCAAAAGTGCCTACTATTATTTTTGATATATGTTTCATTGTGTAGGAGTTTTTAGAATGTTAAGTTTACACCAAAGATTACTGTGCGAGCCAATGGATAGAGACCCAAGTCGATACCCGATGCCCAAGAGTCGCCACCACCGTAGCCGATCTCTGGATCCATACCGTCGTAACCAGTGAAAGTATAGAGGTTATTTACAGTACAATATACTGAACCACCATTGATTGCATTATTGGTTAGATTCTTAAGTGCTGAGTCAAGGTTATAACCAAATGTGAGACTGCTTACACGCAAATAATCGGCATCTTGAACGTAGATATCAGATACAAGGTTGGTGTTAGCATTACCATTGTAGCTCAAACGTGGCATTGTATTCGAGGTACCCTCACCGTGCCAACGGTCAAATACTGCTGTAGTGTAGTTCTCGGTCATTTGATCTGTAAATGAACGGTATGACTGCATCACTTGTTGACCAAATTTACCAGTTAGAGTTGTATTGAGATAGAAGTTCTTGTAGCCCAGGTTGAGTTGGAATCCCAATTCGAAATCTGCATTAGGATCACCAATCATCACCTTATCATTATCGTCGATAATACCATCGTTGTTTTGATCTACGAAGATCACATCACCTGGTTTACGATCTACGCCCTCCTCGGTTGTCACCTGAATTTGAGAACCATCAGGACCTACATATTGGTCGCACTCAGCTTGGTTTTGGAAGATACCAGCAGTCTCATAACCATAGAAGTAACCTATTGGCATACCAACCTCAACACGTGAAACATATGATGTATTTTGAGCAATCACACTCGATGTACCTGTGATCACACCCTCCTCGTTTGCGATACGTGTAACCTCATTCTTGTTGTGTGCGAGCGACAATGTTGCACTATATGTGAAGTCACCCTTTCTGTCATTCCAGCTCACAGCGAGCTCAACACCACGGTTGCGAACGTCACCACCATTGATATAAGGAGCGTCGGCACCATAGGTTCCCATGATAGGAGCCTCAACCAACCAATCCTTAGTCATCTTGTTGTACCAGTCAAATGTAACACCCATACGAGAGTGGAACATGCGAAGGTCAACACCGATATTGAGCTGCTCTGAAGTCTCCCAAGTTACATCGGGGTTCGATACGTTAGATGGAACTGCCGCTACACCTGGAACATCCTTATCAGAACCGAAGTAGTAACCCTGATCTTTGTACTCTACATTTGAGAGATATACAAAGTTACTAATATTTTGGTTACCATTTTGTCCCCAACTTGCACGAAGCTTACCAGTTGTGATAACTCTATTATCTTGCATGAAATCCTCCTCCGAGAAGTTCCAACCAGCAGATAGAGATGGGAAGTAGCCCCAACGATTACCCTCAGCGAAGTTCGACGAACCATCGGCACGAAGAGTAGCGTCGGCCATATACTTACCCTTGTAGTTATAAGACAAACGAGACATGTATGACATCAAGCCACCACCCGATGCTGCGTAGTCTGCACCATAAGCACCAACCTCTGAGATCGAACCAACAGTGTCAGCATTATCGAGGTATGCGTAATCCATACCATCGAAGAGCATATTTTGACGATAACCATAGATATATCCATTATATACGGTCTTAACCATCTCAGTACCGATAAGGGCGCTGAATTCGTGATCGTCATTGATTGTAAAGTCGTATGTTGCAGTGTTGGTCCATGTGTTGGAGCTACCTTGCCACATATTCATTGATGCCGATGTTGTTGTGCTGCTAAGGAGTGAACCCATAGAGTACTCTGGAGAGTATGAACGGTTATTACCAAACCATGCGCTAACACCAAATGATGAGCGGATTTTAAGGTTCTTGATAGGCTCTAACTCTGCGTAGACATTACCGATGATGTTGTTCGATCCACCCTCGCTGAAGTTACGATTGTAGTACATCTCAGCAAGTGGGTTGAGTTGATCCACGTCGATACCGTCGAGGTTGGGTGCAAATCCATTGGTATAAGCCGCAACACCCTCGTTATCCCAATAAGCTGGCATAAGTGGAGTTGCAACCAATGCAGCATGGAGGTCATTATAGTAGATATTGCCATTTGCTGTTGACTTACTCACTGTGTTAGTATAAGTGATATTCTCACCAAATGTCAAGATGTTGTGTTGGCTATTCTTAAACAACACTACCTCTGAATTAAGGCGAGCTGTGATACGAGTATAACCAGCACCGATGATATCGCCACCAATGATACCCTCTTGGTCGTAGTAAGAGAAACCTGCCGCATAGACAAAGTCCTTAGCACCACCTGTGATATTTACAGCGTGACTTTGGATAATTGCATCCTCATTGGTGATCTCGTCAACCCAGTTGGTGCCTTCCCAACCATTCTCGAGCATATTCCAAACATACTCACCATAGGCTGAACCGATCTCATCACCAAATGTAGACGAGAGGTAAGAGTTGTTCTTAACCATTGACTCCCAGTCGAATGCTGTAAGACCATCATTTGAGCGAGCCTCATCGATGATAAACATATACTCTTGAGCGTTGAGTGTCTCAAGTTGTTTATAGGCATTTTGGATACCCAAGTAACCATCATAGGTTACATTCGCTGTAAGTGTGCCATCAGCAGAAGCCTTACCCTTTTTAGTTGTTACAAGGACAACGCCATTTGCAGCACGAGAACCATAGATGGCTGCCGAAGCGGCATCCTTTAGTACGTCGATTGACTCAATGTCGGATGGATTAAGGTAGTTGATGTCTGAAACTGAGACTCCATCCACGATGTAGAGAGGAGAGCTATCACCGATAGTACCCATACCACGAATAGTAACGATAGTACCTGCACCAGGAGAACCGCTATTACGAGTGATGCTCAAACCTGGAACAACGCCCTGAAGAGCCTCCATTGCACTCGATGGTTTCATCTCTGCAATTGCATCACCATCGACATTAGCATTTGCGCCTGTGAGCAGCGCCTTCTTTTGAGTACCGTAACCGATAACCACAACATCGTCCATATCGACAGCTGTGCTCTCCATTACAATGTTAAAAGATGTGCGAGAGCCTACAGCCACCTCTTGGGTAGCGTAACCAATGTAGCTAAAAACAAGCACATCTTGAGATTTAATGCCGTTGAGTTCGAATGAACCATCAACATTTGTAGTTGTTCCAATTGCAGGTGAATTCTCGACTGTAACCGATGCTCCTAATATAGGATTTGAGTCACTGTCCGTCACCACGCCCGTGATCTTTTGTGCATGTGCAGCTATGGCACTAAACACAAATAGAAGCAGTAGTAGATGCTTTTTCATAGTTCGTAAAGTTTTGTAATAGAAATAGGTTTTAAGGTTAATTATTGAAAATTTGATTGTGAATTTCCGCTTTGGTTTAACAAATATACAAACAAAAACCGATAAAAAAAGTTTTTTAGACACACAAAAATACGACATAACAAAAATATCATTACGTCAATAACTCACCAATAACAAAAATAGATAGCTGATTATCAATATTTTAAATACTTTTAACCATTTTCACATGCTATACATTTTTATTATATAGATAAAATTCGTATCTTGTTCTTAAATTTTTAAGTATAATTATGAAAAAGATCCTTATATACACACTAATCCTACTAAACATTCAAGCTGCAAATGGCGCTTGGAGATTACCAATAACCAATTATCCTATCGAAAAGAGTGAGGCAGGAAGACAGAGTTGGAAAATAGCCGAAGGAGCCAATGGGTGGATCTATTTTGCTAATAACGATGGCCTATTGGAGTTCAACGGAGCCGAATGGAGGATTCACAAAATAGACAACGGATCTATAATAAGAGCGGTAGCAACGACCGAAAACGGAGAGATATATGTTGGAGCTCTCGGTGAATTTGGACGATTCTCGCCCGACCAATCGGGTAGATTAACATACACCAACCTTAGTGATGAGCTCGAAAATAGAGATGACAATTTCAGGCGTGAGATTTGGAGTATACACACCACCGAAAATTTAATACATTTTCGCTCACGACGTGAGGTGATAACACTAAACTATCACAACGAATTGGTGATAAAACCAAATGCAAGCATAGCGCTGGCAAGTTGCGAGATGAATAATAATGTATATGTAGCTACCGCCGAAGGTCTATATGTCGTCGCCGAGGGGACCCAACTTCAGATAAGTGCAGACGACATCATCCCCTATGAGCAGATATGCGCCATGGTCGATTTTGGATACGATCGCCTACTCGTGGCCACAAATTTTGATGGTCTATATATATTTAAAGATGGTAAGTTTAGTCGCTTTGAGAGCAGTGCTGATGACATACTAAAACAAAATCAAGTATTTAGTATAGATGTGAATGACACCTACATAGCCTGCGGCACTGTAAGCCGAGGTGTTATTCTAATCGCTCGCAATGGTGAGAGCCATGAGATAATAGAGGCTATAAATGGATTGCAGAACAACACTGTATTGAGCCTCCTATTTGATAGTCGCAATCGGCTATGGTGTGGTCTCGATAATGGAATCTCGTGTATCTACACCAGTTCGCCCCTGCGCCACTACAGTTCAGAACTTGGCAACAGCTTCACGGGATATTGCACTCACATTGGCAAGGAGTATATCTATTTTGGTACTAACCAAGGGCTTGTGTATAGCCCCAAAGGTGAGATGAACTCTCTATATAGCAACTCATCGTCATTACCAGAACTTGTATCGAACAGCAATGGACAGGTATGGGGCATCACCAAAGTTGGCAGCAAACTCTACTGCGCCCACACTCGAGGTCTCTTTGTAATCGACGAGAGTCGCTCTCCGCACACCCTTCACCCAGTCTACTCCGAGGATGGCGTATGGGGTATCACACCTATTGACTCCGAACGCTACTTGATTGGCACCTACGAGGGTGTTTTACTAATGCACCACAATGCCGACAACATCAGCTCGATATCAAAGATTAGAGGATACTCCAATTCGGCACAAAAAATTGTGCTCCACACCCCCTATCATAGTGCATTTATCATCGACGCAAATGGGTTGGAGCACTTAAGTTTTAATGCCGATTATACCGAGGCGCATAGCAAACTAATCATACCTAACAACTCATTCGAGATAAAGATATTAAAGATAGCAGAGCAAATCATCATCTACACGCCAGAACAGATATATAGAGTTGATGAGATGGGTAATGTGCAACCAACAGATGAATATGATACAATTTTGTGTGCAGGTAATAGGTATACCCTCCTCGAGATCGACAACAACAATGATATATGGTATATCGAAGATGGTAGATTGCTTCGTCGTAGATTTAATCACGCCTCGAATAGTTATGAAGAGAGTCGTGAAATATTCTATGAGGATCGACATCTCTTCATTCCCCGATTTGCAACAATCCAAGAGATCGACTCGAGGTATTACATTATAAATAATATATACGGCTTCTCGATAGTGGACTCCACATCGCCTCGCAGCAGACTCAACAATGAAGAGCCCGTAGTGATTGGTATATACGATACAGCCAATCGGGACTCCTTAATACTCAGCGAAGCGTATGGGGTGCGACATAGCCACATAAAACTACCCTACTCTCAAAATTCGATACGCATAACATTTGGCAGCAATAACACCATTGAAGAGAATATACAATACTCTTATATGCTCAAGGGAAGCGACAACAATTGGAGCGAATGGAGTAGCAAAAAGAGTATCACAGAGGCCAAGAACATATATAATCAAAAAGAGTATACCAACCTCCGAGAGGGCCACTATAGGTTTAATCTACGACTACAAAACGAGTATGGAGAGACCAAAGAGAGCCACATAGATATAACGATACTACCACCATGGCAGCGATCAAAAGCTATGTACATGTTATACCTTATAGTAATTATTGTGGTAGCGCTCTACGCACAGCGCAGAATAGTTCGGCACTTTGCTCTCCGTCGTCGCCTGCTCGAGATCCAAAATGCTCGAGAGATAGAGAATCATAAACGAGCCTATAGATCAAAAAGTATCGAACACGAGAACAATATCATACGCCTCAAAAACGATCGTTTAGAGAGCGAAGTTAAGCTCAAGAGTGCCGAGTTGAGCAATCTGCTACTAAATAAATTAGAGAAGAATGACATCATCAAAGATGTGAAAGGAAACTTAGAGAAGATACGAGTTGAGATTGTTAATGCCCGCACCGACATGGCAAATAAACGCATCGTGCATCTCAACAAATATCTTGACGATAAGATGATCGACAATGTCGACTGGGGGACATTCGAAAAGAACTTCGATTTAATCAACAACAACTTTGCTCAAAAGATACAAGAGCGATATAGTTGGATGACAGCCAACGAACGTAAGCTCTGCATCTATATCAAAATGGGGCTACAGAATAAGGAGATCGCTCCACTGCTCAACCTCTCGGTGCGAGGGGTCGAGATGTTGCGGTATAGAGTTCGCAAAAAGATGGAACTCAGTCGAGATATAAGCCTCTATGACCTCTTCCAGTCCATTTAGGAGATGACGAATGGAGGATCATAACGAAAATTAACATATTCTTTTGTGATTTAAAAAATTATCGCTATATTTGCGCTCCCTTATGGGGTAAAATAAAACTATAAAAGTAAAATGAAAGTTTGCGAAATTACAGGTAAAGCGGTAATGGTGGGTAACAATGTTTCTCACTCACACCACAAGACCAAGCGCACATTTAGTCCTAACTTGAAGACTAAGCGTTTCTGGTCGGAAGAAGAGGGTCGCTGGATCACACTTAAAGTGACAGCTGCCGGAATGAAAACAATCAACAAAAAGGGTTTGGCTGTTGCTCTACGTGAGGCAGTTGCTCCTAAGAAGATCTACTAAACAGAGGTAAAAAATGGCAAAAAAAGGTAACAGAGTTCAGGTCATCCTTGAGTGTACTGAGCAGAGAGAGAGTGGCGTTGCGGGTATGTCTCGTTACATCACAACAAAAAACAAAAAAAACACACCAGATCGTTTGGAGCGTAAGAAGTACAATCCATTCTTGAAGAAGGTAACTTTACACCGTGAGATTAAATAATTTTAGCGAGTTATGGCAAAGAAAGTAGTTGCAACACTAAAGACAGGTACAGGTAAACAGTTTACAAAGTGCATCAAGATGGTTAAGTCAGACAAGACTGGCGCATACACCTTCAAAGAGGGCGTAATCCACAACAACGAAGTAAAAGAGTTCTTCGACAAGAAGTAATTCAACAGCATTAGAGATAGGCGATAAAGACCTATACTAATACAAAGGGCATCCATTATGGGTGCCCTTTGTGTTTGCATAGCTACCTATAAATTTGTATCTTTGTACTCAACTAACAATTTAAACCAATTAAATGATGAGCGAAAGCGTAAAAACAAAATTTAGTAGAGCCTTCTGGGTGGCCAACACCGTTGAGCTACTCGAGAGAGCTGCCTACTATGGGGTATTCGTGGTAATCACCCTCTACCTTAGCCGAATTATCGGTTTCAACGACATTGAGTCGGCTGCAATTGCTGGAGGATTCTCTGGATTGTTGTACTTCCTCCCAACATTTGCTGGTGCATTGGCCGACAAAATCGGATTCCGCTCAGCTATGCTATTGGCTTTTAGTCTACTGACAATCGGATACCTCGGACTGGCCGTATACCCAACATACCTCGAATCGGCAGGATTGGTAGAATATGGCACTATAACTAATTTCACAGGACTCCTCGAGAGCAGCATGCGTTACGGTATCATCCCAATTTTGGTTATTATCGTCATCGGAGGTTCATTCATCAAGAGTGTAATCACTGGTACTGTGGCCAAAGAGACCAACGAGGCGAATCGTGCCAAGGGATTCTCTATTTTCTACGCCATGGTCAACGTCGGTGCATTCTCGGGCAAGACCGTGGTGAAACCACTTCGTGACGCTTTGGGTAATGAGGGATTCATCACACTCAACTACTTCTCGGCGGCGATGACACTCATTGCACTTATCGCCATCTTCTTCTTCTACAAGAGCTCACAAACCAAAGGAGAGGGTAAAAGCTTTGGTGAGATATGGCAGGGACTCGTTAGAATCTGCAGCAATGGCCGCCTAATCACTCTAATCTTGATCATCACAGGATTCTGGATGGTGCAACAACAGCTCTACGCAACGATGCCAAAGTATGTACTTCGCTTGGCTGGCGAGAGCTCAGCTCCATCGTGGTATGCCAATGTTAATCCACTGGTGGTGGTGCTCACAGTGAACTTGGTTACACAGATGATGCGCAAGAGCACAGCTCTCAGATCTATGACAATAGGTATGTTTATCATGCCAATATCGGCTCTCTGCATGGCCTCGGGAAATCTACTCGATCCAGCAGTTAACATTTTAGGTATGCACCCCGTAGCACTTATGATGATTATTGGTATCGTCTTCCAAGGTCTGGCCGAAACTTTTATCTCACCTCGATTCCTCGAATTCTTCTCCCTGCAAGCCCCAAAAGGCGAAGAGGGCATGTATCTTGGTTTTAGTCACCTTCACTCATTCCTCTCATCTATTCTTGGATTTGGACTCTCGGGCTATCTCTTGAGTCGCTATTGTCCTGAGCCAACAGAGTTCTCTTCACATGAACAGTGGGTCGAGGCATCGGCGCACGCTCACTATATATGGTACTACTTCGCAGCAATTGCTTTAATATCAGCTATTGCTCTAATCATATATGGCAATGTTATTAAACGCCTCGATGATAAAGTTGCTACAAAATAGTTCAACAACGAATATAACAAATAACCCCTGCCACCTTGTTTTGAAGGTCGCAGGGGTTATTTTATTTTCAATGTAAACTTATTGCGCTTTCCCCAATAATAACTCATCAATAGTACGTTTCAGTTCGGCCTTAGGCATCGCTCCTTGCGCCATTGATGGTTTACCCTCCATCGGGATAAACAAGAGAGTCGGGATAGAACGAATATTGAATGCTTGAGCCAACTCACGCTCATCCTCGGTATTTACCTTATATATATAGATCTCTCCTGCGTACTCCTCAGCCAACTCCTCCAAAACTGGTGCAATGGCTTTACATGGACCGCACCAAGATGCATAGAAGTCAACAAGGGCTGGCTTGTCGCCCTCATACTTCAACTCATCGGAGGTAGACTCATAGTTAAAAACTCTCTCCAAAAATTCCGCTTTTGTCAAATGTATTGTTGTCATTTTTTTCTCATTTTTACCCTTGGCCATAGATGGCGTCAGCGACATCACAGCCAAAATTGTTAATACTAATACCTTTATACTCCTCATAATTGCGCTATTATTTTATGCAAAGTAACTACAAAAATTGGGCAATTCCTAATTATTTTAACTGTTAATATCTATCTACTTATAAGCAAAAGCTATACCGTGCCAAATAGTGATTATTAATACCTATCAATTAATCTCCAAAAAAAGAGTATCTTTGCACAAAATATAAATTATATGAGACAAGAGGATAATCTATTTCTAAGCGACTATGAGCTGCGTCTAACAGAGATATTACTTAGACAATTCACAGACCACAATCTACTCGAGGGAGAGTTATTGGCGGTCGAGGAGTTGGAGGAGAAGTGGGATTCGTCGGCCGCAGAGTATATGGCCGCAGCGGTACCACAACTCAACGACTACCCTGCCGCAGCTGTGGCTTGGGCTGGCTACCTGGGTATTGGCCTCTCGGTATTGTGGGACACAGCGTGGGAGAAATATAGCCCCGTAGAGGAGCTCTACAGCACTATAGCTACACCTCGAGGGTTTGATCAGATGGATGAATATGTGATGGAGGAGATGTTGGGCTACACTCTCGAGAGTAAGGAGGCCACAGCATTGGAGAATGCCATGCGCAGCGCAGCCACCACCACACTCACCATGATCCGCAAAGAGGGAATCGAGGCTCAAAGTGTAATGGCATTCTACATCTTTGCTCGCTCAGCCAAGGTCTTTTTCCGCATTGGCGTTGCAGTAGGATTGAGAGCATTAGGCTACCGTTATCAAAAATCAAAATTAGAGGCCAACTAATTTATCTCGAAAAAAGATCCTCGAGAGACAAAAAAACAGGGCAAACGCACGAAAAATTATAGTTTATTACTGACTCCGTCGGGCGAAAAAAAACACCTCCGCTGGTGTATACTATCTTGCGATAAGGGCTTTTTTAAATGTCTAACAACATTTAAACCCTTCTCGAGGTTCACCTCACTGATGTGTGGTGGCAACCATAGGTTGACATGGCAGTAAGCAAGCAGTATAAAGCTCTATCTTTCGTGCGTTTACCCTGAGACAAGAATTAATGAGTTAGGTATTTTCAAAAAATATTATTATCTTTGCAAATGTTAGTTAAGCAGCTAATTAAAAAAGTTTAATCATATATCATTATTAACTATGTCAAAAGGAGTTATCATCGAACGTTCGAGCCGCTTAGAGGGCATCGGAGAGTACTATTTCTCAAAAAAGCTACGAGAGATCTCTGAGATTGAGGCAGCCACAGGTCGCCAAATCATCAAATTAGCTATGGGTAGTCCAGACCTACCACCAGCGCAAGCAGTTATTGACCGCCTCTCTACCGAGGCACAACGCCCTGACGTTCACAAATATATGTCATATAAGGGCGAGCCAATCTTGCGCAAGGCCTTTGCTGATTGGTATAAAAAATGGTATGATGTAGAGTTGGATTTCGCTACAGAGGTGCTTCCACTACTCGGCTCAAAAGAGGGTATCATGCACATCTCTATGACATTCCTTTCGAAGGGTGACAAGGTATTGGTGCCAGATCCTGGTTATCCAACCTACTCAGCAGCTGTACGTTTGGCTGGTGGCGAGATGGTTACCTATGCTCTCAACAAGGCTAATGGCTACACTCCTAACTTCGAGGCAATCGAAGCGGCAGGATTGGAGGGTGTTAAGATGATGCTCATCAACTACCCTAACATGCCTACGGGTCAAACTCCAACAACAGAGCTCTTTGAGCAGATCATTGAGTTTGGTCGCAAGCACAATATTTTGATCGTTCACGACAACCCATATAGCTTTATCCGCAACTCTAAGCCAGTTAGTATCATGTCTGTAGAGGGTGCTCGTGATGTTGCTCTCGAGATGAACTCTCTTTCGAAGGGCCACTCAATGGCAGGATGGCGTGTAGGAGTTGTTGTGGGTAAGGAGGAGTGGATTGACTCAATCCTCACTTTCAAATCAAACATGGACTCAGGTATGTTCTACCCTGTTCAAGCTGCTGCTGAGACTGCATTGGCATTGGGCGACGAGTGGTTCACTGAGCTCAACGACATCTACCGTGCTCGTGAGCGCCAAGGTTATGCAATCCTCGATACACTTGGTTGTAAATATCGTGAGGGCCAAGCAGGACTATTTATCTGGGCTGAGCTTCCAGAGGATTATGAGGGCGACAGCTTCCAATTCTCTGACGAGGTGATGGAGAAGACCGACGTATTCCTAACTCCTGGTGGAATATTTGGTAAGGAGGGTATTCGCTACATCCGCATCACGCTATGTTGCCCAGAGCAACTTTTGGAGAAGGCTGCTAAAACAATCGCTGCGGCTTATGCCAAATAAAACAATCTGAAGAGCATATAAAGTATTTCATAAAGATCAACCCGATTATAATGGCGGGTTGATCTTTTTTTTACACACATTCGGGGATCTACAAATAAAGTTTATTCATTAGATCTTATGCGAAAAAGTCTTAATTTGCGACCTCTAAGGAGAGTGGCTTTAATCCACTCGACAAAGCCCCCAGGGCAAACGCACGAAAAATTATAGTTTACTATTGACTCCGTCGTGCGAAAAAACACCTCCGCTGATGTATACTATCTTGTCTCCTATTATCGAATTCTCAATCTCTGATTTATGCTAAGGGTAGATGTTGATGATATACCATTCAAGCTACACAATTTACTAACGGTTGTACCATGTCTCTTTGCGATTGCCGAGAGTGTGTCACCACTCTTGATTTTATAATATTCGGGTGACGCAGAAGAGGCAGAAGAGGCAGCACCTCTACCCGATGTAGGTATCGACAACCGTTGACCTATTTGTAGCGTTGTACGAGATGTAATTCCGCTGCAATTACATATTGCTGTAACTGTAGTGCCGTGCTTTGCCGCAATTGCCGAGAGGGTGTCACCCTTCTTTACTCTATACTCCATCACACCACCCTGTGTTGCGGTTGAAGCGGATTTGGTTGAGCTCTTGGTAGCATTTTGTGTTGAGGTCGTAGATGGTGTCGTTGCGCTACTTGTTGTAGTACTCTTCGCTGGTACTTTAATTCCATCACGCACAATCAAACGCTGGCCGATACGCAAAACTGACTTCGACGATATTCCATTGAGACGACACAGTGTAGCCACTGTGGTACCATTGTTGGCAGCAATACGAGAGAGCACATCTCCCGATCGAACGGTGTAATATTTAATGCTTATCTGCTGTAGGATATATGCCTCACGCTCCTCCTCAGAGTCATTATTCGATGCAAAGAGTCGACCATTTCGCATTGTGACATAGAGGTTCGCATCCTTTATTTTGCGATTCTCGGTATCGAGAATTAGCGCAGGGTCAATATAGTTACCTGACACACGCACCTCGAAGTGAAGATGCGATCCCGTAGAACGCCCTGTGCTACCTGCCAACGCAATAACATCACCCGCCTTAACCTCGTCGTTAACCTCAACCAAGAGTTTTGTCGCATGAGCATATAGCGTCTCAAAGCCATTGTAGTGGCGGATGATAACACAATAACCAAACGAGCTATAGTATTTGGATAGACGCACTACACCATCGAATGCGGCATAGAGATTATCCCCCTTTAGCGCCTTAAGATCTATTCCTGCATGCATTCGACCCTTGCGCCAACCATATTTTGAGGTGACGTGGCCATCGGCGGGATAGAACGAGTTCTCCTCCGAAAGATTGATCACCATATCTTCGATCACAACACCCCTATATTCGGGAATCACCACCGATGTGGTTTGATCGCCCTCGAAGTGTGGAATATTCATATCTCGCTCGGGCTCCTCCTCTTGGTCTACAGGAATCGGGATTGGTTCAACAAAGAGAGTATCTCTCATCAGAGAGTCGACCATATGTTCCGATGCTGGCACCTCATCATGATACTCCATAGTATCAACAATCGTTTCGTAGATTGGCTCCCCTTCGACCACATCTACTATTTGAGAACTCTTGGGGCTCAGTACCGAACACGACACAAACGAGAGAGCAACTACAGCTGCTACGCCGTAGCTTTTAATATTATTTAACATTTCCGAGTTTTAGATTCTAACAGTTTTACTCTACAAAGATAGGGCTTTTTTTATTATTTTTTAGAATCTATTTAAGTTTTTCTCATCTAAAATTGTTAAGAGAGATGTTGCTTTAATTTTCTCTCTTTGTGCGAGGCGCATAGCAATAGCTATGTAACGAGTGCAAAAAGAGAAAAGTGAAGTGACAGATCCTTAAC
>JBCQWR010000021.1:0-43173 GCA_047171945.1 Rikenellaceae bacterium | reverse complement strand
TATGCGCACAAAAAAAGGTCTATAAATCACTGATTTATAGACCTTTAATCCGCATAGCTCGAATTAAATCTTCTTAACTCAAAGTTGCTCTGCGGAGAGAGAGGGATTCGAACCCCCGGACCCGTGAAGATCAACGGTTTTCAAGACCGCCGCATTCGACCACTCTGCCATCTCTCCAGGCACAAAAGTACAACAAAAATCAAATCTACCAAAACTTTTGATGCTTTTTTTAATTTTTTTTTGCACTTTTTTTGCTTCATTATAGCTAATCTGCGTATTATCAGATATTTAAAATTTTATATCAAATTCATCTTTTTTGCCTTAATACAAACTTTTATTAACCGATTCTCAATATTTCTGTAATATTTGATCAGCTTTCAACTAATACTATTTGTAAAATATTTTACTATTATTGCGCTTTTGAACTCCAAATTTTGCAAACTGCATAAAAATGCCCCATAGTACTAACGGCAGCACTATGGGGCGATATTACTCTTTAAGAGATGTAATAGAACTATCTCTTCGACATGTAGCTCTTGATGTAGTGGTGGTGAGATCCCCAGCGCTCAAATGCTGCACGATCGAGCTCCTCACGAGCCGATGGGTGCGCCACCGAGATGAGAAGGCGAGCACGCTCCTGAAGGGTCTTTCCGTAGAGGTCTACGGCACCGTACTCCGTCACAAAGTAGTGCATGTGGGCACGAGTGGTAACTACACCTGCACCTGGAGCCAACATTGGCGCAATCTTAGAGATTCCCTTATTGGTAATCGAAGGCATTGCGATGATAGCCTTACCACCCTTAGAGAGCGATGCTCCATATACAAAGTCAACCTGGCCACCTACACCTGAGTAGAACTTAGTTCCGAGGGAGTCGGCACAAACTTGGCCTGTAAGGTCCACCTGGAGTGCCGAGTTGATCGCTGTAACACGGTCGTTCTTTGCTATGATATATGGGTCGTTGGTATATCCAACATCCTTCATAAGTACGCCTGGGTTGTCGTCAATAAAGTCATAAACCTCCTGCGATCCCATAAGGAATGTCGAAACGATCATACCCTTGTCGATATGTTTTGCGGCACCATTCACCACTCCTGACTCAACGAGTGGAAGGACACCATCGGCAAACATCTCGGTGTGGATACCAAGGTTCTTGTGGCCACCAAGCTGGCTTAGCACCGCATTTGGAATCGCACCGATACCCATTTGTAGTGTTGCACCATCCTCAATTAAGGCTGCACAATTCTTACCGATTGCCAAATCTACATCACTTGGGATAGCCATATGAGCCTCAACAAGAGGTGAATCTTGCTCAACAAAGATGTCAATAGCCGAAACGTGGATCATAGCGTCACCAAATGCACGTGGAACGTGTTTGTTGATCACTGCGATAACTGTGTCGGCAGTCTCAACAGCTGCCAAGGTAGCATCTACAGATGTTCCGAGCGACACATATCCATGTTTGTCGGGAGGACACACTTGGATCATAGCCACATTACAAGGCACTGCACCACAACGATATAGCTTTTGAGTCTCGCTCAAAAAGATTGGAATGTAGTCTGCATTACCACTCTGAGTATCACGACGTACATTGGCTCCGACAAAGAACGAGTCGAGTTGGAAGATCTCAGCAAAACGCTCCTCGGAGTATGCTGAGTATCCCTCAGTGTGAAGGTGGTGAACGTGAACATCACGCAACTCGCCACGCTCGCCACGTGCACACATCTGCTCTACGAGACATCTTGGCACTGAAGCAACTGAACTTAGGTGAACATGGTCGCCAGATTTAATAACCTTAACGGCCTCTTCTGCTGTAACGAATTTAATAGGTTTACTCATAATTTACCTAATTTTTTTATTATATTTAAGTTTATTTGGTTCTAATATAATTGAGAGTCTATCAAACTAAAATTTGATAGACCCTTCAATTGATTTACTTACGTTTAACCTCTACTTGCTCGTAACCCTCGATAATGTCGCCAACCTTAATATCGTTGAATGACTCCATATTAAGACCACAATCCATACCATTGGTAACCTCCTTCACATCATCCTTGTAGCGCTTGAGTGAGCCAAGTTTACCAGTGTAGATCACAATACCATCACGGATTACACGGATTGGAGTGTTGCGGGTGATCTTACCCTCACGCACCAAACCTCCAGCAATTGTACCAACCTTCGACACCTTGAATACCTCCAAGACCTCGATAGAGCAGACGATCTCCTCCTTCATGATTGGCTCCAACATACCCTCGATAGCATCCTTGATGTCGTTGATTGCATCGTAGATGATAGAGTATAGACGGATCTCAATCTCCTCCTTCTCGGCAAGCTTACGTGCCGATGCCGAAGGACGCACCTGGAAGCCGACGATAATTGCATTTGAGGCTGCTGCCAACAATACATCCGACTCCGAGATTTGACCCACCGCAGCGTGGATAACATTCACCTGAACGGTCTCCTTCGAGAGCTTGATGAGTGATCCCGACATAGCCTCGATCGAACCATCCACATCACCCTTCACGATGATGTTGAGCTCCTTGAACGAACCAATAGCGATACGACGACCAATCTCGTCGAGTGTAACGTGCTTTTGAGTCATAAGACCCTGCATACGTTGCAGCTGCTCACGCTTATTGGCCACCTCACGTGCCGAGCGATCATCCTCCATAACGTTGAAGGTGTCACCCGCTTGAGGAGCTCCATTGAGTCCCAACACCTGAACTGGTGTCGATGGGCCAGCCTCGTCGATCTTCACACCATTCTCGTTGAACATCGCCTTGACACGACCTGTATAGATTCCCGAGAGGAGAATATCTCCAACTCTTAGGGTTCCGTTCTGCACCAAGATAGTAGAGACATATCCACGACCCTTATCGAGCGTAGACTCAATCACTGTACCACTCGCCTTCTTCTCAGGATTTGCCTTGAGATCCAAGAGCTCAGCCTCCAAGAGGACTTTGGTGAGTAGTTTGTCGAGGTTGAGTCCCATCTTGGCCGATACATCTTGGCTCTGATACTTTCCACCCCAATCCTCTACAAGATAGTTCATCTGTGCCAACTGCTCCTTGATGTGCTCAGGATTTGCCGCTGGCTTATCGCACTTATTGATCGCAAATACCATTGGTACACCTGCCGCTTGAGCGTGGTTGATAGCCTCGGTTGTTTGAGGCATCACCGAGTCGTCGGCCGCAACGATGATGATCGCCACGTCGGTAACCTTCGCTCCACGTGCACGCATCGCCGTAAAGGCCTCGTGACCTGGAGTATCGAGGAATGTGATCTTCTGACCATTAAGCTCAACGGAGTATGCACCGATGTGTTGGGTGATACCTCCAGCCTCGCCCTGGATTACATTTGTCTTACGGATATTATCCAAAAGCGAAGTCTTACCATGGTCGACGTGACCCATAACCGTTACGATTGGTGGGCGTGGAGTGTCGTCAACCAACTCACCACTATCATCATCCGAGATAGCCTCTTGGATCTCCACCGAAACGAACTCAACCTTGTAGTCAAACTCCTCGGCCACAACCACCAATGCCTCAGCATCGAGACGTTGGTTGATAGATACCATAAGACCCAAGTTCATACATGCCGAGATAACCTCGGTCACCGAGACACTCATCATTGTTGCCAACTCGCTCACGGTAACAAACTCTGTCACCTTGAGTGTTGAGCGCTCCATCTCTTCACGTTCGAACTCCTCGTTTGCACGCTCTGCTTGGGCGTCACGCTTCTCCTTGCGATACTTAGCTCCCTTATTTTTTGCTCCTTTGGCCGTCAAACGTGCCAAAGTATCCTTAACTTGCTTTGAAACCTCCTCGTCGCTAACCTCTGGACGAATCACTGGTTTTGGTGCACCCTTAGCACCCTTGTTGCGACGTCCTTGACCTGGCGCCGCAGCGTTTCCGCCACCTGGACGCTGTTGAGCATTACCACCACGGTTTTGGCCGCCACCAGAGTTATTACCTCCTTTGCCGCCACCCTGTGCATTTTGATTATTATTGGTGCGAGCACCACCTTGACCGCCTGCAGCTGGTTTATTACCACTCTGCACACGATTTATATCAACCTTCTCTTTGCTTAGGCGCTTACGTTTGTGCTTACCTTTGCCTCCTGCCGTAAAGCCCGAGACATCGATTGTACCCAACACTTGTGGAATACCTATATTTTGAACATTTGAACGGTGGTTATCTCCTGTAGTTGGAGTCTCCACTGGTGCCACCTCTGGAGTTACAACAACGGGTGCTGCAACCACTTCGGGTGTTGGTGCTGGTGTTGGCTTCTCGACAACTGGTACCACCACCTCAGCCTTAGGAGCTACCTTAGGCGTCTCTTTTGGGGCTACAGCTTTACTCTTATGTTGTTGCTTCGAGCCATAACGCTGAGTCTGCTTTGGGCTAAGCTCAATACGACCCAACACTGTTGGTTGCGATATCTGAGGCTTCTTCTCAACGATATTACTCTTGATCATTACCTCGCTCTCCGCCTCTACGCTTTTGCTTTGTGGCTCTGCCACCTCCGACTCGATACTCACCGATGCCTGCTTTTTAGAGATGCGCTCACGTACCGAATTACGATCGTTGCCCTCACCTCTATTCGAACCATACTCTCTCTCAAGAGTGGCATATACATCTGGTTCAACTATCGAATTTGGCGAACCATCACTCTTAATGCCACTCTTTCGCAAGAAGTCGGTAATGGTATTTATACCCACCTTAAACTCCTTAGCTACTTGAACCAGCCTTAATCTTCTCTCATTACTCATATCTTAATCCCCTCATTTATTATTCACTATCTACTTCTGGCTCAAACTCTGCTCGGAGAATGTCTACCACTTTTTGCGCCTGCTCAATCTCGAGGTCGGCACGTGCTGCAATCTCCTCAACTGGTAGCTCAATGACACTCTTAGCGGTGTCACAGCCTACCGATTTAAGCGCCTCGATGATCCAAGCATCGATCTCGTCAGAGAACTCTGTAAGTGCTACATCCTCCTCTTCGACCTCACGGTATACATCAATGTCGTAACCTGTGAGCATCTTCGAGAGACGAATATTGAGACCACCCTTACCAATTGCAAGAGAGACCTGATCAGGCTTCAAATATACCGACGCTGTCTTACGCTCCTCATCGAGAGTAATGCTCGACACCTTAGCGGGATTGAGGGTACGTTGAATCAACAACTGGATATTGGTAGTGTAGTTTACCACATCAATATTTTCGTTGCGCAACTCCTTAACCACGGTATAGATACGAGATCCCTTCATACCGACACACGCACCAACTGGGTCGATACGCTCATCGTAAGACTCCACTGCAACCTTAGCACGCTCACCAGGGATACGTGCAATAGCTTTGATTGTGATAAGTCCATCGAAGATCTCGGGAACCTCTTGTTCGAAGAGACGCTCGAGGAATTGATTTGCCGTACGTGATAGGATGATGCGAGGTTGATTGTTATTCATCTCGACAGCCTTTACAATAGCCTTGATAGTATCACCCTTGCGATAGTAGTCGTTTGGAATCTGCTCCGCTTTGGGGAGAATCAACTCATTCTCATCGTCGTCGAGGATCAACACCTCTTTCTTCCACACTTGGTAAACCTCACCTGTAATGATCTCGCCTACACGCTGTGAATACTTATCGTAGAGCACCGCCTTCTCCAAATCGAGAATACGAGATGCCAAGTTTTGACGCAACGAGAGCACTGCACGGCGACCAAACTGCGATAGTTTGATCTCGTCGGTATACTCGTCACCCAACTCATAGCTATCGTCGATAGCCTTCACATCGCTCACCGAGATTTGAACGTTGGGGTTCTCCACCTCACCATCCTCAACAACCAAGCGGTTACGCCAGATCTCGAGATCGCCCTTCTCGGGGTTGATGATAACGTCGAAGTTCTCATCCACCTCATACTGTTTTTGCAATGCGTGACGGAATACATCCTCCAACACACCAATCATTGTGCTTTTGTCAATGTTTTTGAGCTCTTTAAATTCAGCGAAATTGCTGATTAGATTAAGATTGTCCATACTATATTGTTTTTATTATTTAATTTCTACTTAAAATCGAGATACTCCTTGGTATATTTGATATCGTCAAAGGCAACCACCTTCTCGACCTCCACTAACTGTTTCTTCTTCTTTCCCGAAGCTGTCTCTATCACCTGCTTCTCTTGGTAGCTTAGCGTAATCTGCTGCTCATCTACAGCTATAAGTTTTGCTATGATTTTGATACCATCTTTGAGTAGCACCTCAACTGAAGAGCCAATTAATCTATTATACTGGCGCAACAATTTAAGCTCAGAACCAATGCCTGCCGAAGCTACCGTGAGCGAGAAGTCCTCGACCTCACGATCAAATTTCGCCTCTATAGCACGGCTTAACGAAATACATATATCTATCGAAACTTTAGTATCACTATCGATATATAGATCAATTTCATTGGATGGCGAGCAGGTGCACCCCACAACAAACATATCTGTTTGTGCGAGCTTCGATTCAGCAGATTCTACTATTTTTTTGGTGTCAATCATATAACTTAATTTACAATTAGTGTCGTGAGAATCAACTATTTAGAGCTCTATAATCTACGAAATAAGGGGACTTTCTCGTCCCCTTATCCTCTTCGCTCGTCTTCATTTCAACTCCGACGATGCAAATATATGAATAATTTTTGATTCTACCACAACGATAGAGCAAAAAATTGATACAAAGTTGCTTTTTTGCAGCACTTTGTGATCCTCGTCCTCTCTCTCTATTGCAATAACTATGCAAACGGCTTAATAATACCCCTCTTTGACTCTCTTATAAAGCTAATCAAGTAGTCTCTGTCGGCACTCTTCTCAATCTTTGATTCAACCTCGTCACAGCCATTCATATAGTTTAATCCACTCTGAAACAGAACTCTACAACTATCGTGAATGATTGCAATCTGCTCAGTTGAGAAACCTCTACGAGAGAGGCCAATTTTATTGATTCCAGCATAACGAACCTCATCCCCACGAACAATGATAAACGGTGGCACATCTTGTGAGACAAGCGCCCCACCTTGGATCATGACATGATCACCAATCTTAACCCATTGATGAACAGCAACATGACCACCAACAACAGCCCAATCACCAACCTCTACTTCACCAGCTAATGAGACACGATTAGCAAAAACGCAGTGGCTTCCTACAACATCATCATGAGCAATATGAACATAGGCCATAAACAAATTATGATCACCAATGACAGTTTTACCACGTGACGCTGTGCCACGACTAATGGTCACACACTCTCGAATATCATTATAGTCACCAATGATTGTTAGGCTCTTCTCGCCTACAAATTTCAGATCTTGAGGCAGACACGACACCGACGCCGCAGTGTGGATCTTACACCCTTTACCGATACGAGCACCATCGTGAATCACCGCTCCAGGACCAATCCAACAATCATCACCCACAACCACATCACCAGCAACATATGCAAATGGCTCAATGGTAACGTTACTACCAATTTGAGCATCAGGATGAACATAAGCTCTTTCGCTAATCATATTCTCTTAGATTTTATTTTTAACAATCTGCGCCATCATGGTAGCCTCACATGCCAAGGTGCCACCAACAAAGGCTTTACCCTCAACCACAGCTACACCACGACGGACAGGCTCAATGAACTGCAACTCAAATTGCAGAGTATCACCAGGGACAACCTTGCGCTTGAACTTCACATTGTCGATCTTCATAAAGTATGTCGAATATAGCTCTGGGTTGTCGACACCAGTCAATACCAAAAGGCCACTGCACTGAGCCATAGCCTCAACAATAAGCACGCCAGGCATTACTGGCTCCTCGGGGAAGTGGCCTACAAAGAAAGGCTCATTCATGGTAACGTTCTTAATACCAGCGATTGAACTCTCATCCATATGGAAGATACGATCTACAAGCAAGAATGGTGGACGGTGTGGCAACAGAGAACGAATCTGGTTAATATCGAGGATTGGAGTCTCTCGAGGATCGTAATGGAATCGTGGGCGCTCACCAATCTTACGGATCGAACGCTTAGTCTGCATCATAAACTCCGTATTGGCGAAGTGACCTGGACGAGTAGCCCAAACACGGCCCTTGATGCGACGACCCAAAAGGGCAAAGTCACCAAGCAAGTCGAGAAGTTTGTGGCGAGCCAACTCATTGTTGAATCGCAACTCGAGGTTGTTTACATACCCCCCCGTGATCTTGATGTCAGAACGATTAAAAAGGTTCTTAAGGTGATCAAGCTGCTCATCATCTACAGGGTTCTCCACAACTACAATCGCATTATCGAGATCACCACCCTTGATGAGGTTCATCTTGAAGAGAGGTTCTAACTCGTGAAGGAATACAAAGGTACGACATGGCGCAATCTTGGCTGTATAGTTATCTTCTGGGGTAAATGTTGCATATTGATTACCAATCACCTTGGAGTTATAATCCACATGAACCGAGACCGAGAATTCATCGTCGGGATAGAGGATGATAGCTACTCCCTTCTCAGGGATTGTATAGACCATCTTGTCGGTCACCTGGTAGAACTTGCGGTCGGCAGCCTGCTCGGAGAGTCCAACAGACTCAATAGCTTGAGCATACTCAAGAGCCGAGCCATCCATGATTGGGGTCTCGGGACCATTAATATCTATGATTGCATTATCGACACCCAAGGCCCACAAAGCTGATAATATATGCTCGATCGTTGAGACTCTATGTCCGCCCTTCTCGATAGTTGTTCCTCGTGAGGTATCAACTACATAGTCGCAAAGAGCTGGTATCTCGGGAGTACCCTCAATATCAACTCGACGAAAAATAATTCCGCAATCTGCGGCAGCTGGATGAACACTCATCTCTACATTAGCTCCAGTATGCAAACCCTTACCTGCAAACGAGATAGAGCCATTTAGCGTTTGTTGTTTTGAACTCATAACACACTATGATTGTTTATTTTGTCGACAAAGATATGAAAATCTAATTAAAAAACACTATTTTTGCTCGATAATTAACACCACTCAACAGATAAAATGGCTACACCAAACGATAAAAAAGAGACTAAAGCGCCAAAATTGCGACTCCCATTCACCAACGAGAAGGTCGATATGGGGGTCTGGGCATTCGATCACCGCATAGGATTGTGCGTCACGGTGATCGTATATCTGCTCTTCGCAATAGTTTTTGTTAGCGCCAAGATCTTTGTTGGCGCCGAGCAACACACCCAAGGATTTTATGTTGATCTACAAGATATTGCAGCGCTCGAGGAGTTGCGTGACAAGCTCCAAGAGGAGGTGGAAGAAAAGCAAGATTTCGACTGGGAGTCGGTGAGCAACCGCACCTCCAACGAACTCTCGCTCGACCAACGTGTAGTTGACGATCGTGGCACCGACGCCTCGCAACTCAACAACGAAGCGGCTAAAGCACAAGAGAGTATGGAGGCCAACCGCCAAGCCTACCTCGAGGCGCTCAACCAGATCGAAAGCGATAGGGAACAGAGCCGCAACGAGGATCAGAAGGAGAGCGCCGAGCGCCGAGATATCAAACAAAAGGGCAACGTCACTGTGTCGTACTCCTTTGCCAATCCTGTGCGTCATGCTCAGGAGCTCATCGTACCTGCCTACCAGTGTCAAGGCGGTGGCGAGGTCGTGGTAGCAGCTCAGCTCAATAGCCAAGGCAAGGTGACCAAGGCCGAGATAGAGAGAGGTGGCGACAAATGCATGCAGGAGACAGCGCTCAAAGCGGCTCGAGCCTCCTCATTTAACATCGCTCCCGATGCCCCCAATCCACACTCAGGTACAATAACTTATATATTTATTCCACAATAATGGAGAGACGATTAAACAAATTTATCAGCGACTCGGGATACTGCTCACGTAGAGAGGCCGATAGATTTATCGAGAGTGGCAAGGTTACAATAAACAAAGTTGTGGCAACATTGGGCGACAAGGTCTCCCCAGGTGACCAGGTGCGTGTCAATGGCAACCTTATCGAGAACGATGAGACTCCCTTCGTCTACATAGCTCTCAACAAACCCGTCGGAGTGACCAGCACCACCGACCAGAGCGACCGCACCAATGTGATCGACTTTGTCAACTACCCCACTCGCATCTTCCACATTGGTCGCCTCGACAAAGATTCCGAAGGTCTACTCCTACTGACCAACGATGGCGATATAGTCAACAAGATCCTCCGAGCTGGCAACAACCACGAGAAGGAGTACGAAGTGTGGGTCGATAAACCCCTCGACAACACCTTCGTCGAGAGAATGAGCTCGGGAATCAAGATCCTCGGCACCACCACCAAACCATGCAAAGTGGAGCAGGAGGGTGCCAAGAAGTTCCGCATTACACTCACCCAAGGACTCAACCGCCAAATACGTCGCATGTGCGAGGTGTTGGGATACGAAGTGACACGACTCAAACGTGTACGCATAATGAATATCAAGCTCTCACCCCTACAGCTCGGCCAATGGCGTGAATTGGAGGAGCGTGAGCTAAAGCCCCTCTTCGCAAGCCTCAAAGAGTCCGACGGAGAGCAAGCGGCATCCAAAGGTGCTGGCGCAGGAAAGAAGAGAACTCAACCCTCTCGACCCAAACAGACTACACCAAACCGCCAAACCCCAAAAAGAGGAAAGGGCAGCCACACAAACCACTCTTCAAAAAGAGCCGAAGCTAATACTCGGTCTCGTCGTCGATAACTTGTGTTTCCCTCGCTTATTAGCTGCTCTCTTACTGCCCAGCAAAAGTCCAGGGCAAACGCACGAAAATTATAGTTTATTACTGACTCCGTCGGGCGGAGATAACACCTCCGCTGGTGTATACTATCTTGCGATAAGGGCTTAGAGATTTCATCTCTAAGATTGTATAGGTTAGCGAGTTGAGTCAAATAAATTTGCACAACCCGCTAACCTATACAATTTTTTAAATGTCTAATGACATTTAAACCCTTCTCGAGGTTCACCTCGCTGATGTGTGGTGGCAACCGTAAGGTTGACATAGATATATCTCTTATAATGAGCGTTGAAAGTTCACTTTCAAAAGATCATTATAAGAGATATATCGTAGGGCAAAGCCCCACACGCTTAGTGCAATAAAGATCAAAAACGTAAGTTTTTGGATCCAAGCTAAGCTTGGCGGCCGCCCGCTGCAAGGGCAGTAAGCAAGTAGTATAGAACTCTATTTTCGTGCGTTTACTCTGAAAAAGTTTAATATATTTTGCATTTTAACAAAATATTTGTAACTTGTAGAGCCTAAAAACTATAAAACTACAATGTTATGATAATCGGAGTACCTAAAGAGATTAAGAACAATGAGAATCGAGTAGCCCTAACACCAGCTGGAGCTCACGAATTAGTTAAGAGAGGTCACACCCTCTACATCCAACAGAGTGCAGGCGAGAATAGTGGTTTTTCCGACACTGCCTACCAGGCAGTAGGTGCCACAATTCTTCCCACAATTGAGGAGACTTATGCCATAGCTGAGATGATTCTAAAGGTCAAGGAGCCCATAGAGCCCGAGTATAAGCTCATCAAAGCGGGACAACTCCTATTCACCTACTTCCACTTCGCAAGTAGCGAAGCTCTAACATTAGCTATGATTAAACAGGGGGCAGTCTGCTGCGCCTACGAGACCGTGGAGCGTGCCGATAGATCACTACCGCTACTTATCCCCATGTCGGAGGTCGCAGGACGCATGGCCACACAGGAGGGTGCCTATTACTTGGAGCGTCCACGTGGCGGCAAGGGTATACTCTTGGGTGGAGTCCCTGGAGTGAAACCAGCTAAGGTCTTTGTGATTGGAGCTGGCGTGGTCGGTACTGCGGCAGCACGCATGGCTGCTGGATTGGGCGCCGATGTCACCATTGCCGACATATCACTACCTCGATTAACATATCTTGCCGATGTGATGCCTGCCAATGTAAAGACTCTCATGTCGAACGAATATAACATTCGAGAGGAGCTCAAGAGTGCCGATCTGGTTATTGGCTCGGTGCTGATACCTGGAGCCAAAGCACCAAAGTTAGTCACTCGAGAGATGCTCGCCTCGATGCAGAGAGGTGCAGTGATGGTCGATGTGGCAATAGATCAAGGTGGATGTTTCGAGACTTCGCACGCCACAACGCACCAAGACCCAATCTATGAGGTCGACGGAGTAGTTCACTATGCTGTAGCAAATATCCCTGGCGCAGTACCTTACACATCCACATTGGCACTCACCAACGCCACACTACCCTACGTGATCGCACTTGCCGACAAGGGGTGGCGTCAGGCTTGTGCCGACTCCAAAGAGTTACGCTTGGGGCTCAATGTTGTCGAAGGTAAGGTTGTCTATCGAGGTGTTAGCGAGGCGTGGGGTTTACCCTATTGCGAGCTTACGCTATAGATCTACGACACACCTCTAAGATTGGGGGTAAGAGGCCTTTCAACACACGAATGAGTCCTCTCGCCCCCAATTGGCAATGCTCTTTTTGCTATAGAAGAGCACCATTTACAGATTAAATCGTTATATTTGCACTAAAATTTAGTAGAATATGATTTACATATACATTGTAGCCGCTTTAGTTGTGGCATATTTGTGCGGATCAATCCCCAATGCTGTATGGATTGGCAAACGTTTTTGGGGCATTGATGTTCGTGAACATGGTAGCAAGAATGCTGGCTCGACCAATGTCCTCAGAGTGTTAGGTCGCAAGGCAGCTCTGCCTGTTTTCATTCTCGACATACTCAAAGGATTTGTTGCGGTGTCGGTAATGGGTATGCTCCCGATGGTAGTTGCAGTCGATGAACACACTCTGGTCGCACTAAAGATTGCTGCTATATTTGCAGCTGTTTTAGGCCACATCTTCCCTATTTTTGCACAGTTCAAGGGCGGAAAGGGTGTTGCAACATTAGTTGGCTCGATTGCTGCGGTCAATCCACCTGTTGTTCTGCTCTGCTTCGTGGTGTGGTTTATTGTCCTTGCACTCTCGCACTATGTCTCGCTCTCATCGATGGTTACAGGGTGTGCATTCCCCATTTTCACGATCACCTTACCATCTACTCGCACAGTGACTCCACTCATCATATTTTCGATTGTAACTGCAATACTATTGATTATTACACACCGCAAAAATATTGGACGCTTGATCGATGGTAGCGAATCAAAGATATACCTCAAACGCCCAAAGGATGATCAGTCCAAGTAAACTTTTCCAGACTAAATATTTGATTTTTACAGATTTTTATATATTTTTGTGGAAATATCAACCTTCAAAGAGTTATGTTAAAAGAGAACCTCATCAAATTGTACGAACAAAGTTTTCGTGACAATAGAGAGATGCCAGCGTTAACCGATTACTTTAGTAAAGAGACGTTTTCATACTATGAGTTGGCAAAGCAAATAGCAAAGATTCACCTCCTTTTCAAGAAGGCTGGGATCAAAAAGGGAGACAAAATCTCGTTAGTGGGTCGCAACGACACCCGATGGTGTATCAGCTACCTATCGACAATAACCTATGGAGCTGTTATTGTACCTATACTCCAAGACTTCAATGCCAACGACATTATACACATCATCAACCACTCGGAGAGCCGCCTGCTATTTGCTGGCGAAAGCTATTGGGAGGTTATCGAAGAGGATCAAATCAAGGGTGTTGAGGCGGTGATCTCGCTCAGCAACTTCGATGTTGTCTATGAACGTAGTGGTAAATCCCTCACTAAGTTCCAACGAGATATAACCAAAAATTATAGAAATAAATATCCACGTGGCTTCAGCGCTGCAGATATAAAATACCCCGAGATACCCAACGAACACATCTGTCTACTCAACTATACATCGGGCACAACAGGCTACTCGAAGGGTGTTATACTTACGATCAACAATCTTACGGGTAATGTGGTCACTGCGATGAACTTCGAGAATCCACAAACTGGACAACACTACTTCCAACGTGGAGGCAGGATACTCTCGTTCCTACCCTTGGCTCACGCCTATGGATGCGCATTTGACTTCTTGACACAGATGGCCATTGGTGGTCACGTAACTCTTTTAGGTAAGATTCCAGCGGCCAAGATCCTCCTCGGCGCTATGGCTGAGGTGCAGCCTACGGTAATATGCTGCGTTCCGCTTATTCTCGAAAAGGTCTACCGCAAGCAAGTGCTCCCACTCCTCGAGAAGGGACCTATGAGTTTTGCTGTGAAGATCCCGCTACTCAACACAGCTATATATGCTACAATACGCAAGAAGTTACTCGACGCCTTTGGTGGCCACGTAGCAATATTTATTGTTGGCGGAGCCCCTATGAATCAAGAGTCGGAGGCATTCTTAATGAAGATCGGATTCCCAATCACCATTGGTTATGGCATGACCGAATGTGCTCCGCTAATCAGTTTCACAAGCGATGTCGAGTTTAAGGCTGGATCGTGTGGAAAAGCCATCACCAAACATCTCGAGGTGAAAATCGACTCACCCGACCCAGCAAATGTACCAGGTGAGATATTGGTTAAGGGTGAGCATGTGATGGTAGGATACTACAAAAACGAAAAAGATACTGAGGCCATCTTCGACGAAGAGGGATGGTTACACACTGGCGACATGGGTGTAATGGATCCTGACAACACCATCTATATCAAAGGTCGTTGTAAGACGATGATATTAGGAGCTAATGGACAAAATATCTACCCTGAACAGATCGAGGATCGCCTCAACAACATGTATATGGTGAGCGAGTCGCTCATCATGGAGGATAATAGCAAATTGGCAGCACTCGTGGTACCCGACTACGAATCGGCTCGTAACGAAGGTGTTTCGAATGAAGATCTCGAGAAGGTGATGGAAGATAATCTAAAGTTACTTAACTCGGTAGTATCTAACTTCGAGCGAGTATCATCGATAACAATATACCCCAAAGAGTTCGAGAAGACTCCGAAGCGGAGTATCAAGCGCTTCCTCTACAACACATCACTTCTCACAAAACTAAGCAACAAGGAGTAGAGATAAATAGATGCCAAAGTTTTTAATTATTCGATTAAGCTCAATTGGAGATATTATACAATGTATGGGAATAGTTGGTGGTATCCGCCAACACTATCCTTCTGCTGAGATCCATTGGATCGCTCGAGCCGATATGGCCGAGACACTCTCAATCGATCAAAGAATCGACAAAGTGTGGAGCTTCGACAAAGGTGAAGGGCTCAAGGGTCTTCTCTCACTATGTCGCACCCTCAAAGCTGAGAGGTACGACTACATCTATGATGCACACAACAACATACGCTCCACAATCATAAAGCTAAAGCTACGATCACTTTTCGGACACCGACCACAGATAGTAACTCGCAGCAAAGATCGCCTCAAGCGCATACTACTTTTCAAGTTTGGTATAAATCGCTTCGAGTGGCCATTTATTGGGGTAGACTCCTTCCGCAAGCCTCTCAGGAAGTGGGGCATCAACCAATTTGACGACTCATACTCTGATTATAGATTCACAGAGGCAATTAGCTCAAAGTTCAAAGATTTGGTCGGAGCTATGTGCATTACACTAATTCCATCGGCCAATTGGGAGATGAAGCGTTGGCCCGTTAGTCATTGGCGTTCACTACTTGAGCTACTCCCAGAGTATAACTTTGTGGTATTGGGAGGCCCGTCCGATACTTTTTGTGCCGAGATATGTAATGCAGCCCCCGAGAGAGCCATCAATATGGCAGGCAGATCTTCCATAATGGAGTCGAGCTACATCGTTAGTCAATCAAAGGTTGTGGTGAGTGGCGATACTGGATTTCTACACTCTGCCGATCTTTTTGGTGTGCCAGCACTTGCGCTGATGGGACCCACCGCATTTGGATTTCCTGCACGCCCTACCTCCGAGATATTTGCACTCGATATGAAATGCCGCCCCTGCACCAAAGATGGACGTGGAGGATGCAAAGATAGTCTCTATCAACGCTGCATGGTCGAGATAACCCCACAAATGGTGGCTCAAAGAGTTCGATTATTACTCCCCGTGGGTAAGTTGTAGCAATTTTCAATTATATTGTTTATCTTTGTGAAAAGATAAAATTAATGAGATGATGCACTATATAACACAATCTATTAAAGATAGCATAACACTCAAAGAGAAGCTACTCAATTCAACCTCCGACGTGGCAACGATCAAAGCACTTGGAGAGGCGATAGCAACTCTTCTTGATCGAGGCAACAAGATCCTCATTTGTGGAAATGGGGGTAGCGCTGCCGACTCTCAACACATTGCCGCTGAGTTCGTAGGTCGATTCTCAGCCAATAGGCGTGCACTCCCCGCCGTGGCACTTACCACCGACAGCTCGATACTTACGGCCGTTGGCAATGACTTTGGTTTTGAGACTATCTTTGAGCGTCAAGTGGCCGCATTGGGTCAAAAGGGCGATCTGCTTATCGGCATCACAACAAGCGGTAATTCCGAGAATATAATCCGAGCTCTTGCGCAAGCTAAGGTTCTTGGGTTAACCACGGTGGGACTACTTGGGGGCAATGGTGGCAATGCACTGCCACTATGCGACTACTCAATCATTGTAGATTCTAAAGAGGCGGCTCGAGTGCAAGAGATACATATATTAGTTGGACACATTCTATGCGGCCTCTCCGAACAACTTATCATAGCAAATGAGTAAAGCGGTACTTCTCGATCGTGATGGTACGATCAACGTAGATCATGGCTATCTCCACGACAAGTCGTTATTAGAGTTTTTACCTGGCGCCATCGAGGCTCTTCAGCGGCTCTCGGCAGCCGACTTCAAACTCATAATAATCACCAACCAGTCAGGCATCGGACGAGGCTATTTTAGCAAGGAGCAGTACGAAGAGTTCAACGAAGAGTTGGTAGCAGTGCTAAAGAGCAAGGGAGTAGAGATCGCAGCGACATATATGTGTCCACACTCCCCCATTGACAATTGCCACTGCCGCAAGCCATACCCCTACATGGCACTCAAGGCTATTGAGCAATTTGAGATAGACCCCACTCGCTCATATATGCTTGGAGACAAAGGCTCCGATGTGGAGTGCGGCGAGGCTGCAGGAGTAACAGCACGATTAATTGATGCAGATCACAACTTATTATATTGGGCAAACGAGATTATAGATAACAGATTATGAATATCAAACTAAATAGATTGAAGGGGTGTAGAGTATTAGTCATAGGCGATCTAATGCTCGACACCTATCATATTGGTAGCGTGAAAAGAATCTCGCCCGAGGCACCTGTCCCCGTTGTACAGGTCAAGCGTTCATATAGCGTTTTAGGTGGTGCGGCCAATGTTGTCCGCAACCTCATTGGATTGGGCGCAGTACCATTAGTTGTAGGTGTCGTGGGCGATGATAGTAATGGTGAGACCGTTCGCAAGATGTTCGAGGAGCTCAATATCGACTATTTTATAAGCGACACTTCGGCACCAACGATCACCAAGACCCGAATTATTGGCAATGACCAACAGGTTGTGCGCATAGATTTCGAGCAAGATAATGCTAAACTAACCCCATCTCAGGAGGCATCTATCCTCGAAGCTATCGAGGGTCGCATGAGCAACTGCGACATTGTTGTGATTTCGGATTATGGCAAAGGGCTCTGTAGCGAAAAACTATGCCAAGCTATTATCAAGGCTGCCAAGTTGGCCAATAAAGCTATTATAGTAGATCCCAAAGGGACAAACTGGACAAAATATAACAATGCATCTATCATCACTCCAAACCTCAAAGAGCTATCCGACATTGCAGCTCGAGAGCTACACAACGACGATAAGCAGATTGAGGAGGCTGCCAAAGAGATTATAGAGCGATATAGAGTGAACTCACTCCTTGTGACTCGTTCCGAGAAGGGTATATCCTACATCTCGCCAAGCGAGAAGATAGTGATCCCCACCGAAGCACAAGAGGTATTCGACGTCTCGGGTGCAGGCGACACTGTTGTTGCAACATTGGCAACTGCGATGGGTGCAGGGCTATCTATAGGCGACTCAATATATTTGGCCAATAGAGCAGCTGGAGTTGTTGTAGGTAAGATGGGAACCTCGCCAATACTATTTCAGGAGCTCAAACGAGCAATCTCGAACCAGCAGGGATCGAGCGACAAGATACTATCCACAGAGCGCCTCGGCGACATCATGCAACTTCTCAAGGAGCGTAAAAGCCGAGTGGTATTCACCAATGGTTGCTTTGATATACTCCATCGAGGCCATGTAACATACCTCGAGAATGCAAAAAGTTTGGGCGACATTCTAATTGTAGGGCTCAACTCCGACAACTCAGTAAGGCAGCTCAAGGGCGATGGGCGACCTATAAACGACGAGGAGTCTCGTGCCGTAGTGATGGCTTCGCTCAATAGTGTCGACTATGTGGTGATCTTTGATGAGCAGACCCCACTCGAACTCATTCGAGCTATTCGCCCCGACATCTTAGCTAAGGGTGGCGACTACTCAATTGAGAATATTGTCGGTCGTGAGTTTGCCAATGAGACCGTAGTTATACCATTTGTAGATGGTTTTTCTACAACTAAGACAATCTCAAAACTCACTGACAAATAGCGACATATATTTAAAAATATCAAAAAGAGAGCAAAATATTTGGTCAAGTAAAAAGTTATCCATATATTTGCACTCCCATAAGGCACCGTAGCTTAATTGAATAGAGCATCTGACTACGGATCAGAAGGTTCCAGGTTTGAGTCCTGGCGGTGTCACAAAAGGTCTCCACTTAGGAGATCTTTTTTTTGTTTTACCCAACTCATTTTGCAAGTTAATTATTTTTTACTAACTTTGTTAAAAGCCTCTTATGAGGTCAAGCAACCTATAACATAACATCAAATTCCCTATTTATATCTCATATTGGAATATTTTAAACTCCCATAAAATGAAAAGATTACTATTAATGCTACTCATTCTATGTAGCGCAACCACACTCTCAGCAAAGAGTAAAGAGTATGAAAAGAGAGTCTTTGTCTCGAGCGATGGCGATAGCCTCAACTATAGACTCCTCACACCCGAGAGTGTCGACCCAAGTGCAAAGTACCCCTTGGTGATATTTCTCCATGGATCGGGCGAGCGTGGCTCGGACAACGAGAAACAGCTAACACACGGCAGCGAGATGTTTCTCAACCCTCTCAATCGTGAGCAGTATCCAGCCTATGTGATCTTTCCTCAATGTCCCGAGGAGCAATTTTGGGGCTCTCGCACTGGTCGTCCTGCAATGTTCACATCGGAGAGTATGCCCAACTCATCAGATGAGATCGCCTCAAATCTGGCGCTTGTCAAAGGAGTTATCGAGAGCTACTTGGAACTACCCAACGTAGATGGAGATCGAGTATATATAGTGGGTCTCTCGATGGGAGCTATGGGTCTCTTCGATTTAGTTTCTCGCCACCCCGAGCTCTTTGCGGCGGCAGTACCCATTTGCGGCACTGTTCGCTCCGAGAGATTGGCTAATGCACAAGATGTAAGCTTTAGGATTTTCCATGGCGATGCCGACAGCGTTGTCCCCATAGATGGGTCACGTGCAGCATACAAAGCCCTAAAGGCGGCAGGTGCCAGTGTAGAGTACGTTGAGTTCGCAGGGTGCAACCACGATAGCTGGAACCCAGCATTCAACTACCCCGACTTCATGGAGTGGATCTTCAAGCAGCGGAAGTAGTGCTATAGATATATGCGAATTAACGTCATCTCTTCAATCGAGTGGAGATGACGTTATTTTTAGCTCTTCTGCAATATCGCTATGCGACGCATCACAAAGCGCTTGAAGCTCTCTTTGAGCTCCTCACTCAGCGGTGAGTGGTCGATGATCTCCGCCCACTGCTCTCGAGCCTTGGTTATCTTCTCGATCGTAATTCTAATTATCCGATCTTTGAGTCCCATATGGCGCATGGCAGCCTCGAAATCCCTGCGAGCGATGTTACGATTCTTACCATTGATGGTGAGTCCAAAGGGCTCCTGCGTCCCATCGAGGTGTGGCACAAAGTCATAAATCGGCGCCAGAGAGCAGACACCCGCATTGGGTCTCGAGAGCGAGAATGAGGCGAGCGAGATACCATTACACCCCACAACCCATCCAAAGATAGCCTGCTCAAAGAGATTCACCACATCGAGCCTCGCTATAGATGAGAAATCCTCAATGAGCTCGGCAATCATCTCGAGAGAGCCATCGAACTCACACCCATCGAGTCGCTCAACCAACTCTACCAAAGATTCAGCATAGAGGTCACCACGACGAGCGAGAGCTACCCCACCCTCAGCCGTAGGAACCAGCGATGCCACTTGAGTGAGGATCATCACCGACCGTGCCATTCGCAGAGCCACCGCCTCCACTTGGGGCAAGTAACCACTCTCAGCATCGGCCACCTTTAACGAAAAGGCGTCACTAAGTTGAGGCGTCGCAGAGCCAAAAAACTCCACCGCACACTCCCCATGGAAATCAACCTCACCTTGAGCTAACTCCCTAAAACAGTATAGACAACTCTTATTCATGGAGTCAAAGATAGCTATATTTTTTGAAACTCTACGCTTCGAGGTACAAAGCTACAGGGAAAACGCAAGAAAAATTATAGTTTCTTACTGACTCCGTCGGGCGGAAAAAAACACCTCCGCTGGTGTATACTATCTTGCGAGAAGGGCTTAGAGATGAAACCCTTCTCGAGGTTCACCTCACTGATGTGTGGTGGCAACCGTAAGGTTGACATAGATATATCTCTTATAATGAGCGTTGAAAGGAGACTTTCAAAAGATCATTATAAGAGATATATCGTAGGGCAAAGCCCCACACACTCAGTGCAATAAAGACCAAAAACGTAAGTTTTTGGATCCAAGCTAAGCTTGGCGGCCGCCCGCTGCAAGGGCAGTAAGAGAGTAATATAGAACTCTATTTTTCGTGCGTTTGCCCTATACAAAGCTACTTAAGATTCTCAGGAATCACAGGCATAGCTCCATGTTGCGTGCAGACGAATGCTGAGACTCTAACAGCCTTTCGGTGGGCATCGTTCACGCTATCGCCCTTGAGTAGTGACGAGATGAATGTTGCGGTAAATGAGTCACCAGCGCCTACTGTGTCGGCCACTTCGACCTTTGGGGTCTCAACGAATGAGACGTTACCAGGGGTAAATACATAGCTGCCATTTACGCCACAAGTTAAGATCAAGAGCTTCAACTTATACTTTGCCAACAATATCCAGCACTTATCCTGTAGGTCGATACCTGGATAGCCAAACATACGACTAATTGCCACCAGCTCCTCATCGTTAATTTTGAGGATATTACAGCGATCCATTGAGTGGCAGATTGTCTCACGAGTGTAGAAACCTTGGCGGAGGTTAATATCGAAAATCTTGTAACGATCCTCACCATCGCCCATTGCATCGAGGAAACGGCCTATTGTCTCTCGAGAGACAACGTTGCGCTGTGCAAGCGAGCCAAAGGTCACCGCCATAGTGCTTTTGGCCAACGCCTCGAGAGCTGGTGTGTAGGGGATGTTGTCCCACGCCACATTCTCCTTGATGTCGTAGATAGGCACTCCATTATCATCCAAGACAACCTGCACCACACCTGTGGGGTATGCCACACGCTCAATGATGCCACCAAGGCCCTTACCTGAGAGATTATCTACTATCTCATCACCCAATTTATCACTACCGATGGCACTCACAACGGCGCTATCGAATCCAAACTGAGAACTGTGGTAGGCGAAATTTCCTGGTGCCCCACCAATTTTTTTTCCGTCGGGCAGCACATCCCAAAGGAGCTCACCCAATCCAACTATATATTTTTTATCCATCTCTAAAAAAATGTAAATATTAACTTAAACGATCACCCTCTTTGATTCTCGAGCCCCAAAGAGCGTAGTAGAGAATCACCGCCTCGCAGAGGATCACAATTGCCCATGTCCATTGCCAAGAGCCCATGCTGTCGGCCAAGAAGCCTTGAATGAGTGGAAAAACGGCTCCACCAAAGACACCCATCATAAATACTCCCGATGCCTTAGAGGTATACTCCTTGAGCCCATCAACCGAGAGGGTAAATATTGCGCCCCACATAATCGAGTGACAGAGACCTACCGAGATCAACACCCAAAGGTTATTGCTAAGGATAGCGAAGATCGTAAGCAGAATTGCTGTAACAGCAGTCACCACCAACTGCACTCGAGGTGACACAGAGCTAACGAAGCTCGACAAGATACGACCCACCATCAATCCACCCCAATAGAGGGTAGCCAAAAGTGCTGGAATACCTAAGTGAAGACCCCAAAGAACGATGTTGTCACGACCAAAGAAGGAGAGGTGACGCCCCTGCTCCAATAGCTCCATGGCGTGGAGGTTGACATTGATTCCAATGGCCACCTCGGCACCCACATAGAAGAAGATTGCAATAACACCCAAGCGCAAGTGGCGGAATGACCAGATGCTACGCTCAGCACCACTCTCAGTGGCATTATAGGTTCCCTCAATATTGGGAAGATTCAATCGAGCGGTGACGAGAGCCACAACAGCGATAAATATAATCATCACCACAAATGGAACTATGAGGTGAGCTGCCGTCACACTATCTATCGCCGCACCTGCAAACATCACACCTGTGACAAAGAATGGCGCCACGGTAGTTCCGATAGAGTTGATTGCACAGACGATATTGAGTCGCTGCACGGGTTGCGTATTGGGGAGATCATAGGAGGCAACATAGGGGTTGATCACAACCTGCAAGAGCGCTGCCGAAGTACCCATCAAGAATGAACCAACAAGGAAGATAAGGTATCCATAGGGGATATAATCCTTCGAGATATAAAAGCCCCACGAGGTAAACTTATCGGCCAAGAGCGATGCTCCAAGATAGAAGACGAGCGCTGAAACCATAATCACCAAAGCTCGCATGAGGGTAACTTTATAGCCTTTGGCATTGATCCAACGACCACCAGTAGAGCTATTTACAAGATAGCCAAGGAAAAAGAAGAATGGAATAAGAGTGACCAAAGTGTTACGCAAAGCGGTCACATTCGAGAGAAAAGCGATCTTCAGAGGTCCCTGAAACTGCCCATTGACAGTTGTCAGGAAACCTACGATAAAGTATATAAAGGTTAGGATCACAAAGGGTCCTAAGCCATATTTTTTAGTTTGACTCATAGCGCTCGTCCACTAAAGGATAGAGACCAAAGTTGTCATTGCGCCACGCTCAGCGATGCTCTCAACCATCGAGCTGTAGAGCTCCACAAATGGCGCACATCCAGCCAAGTCGACACCACCAAATGGTGAGGTAGCGAGGAACGCAAGAGCGTCATCACTCTCGATTGCTGCCCAATCCTCGGCGGTGATCCATGGATCGAAGAGCTCGAATGAGGCACCTGCATCGTCGGTGCGGAATTTGAGGTAGTGGCGATAAGCTGCCACGAGGTATGCTATGCGAACCATGTCGTCACCATTGGCGATCATCTTGGCTGCGATGGGCACAACATATACTGGGAACTTTGAGGCTCCATCGCCACATAGGCGTGCAATTTGGTCGCTCACAGCGCTATTGGCAAAGCGCTCAACGAGGATCTGCTTGTAGAGCTCAAGGTCGGTATTGCGAGGTGCTGGAACATATGGCGTCGCATCTTTATCCATAAAGGCACGAACAAATTTTATGATACGCTCATCACGCATAGCCTCATCGACACGGCGGAAACCACCAAGCATAGATGGATACGAAAGAAGTGTGTGCGAGGCGTTGAGAAGGCTAAGCTTCATATTCTCGTATGGCGCAACATCGTCGGTGAACTCCACCCCTACGCTCTCCCATGCTGGGCGACCTGCTGCAAAGTTATCCTCGATAACCCACTGGATAAAATCCTCACAATATACTGGAGCAGCATCGGCTACCTCCAAAGTTGCGTTGATACGCTCCACGTCGGACGGAGTTGTCGCTGGAGTGATGCGATCGACCATGCTGTTGGGGTATGTCACATTCTCTGCTGCCCACTGAGCAACTGCGCTATCTTGCGCCGCAAAGAATGAGCTAAATGCACGAGCACAGGTGTTACCGTTGTGCTGCAAGTTGTCGCACGAAAGGATTGTCACAGCACCAGCTGAGGCTGCTGCACGACGACGTAGGCCCTCGGCCACGATTCCAAATACTGTTTTGGGGGTTGATGGATTGTTGATGTCGTAGGCTACCTGCTCGCTCGTCAAGATAAACTCACCCGATGCTTTGTCGATATTGTAACCACCCTCGGTGATCGTAAGGCTGATGATACGAATAGCTGGATCGGCAACTTTATTGATAATAGCCTCAACATCCTCGCCACTCCAAAGTAGCTCAACGAGTGAACCAATCCACTCAGTTTGATTTTTTCCATCACGACCACATACGGTGAGCGAATAGATGCTTTTTTGGCTCTTGAGAGCACGGTAAAGCGTCTCATCTTGTGGCATTATCATTGCACCACATACGCCCCAAGAGCTTTGCTCCTCATCGTTCAATAGTGCCGAAGTGTAGCACTCTAAGTGTGCACGGTGGAAGTTACCTACGCCAAAGTGAAGAATGCCTGCTGTGATACTCTCTCTCGAGTAATCAAATGTTACTTGATCTGTTTTCATAATATGTTAGTTTTTGTTTTTGGTTTACACAAATTTAGAATCTAATAGTTGAAAAAGTCCTATACATCAATATCTTTTTTTATGGAAACGTTTGCGGAAACGTTCCCAAAATCTGCAAACGTTTTCAAACAGTATTAAACTTTCCAAAAAAAACATTATATTTGCATAAATCAATAATCTTACCTTAGATGAAACGAGTAACTATAAAAGATATAGCCAAGCACCTTACAATTTCGGTCTCGACAGTTTCACGAGCTCTCTCCGACGATAAGAATATCCGTACAGAGACTCGAGAGAAGGTTGTCGCAGCTGCCAAAGAGTTGGGATACAGGCCAAACCCAGTTGCTACGAACCTCAAATTTGGACGCACCAACACCGTTGGGGTGATCGTCCCCGAGATGACTACACCATTCGCATCTCAAGTAATTGGTGGAGTCCAGGAGGTACTCAACGACAAAGGTATAAAGGTTATTATTGCCGAATCAAATGAGTCGTGGCAGAGAGAGCGAGAGAATTTAGCCACCATGGAGCGCTTTATGGTGGATGGAATCATGGTGAGCCTCTGCGACTATGAGCGCAATCGTGACGAGTATATGCGACTACTCGATAGTGGAATGCCAATAATCTTCTTCGACCGCATCCCCCACAAGATGGAGGTATCTCGAGTCATTGTCGACGACTACATAAAGGCCTTTTTCTTGACCGAACATCTTCTACGCAGTGGACGCAAACGCATAGTCCACCTCGAGGGGCCAAATTATATATATAACTCCAAGGAGCGATTGAAGGGGTACCAAGATGCTCTCTCAAAATTCAAGGCCGACTCCTCGAGCGAACTTATTATAAAGAGTGGCGTAAGCTTCGAGGATGGTGCGGCTGCAGCCAAACAGCTCCTCGAGCAGAAGATCGAGTTTGATGCACTCTTTGCCTTCACCGATACTTTGGCCATAGGTGCTATGAACTATCTGCGTGATGCAGGGCTACGTATCCCCGAAGATGTGGCCATCGCCAGCTTCTCGGGGACGATACTCTCGACCATAGTTCATCCTCAACTAACCACCGTTGAGTCACCACTACGCCAAATGGGACACCACGCTGCCGAACTTATCATCGAGAAGATCAACAACCATGATGCACCAACACGCTCTATCGTATTGGATGCCGAGATTGTGCTGAGAGCCTCAAGCGAGGGAGAGGACAGAAGCTAACCCTCCGCTCGATTATAGCTATCGACGATAAGCGTCAGGGCACCATCACCCACCACATTACACGCCGTACCGAAACTATCTTGCAGAGCAAAGATAGTGAGCAGCAGCGCCGTTCCAGCAGCATCGAAGCCAACCACCGAAGTGACGATACCCAGCGAGGCAATGACAGTTCCTCCTGGCACCCCTGGCGCTCCAATAGCAAATACACCAAGGAGCAGCACGAAGATGATCATCGTCGAGAGATCGGGGAAGGTACCGTAGAGAATCTTCGAGACGGTCATCACAAAGAATACTTCGGTGAGGATGGAGCCACAGAGGTGAATGTTAGAGAATATCGGAATAGCAAAATCTACGGTTTGCCCCCTTAAGATGGGCGAGCGTTTAGCTGCCGCAAGCGAGATAGGTAGCGTTGCTGCCGACGACATAGTCCCCACAGCGGTGAAGTATGGTTGTGCATAGTAGCGAACAACCTGCCACGGATTTTTTAGCGAGATCAATCCCGCAACACTATAAAGCACTACAAGCCATACGAAGTGCGCCACAAGCACCACCAACATTACATTGAGAAATATCGGCAGTTGATGAGTAATGGCACCTTGGTAGCTCAACGCAGAGAAGTTTGCCGCAATAAAGATCGGCAAAATTGGAATCATCACTCGCTCTATAAGCAACATAACCATTCGCTGCAACTCACCCAAAAGCTTGGTAACACTCTCCGCACCACTCCATAGAACCGAGAGGCCCACCATAACAGCGAGCACAAGTGCCGAGATAACGCTCATCACTGGAGGAATATTGAACTCGAAGAGCAGTTCGGGAAGCACTCGTGACGCCTCAACACTCGATGCCACAGTAATACATGGCAAGATATTGTAGCCCAAGAGCAGAGCTAAAAATGCAGCCCCAATAGATGAAAGGTAGGCCACAAGCAGCGAGAGCGACAACAGACGTGAAGCAAGGGCTCCCATCTTAACGATCGACGACGAAATGAACGAAAGTACAATCAAAGGTACCATAAAAAAGATAAGTTGCCCCAAGATATATTTGACAACCACAACGACACTCATAAAACCAGAACCCACAAAGGGGCCTACAACCAACCCAACAACAACAGCCAAAAGGAGTCGGAAGAGAGTCGACGAGAGTAATTTACGCACCATAACCTAAGATATTTTCTTACGCCACAGTGCAACTCTTATACCTAACTAACAGGTAAGATACTTTTTATATTGACCAGGAGTGAGACCATAGTAGCGCCTAAAGACTCGAGAGAAGTGAGCATCGTTGCAGAATCCCAACTCGAAGGCCACCTCCTTGAATCGCTTATTCATATTGATCAGCGAGAGGGCAATACTCATCTTTTTGCCCAATACATAGTTGATAGGGGTGATGTGCATAATCTGCGTGAAGAGCTTGTGGTAGTGCGAAACCGAGAGGTTGCAGAGCGTCGCCATCGCCTCCAGGCTGACGGGACGAGTATAGAACTCATCCATATATTTTACCGATGGCTCAATCTTATAATACTCCGACAGGGGCTCCTCCTCGAGCGCCGCATCGACATCGACACTATCGAACACCGAGGAGTAAATAACATAACGCAACTTCATCAAAAAGAGTGGATCATCACTATTGACAAAATCTTCGTCGTACTTTTGGTCAAACAACCCCAACGAAATTATCTGCTGCGAGACCTCCTCCGAGAGTTCCGACACGGTAGGCAATGCGCAGAGCATCAAGCTAAGCTCGTTGCGTTGCGGCATGAAGTGCACCCAATAGATTCGGAAACCTTTGGAGCCATACGAGGTTAATTTATGGCCATTTACGAGGTATACCTTGCCTCGCTCGAGGCTATAGGTACTCTCTCTATCTTTGATCCATACTCCACCCTCCTCCACATAGTATACCTTGTAGCAGTTGTCGATTACTCGGTGTACATTGTTCCACCTATGGTCACCAATATAGTAACCACCCACGATAATATTTACACTTCTTTCGGACTGTATCATAGAGCATAATAATAAGATTGTACAATATTACAAAAAAATCATGCAATTTTCAAACTTTTGAAACAATTAATTTTGCCATATCACTAATCTAAATATTTTTTCATATGAGTTACAGACAACTTCAAGAGGCTATCGTAGCTGGAAAACTTGAGATTGCAGTTGTTACGGTCAACCAAGCGATTGCAGAGGGAGCTAACCCCAAAAGCCTAATTGACGACTACATGGTCAAAGGAATGGAGGAGATTGGCGCACGTTTCGAGGAGGGCAAAGCCTTTGTACCCAACCTATTGATGAGCGCCCGTGCAATGAAAGGGGCACTCGAAATTGTGAAACCACTACTCAAATCTGAGAGCGCAACCTCGATCGGCAAGATCGTTATCGGTACGGTCAAAGGCGACCTCCACGACATCGGCAAGAACCTTGTTGCCTCAATGTTGGAGGGGTGCGGCTTTGAGGTTGTGAACCTTGGCGTAGATATCTCGGCAGAGAAATTTATCGAAGCTGCACGCAACGAGAGTGCCGACATTATTTGTCTCTCGGCACTCTTGACAACCACCATGACCTACATGAAAGAGATCATCGAGGCTGTTCGCCAATCGGGTCTCGACGTCAAGATTATGGTTGGAGGGGCTCCCGTTAACGAAGCCTTCGCAAATAGCATCGGTGCCGATGGATACTCCTCAAATGCCAATGCTGCAGTGACACTCTCAAAATCGCTGATGAGTGCATAGAGTAGTTATCGAAGAGGGTGTCGAGGCTCGCTCGCTAAAGTTGGACTTCGAGGAGATTTGGCGCAATATGGGCATCACTTCGGGTGCTCCCGACAGCGACATTCAGCCCATTATTGATGAGATCTTAGAGGAGGTACTCACCATATCTCGACCAAGATTCTGCTATATGATCACACCCACGATAGATTTTAAGTGTGGAAAGATCATCGCCGACGCCTTGGAGTTGGGTCAACGCTACGCCCTTGTTATATCTACCGCTGGCGAGGAGTTAGATAGCTTGATCAACGGCTATCAGCAAAGCGACATCGTCAAAGCCTTTGTTGCCAACTCAATTGGCAGCGAGATGGCCGAAGCGATCTCTCGCCATGCGATCAGCATAATCGAGGAGTCACTCAGCGACGCAGAGAAGATAAGCAACTCCTACAGCCCTGGCTACTGTGGATGGGCTCTCACCGAGCAGCGAAAGCTCTTCAGCTATTTTGAGCCACAGCCCTGCGGTGTAGATCTCACCGACTCCTGCTTGATGTTACCCATAAAGTCCATCAGTGCGGTATTAGCAATTGGAGAGAGGGTCATCAAGGCCCCCTACGGTTGCGAAATTTGCACCAAGAGCGACTGCTATAAGAAGCGAAAAATATAAAAAACTATACCTATGAATATGAAACAGTGGGCTCAGGATGTAATCACCTCGCCCAAAAGATTGGCAATACCAGTTATGACCCATCCTGGAATCGAGATGATCGGCAAGAGGGTGGAGGATGCTGTCAAGTGCGGTGAGGTACATGCACAGGCCATCATTGCACTCAACGAGAAGTTTCCAGCAGATGGGGCAACGGTAATTATGGATCTCACGGTGGAGGCCGAAGCATTTGGCGCTCACGTGGAGTTTGAGCCTGATGACATCCCCAATGTGATTGGACGATTGGTGAGCAGCTACGAAGAGGTGGCAGCGCTCGAGATCCCCGACATGAGCGCTGCACGCATACCCGAGTATCTCGAGGCAAATAGAATCGTGGCACAAACAATCACCGACAAACCCACCTTTGCAGGCTGCATAGGTCCATTCTCACTCGCTGGACGACTCTACGACATGACCGAGATAATGATGGCAATCTACACCGAGCCCGAGAGTGCGGAGCTGCTCCTGGGCAAGTGTACGGAGTTCCTAAAGCGATACATTGGTGCAATAAAGTCGACGGGGGTGAGTGGCGTGATGATAGCTGAACCTGCCGCAGGATTGCTCTCCAACGAAGATGCCACAAACTACTCCTCACGCTACATAAGAGAGATTGTCGAGGAGCTTCAAGATGATGAGTTTATGATCATCCTCCACAATTGTGGCAACACAGGTCACTGCACCGAGTCGATGATTTCGACAGGCGCCGCAGCTCTACACTTTGGCAACAAGATCAACATGGTGGAGGCGCTCAAGGAGTCACCCTCCGAGATCATCGTGATGGGTAACCTCGACCCTGTTGAGATATTCAAGCAGGCCGATAGCGAAACTGTAGCTGCGGCTACCGAGGCGCTACTCTCAGAGACCAAAGAGTTCAAGAACTTTATAATCTCTACTGGATGTGACACACCTCCAGGGATACCAGAAGCAAATATAGAGGCATTTTATTCAAAATTAAACTAACACAATCATGACAAAGAGAGAGATAATAAAATTAGTTTTAGATGGAGGCAAACCACCCTACGTGCCTTGGTCATATAAATTCACAGCTGAGCCCAAAGAGATGCTCGAGAAGTACTACGGCGTCGACGATCTCGACCCAATATTGGGCAACCACATCTTGCAGTTGGGTAGCGATATAGGTTTCTTCGAGGAGGTTGGCAAGGATCTCTACCAAGATGTATTTAAGGTGGTGTGGGATCGCAGCATCGACAAAGATATTGGCGATGCCAAAGGCATTGTGCTCACCGAGCCAACACTCGAAGGGTACACCTTCCCCAATCCGCACGACCCACGTTTCTTCGCAAACATAGAGAGCGAGATTGCCGCAAAGCCCGATATGTTTAGGGTATTCCAGATAGGTTTCTCGCTCTACGAGAGAGCTTGGACCATGCGAGGCATGGAGAATCTACTCATGGATTTCTTCATCAATCCCGACTTTGTGCACGAGTTGCTCGATGCCATATGTGACTACAACATTGCTCAAATTGACAAAGCTTTGGAGTATGATATTGACGCAATATACTTTGGCGACGATTGGGGACAACAGGTGGGACTTATAATGGGTTACGACCTCTGGAAGGAGTTCCTCTACCCCCGCATCCAGCGCATGTATGGTCACGCTCGCAAGGCGGGCAAATATGTTATGATACATAGCTGTGGCGATGTCGACGAGCTCTTCGACGACCTTATCGACGCTGGTCTCAACTCATTCAATCCATTCCAACCCGAGGTGATGGACATCAACGAGATACTGCCTCGCTATCGTGGTCGCTTGGCATTCCACGGAGGCCTCTCGATGCAAAAGACCCTCCCATTTGGAACGGTGGAGGATGTTGTAGGCGAGTCGAAACATCTCTTGGAGTTGGGTGCCGATGGAGGTTACATCTTCTCGCCATCGCACTCTGTTGAGAGCGACACCTCGCTCGAAAACATCCTTGCATTTATCAAGGTTGCTCACGATCAGCCATCTTACCAAGAGTCACTGAATCAGTAAGATAATTATACTCTCAAGAGAGGATGACTAACAAGTCTCCTCGACACAGAGAGTGGCTCAATAGGATGAGTTTTGACACCACCCTATTGAGCCGAATCACTCTTGGGTTTACGATAGTATCGACGTCTTTTTTTCTTCTGTGGTGCTTCGCCACCCTCAACTACAGGGGCAGACTGAGTATCAACACTTGGAGCCACCTCCTTGGGCTGCGCTATTGGAGCACCTTCACCCGAGATAGGTTTACTCTGTCGCTTACGGCGATCGGAATTACTCTTTCCGCCACCTCTATTTTGCTGTTTACTGCCACCGCCACGTGGATTGGAACCTCCGCCACCACGTGGAGCACCCCCTCGTCGACCACCACGACCTCGATCGGGGTGTGCCGTGGGATTATATCGAGGAGCCTTACCCAACTCTTCGGGCATCTCCAACTGTTTCACATCACGCTCAATAAACTCCTCAATGCGATGGAATTTACCCTGCTCTGACTCACTCACAAAGGTTATAGCTCGACCCGTAGCACTTGCACGACCCGTACGACCAATACGGTGGATATAATCCTCGGGGTCGTGTGGCACATCGAAGTTAATCACCAGGCTAATGTCGTCAATATCAATTCCTCGAGCTACGATGTCGGTAGCCACCAAGATGTCGATCTTACCATTTTTGTAGTTGAGCATAACCTCCTCACGACGCTCTTGGTCGAGGTCGGAGTGCATAGCCCCCACATTTAGTTTCATTCGTTTGAGCTGATAGCTCAGCTCCTTAACCTTGAGTTTCGAGGATGAGAAGATAAGTGCCTTCCCCTCAATTCCGCCACCAAAGAGGTGATTTACAATACCCAACTTCTGATTCTCGTAACAGACATAGATACCCTGGTCAATCGACTCACTGGGTTTCGAGATTGCAATATTGATCTCCTGCGGGTCGGTGAGTAACTCTTTGGCCATCTTGCGGATCTTGGGAGGCAGCGTTGCCGAGAACATTATCGTTTGTCGCTCTTTGGGCAGCTGCGCCACTACTCGCATGATGTCGTCAAAGAATCCCATATCGAGCATGCGATCAGCCTCATCGAGGATAAAGTGCTTCACGCCCGAGAAGTCGATCACGCCACTCTCGATATGCGCCAGCAGGCGACCTGGAGTAGCTACAACAATGTCGGAGCCACTGGTCATACCTCGTCGCTGCACATCCCACGTCTTGCCATCGCCACCACCATATACAACTGTGGTTGAGACTGGTAGGTAGTAGGAAAAACCCTGGAATTGTGTGTCGATCTGCATAGCGAGCTCACGTGTTGGCACCATTATGATCGCCTTGATCTTAGTGTCGTCATAATCCTCAGCTTGGCGTGCCACGATAAGCTGGTTGAGAAGCGGCAGAGCAAAGGCTGCTGTCTTTCCTGTTCCTGTTTGGGCACAACCGATAATGTCGTGACCCTCTAAAATAACTGGTATAGTCTGCTCCTGCACTGGTGTCATCTCCTCGAAACCCATCTCGTCGATGGCATCAAGCAGGTCGTAGTCTAAATCTAATTCATCAAAATACATACTCTATTCTATTATTGTACCGAAGAGGGTTGCCGATGAGCAAGAGTTGATCTTCACTCGCACGTAGTCACCCACCTCTATATTATGGCGGTCAAAGATAACCACCTTATTTTGCGAGGTGCGACCAAACATTTGGCTATCACTTCGCTTCGAGACACCCTCGACCAACACCTCGAACTCCTTGCCTACATCCTGAGCATTGCGCTCTGCCGAGAGGCTATTTTGGAGATTGATGATCTCGGTGAGACGTGCCGTTTTGACCTGCTCGTCGATATTGTCGGGTAGGCTCTTGGAGGCAACAGTACCTGGTCGCTCCGAATATTTGAACATATAGGCAAAGTCGTAGCCCACGCTACGCATAAGCGAAATTGTCTCCTGGTGCTCCTCCTCGCTCTCCGACGAGAATCCTGCAATAATGTCGGTTGTGATGGCACAATCGGGAATAATACGACGTATTGCCGCCACACGATCGAGGTACCACTCACGGCTATATTTGCGATTCATGCGCTCCAACATCGCTGTAGAACCCGACTGCGCTGGCAGGTGGATTGCACGACAGATATTGGGCATCGAGGCGATAACCTCCAACAACTCATCACTCATATCCTTGGGGTGAGAGGTGGCAAAACGAACTCGCAACAGAGGCGAGATGGATGCTACTCGGCGCATTAGTTCTGGGAAGTTGACATCGTCGCTACAGTACGAATTCACATTCTGACCCAACAGCGTCACCTCACGGTAGCCATTTTCGAAGAGCGAGCGAGCCTCCTCTACGATAGTTGCAGCCGAGCGACTTCGCTCACGACCACGAGTGTAGGGCACTACGCAGTAGGTGCAGAAGTTGTTGCAGCCACGCATGATGGCGATAAAGGCGCTCACGCCAGCTTTGTCGAGACGCACAGGCGCAATCTCGGCATAGGTCTCCTCGGTCGAGAGGAGTGTATTGACACCCTTCGAACCAGCCTCAGCGCTGCTCAGTAGCGTAGGTAAGTCACGATAGGAGTCGGGACCTGCGACAATATCGACACCCTTGCCACTCTCCAACAGGCTCTCTTTGAGGCGCTCTGCCATACAGCCGATAACGCCTATCACCAAACCCTTTCTTTTGCGACGCAGGTGCTGCATCTCACGCAATCGACCCCATATTCGCTGCTCGGCATTATCACGAATAGAGCATGTGTTGATCAATATCACATCCGCCTCTTCGATCTTATCGCAATAGATGTAGCCCTCAGCTTGGAGAATAGAGACTACAATTTCACTATCGCCAACATTCATTTGGCAGCCGTATGTCTCTATAAATAGTCGCTTACCCATACCTGTAAGTGGGCGCAACTTATTAATATCTAATTTCAAAATATATCGTTTATTTATTGTTAATCATTAAAACTCTACTCAGCCTGCACAACATCTTTGTCGGGGAAGGCTTTGAACCCCTCGCCATAGGTATTGTAGGCATCGGTCACTACACAGAAGGCCGATGGGTCGAACTTCTTGATGGCATACTGCACCGAGTTGATCTCCTTGCGGCTTACGACCAAAAAAATCATCTCCTTATCATCGTTCGAGTACATTCCCTTAGCCTTGATGTAGGTAGCACTGCGATCCAAGTCGTTGATTATAAAGTCTCTAAACTCACCGCTATCACGGTTGCTAATCACAAAGAGAAGTTTATCGTAGGATGCACCATCAATCACATAGTCGATCACTCTCGAGGCGATATAGATAGTAACGAGCGAATAGAGCGAAAGCTTCCAGCCCGCCGTCACACCAACCTCCAACACCTTCTCGGGCGATTGGAAGAGACCAAAACCAATGACAAAGAGACCCATGATAACCACAATGCTATCGGCCAAAAGCATACCGTTGGAGAATTTGAAACCTGCGAAGCGTTGAAGATACATCGCAATAATATCGGTACCACCCGTTGTAGCACGATTGCGCAACACCAATCCTTGACCGATACCCACCAACACAGAGCCCATGATGGTGGCCAAGATGAGGTCATTCGACAAATCTATGCTGCCGCCCAAAATTTGAGATGGATCCAAGCGACGCATTGCCTCCTCGTTGGGATATATCAAGCGATCAAAAAGATTCATAAAGCCTGGAGTGATAAGCGCAGCAAAGAGTGTTCGACCAGCAAAGTGGCGTCCCAAGATAATTATAGCACTCACCAAGAGTGGAATATCAAACATATAACCAAAAGTACCCACTTGAATCGATGGGAATATATTGTGCATAACGATACCCAACCCATAGACGCCCCCAGGAACGATATTGTAGGGCGAGATAAAGCAGTTGTAGCCAAAGGCCAAAAGTGCCGAACCCAGGATAATAAGTATAATAGAGCGCCACCACTCAAACGAGAAGATTGGCTCAACAAAACTTTTTAATTTATCATTCATAACTATATAACATTTAACCCCACAAAGGTAGGCAATTAATAGGGAACTGGCAATTAGAATCTCTTTATTTTTAGCGACAATGAGCCTTTTAGGTAATTTCTCACAAATTTATTTCGATAGAATAGTTCAATTAGGGGGTAAAATCACATGCTTAGTATATTCTCTTTTGACGCTTCCTCCCATATTTATATATTTGCCTAACTACAAAATTGAAATATATGATAAAATTAAAAGTTTTTGGGGTTGTGGCGACCGTGGTTCTCTGCACCCTTTCGGCACAGAGTTACGGCCAAACTTCGCAAGAGTCGTTGAAGATGACTCTCGAGGAGTGTTTGGAGTATGCAAAGGAGAATAGCATAACCCTCCAAAAGGCAAAGCTTTCGATCGATAGCAGTGCTGCCGAGGAGCTCTCAGCTAAGGGCGCTTTTTTGCCAACTATATCGGGGTCGGTCTCTCAAAGCCTCAATAGCTATCCTCTCCAACAGAGTAGCATTAGCAATAGCAGCTATAATGGCTCCTATGGCTTGGATCTCTCGATGACACTCTACAATGGCGGATCAAACAGAGCGCAACTCTCGAAGAGCCAACTTAACTCCGAGATAGCAAACCTCGCCCTCGAGGAGTTCGAGAATAGCCTCGAGCTCTCCATCACTGAGCTCTACGTCGAGATCCTCTACGCCATTGAGCAGATCACGGCTGCCGAATTCTCACTCTCGCTCAGCGAGCAGAATGAGGAGCGTGGTAGAGCTTTTTTGGAGGTAGGCAGTATCAGCAAGGTCGATTTTGCTCAGTTGGAGAGCGCTACAGCATCGAGCAGATATGATGTGGTGGTGGCTCAAACTCAGTTGAGCAACCTCTATGTAGCGCTTAAATACCTGCTCGAGATCTCTCACGAGGTAGACCTCGAGGTCGTTGAACCAACAATCTCAGAGGAGCTCCTAATGGGCATAATACCCACAACTACAGAGATCTACCAAGTGGCAATAGAGACTCGTCCCGAAATTCAATCTTCGCAGCTCTCGATAGAATCTGCCAAGTTAGATACCACAATCGCAAAGTCTGGATATTTGCCAACACTACGCCTTACGGCAGGCACAGGAATCAACCACAGCAGCTCGAGCAGCTATGACTTCAGCACTCAGATGCGCAACAACTTCAGCACATCGGCTGGTCTAAGTCTCTCGATTCCAATATTTAGCGGCTACAAAAACCGTAGTGCAGTCTCGATAGCGCAAAACAATCTCGATGCAGCCTCGCTAAGCCACACGCAGGTAGAGAAGGATCTTTATCAGACAATAGAGACACTACGTAACAACGCAGCAAATGCACAGGCTAAATTCTCAGTATCGGAGTATATGCTCCAAGCGAGCCAAAAGAGCATGGAGCTCACCACCGAGCAGTATGAAGTTGGCTTCAAGAGCACAATTGAGCTAATCACCGAGCAGGATAACTTTAGCCAAACTCAGCAGGAGTACCTCACCAACAAATATCAACTTATACTCAACAAAGCACTACTTAACTACTACAAAGAGAACATAATAAAATTATAAAGCTATCATGATGAAGAAAAAGATTATAATCTGCGCTATTATTGCAGCAATATTAGCGATAGGAGCGATACTCCTAATGCCAAAGAAAGCAAGCCCAAGCGATGTGGAGTGGATCACAACAGAGGTAAGCTCACAACACATAGTCCAGAGCATCACTGCAACAGGTACTGTGGAGCCTGTAACATTGGTCGATGTGGGTACCCAAGTTTCGGGAATCTTGACAAATCTCTATGTGGACTACAATAGCGTAGTGACAAAGGGTCAGGTGATTGCCGAGCTCGACAAAAGCACCCTACTATTAGATCGCAATAGCAATCGCAATAGTGTAGCGGTGGCTCAAAGTAAATATAACTACCAAGAGGCAAACTTCAATCGCATTGATGCACTCTACAAAAAGAGTCTTATTGCCGATAGCGAGTATGAGTTGGCCCTCTATGAATTTGAGTGCGCCAAAAACGATCTTGCAATTGCTAGGAACTCATTGGAGCGCTCCGAAATCAATCTTGGCTATGCCACAATCTACTCGCCAATCGACGGTGTTATCATCTCGAGAAGTGTCGAGGAGGGTCAAACTGTAGCTTCGAGCTTTAGCACACCTACGCTCTTCACCGTGGCGGCAGATCTAAGGGATATGCGAGTTATAGTAGATGTCGATGAGGCCGATATAGGTAATGTCGAGGTGGGACAGAGTGCAACCTTCACCGTGGATGCCTTCCCATTCGACACCTTCACAGGTGAGGTGACCGAGGTTCGCCAAGAGGCTATCGTCGAGAGCAACGTAACAACCTATGAGGTGGTTATCTCGGCAGCCAACCCCGACCTAAAACTCAAACCAGGTCTAACGGCAAGTGTTGAGATCTTCACACTCGACGAGGATTGCCAAAAGGTAGTATCGGCGGCAGCACTTTCGTTCACTCCTCCAATGCCTAAAGATGCTCCTGCCGAGGGTGGCACACCAAGAGCAGCAGCGCCAAGAGGTGATGTAGTATGGGTTCTCAGTGGCGACAAGATCGAACCACGTGAGATTACTGTAGGTGTCACCAACGGCATCCTAACTCAAATCATTGGTGATGTAGAGGTTGGCGAGAGTGTGGTAACCGACATGGATACCAAGATGCCAGTTGGTGGTGGAGCACCATCATCGTCGGGCGAGAGTAGCCCATTCCTACCACAACGCCCAGGTGGAAAATAGAGAAGGAGGAGAGAATGAAAAATAGTGTAATAGAATTGAAAAATGTCAAACGATACTTCCAGGTTGGAGAGGAGACAGTAAAGGCCCTTCGTGGCGTCTCATTTTCGATCGAGCAGGGTGAGTTTGTCACAATCATGGGAACCTCGGGTAGTGGCAAGAGTACACTACTCAATATATTGGGATGTCTCGATATGCCCACCTCGGGTGAGTTCTACCTCGATGGAATCTCCGTTGCTGGTATGAGCAAAAATCAGAGTGCGGGACTAAGAAACAAGAAGATCGGTTTTATATTCCAAAACTACAACCTCTTGGCCAAAACTACGGCAGTTGCCAATGTCGAGCTGCCACTACTATACTCGCCAGGAGTATCGTCGTCGGAGCGTCAACGCCGAGCTATCGAGGCTCTTCAGGCTGTTGGATTGGGCGATAGACTCTACCACAAAAGCAACCAGATGAGTGGTGGTCAGATGCAACGTGTGGCCATAGCTCGAGCATTGGTAAATCGTCCTGCGGTGATCCTGGCTGACGAGGCGACGGGAAACCTCGACACTCGCACCTCGTTCGAGATATTGGTGCTGTTGCAAAAGCTCCACCACGAAGGTAGTACAATTATCTTTGTTACACACAACCCCGAGATGGCAGAGTTTTCGAGCCGCAACATCGTACTGCGTGATGGCAGAATAAAGAGTGATACCATTAACCCCAATGTTAGCGACGCAAGCGAAGCATTGGCAGCTCTACCTATTGTAGAGGATTAAAGAGATTAAATTATGCATATTACAAGTTTATCAGCAATAGCATTTAAAGCGCTTGGAAACAACAAGATGCGAGCATTTCTAACCATGCTTGGTATCATCATTGGTGTGGCTTCGGTTATCACAATGCTCGCCATTGGTCAAGGTTCCAAGGCGAGCATCAATGCCCAGATCACCGAGATGGGTTCCAATATGATTATGATCCAACCAGGCGAGGACCGACGAGGTGGAGTCACCCAAGATGCCTCCTCGATGCAGACTCTCAAGATCGCTGACTATGAGTCGCTATGCGAACTTACCGACCACCTTGCAGCAGTGAGCCCTGTAGTCTCATCATCAGGTCAGTTTATCTATAGCGGCAACAACTACCCATCGTCGATTACGGGAGTTGCACCCGACTACCTCACCATTCGTCAACTCAAATTGGAGAGTGGAGCCATGTTTACTGACATGGATATCAAAACCTCGGCCAAGGTGTGTGTAATTGGTAAGACGATCCAGGAGAATCTGTTTCCCGATGGCGAGGATCCAGTGGGTAAAGTGATTCGTTTCAAGACAATACCCATGCGTATTATTGGAGTATTGGCCGAGAAGGGCTACAACACCATGGGTATGGACCAAGATGCGATTGTCTTGGCACCCTATACCTGTATCATGAAGCGTGTCTTGGCGGTGACCTACCTTAGCCAAATATACTCGAGTGCAGTGGATGAGAATCAAACCGACGAAGCGATAGAGGCGATCACCGCCACTTTACGTTCAAACCACAACCTCAACGACTATGCGGCCGACGACTTTAGCATACGTTCTCAACAGGAGCTTGCAACAATGCTCAACTCAACAAGTGGATTGATGACCACCCTACTTGCATGTGTAGCTGCGATCTCGCTTGTGGTTGGAGGTATCGGAATTATGAATATCATGTATGTTTCGGTCACCGAGCGCACCAAGGAGATTGGACTCAGAATGTCGGTGGGAGGTCGAGGTGTCGATATCTTGGCGCAGTTCCTACTCGAGGCGATCATCATTAGTGTCGCAGGAGGAATACTGGGAGTGCTGCTGGGGTGTGCCGCAGCGTGGGGTGTCAAATACTTTGCTGCATGGCCAATACAAATAGAGAGTTGGACAATTCTCCTTTCGTTTGCCGTATGTAGTGTCACAGGAGTATTCTTTGGATGGTACCCAGCAAAAAAAGCGGCGGCACTCAACCCTATAGATGCAATACGTTACGAATAAAAGGGACTTCTAATAATTCCCCAAAAAAATAGTATCTTTGCATTATGGGCATTGAGATTCTAAGCAAAAGACATCGCATGATCATACTCCAACTCTTGGGTTGGGGTGTGATCTTAGCGACTTCGCTCTATTGGAGTGTCAACTCTCGCAGCGGTATGCTCGACAGCTTCGGGTTGTTACTATTTGGTGTCAATATAGTATCGTTATCCATTATCTTCCTACTCAACTACGTGGTATTCATCCCCAAATTTCTTTTTCAGGATAAGCGAGTCATTTTCTTTATCGCCAACGTTATCTTAATTGCAATAATACTTACAAGCTCCTACTTAATCAATAGTCGAGGATTTTTAGACGCTCTCAAACCAGACAACCTACCTCCACGACCACGAGGGGGTTCTCTATATTTAGCTCGAGAGCTCATCAATGACATTTTGATGATTGGTCTGGTGATAGCGATGCGACTCGCCGAACGACTACAAAAGAGCGAGGAGGCTCTCAAAGAGGCCGAAAGTGCACGAGTAAAGGCCGAACTCGACAATCTACGCAGTCAGATAAACCCTCACTTTCTACTCAATACTCTAAACAATATATATGCATTGACGGCAATAGATGCAGATAAGGCTCAAAAGACAATCAAAGAGCTGAGCAACCTACTTCGCTATATACTCTACGACAACCTCAACGACAGAGTCTCTCTGAGTGGTGAGATTGAGTTTCTCAAGACATACATTGAGCTTATGAGTATTCGGCTACCTCGCAAAGTAGAGCTCACCACTCACTTCGACATCTCGCCTCACTGTACAACTCAGATTGCACCACTCATATTCATATCACTCATCGAGAATGCATTCAAACATAGCGTCAGCGCCTCGGGAGAGGGATTTATCAATATACACTTCGAAGATCGATGGGAACGTGAAGAGGTGAGACTCTCGATCTCCAATAGCAATAATGCCAAAGCGGAACAGGATAAAAGCGGACATGGCATAGGCTTGGAGCAGGTTCGACGACGCTTAGAGCTGCTCTACCCCAACGCCTATGTGTGGGAGGTGGAGAATAACGGCATTGAGTATCGAAGTACCCTAACACTAAAAAATTGCCTATGAAACTCAAAACTATAGTTATCGACGATGAACCATTAGCAGCAATGCTATTGGAGGGGTATGTTACCAAGACTCCATTCTTGGAGCATGTAGCCACATTCTCCACAGCCGTGGAGGCTCTCAACAGCGAAGAGCTTGCCTCGGCCGATCTATTGCTACTCGACATCCAGATGCCAACTCTCACGGGGCTGGAGTTCAGCCGCATGGTGAAACCTCACACTCGCATAATATTCACCACTGCATTTAATCAATATGCCATAGATGGCTACAAAGTCAACGCTTTAGACTACCTACTAAAGCCAATCTCTTATGCCGATTTTATGGGCGCAGCACAAAAAGCCGCAGAGTGGTTTCGACTAAAGGGCCAAACCGAGATGCCACAAGAGGAGATCTCAAACAGCTCAGCAACTGAGGAGATCGACTCTATATATGTAAAGTCAGAGTATCGGCTTTTGCGAATAGAGTTAAACAAAATACTCTACGTCGAGGGACTTAAAGATTATGTGAAGTTTATCGTCGAGGATGAGAGCAAGCCTATACTCTCGCTAATGAATATTAAACGAGCCGAGGAGTTGCTGCCATCCGACCAATTCCTAAGAGTGCATCGATCGTATATTGTACGCAAAGACAAAATCAAGATTATTGAGCGTAGTAGAATCGTATTCGGCGAAGAGAGAATCCCAATTGGTGATAGCCATAAATCAATGTTACAGGAGTATCTCAAGGTGCGTAGCATATAATTTGCTATATAATATCTACGAATAATTGAGATCTAATGATAGATTAGATAATTTATTTCTTATTTTTGCGTTGTAAAAAAAAGCATAAATCAAGATTAAAGATAAATGGAAATGAAAAAAATACTTACCCTCACTCTTACTGCCCTCTCTATGACGCTACTATATAGTTGCGACGAGAGTATCTCAACCGATAGCGACGAGAGCATAACCAATAGTGGCAGTAGTAGCAACAGTGGCGAAAGTGACAATGACTATATAAGTGGTGAAAATATATATCTTTCTGACCTTAGCGCATACAACATCCCCGACGACGACAAGTGGATAATCCTCGACACCACTGCCGAGACTACTGACTTCGATGGATTCAGCGCTGCAATAGTAGCCTTAGCTGACTCGGGACGCCAGATCTCGGTTGAGTTCCCAGCATTGGAGTCGTTCCCCTCATATGCCATCTTTGGTGAGGAGACCAGCTACTCGGAGTATGACACCTCTGCTTTAATCTCAATATCGGCCGATGTCGCAACAACTGTCGAGAACTCTGCATTTCGTATCTGTTTGAGCCTCGCTTCAATCAACCTTCCAATGGCTACAACGATTGGCGAGAGCGCCTTTCTATATAGTGCAATCACAACTCTTGATCTCCCTTCGGCAACTGCGATTGGTGACTCGGCATTCAGCTGTTGCCTTAACCTTGCCGAGGTAAACATACCATTGGTCGAGAGCATTGGAAAACGAGCATTTGCTCTATGTGATAAAATAACCAAAATCGACATGCCATCGGTGACATCTATCAGAGAGTGGGCATTTATGGGGTGCTACGACCTCGACTCGGTCTCGGCACCACTTGTAACCAACATTGAGGCCTCGGCTTTCTACTGCTGCTACAACCTCAATAATATTGATATCTCAGCTACACAAACTCTTGGCGACGGCGTATTTAGCTTCTGCTATTCGCTCACCGAGATCGATCTACCAGTAGCAACAACCATCGGCAAAAGAGCTCTCTACGGGTGTGAAGCACTAAGCTCACTTGAGCTTCCTGTAGCCACCTCAATTGGAAGTTCAGCACTTTACGATTGCTACTCTTTAACCTCACTTGAGGCTCCTGCTGTAGTCGAGATTGGCGAGTGGGCTCTTCGCAACTGCAACTCATTGCGCCGTCTAACACTTGCAACAGATGGCTCTGAGTTGTGGCTCATTGATGCTGCAGCTCTTTACGGCACCACGACCGAAGATATAAACTTGACCGTAGGTAGCGCCAATAGCAGTTATGTCGACGGCACGATACTCACCGTAGGGAACTTTAGTGAGAACTTCGCCTCGATTACTCTTCTATAATAGATAATGTGTCGTCCTGAAAAAAGTTTACAGGTTTGATACAAAAATACAAAATGTTTTTAAATCAGCAAGTGGGTTGCAACCCACTTGCTGATTTTGCTTTTTTACGATACGTTGGTTT
>JBCQWR010000020.1:0-44262 GCA_047171945.1 Rikenellaceae bacterium | reverse complement strand
CTCAGTGCAATAAAGATCAAAAACGCAAGTTTTTGGATCCAAGCTAAGCTTGGCGGCCGCCCGCTGCAAGGGCAGTAAGAGAGTAGTATAAAGCTCTATTTTTCGTGCGTTTGCCCTACTCTAAAGCCCAGTTATCTTCTTAATTTCATTCAATTTATTGAGTGCTTCGAGAGGGGTGATGTTGTTTAGGTCGACATCACGAATTTGATTACGGATGTCGAGTAGCACTGGGTCGTCGAGTTGGAACATCGAAAGTTGCATATTTTGTATTGCGTCAGCTTGTGCAACTGCTGTGGTGACACGCTCACGACTACTCTTGGACTCTCTCTTGTGGCTTTGGAGAGGTGCAATTTCGCCTGCTCCATAGACCTCCTCGAGGTTGTGTAGAATCTCGTCGGCTCGCTTTACTATTGATTGAGGCATTCCTGCCATGCGTGCTACGTGGATACCAAACGAGTGTTCGGTGCCGCCACGCTCCAGTTTGCGAACAAAGATCACTTTACCCTCCACCTCACGCACACTCACATGGTAGTTTTTTACCCTTTCACACGAGCGCTCCATCTCGTTGAGCTCGTGATAGTGGGTTGCGAAGAGCGTTTTGGCACGTGCCGTGGTGTGGTTGTGGAGATACTCTACCATCGACCATGCGATCGAAATACCATCGTAGGTGCTTGTGCCACGCCCAATCTCGTCGAGCAGCACTAAACTTCGTGCGGTGATGTTATTGAGGATGTTGGCCGACTCGAGCATCTCGACCATAAATGTAGATTCTCCTTGCGAGATGTTGTCCGAGGCGCCGACACGAGTAAAGATTTTGTCGACAACTCCAATTGTAGCTGCCTCGGCAGGTACGAACGAACCGATTTGAGCCATCAATACGATGAGTGCCGTTTGGCGCAAAAGAGCCGATTTACCCGACATGTTGGGTCCTGTGATCATTATTATTTGCTGCTCTTTGTCGTCGAGGTAAGTATCGTTGGGGATATACCTCTCGCCAACGGGTAGGAGAGTCTCGATCACAGGGTGGCGCCCCTGCTTGATTTCGATTGTGGTTCCATCATTGAGCACGGGGCGTGTGTAGCGGCGCTCTATGGCCATTCGTGCAAATGATTGTAGTGAATCGATACGTGCTATTATGTAGGCGTCATCCTGTATTTTTCGTAGATATAGGCCTATGTATCTGAGTAGTTCAGTATATATGCGTTGCTCTATTGCGAGCATCTTCTCCTCGGCACCCAAGATCTTCTCTTCGTACTCTTTGAGCTCGGCTGTGATGTATCGCTCGGCCGAGGTGAGAGTCTGCTTGCGTATCCACTCTTCGGGCACCTTATCTTTGTGGGTGTTGCGCACCTCGATGTAGTATCCAAAGACGTTGTTGAAGCTAATTTTAAGCGACGAGATACCCGTTGCAGCGGCCTCACGCTCCTGGATTTTAAGAAGTAACTCCTTACCATGTATAGCAATACGGCGCAGGTCATCGAGCTCGGCATCGACTCCCGAGGCGATCACGCCACCCTTGATAATCTGATTGTTCTTGGGGTCAGGTAGTATGTCGTGAGCTAATCGGTTGTGTAGCTCTATGAGAGGATCAATTTGATTGGCAAGTCTCTCGAAACACTCATCGTCGGAGGAGTCGAGCAGAGCCTTTAGAGTCGATATCGCTTCGAGCGATGAGGTGAGCTGCACTAACTCTCGAGGCGTAACTCTTTGTGTAGCAACACGTGAGGCGATACGCTCGAGGTCTCCAATAAGTGCTATCTGCTCCTCAATAGCCTCTGCCAAATCACGATTTTCCACCAGCCTCTCCACCACATCTTGGCGAGCCTCAATCCGCTTAACATTGCGAATGGGAAGTGCCACCCAGCGCTTCAGAAGGCGGCTACCCATGGGGGTGCGTGTGCGGTCTATAATCGAGGCAAATGCTCCTTTCGAACTATTGCCATTGCTGGCGAAGAGTTCGAGATTGCGGATTGAGAATTTGTCGACCCAGACATAGTCGTCGGAGTCGATGCGTGATATTTTGGTGATGTGGTCACGCTGCTTATGCTCGGTGAATTCGAGGTAGTAGAGCACCGCTCCAGCGGCTGAGATTGAGCTATCCATCGACTCAATTCCATAACCTTTGAGCGATGTGACCGATAGCTGACGGCAGAGGTTCTCACGGCTAATGTCGAGCGAGAATACCCACTCATCAAGCTTATAACTATATAGTTTTGAGCCAAATATCGAGCGGAAGCGATCGTCCTCTGATCGCTGATATATCACCTCTTTTGGAGCAAACGATGAGATTAATTTCTCGATGTAGGCATCCGATCCTTCGGCACAGAAGAACTCACCTGTCGAGATGTCGAGCAGCGCCACACCAGTGGTTTTGCGCCCAAAGTAGATGGATGCCAAGTATGTATTTTCGGTCGAGGTAAGTGCATTTTCACCCAATACGACACCTGGTGTGACCAACTCCACCACACCACGTTTCACCAAACCCTTGACTGTTTTGGGATCCTCCAACTGCTCGCAGATTGCCACACGCTCGCCCGCCCTAACCAATTTGGGAAGGTAGGTATCCACCGAGTGGTGGGGAAATCCAGCCAACTCCACGTAGCTCGCCGCACCATTTGCACGTCGAGTGAGCGTAATGCCCAATATCGCACTGGCACGAATGGCATCCTCGCCAAAGGTCTCGTAGAAGTCACCCACACGGAAGAGCAAAATAGCATCGGGGTGAACCGCCTTGACGCTATAATATTGCTTCATGAGTGGAGTCTCCACATATTTCTTTTGTTTGGTCTCTTTATCCTTTACCATTGAAAATCAATGAATTATTGTTAATTATTCTCCTTTTCGCTTAGCTCCAACCAGCGCATTGTTCGCTCGTCAATCTCGTCGATGATCTGAGCTATGCGCTGCGATTTTGCGGTGAGATCATCCACCGAGAGGGCACCACTACCCAACTCCGCCTCGATTGTACTCTTCTCCTCTTCGAGCCTCTCGAGTGCTGTTTCGATCTCCTCCAACTCACGCTTCTCCTTGTAGCTGAGCCTATTGGACGAAGAGCGAGGTGGTGCACTACTTTGAGGTGCAGGGCTCTGCGGAGCGACCTTTGAGGCTCTCTCCTGCGCTTCGTGCTGCGCCTTGAGATCTCGCCACACAAGGTAATCGCTGTATGACGATGGGAAATCTTTGATGCGCCCCTCACCCTCGAAGATGAGGAGGTGGTCGGCAACCTTATCCATAAAGTAGCGGTCATGCGATACCACAATCACGCAACCTGAGAAGTGTTGGAGATACTCCTCCAAGACCTGCAACGTCATAATATCGAGGTCGTTAGTAGGCTCATCAAGGATCAAAAAGTTGGGGTTCTGCATCAAAACTGTACAGAGGTACAATCGACGGCGCTCGCCTCCGCTCAACTTCGCCACATAGTCATATTGGCGTTTGGGCTCAAAGAGGAAGTGTTGCAGAAGTTGCGAGGCGGTCATCTTGCGACCATCCAACAGGTCGATCGACTCGGCGATGTTGCTCACCACGTCGATCACCTTGTCGCCCTCGTTAAAGTTGATTCCCGTTTGCGAGTAGTAGCCAAAACGGACCGTCGTACCTATGTCGATCTTGCCGCTGTCTGGCTCCACTTCGCCCATCAGCATCTTGAGGAGCGTTGACTTTCCAACGCCATTATCGCCCACAATACCCATCTTCTCGTAGCGAGCAAAGAGATAGCTGAAATCCTTGAGTATTATCTTGTTATCATATCTTTTAGAGAGGTTCTCCACCTCGAAAATCTTCTTGCCGATGTAGCTCCCCTTCATCTCGATCTTCACGCTGCCTTCGGCTCTTTCACGCTTCAATCGCTCCTCAAGTTCATAGAAGCTATTTATGCGATATTGCGCCTTAGTGGCACGAGCTTGGGGCTGACGACGCATCCAATCGAGCTCCTTGCGAAAGAGATTTTCGTCGCTCTCACGTTGTGCTGCAGCCGAGGCTTTGCGCTCCTCTCGCTTCTCGAGGTAGTGACTGTAATTACCTTTGTATGAGAATATTTGGCGCTCGTCGATCTCCAAAATGCGGTTGCAGACACGATCCAAAAAGTAACGGTCGTGGGTCACCATCAACAGCGACAACTTACTCTTGGAGAGGTATCCCTCGAGCCAGAGCGTCACATCGAGGTCGAGGTGGTTGGTAGGCTCATCGAGGATCAGCAGATCGGGCTCGGTGATAAGGGCATTGGCGAGTGCCACACGTTTGAGTTGTCCACCCGAAAGCTGCCCCACACTCTGCTCGAAGTCATTGATTTTGAGCTGCGAAAGTATCTGCTTAACCTTTGCCTCATAGTCCCACGCTTGGGCTGCATCCATCTGCGCTATCGCCTCGTTGATGGCTCCCTCATCGCCCGAGATGAGAGCTCGTTCATACTCGGAGATAACCCTGAGAATTGGCGAATCACCCGTCAAACAGGCCTCCAACACCGTAAGTCGAGCATCATACGATGGACTCTGCACAAGGTAGGCCACCTTGATCGAGTTGCGAAAAGTGACGCTACCCGAGTCGTAATCCTCACCTGCGGCAATGATGTTGAGCAGCGTCGATTTACCAGCGCCATTGCGAGCAATAAGACCCACTCGCTCACCCTCGGCCACGCCAAAACTTAGCGACCGAAAGAGCGTTAGATCGCCATAGCTCTTGGTTAGATTTTCAACTTGTAGGTAGTTTACCATCGTTTTATCTATCTGTTTTTATTATTTTTACAATCTCTAACTTCATTGACTTCTCACTTTACCGTCATTCCCGACTCGATCGGGAATCTACAAATGCTGCTACTATATTCTCTCTTGCGTAGACCCCAGATCAAGTCTGGGGTGACGAAAAATTAACTCCTCCCTAAAACTCAGAAGTGAAGTAGAAACGAATATCCTTGAAATTCTCCTGCGCCAAGGCCAGGCCATAGCTTGTGTCGGCCAAGAATACATCACGGCCATGTTTGTCGACAGCCATGTTGGTATGTTTGCGGCGCTTGAAGTCGGCCAACTGCTCGGCATTATCGCTCTCGATCCAGCACGCTTTGTGAATCGAGATCGGCTCCCAACGACACGCTGCGCTATACTCATGCTCGAGGCGGTATTGGATCACCTCGAATTGGAGAGCACCCACCGTGCCGATGATCTTGCGACCATTGAGTGACGAGGTAAATAGCTGAGCCACACCCTCATCCATAAGTTGATCAATTCCTTTACCTAATTGCTTGAACTTCAATGGGTCAGCATTCTCTATATAGCGGAATTGCTCGGGAGCAAAGGAGGGGATACCCGTAAATTTGAGCTTCTCACCCTCGGTAAACGTATCGCCAATGGCGAAGTTACCAGTGTCGTGCAGACCCACAATATCGCCTGGAAATGCCTCGTCGATGATCGACTTCTTCTCGGCCATAAAGGCTGTAGGCGACGAGAATTTGAGCTGCTTGCCACTGCGCACATGCAGGTAGTTTTTGTTGCGCTCAAATGTTCCCGAGCAGATCTTCATAAATGCCAAACGGTTGCGGTGGTTGGGGTCCATATTGGCGTGGATCTTAAAGATAAATCCTGTCATCTTGGCCTCCGACGCCTCAATCTGGCGGCTCTCGGTGGTCGAAGGACGTGGCGATGGAGCTATGCGCACGAAGCAATCCAAGAGCTCACGCACGCCAAAGTTATTGACAGCCGAGCCAAAGAATACAGGCGCCACCATACCGCTCAAATATGCCTCACGGTCGAACGGATCGTAGACTCCCTCCACAATCTCGACATCCTCACGCAGTTGCGCTGCGTAGCGCTCCTCGACGATCGAGTCGAGCGTAGGGTCCGCAAGGTCGCTTATCTCAACGGTCTCACCTTGAGCTGTTTGGCGGTCTTCGTCGAGGAACAACGAGAGGTTATGTTCGTAGATATTGTAGACTCCCTTAAAGGTTGGGCCACTCGAAATTGGGAACGAGAGAGGGCGCACGCTCACTTTGAGCTCCTTCTCGATCTCATCCAAGAGCTCGAATGGATCCTTACATGGGCGGTCCATCTTATTGACAAATACAATAACGGGCGTTTGGCGCATGCGGCACACCTCCATCAATTTGAGGGTCTGCGCCTCGACTCCCTTAGCGCCATCAATCACGATGATAACCGAGTCGACAGCGGTGAGTGTGCGGTAGGTATCCTCCGCAAAGTCCTCGTGACCAGGGGTGTCGAGGATGTTGATTTTGGTTCCGTTATACTCAAATCCCATCACCGAAGTGGCAACCGAGATACCACGTTGGCGCTCGATCTCCATAAAGTCGGAGGTGGCTCCCTTCTTGATCTTGTTACTCTTCACGGCTCCTGCCACGTGGATCGCACCACCAAAGAGAAGTAACTTCTCGGTGAGTGTGGTCTTACCAGCATCGGGGTGGGCAATCACCGCAAAGGTTCGTCGGCGAGCAATCTCTTCTTGTTGTGTCATATATATATTTATCTAATTTTTTACTGATTATAATTCTAATGCGTCCCCAAAAAACTTGACTTTAAGTGGATGAGTTTTGGGGCCTCGTGAGCATTTTTAACCGCAGCGCACTTTGCGTGCGTGAGGATTAAAAGCGGATGGAGGTGCCAAAAATCGCCGCTTAAATCGAGTTTTAACCAATTGGGGGATAGTCGATTGTATAGTGCAACCCCACCGACTCCTTACGTTCGCCTCCCTGCTTAATGGTTAGGTAGGCAATAGCGATCATATTGCGCAACTCGCATAGCTCTCGGTTGGGTGTTGTCTTGTTGTAGAGCCCTTCGGTCTCCTGCCAAATCACCGTCAGACGCTTCATGGCACGCTCCAAGCGGAGGTTCGAGCGGACGATACCCACATAGTTCGACATGATCTGTTGCAGCTCCTTGCGGTTTTGAGTCACCAAGATCATCTCCTCGGCCGACGAAGTACCCTCGAAGTCCCAATCGGGAATACCCTCCTGGATAGAGACTTTGTCGATTAGTGCCGCCGTGTGCTGAGCCGCCTGATCGGCATAGACTGCCGCCTCGATAAGCGAGTTGGAGGCCAAGCGGTTGGCACCATGTAGACCCGTGCATGAGCTCTCTCCCAAGGCATAGAGGCGTTTGATTGAGCTCTCGCCATTGCTATTGACCGTCACGCCACCACAGCAGTAGTGTGCCGCAGGGGTCACAGGGATCATATCACGAGTAATATCTATACCCAACGAGAGGCACTTCTTGTAGATGTTGGGGAAGTGCTCGGGGGTTACCTCTGGATCTTTGTGCGTCACATCGAGGTAGACAAACTCCTCGCCACTGATCTTAAGCTCGTGGTCGATAGAGCGAGCCACCACATCACGAGGCGCCAACGAGAGCATCGGGTGGTATTTATGCATAAACTCCTGACCATTTTGGAGGCGCAAGATCGCTCCATAGCCACGCATCGCCTCGGTGATGAGAAACGAAGGGCGCTCGCCAGGGTTGTAGAGCGAGGTGGGGTGGAACTGTATAAACTCCATATTCTCGGTGTGAGCCTTCGCACGGTGACACATCGCTATGCCATCGCCCGTAGCTACCGCAGGGTTGGTCGTGGTGTTGTAGATGTTGCCCACGCCACCAGCTGCCACCACCGTGAATTTCGAAAGGATAGTCTCAATGGCGTTACTCTTCAAGTTGAGCACATAGGCGCCAAAGCATGCCAAGCCACGAGTGTGACGAGTGACGATCTCACCCAAGTGGTGCTGCGTCAAGAGGTCGATGGCGAAGTGATCCTCCATGATCGTAATGTTGGGATCTCGCCTCACACTCTCAACCAATGCTCGCTCGACCTCGGCACCCGTAAGGTCTTTATAGTGAAGGATTCTATGGTCGGAGTGCCCCCCCTCACGGTGGAGCTCAAAGAGCCCCTCGGGAGTTTTGTCAAATCGTGTGCCCCACTCAATAAGGTCGTCGATAAGCTCGGGCGCTCGACGCACAACGAGCTCCACTGCATCCTCTTTGCACTTGCCAGCGCCACAAACTTTAGTGTCGTGAATATGTTTCTCGAATGTGTCTGGCTCGTAGGTCACCGAGCAGATACCCCCTTGAGCGTAATTGGTGTTACACTCGTCAATTTTACCCTTGGTAACGATCGTCACCTTTCCACTCTTTGCAGCCTTAAGCGCAAAAGAGAGCCCAGCAATGCCAGAGCCTATAACCAAATAATCGGTCTTCATCTATGAAACGTTTTAAACAATAAGCAAAGGTACAAAAAAAAGTTCAGATTATTACCCTTTGCGCCTTCGATTCCAAGGCAAATAGACACACGAGAAATATAGTATAGCTCAGTAAGCGAGAGAATCAAGCTACAGCGAAGTATTCTTGGGCATCCCCATGCGCTCCACCTCGTTATCTTTTTCATCCTTTAGCTTTTCATCCTCCTCCCACTCGAAGTGAGGAAAGATAGTTTGTCCAGCCAGACCAAAACGAGTATAGGTAATTGGGAGCGATCGGCGGAGGAACATCTCCTCGTAGGCGGTCTTAACAGAGAGAGTCTCATCGGCATACCCTGAGCCATAGATGTCGTCGTTGGCCACCTCGAGAGGTAGATCTAAGTGACGAATAACCTCTTGAGTATAGTGGTAGAGGTGTTTCGAGTCGCTCTTGAGGTTGATTACGCCATCGGTGCAGAGCATCTGAGAGTAGCGCTCCAGGAAGAGGGGCGATGTGAGACGTTTCTTTGCACGGCGACGTTTGAGCTGCGGATCGGGAAAGGTTATCCAGATCTCGGCAATCTCGCCAGGGGCAAAGAAGGAGTTGATAAACTCGATGCGTGTACGCAGGAAGCCCACATTGGTCATCCCTGCCGTGGTAGCCTGCTTAGCGCCACGCCACATTCGAGCGCCTTTGATGTCGATTCCGATGTAATTGTGCTCCGTGTCACGAGCAGCGAGGGCTACGGTGTACTCACCCTTACCACAGCCGAGCTCGAGGATGATAGGCTTCTCATTGCCAAAAAAGTCGGCTGCCCATCGCCCTTTGAGGGGGTGGTCTTTATGAAAAATATCTTCAAAATCGGGCTGCACAAAGCAGTCGAATGTTAGGTTCTCGGCAAATTTGCGTAGTTTATCTTTTCCCATTTATATATTGGCTATCTTATTGACTATTAGTAATATTGACACCCACAGCCGAGATTCCTCGGTAGAGGTGCATAGGATGAAGCGAGACTCGATATTCGCCTGCTTGCCCCCACATGATGCTCTTGCGGTAACTCTTCTCGATGATCTGCAATGAGTGCTCTCCAGCAGGAACGCCAATGGTGAACTCATCGCTCCACATCACCCCATCGGGAGCCGTAGTGCTCACCATGAGCTCCACCGAGTCGGCTGAGATATAGCTATCGTAGCGCAGCAGAATCTGCATATCGAAGAGTGACGTAGTGTCGCTAACCTCGAATGTTATCTCGGCTGGGGTATACCACCCCGATGGTTTTACCTCGGTAATCTCGGCAAGAGATTTTGTGGTATCGCCACACCCACACAAGATCGAGAGTGCCGCAAATAGCAGTAGAGCTCTGAGCCTCATGACTTTACTCCTTCTTAGGCTTATTCTCGCCACCACCCTCAGTTCCGTTAGGACGAGGACGGCGTGGACGACCGCCATTTCTATTATTGTTATTGCGACGTGGTGCTGCTCCATCAGCCTTCTGCTCACCACGTTGCTCACCACGTTGCTCTCGTTGCTCACCGCCCTCACGACTACGTGGGTTATTATTGTTGCTACGTCGGCGCTGCTCACCACCCGCTGGACGTGATTTGTCGCCTGCTGCACCCTGCTGTTGTGGCTTATTACTATTTTGTGGTTCGGCCCCTTCAGTTGCTTTACGAGGTGCACGATCGCCTCTCTCGCCACCACGGTTATCGCCACCACGACCGTTGCGGCCACCACGGCCACCACTTCGGTTGTTGCGCTTATTACCCTTAGACGAATCGAAGCGTGTGATGCTATCCTCGGTTGAGCAGAATTTAGGCTCATCCGATGGCTTAGGCATATCCTCCTCACGTTGAAGCTGATCCACCTTTTTACCCGTTTTATTGATGTTGATTATCTCCCACACTCGTGAAACGGGCAGAGTAACCATATTTACGATTGCATCCTTGCTACTACTAAACGACATTGTGCGAGCCAAAATATCATTCTTGATAAGGTAATATTCACCATCAAGCGCCTGGAGAGGCTCACGCAGACGTGGGAACTCCTTGCGTGCATCGGCATAGGTGTCATACTCATACATCATGCAGCACTTCAACTTAGAGCATTGACCTATAAGCTTTTGCGGATTGAGCGAGATCTCCTGCATACGTGCGGCATTGGTGGTCACACTCGTGAAGTTCGACATCCAAGCCGAGCAGCACAACTCACGACCACAAGGGCCAATACCGCCAATCTGGCCAGCCTCTTGACGAGCACCAATCTGCTTCATCTCGATACGAATGTGGAATCTATCGGCAAAGACCTTGATCAACTCACGGAAGTCAACTCGCTCATCTGCAATATAGTAGAAGATCGCCTTGATACGGTCACCCTGATACTCCACATCGCCAATCTTCATATTGAGACCCATCTCGGCAGCAATCTGGCGTGACGCAATCATCGTCTCATGCTCGAGCGCAATGGCCTCCTGCCACTTCTCAATATCGTATGGTTTCGCCTTGCGGTAGATCTTCTTATACTCACCATTGTAGGGGTTGAACCCCGTGCGCTTGATCTGACGTGCCACCATATCACCCATAAGCGAGACGGTACCAATATCGTGACCTGGAGAGGACTCCACCGCCACAATATCACCAACTTTAAGATCTAACCCATTGACATTCTGGAAGAACGATCGTCGTGTATTTTTAAATCTAACCTCTACAATATCATCGGGAAGATTATTAGGGTACTCCATCAACCAATCATTCTCACGATGCTTATAGCAATTTTTATGCGCCATTGCTTGAGGATCGGACTCGCAGTTACAAAATATCACTCCTCGTCCTATATCAGGTCTGTTTTTACAGTTACAGCTCATTTTTCTTAATAATTTTGTGTAAAGATAATAAAAAAATTGCCACTCTCCAACTATATGGCTAATGCTATTAACTAAACAAGAGCACGCTGACGGCGACTAATACGGCGATATAGAAGAATAGCCGCCGTAGAGAGACCCACGATAAATCCGATATAGAGACCTTGTGGACCCATACCAAAGGTAAATGCGCAAAGAGATCCGACAGGGATGTTGAGAACCCAATATGCGAAGAAAGATATAGGCAGGATGATCTTAACATCCTGCATACCTCGCAATATACCGATGCTAACACACTGCAATCCATCCGAAATTTGGAATAAAGCGATAAAGATAAGTAGTAATGACGCAAGCTCGATCATCTCCACATTGGTGGTGTAAAGTCGAGGAAGAATCTCTCGTAGCACCACAAAACTTATCGCCGTAATACTGTTCCACACCAATGCCAAGTGGTAGGCTGCAGATGAAGCTACCTTCATTCGCTCATAGTCACGTGCGCCATAGCAGTGCGAAATACGTATCGTTGTCGCCGAACTAACAGCCAACACAATCATAAATGCACAATTCATAAGCGATACACCAATCTGGTTAGCACCAATCACATTGGCACCAAAATAGCCCATTATTATACTCGAAATAACAAATGCCGAGCACTCGAAGAACATCTGTGAAGAGATAGGAAGACCTATCTTGATAAGTCGCACAGAGTCAGCAACCTTGAGCGTTCTAAATTTAAACTCCTCAAGATATCGCCTAAATCGCTTAACCGACACGAAGAATAGAAATATCGTTGCCGCCTGTAGCACCCTCGAGACAAGCGTCGCCAAGCCTGCACCCAATACTCCCAACTCGGGGGCACCCCACTCACCATTTATCAAAACATAGTTAAGCAAGATATTAATCGCATTGCAAGCAATCACAATATACATAGTTGTGTGGGTATTGCCAAGACCTTCAAGAAATTGCTTAAAAACGAAGAAGATCATGATAGGCACCATGCTCCAAATCAACGTTTTATAGTAAGGAATTGCCATTGCTACAACATCTTCTGGCTGCCCCATATAACTCATAAGTGGTATAATAGAGTATTGGAGCGCCATAGCCAAGATGCCAACAAGTGGAAAAAGAACTATGCTATTACCCAAATATTTGGATGCCTCCTTCATACGCCCCTGCACAAAGAGCTCACCCACCACTGGAGTGAGTCCAAAGGTAAGTCCCATACATGCAATATTAATTAGAAAAAATACTGAACCACCAAACGATGCAGCAGCCAGAGGTAACGAATTATCACCACCATATTGACCAACCATGATATTGTCGGCAAGCTGCACAACAACCTGCCCTAATTGACTCATTACTACAGGAATAGCCAATTTCAAATTAGCCTTATACTCCTCTTTATATTTTGAAAACTTATACATAGGGGGCAAAGATACGCTTTTTTATCGAGAAAACCTACTCCACCTCTGCCACAACAAAATTACTACCACCAATGAATATCATATCTGTCTCCTCAGCCATCTCTCGAGCACGACTCACAGCATCGCAAACCGACGAAATAGCCTCTCCCTTGAGCCCAATCTTAGCTGCACGGGCCAACAACTCTTTTGCATCTGTTGCTCGTTGACTCTTGGGTCGAGTAAAGATATAATATGCATCTTTGGGGAAATATGATAGAATAGTATCGATATCCTTATCCGAAGCGAAACCCAAAACACAATATAGTTTAGCATAGGAAATCGATTCAATCTGAGAAGCTACACGCTTGAGGCTATGCGGGTTATGACCAGTGTCACATATCGTAAGTGGTGCATCTGCGATCTTCTGCCAACGGCCTCTTAGCTGCGTCGATGAAGCCACCTGTGCCACTCCAGCAATAAAGGCACGACGGCTAATCGAGAGAGGTGTAGAACGATGCAAATAGTCGGCTGCAGCAGTAGCAGTAATAATATTATCTCGCTGGTACTCACCCGCCAAATCGAGCTCTAACTTAAATAGGTATCGATCCACATGTCGCTCCACCATAAAGTTCTGCCCCATCTCGGAAGGTTGCTGATCACGCAAACTAAAAAGCTCTTGAGCAAATAAAATAGGCGAATTCAACTCATGTGCACGACACTCGAACACCCTATTATACAGATCATTACGCTCACCAATTATCACTGGCACACTCTTCTTCATTACCCCCGCCTTCTCGGCTGCAATCTGCTCGATTGTATCACCAAGATACTCTCGATGCTCAAGTGCCACATTGGTAATAACGCTCAAAATTGGGGTAATCACATTGGTAGCATCAAGCCTACCACCAAGCCCCGTCTCGATGATAGCCACCTCGACATTGTTGTGCGCAAAATAGTCAAAGGCCAATGCTGTAGTCATCTCAAAAAACGAGAGTTGCAACTCCTCCATCTTAGCCTGATTGCGACTTACAAAGTTAACCACCCTCTGTTTCGAGATCATCTCTCCATCTATACGTACTCGCTCACGAAAATCCTTAAGATGTGGCGATGTGTAGAGCCCCACACAGTAGCCCGCTTCATGAAGTATCGACGCCAAGATATGTGACACCGACCCCTTGCCATTTGTTCCCGCCACGTGAATCGTATAGAAGTTACGTTGTGGATTTCCAAGGTGACGACAAAAAGAGCTAATACGCTCCAAACCAGGTTTATACGCATCACTACCAACATCTTGAAACGAAGGGAGTGAAGTAAAAAGATACTCTAAAGTCTCTGAGTAATTCATAAAATCAACAAAAGTTATACAATATGGTTACGACGACGCACACGGTAAACCATATAATTAAGTAACGAAAGTATCGTCATAAAAACAGCAATCCGAGCAATATAATCGCCAAATTTAGTATAGAAAGTAATAGTAGAACAAATTGGCACAGAGGCACTTAACACACCTCGCTCGTCCCAACCCATCATCTCGAGTTTGTCACCTCTACTCGATATGAACCCTGAAATTCCTGTATTTGCACTACGAGCAATCGCACGACGATGCTCCACAGCTCTCAGAGCGCACATCGAAAACAGATGCCTATATCCAGGAGTATTATCCCACCAGCAATCATTTGAGACAACAAACATCGCCTCAGCCCCGCCACGCACAAACTCCCCAAAGTAGTCACCATAAAGCGCCTCGTAACAAATCGCCACACCAACCTTGGCCGCAGGATCATCAAACACAACCCTTTCGGTACCACGTCCCAACTGTCCGAGACTGCCCCCAAGATCAATGATAAACGAGTCGAACGATTTAAAGAACCACACGAAGGGTATACTCTCGGTTCCAATCACCAATTTCGCCTTATGGTGCAATTTGGGCGCACCCTCAGTCGGGATATATATCGCCGAGTTGAAGATATCATAGAATTGATCACCATTTTGACGTGCCGAAAATGTCTGCTCACCACTTTGATAAAATTTCACCGACGAAACACCCGAAATCAAGGCCGCATCGCCACAACGCTCCTGCAACGCCTCACGCAACTGCCTCACGAAATCACTTCTATCAATATTGGAAACATATACGTATCCAGGCATAGCCCCTTCAGGCATTAATACAAAATCACTCTCTGGCGACACCTCATCAATAAGCGCCAATAAGTTTTGGGCTTGCTCACTATCACTTGGCCTATCAGCTCGCCCGAAGTGTATATTGGGCTGAACCACAGTCACTTCCACCTGCCCATCACACGATTCATCATATGTCGAATATATCACAAGGGAGATCGCTAACGGCACCAATATCATCGCCACAGCAGCCACACTTCTCACACGAGATCGAGTCTGCCATGCTTCATATACCAAGATATTAGATAGCAAAACCCATAAGGAACCACCAAAAAGACCCGTGAACTCATACCACTGTATTGCCCAAATGTCGTTAGAGAAACCATTACCAAGCAGCAACCACGGCCACGAGATATCAACATTATTTACAGTATACCAATACTCGAGCGATATCCACAGCGAGACTAAGAGTGTGTAGGACAGCGCTTTAGAGGTTCTCTTCGAGAGCGTATGAAATGTCATGAAAGCAATCATCGAGAGTGTTGACGAAACAACAGTGGCGGCAATAGGTCCAACAGGAGTAGCATTCCATATCCACCATACAGTAACAACATTCCACAAAACAAATGTCAACAACGCATAGCGGAATGTACTCCACCACCCTTTGCGAGAGTCGTCAGCTTTATCACTTATCCACAACAAAGGCACCAAACCCAGAAGAGTCGGCAGACCACTAAGCCCCAACCAACCAGTCGAAAGGAGCATCACCGAGATTACTACAGCTATAACTTTACGCCACATAAGTTTATCATTTACAAGCTACAAAAATAGTATAAAATGTTGTATAAACCAAAAAAGAGCCCACCCGAAGGTGAGCTCCTCTCAAAAAAATTATAATACTCTTAAATCAAATTATTTAGCTGGTTGAAGAATAACTGAGCGGCTCAAAGTAGCATCATCATAGAACATGTTGTCTACACCACCCTTGTACTCGATAGAGAGTTTAGCTGGATCAACACCGAAATCATTTACAAGCTTGTTGTAAACTACCTCTGCACGCTCCTTGCTTAGACGGTCGTTAATTGACTCCGAACCTGTCTTCTTGTCTGCATATCCTGTAAGTACAAACTCGTCACCGTCGTTAGACTCCTTGATAGTGTTTGCGTAGTACTCGATATTTACAAGTGAAAGGTTGTCAAGCTTTGTAGCTGCGATAGCGAAAGTAACCAAAAGTTGAGCGTTAGGATCAACGATCTTAGCCTCAGCAGCAGCAGCCTTAGCCTCAGCAGCAGCAGCCTCAGCAGCAGCAGCAGATGTAAGAACCTTTTGGTCGTTCAAATCATTCTCGAGTGCAGAGTTCTTAGCTTTCTCAGCTGCGAGTTGGTCGTTGATGCGAGCGAAATCATCCTCAGAGATACCTGTGAATGTTGCCTTGCAACCCTCCCAACCACGTTTCTTGAACTTGTATGTCAAACCTACAGTTGCACCGAGAGTGTAGTCACTTGTTCTACCCATGAAAGAGTACTCGTTAGCGAACGATGTATAAGCGATATCCAAGTTAAGGTCGAATGCAGGTGAAAGGTAGAATGAGTTCAAAAGACCAGCCGATACAGCGAGGTCATTGTCCCAGTAACCTGAGTAGCGTTGCATAACACCAAAACCTACATAAGGAACACACTTGTAGAAGTGATCCTCTTTGTAACCGCAGATAACGCTTGAAAGGTTAAGCAAGAAATCTACGTGGAGGTTAGAAACCTCATAAGTCTCTGTGAAACGGCCCTCATTGTCGGTTGAAGAGCTTGAGAACTCAGTTTTTTGGCTACTCAAAGTAGTGAGCTCGTAGCCTCTGATACCTGCACGGAGACCGACAGATGGAGTGAACCACTTACCAATCTCAAGATTTACATTAGGGCTGATCTTGTCACCAAGATTGATGTCACGAGCGAAGTCACCCTCAAAATAGACAAGACCTACACCAGCTTGAATAAACCAATTAGTGAGGAATGGATTAGTCTTCACAACAACCTCATCGAGGGTCTCAGTAGACTCCTGAGCATTGACATTTGCTACCGAAGCAACAACGCAAGCCATAGCTAAGAATAGAAATTTCTTCATTGTTTTTATAGTTTTCTGTTAATATTATTACATACACACAATTACGTAGTTCAAAGGTAATAATATTTTTCTTAATTAAAAACTTTTTTTTACATTTTTTTGTTTTTTTTTACTGAGGGCTATAATTAATCGTATTAACATTTTGCCAGGTGAGGGGTAAATATAAAAATTGGGCAGGACTTTAGAGGTCCTGCCCAATTGGGAGTTATATATTGCTCTTTGTAGAGCTATATATCTTTGTTAGATTACTCAACAACCTCTGGAGTAACTGTCATTGGAATTGAACCAGTAACCCAAGCGAAGTTAGTTCTGAATGTGATGTCACAGTTACCCATTACAACAGAGTTCTTAAGCTCAACACCGTCAACATCCTCCCAGATGAACCAAGGATCCTTAGGATCTGTGCGGTACTTAGACAATGTGTGGTAGTAAGTGTTTGTTCGATCAAGCTCATAGAATGAACCAAGCTGTGAGTTGTCGATGTTAACATAATCAGAAGTGTTAAGATCACCCTCTACATCGCGAGTAACTGGCTTGTTCCACTCGTTTACAAACTCCTTACCACGGAAAGTAACTGCGAAGTAGCCTGAAGCATCCTCCCAATCTTGCTCACGGCTGATGTAGTCTGTGAACGCAATTGCATCGCTGTTAGTTACGATAGCCAATGGGTTAGAGAAACGGATAGTGAATGTGAAGTCATTAGTCTCACCGTTAACGAACTCAGTAGTGAATACCAATGGGTAGTCAACATAAGCGTTGTTCTTAAGAGCGTCGTTCATGCTGATCATGATACCCTTAGACTCATCGTTACCCAAGATAGTCTCGAGTGACTTAACACCATAACCCTTGTTGTAACCCTTGTAAGCACTTGTACCAGCAAGAGTTGAATCAAATACAAGGTCAGATAGATAGTCAGTAAGACCATATACGTTGCTACCAGCAACTGTCTCAGTTAGCAACTCGAATGCAAGGTCACCTACTTGTGTCGAGTTCTTCATAGAAAGAGCGAATGAAGAGTAGTTGTACTTCTTAGCTGCGTAAGCCTCTGAAGTAGAACCAGGAGCAACATTGCTTGCGAATAGAGCGCTGAAGTCATAATCAACACCACCAGTCTCAACAGAAGAAGCGTAGTTGAATGCCTCACCTACATAGAATGCCATCTCGTAGTTCTCAGGGTATACATACGCATCAACCCAAGTTGCACTAACTGTGTAGTAAGTTGTGTATGCAGTAACCTTTGCTGGATTAGCACCGGGACCTGGCCTATCACTAGGAGCATTTGAAGATGCCGATGTGAACGTAGCATCAACACTAGCTGTTTCAGCACCTGCAGGAAGAGATGTTGGATCTGCTGGATCAGAGTAATTTAGAGACAGAACAGAAGATACACCACCGTAAGAATCCTCGTCCTTTACTGTTTCACTAGTTCTATCATTATAGTATACATCTGTCTTAACGTATACTGGAGCACCATAAGTCCAGTAACCTGTATTAGACTCTGGTCTTGTTACGAAGTTACCATAAGACTCGATTACGTTAGTCTCACCATCTACCAAGTACTTATCCAAGATAGCTGGAGCAACGTTTGGATCAGTTACAGAGATGTGGAAGTTGTAAGTTACTGGTGGGTAGCTTGGATCCATTGGAGTGATTGTAAGAGATGCAACGTGGTCACCGAATGTCATATAAGGGTTGAAGCTATATGAGTGGTAAACACTTGACATATCTGTATCACCAGCGAAATCTGTAGTAGAGAATGACTCGTGATCACTATCACTACCAAGAGCGTAGACGAATGAACGAGATACGATGCTTGCATCAGGTGAAGCGTAGATAGCCTTGTACTCAGCGTTCGAAACGTTAAGGTCATCAAATACCTCATTCATGAATGCCCAATCGATAGAGATAGAGGTGTAAGCATCAACGTCTTCACCAACGAACAAATCAACGTAGTCGTAAGTAAATGGAGTCTTATCCTCGTTATCGAAGTAGTAGTCGTACTCCAATGGAAGAACTGGACGCTCGATAATTTGAAGTTTCATGTAAGCCTCAGCGATTGTGTTCTCACCGTTGCTCTCAACTGTTACCATCTCAACCTTGATAACTGGTGTACGGTTGATTGAAGATGAGTAAGTGTCAGCAGCTGGAGTAAGGATACCGCTCTCAGTTACCTCAACGTAAACTTGTTGATCTGTAGCCTTGTCGCTATCATCTGTATAAGCCAAATACTCATCAACCTTAGAGAATTTGAAGTATACCTCGTCTGGATCGAAATCATAATAATCGAATGGGTGAGCCTCGTCACCATACAAAGCGTACTCGTCAACATAGCTAAGAAGATCAGCATCGAAAGCGTTGTCATCTGTGCAAATGCAGCAAGAAGTGTAGTCGATGTAGATATTTACATAATCATCAGCAGCAGGAATAGTAGAGTAGAAGCTTGGCATCGCCTCATTGTTGCAAGTATATGAGTTGTGGATGAATGGGGAATATACGTCGTTAACTACGTAAGAGTAGTCAGAAGCAACCATTTTACCAGTAGACTCAGTTGTAGCCTCAGCGTGAGCAACGATACGCTCGTTAGCAGCATCAGCATAAGTGATAACGTCATCAATCTCAGCCTCAGAGTACTTAAGGTCGAAAGTTACCTCACCAATTTGGTCAGTATCGAACTGAGTACTCAAGATCTCGAAGATGTTGTAGTCACCCTCAGCTCTTGTCACTACGTCACGTGCGATAAACTCGAAGCTTACACCCTCTTTAACGTAGTTAGCTGGGTTAACACGGTAGATAACAGTTGTTGGAGCTGAAAGAGCATAAGTTGGGTAATGCAAACCTAAAGCTGTGTTATCGTTAACCATATCATTCATTACCTTAACTGGGAATGCTTGAACACCGTCAAGGATTACGTTAGGAACGAAGTATAGACCTGAGATCTCAGCAAGACCAAGGATGTATCCATCAGGATAACCTGTTAGGCCATAAAGAGCTACAGAACCGTCAGACTCGTTGAAGATAGCAGTAAGACCGCTCTCGAATTGGATCTCTGATTGAGAAGCCTCGTACTCACCTGTCTCCTCGTTGTAAGAGTATACGTCGAAGAAACCAGTCTCTGCGTTTGGAACGTAGTAGTCACCGTTAGTACCGTTAGTACCGTTAGTACCGTTAGTACCGTTGATACCAGCTTGATACTCAGTCTTCTCGCCGTCGATTACCCAGTAACCGTCAGAGCTGATGTAGATAACTGTACCGTCAGCACCATCTTTTCCGTCCTCGCCGTCAGCACCGTTTGTACCGTCAGCACCGTTTGTACCATTTGTACCGTCAGCACCGTTTGTACCATTTGTACCGTCAGCACCGTTTGTACCATTTGTACCGTCAGCACCGTTTGTACCGTCAGTACCGTTAGTACCGTTAGTGATCTCGTAAGAAGAGCCATCGCTAAGGGTAATCATGATACCATTAGATGTTGAAGTTACACCAGTGATAACAGAACCACTGTCAATTAACTCCTCGATTGCAGCTATAGCCGTAGCATTAGCCTCAATCGCCGCTGCGTTGTCGTCAATTTGTTGCTGTAAGTAGGCGATGTCATCGTCGTACTTAGAACAACTTGTCCACGCAAGCGATGCCATAGCAAAGATTGCTACAAGCATTGACTTGAATAAAAATTTTGTTTTCATAGTAAAAAATTAATTTGTTAAAAGTATTTAAATAATTGTGTTGTGTTTCCTTATATCATAGTATATATCTTCGTCTGTTTTGCCTCGCTGTTCTTGCTTTTTAGCTTCAATTTAGTGGTGCAAGGAGAATACGATGAGATAAAATCATTGCAACAGTAATACAAAGATATATTTTAATCTTTTCAAATCAAAATAAATCCCTGCTTTTTTACACTAAAAAAATAACTAATTCGGTCGTTCAAGTTTAAATTCATACTTGAGTTATTGTTTTACACCTTGTTATCCTCTAATATTTAATCATCCACAGCCTTTTGTTGGCCTCATTCGTCACATCCGCCTGTTCGCTTCATCCGCTTGCCCATAAGAGTGTATTTTGCTACGCTCTCTCTGGCACCCATACGCTCTCGCTAATCTCTATTATATATATAGGTATATCGTGCGAAACGTAAATAGTTTGGTAGAATATGGTTCATCTGTTATATTTTGTGCACTCATATAACAAGATGAAGAGTATTTACACCATCATATTTATGCACAAAGATAATTTTTAATTTTTTAATTACAAAATAAATCCACTCTTTTTTGTTGATATAATTGAAGTTTAATTGCGTTTGGCAAGGGGTTTGGTGGTAAGTGTGCGATTTTCAAGGGTTTAATATATTTTTTTAGAAATTAATTTAGTTGTATATTTTTTTAGAAATTTCTTACTTTTTAGTAGGTTTTGGAGATGGGTGAAGCGCTCTACTAAGAATGGGGGTAAAGGAGAAAAGAGGATTAAATCTTGCGACTTAATCCTCTAAGGTAGCGGGAGAAGGACTCGAACCTCCGACCTCCGGGTTATGAGCCCGACGAGCTGCCAACTGCTCTATCCCGCGATATATCTATGCCTAAAGCTTAGGCCTTTTTTCTGAACGTTCCGCTAATGAGTTGTTCTCTTTAGAGACTGCAAATATAGGGCAAAATTTGGTAGCTACCAAATTTTTCGGTGATTTTTTTCTATTTATTTTTGTGGAACGCCTCGACACCCTCACGCAAGAAGGCGATAAAAGCCTCTACATCAAGGTTATAGCCTCGTGGTTCGTTGAGTTGCTCGCCATCTGCCGTTTGGAGAATGTAGTAGGGTTGTGCGTTGACTCCATAGGTGGTTAGAGCGTAGTGCGAGTTGATCTTGCCTAAGCCTTTGAGGATCTTCCCGCTATCGGTTGTGACCCAATATTGCTCGTCGAGGGTGGTCTTGTCGTCGGTGTAGAGCGCTACGATGACGTAGTCGTCACGCAGGATCTGTAGAACGGTGGGGTCGGACCAAACTCGAGCCTCCATCTCACGGCAGTTGACGCAGCCGTGGCCTGTGATGTCGACGAAGATTGGTTTATCCACCTTCGCAGCGTAGGCCTCGGCCTCGGCCATATCGAAGAAGCCTGTGAGGGAGTGTGGGAGGTGGAGGAAGTCGCTATATTTTGCCCCTTGCATCTCGGGTGAGGGGGTCGATGCAGCTGGCGCAACACCTTGACCCACAACGAAATCTTGGGAGTGCATAGGTGGTAGGTAGCCCGAAAGTCCCTTGAGAGGTGCGCCCCACATACCTGGAAGCATGTAGACAACAAACGAGAGAGAGGCGATGGCCAATGCAAGGCGTCCTACGGTGAGGTGCTTGAGCTCGCTATCGTGAGCAAATTTGAGCTTTCCTAAGAGGTAGAGGCCCAAGAGTGAGAAGATTACAATCCAAATTGCTAAGTAGATCTCACGATCGAGCAACCCCCAGTGGTAGGTTTGATCCGCAACGCTGAGGAACTTCATACCGAGAGCCAACTCAATAAATCCCAAGACCACCTTAACCGAGTTGAGCCAACCGCCACTCTTAGGGAGCGATTTGAGGGTCGAGGGGAAGAATGCAAAGATGGCGAATGGAAGCGCAAAGGCTGTAGAGAAGGCGAGCATGGTGATGATAGGGTTCCAGAATTCGCCCGCAGTACTCTTGATCAATACCGAGCCTACGATGGGGCCAGTGCATGAGAATGAGACCAATACAAGGGTGAGCGCCAAGAAGAAGATACCGCCCAAAGAGTTGCGATCGACCTTCTCGTCACTCTTGTTGACAAGCCAACTTGGCAATACGATCTCGAAAGCGCCAAAGAATGAGGCGGCGAAGATCATAAAGACGGCGAAGAACAGGATGTTGGGGATCCAGTGCGTTGCCAACCAGTTGAAGATGTCGGCTGTGACAGCGTCGCCACCCAAGATACGTGTGATGATGATGATAGCGGCGATAGGGAGGGTGTAGAGCGCTACGATGAAGATACCATATAATAGAGCCTTGAAGCGCCCTGCCGAGGCGCCACCGTCACCCTTCATAAAGAATGAGACCGTCATTGGAATCATCGGGAAGACACATGGGGTGAGAAGTGCTGCAAAGCCCCACAAGATAGCCTCGATGATAAGAGCCCAGATTGAGGTGCCCTCCTCCGATGAGGAGTCGGATGTAGAGGCTGCTGCTGCTGCGACCTCGCCAAGCTCCACAACAAACTCCACCTCGTCGGGTGGGATGCACGATGTGTCGTCGCAGGCCATCCACTCGATGTGGATTGCAACCGAGGCTCCCTCGCCGAGGAGTTTTACACTTTGAGTAAATTGTGGCTTTCCATCGTAGCTTCCCATATCTACCTCGAAGATGTCGTCGTAGTAGCGGTGTGGGGTGGCAAGTGGCGTTAGAGAGCCCACCATCTCGGCACCCTCGGAGGGTGTAAAGGTGATTATCGTTGGGTTGAAACCTCCATATGGATCAAGGTCGTAGATGTGATATCCATCGGCGATATCGGCCGTAACTGTGATTGTGTACTCTTCGGGAGATGTCTGCTCGAGAGAGGTGCTCCAACTTACTATATTCTGCTGTGCTGACGCCGAGATGGCGATAGTCATCATGGTGCAGAGGAGGAGAATGTGGCGTAGGCTCTTCATGTATGTTAAATTCTATTATTTTTTTTGTGCAACAAAAGTAACTTATTTTTGTTAGACGAACAAAAATTGGTTAAAAATAATTACTTTTATAGCGTGAAAAAGATATCTATAATCATTGCGACATATAATCGCTCGGAGTCACTCTTGGTGACACTACGCTCGGTAGCTCATCAGAGGCTCTCACCAGAGCTTTGGGAGTGTGTGGTGGTCAACAACAACTCGACAGACGACACGCAGGAGCGTGCCGAGGAGTTCATCGCAGCACACAGCGATCTCGACATAAGAGTGATTTTCGAGGGCAGACAGGGGCTCTCGTGGGCTCGCAACTGCGGAATAGAGTATAGCAACGGTGAGATCATCGCTATTATCGACGACGACGAGGTGATAAACGAGGAGTTTGCCCAATCCTACATCACCCTTTTCGAGGAGCATAGCCAAGCTACATCGGCTGGTGGACGCATCATCCCTCGATATGTGGATCAACGCCCACAATGGATGTCTCACTACACAGAGCTACCCATAGCCAACCCTCTCGACTTGGGAGACAAGGTGCGCCAATTTCCCAAAGGGAGGATTCCAGGGGGTGGCAACATGGCTATTCGCCGCTCGGCACTCCTGCGTTATGGACTCTTCGATGTGGGGTTGGGGCGCAGTGGGAAAAGACTTATAGGGGGAGAAGAGAGCGACCTCTTTGAACGACTGGCCAAAGGTGGAGAGGAGTGCTGGTACTGCCCTGGCGCCATCATGTGGCATATCATACCACCCGAAAAGCTCACCGACGGCTATTTCGATAGGCTCACATATAACATTGGCGTGAGCCAAAGAGTTCGTGCCGAGGCTGCTCACAGGAGCCTTATGTTGCCTGAGTCTATAAAATGGATCGCCACCCTACTCTTGGCTATCGGCTTTGTATGCCGTTTCCAGTGCTCTAAAGCTCACTACCTAATCCGCATGAGAAGAAACATAAGCCGAGGAATAGCAGATAAATAACCCCTCGATGTTACAACACCAAGGGGCTATAAACTCCTAAATCATAGGCTCACCATTAGTGAGTAAAGACTCTCCCCAATAGCGCCTCACTCTTCTCATAGCTTAGGCGTGTTTGAGTAGGATATTCGAGCGTCTCAAACTCCGAAACTGCTGTGCGAAGATCCTCAAGCAACATATCGGCCATATCTCGAGTCATACCTTGACGCACCACAACACGCATAACAATCATATCATCTATATCCTTAGGCATTGTATAGGCGGGTATCATCCAACCATTCTGCTGCATGCGGTTTTGTAGATCATAGAGGGTCCACTTAGCATCTTTATTGTATTTCTCATCCATAGACCATATAAAAAGAGGATTATCGACACTCTTAGCAAAGTTACTAAAACACCCCATCTCTCCAATCTGTTTATGGCAATAGGTGGCAATATCCATAGATGCTTTTTGCACATCACGGTACCCCTCGAAGCCAAGGTGCACGAAATTGTAGTATTGGCCAAGTATCTGAGCTGCTGGGCGTGAGAAGTTGAGTCCCACCTGCGTGATGCTTGCACCCAAATAGTTGACGCTAAACGACATGTCGGCAGGTAGGTAGCTCTTATCTCGCCACACAACCCATCCCAATCCTGGATAAACCAAGCCATATTTATGTCCCGAAGTGGAGATTGAGATCACATTGTCGAGACGAAAATCCCACTTCAACTCAGGCTTCATAAATGGTAATATAAAGCCTCCCGAAGCGGCATCGACATGGATTGGAATCTCATACCCCGTCTTGGAGTTATAGACCGAAAGAGCCTTGTCGAGAGCCTCGACATCGTCGTTTAGGCCTGTCCAGGTGACACCCACAATCGGCACAATGCAGATGGTATTCTCGTCGCAAAGGGCCAGAGCCTCCGCAGGATCCAACGTCTGATGCTTCATGGTGATTGGCACCGTGCGTAGCTCAATCTGCCACAATTGGCAGAACTTCTCCCACACCACCTGAAAGGCGCTACTCATCACCAAATTGGGCTTATCAATGGGCTTACCAGCCTTCGTGCGACGCTCACGCCAACGTAACCACGCCGCTACACCACCCAACATACACGCCTCCGAGGAGCCAATGCCCAACGCTCCGCACTTCGAATCGCTCCTCTCGGGGGTGTTCCACATATTTGCGATGATGTTGATGCAACGACCCGACATAAGGGCTACACGTGGATACTCCGTCTCGTCGATATAGTTGACGTCGATGGCCTCATTCATCAACTTGGTGGCATATTCATCCATATATGTTGTAACGAATGTTGCCAAATTGAGCTTCGGCCGTGTCTGTGGATATGTCTCATCCTTAACAAGTTGATATGCCGAGGCGCCATCGAGCCCCTTCTGTGGAATGAATTGTGCAGGTGCAGTAGTTAGTGTCTGCTCTACGATATTGGAGCTCTCGCTCACAACTGAGGTCTTGTTTACTTTTGCCATAATTTAATAAAATTTTATGGAGCAAACTCAAAAACTTTGCCAACGAAGTTGTACATTTGCACAAAATTTCTACACTTATGATGAGTTCAATAAAAAACATTATCTTCGACCTTGGTGGCGTGGTGATCGATCTCGATCGTGAACGCTGCGTTGAGTCATTCACCAAAATCGGATTTCCCGAGGCCGACACACTAATCGACTTCTATCACCCCGCCGAGTTCTTCAACCGCCTCGAAAGAGGCGAGATCAACACTGCCGAGGTGTGCGACATTATCCGTTCGTCATACCCTTGCAAAGCCTCCAACGAGGAGATTAGTCAAGCCTATAGCGACTTCCTGGCAGGGATTCCGCTATTCAAATTGCGCATGATCGAGTCGCTCCGCTCTCGTGGATTCAAGATCTATGCCCTCTCCAATATCAACGAAATAGTTATGCCCAAAGTGCGCCAACTCTTCGAAGCAGATGGCAAAACAATGGATGACTACTTCGATAAACTTTACCTATCATTCGAGATGAAGAGCCTCAAACCCGATGCCGCCATCTTCGAAATGCTGATAGAAGATAGCGGAATAGTACCCTCCGAAACACTATACATCGACGATTCAGAGAGAAATATAGAGGCAGGTAGAGCCTTTGGCCTACAACTATACCTCGCCTCGGCTCATGAGGACTACTCGCATCTTTTTGAGGTTTAATCTTTTCACCTCACTGATTATGTGATGACAACCGCAAGGTTGGCATAGATATATTTATTAATGTGAGTGTTGAAAATTTATTTTCATAAGCTCATTGTTAATAAATATATCGTAGTGGGCCAAAGCCCACCACATAATCAATGCAACAAAAAAGGTCAAAAACAAAGTTTTTGAATCCAAGCTTGCTTGGCGGCCGCCCGCTGCAAGGGCAGTAAGAAAAGCACAGAAAGAAAGAAAGAAAGAAAGAAAGAAAGAAAGAAAAGCACAGAAAGAAACACACTGAAAGAAAAGCGCAATAAGAAAGCCAGCACCCACCCCAACATTTTCAAGCTTTTGAACGCAAATTTTGGAATATAAGATTTTTTCACTATATTTGTGCCACTTGAGGGGAAGTTTACAGCAATTGGCTGCGAGGGAAACTCAGGTAAGGGCCTATAGCTCAGTTGGTTAGAGCAGCGGACTCATAATCCGAAGGTCGTGGGATCATGCCCCTCTGGGCCCACCAGGAAAAACTCCAATGCAAAAGCATTGGAGTTTTTTATTGTTTTTCTAAATTTACCCATAAATCCTCGACCAAATCGAAGATGACGAGAATGGGTGACGAGGAGAGGATGTGATATCTACAGCTTCACTCCCTTGGCACGCTTAGCCATCTGCGAGGCAAAAACAAAGTCGTTGAGCTCCTTGTTATCGGCATCGAGGATATTATCCTTGCTCCCTTCCCACCACTTTTGCCCCTCGTGGATGTAGACGATCTTCTCGCCAATCTCCATCACGGAGTTCATGTCATGGGTGTTTATAATTGTGGTGATGTTATACTCAGCTGTAATGTCGTGGATCAAGTTGTCGATCACAATTGATGTCTGTGGGTCGAGACCCGAATTGGGTTCATCGCAGAATAGGTACTTAGGATTGAGCACTATGGCACGAGCTATGGCCACACGCTTGATCATACCGCCACTCAACTCAGCAGGATAGAGCTTGTGTGCGCTATCGAGGTTGACACGATGTAGGCAGAAGTCTACTCTCTCGAGCTTCTCCGCTTCGCTAAAATCTGTAAAGAGGTCGAGGGGCAGTTTGATATTTTCCACCACGGTCGAGGCATCTAATAGAGCTCCTCCCTGGAATATCATACCTATATCCTTACGGATACGTTTTCTCTCAGCAAAATTTAGCTTTGTAAAGTTGATATCATCAAAGAATATATCGCCAGAGTCGACGCCATGCAATCCAACCAGAGATTTAAGCAAGACTGTTTTACCAGAACCACTCTTACCAATTATAAGGTTTGTTTTACCCGTTTCAAACTCTACCGAGATATCGCTAAGAACCCTCTTGTCGGGGAATGATTTTTCGAGATGTGAGGCACGTATCATATAAGCAATATTTGGGTCAATATAAGGTTAAATATCATAATCACAATGGAGCTGGTCACAACAGCACGAGTCGAGGACTTACCCACCTCGAGCGAGTTACCCTTGGCATAGTAGCCATAGTAGGCCGAGATCGAGGTTATGATAAATGCAAAGAAGACACTCTTGATAAGAGAGTAGATGATCGAGTAACTTTCGAAGTCAAGCAAGATTCCTTCGATATAATCGTTGGGGATCATAATACCTGTAAAGATAGATATGAGCCAACCTCCAATCAGACCAATCATCATACTAAATGCTGTGAGCAGAGGAAAGAAGATAATGGTTGCAACCACCTTCGGCAGAATGAGGTATGAGGCTGAGTTAACACCCATAATCTCGAGAGCATCAATCTGCTCCGAGATGCGCATTGATCCAATCTCGGAGGCGATATTCGACCCCACTTTACCAGCTAAGATAAGTGCCACGACGGTCGACGAGAACTCCAAGATGAGGGTTTGACGTGTGGCATAACCAATCATCGAGCGTGGGATAAATCCCTCATCGAGGTTAATTGCCATTTGGAGCGTTATCACCGCACCAATAAAAAATGAGATAATGGCAGTGAGTCCCACCGAGTCGAGTCCCAATGCCTCCAACTCAAAGAGTATTCGACGTCGATAGATACTTCTCTTCTCGGGTCGAGAAAAGACTTTGCTCATCAATAGGATGTACTCTCCTATTCGGTATAGTAGTTTTATCATAGTTGTTTACTTCTCATCAATCTCCTCGAACTCGACATAGTCGCCCACGTCGCCCGAGATCTTCTTCTCGCCAACACCCTGCTGCTTGAATATCTTCACATCGCCCTCATCGCTCTTGGTGTGTGTTGTGCGTGTTGTGCGTTGATAGCTGCCGCTATATGAGCCACCTTGGGCTTGACGACCACCACCACTCATATTATTGTACATATCATTCTGGATCTTGCGAATCTTCACTCTGAAGATTAGACCTAAGATGAGCATCAATACAACAACTCCTATAATGATGTAAAATATAACACGCATAGCGCCCATAAAAAGTGTGGGTGCAGCGATAGCTAAAAAGAGCAAAAAGAAGAATATAGGGTTATCTTTAATCCAATTAAACATAAATCTCAAACGTTAAAAAATATTATTTCACAAAATAGTTATGGCAAAGATAGAAAAAATTGTCTAATTCACCGAATTTTCCTACTTTTGACACATTAATTTAAACCAAAAAACTTTTAGCACATGTTAGATAAGTTAACAGCAATCTCACCACTCGATGGTAGATACCGTAATGTAACGGAGCCATTGGCAAATTATTTTTCTGAATCGGCACTAATTCGCTACCGCATACGTGTCGAGGTGGAGTACTTCATCGCCCTTTGCGAGATCCCACTCGCTGAGTTGGCAAATATCGACCACGCCAAATTTGAGGATCTACGCAAGCTCTATACCGAGTTCTCGGCCGCAGATGCTCAGCGAGTTAAGGAGATCGAGGCGGTTACCAACCACGACGTCAAGGCTATCGAGTATATCCTCAAAGAGAAGATGGATGCCCTTGGACTCTCTGACTACAAAGAGTTTGTACACTTTGGACTAACATCGCAAGATATTAACAACACCTCAATCCCACTCTCAATCAAGGAGGCCGTAGAGGAGGTATACGCCCCAGCGATGGACGAGGTTGTCGAGAAGCTCATCGCCATGAGCAACGAGTGGGCCGAGGTCTCGATGCTCGCTCGCACACATGGTCAACCAGCCTCTCCAACACGCCTTGGCAAGGAGATTATGGTATACGTTGAGCGCCTCTGCAAGCAGCTCGATATGTTGCACAATCTACCTGTAGCGGCCAAATTTGGTGGCGCAACAGGAAACTTCAACGCCCACCATATCGCCTACCCTGCGGTAGATTGGGTGGAGTTTGCCAACTCATTTGTGGGTGACAAGCTCGAACTCGACCGCTCGCAATACACCACCCAAATCGAGCATTACGATATGTTGGCGGCACTCTTCGATAATCTCAAGCGCATCAACACAATCCTTGTCGACCTCAGCCGTGACATGTGGAGCTACATCTCGATGGAGTACTTCAAGCAGCGCATCAAAGAGGGCGAAGTTGGCTCAAGCGCAATGCCACACAAGGTCAACCCAATCGACTTCGAGAATGCCGAAGGTAACCTCGGCATGGCCAATGCCATCTACGAGCACCTCGCAGCAAAGCTACCCATCTCACGCCTCCAACGTGACTTGACTGACTCCACCGTTTTGCGCAACGCAGGTGTCCCTTTGGCCCACTCGCTTATCGCCATCCGCTCGCTGCTCAAGGGGTTGGGCAAAGTGATCCTCAACCAAGATGCAATCGACGCCGACCTCGAGGCCAACTGGGCAGTTGTAGCCGAAGGAATCCAAACCGTGCTCCGCAGCGTGGGCTACCCCTCACCATATGAGGCGCTCAAGGCGCTCACACGCACCAACTCACACATCACAGCCAACTCCATCGCCACCTTCATCACCGATCTCGACGTGAGCGAAGAGGTCAAGGAGCGCCTACGCCAAATTACTCCACACTCTTACACTGGAATTTTTGAATAGTTAATTCGGCGAAATCTCACACCTCGACTGCAGAATATAAAAAATAAGTACTGATGCGTTAATATTTTTAGTGAAAAATTTGCATTACTCTGTAAAAAAAACTATATTGCGCTCATCCTTAGGATTTTTTAGATTACAAATTTAAAAAAAGAAAGCTTATGAAAAGAATACTCCTACTTATAGTACTACTATTCACATTGAGCTCTTGCGATAAGGCGCTCGTCAATCTAATAACTGAATCCTATAGCAGTAGCCTTGGACTCTCCACCGAAGAACTTAAATTGGATAGCTCAGCCTCAGTATCATACATAACCACCAAGGAGTCAGGGTGGGTGATAACGACAAGCTTCTATATTGACGACCAGCTCTTTAAGTTATACATACCCGAAGAGGGAGAGGAGTCCAAATCTGGAAATTACATAGCTGTTGAAGAGGGTTTCTATGTCACCTATGGCCCCGAAGGTGTCAATGAACCATATGGGGAGATTGTCAAAATACCATACGACTGGTTCACAATAACAAAAGAGGATGAGACGACCCTAAAGATTGAAGTGAAAGAGAACACCACAAGTGAATCACGACAGTTTGTGTTAGGGCTTCGAGCATGTAACTATTTCCCCAAGATTACACTCTCCCAAGGCGCCAATTGATACATTGTAAATCAACCTATTAGCCATATTAAGAACTCTCTCACTCTCCATATATCGGGCCGTGAGAGAGCTCTTATTGCTCTTCTTGCCCGATTGATTCACTTTTTTTTGAATAGTTTGGAATATTATTGTATATTTGCGTCACTTAATTAAAATAAACAGATAAAATATAATGGGAAGAGCATTTGAATTTCGCAAAGCGAGAAAACTAAAACGTTGGGGCAACATGGCCCGTGTCTTCACAAAAATTGGTAAAGAGATCGAAATTGCCGTTAAGGCGGGCGGTCCCGACCCATCAGCCAACACACGTCTACGTGTCTTGATGCAGAATGCAAAGTCGGAGAATATGCCAAAGGAGAATGTGGAGCGTGCCATCAAACGTGCAACATCGAAAGATACTGCCGACTACAAAGAGTTTGTATACGAAGGCTACGCACCTCACGGAGTTGCCGTTTTGGTAGAGACCGCAACCGACAACACCAACCGCACCGTGGCCAACGTGCGCATGCACTTCAATAAGTGTGGCGGCTCGCTCGGCAACAGCGGTAGCGTGGGCTTCATGTTCGAGCACAAGTGCACCTTCAAATTCAACGTGCCAGCCGAGGTTGACACCGAGGAGTTGGAGTTGGAGATGATCGACCTGGGCGTCGACGAGTTCTACCCCGAGGAGTCGATCACAGTATACGCACCCTATGAGTCATTCGGCTCATTGCAACACTGGCTCGACGAGAAGGGCTACGAGATAGTATCGGGAGAGGCTGTCCGCATCCCCACCGACACCAAGGAGCTCTCGCCCGAGGAGCGTGAAGATGTTGAGAAACTTATCGAGCGTCTCGAGGAGGATGAGGATGTTTCTAACGTCTACACCACAATGGCCGAAAGCGAAGAGGAAGAGTAGTTTAGCCACATATGCAGAGTTGGGGGCTCAAAATTTATCACAATTTTCACAGATAAAATTTGCAGATTCAAAAAAAAGCCCTATCTTTGCATCCGAATTCAACGATAAAGTTCAATTCATCGGGGTGTAGCGCAGTCCGGTTAGCGTATCTGCTTTGGGAGCAGAGGGTCCCAGGTTCGAATCCTGGTACCCCGACAAAGGGGCTAAAGAGGGGCTAAAGAGGGCCACTTAGAGGTTATTAAAAAAGGATTGGTAATGAAAATTACCGATCCTTTTCTTGTTTTTTACAATTAAACAATCTACATTTGCAAGTAATCTACCACCAAGAGAGAAGATAATCTATACACCTATGAATACAGAGAACTATTTAGATCACACATTTGTGGTCACATCTTACGATATGGATATCTGGGGCTACATGAGACCCACAGCAATATTAAACATCTGCCAGGAGGTGGCCTACATTCACTCAGCGCAGAAAGATCTTGGGTTCGACACCCTACTCTCGCACAACATGGCGTGGGTGCTCTCACGTGTCAAGGTAGCTATCGAGCGACTCCCCGTATGGCGTGAGCAGGTCAGAGTTCGCACATGGCACAAACGACAATCTGGAGTATTCTCGCTACGGGATTACATATTCTACGATGCCGACGACAAGGCCATTATCAGAGTGACCACCTCATGGTTAATTATAAACCTCGAGAGTCGACGCATAATCCGAGCCGACAAAATATTCAATAACGAGGGAGCTCTAACCTTAGCTGAGTATCCACACGACGCAATTACAGAGGAGGCTGAACGCATCGAAATTCCCACAGAGAGATGCTCCGCAGGTGATCACAAAGTATACTACTCCGACATGGATGTAAATCACCACGTAAACAACACCCGATACCTGGAGTGGGCATGCGACCACTCACCAAAACAGATGCAACCCGACGTCACACTCAAAGGCCTCTGCATCAACTTCAACCACGAAGCAAAATTCGAGGATGTAGTCTCGCTCTCCACCGCCCCCATCTCACCCGAGACAACCCTCATAGAGGGCTCTATCGCTCAAAAAAACATATTTGCCGTAACAATGGAATACACTATTAAACAATAATAGCATGTCACTACTTCTAATTATATTTGGAATCGCCACAGGCTGCCTACTATCAATACTTGTAGGATTCTTAGGCCGAGAATACAACATTGGCTTTGGATGGGCTTTTCTACTAAGTTTAATCTTCACACCAATAGTAGGTCTCATCTTCACCCTACTATCTGGACACAAGGATAGCCATGAGAGAAGATCTTGGGGCTGCTTAGGCACTGCTATGGGGCTCATAGTAGCATTTATAATCGTTGCAATCCTTCTCTTGCTACTGTAGGTGATGGCAAGATAGACCCGAAACCTTGTCCTTTGAGGCAAACCTCATATTACTCCATCATAAAGCGAATCATCTCGCCTCGTACCATCTTAGAATCTGTTTAAATTTCTCTCATCTAATTTGTTAAGGATCTGTCACTTCACTTTTCTCTTTTTGCACTCGTTACATAGCTATTGCTATGCGCCTCGCACAAAGAGAGAAAATTAAAGCAACATCTCTCTTAACAATTTTAGCGAGAAAAACTTAAACAGATTCTTAGTGTAGATAACCACTTGTCACAATTTACACTCTTCTCCCGAAGAGATTTAAACTCTATTTTTCGTGCGTTTGTCCAGCATTGCCCAAATTAGCACTGCGTTACACAATACTAAATTATCGAGTTAAGAAGATCCAACTTGCCGTCGTTAATCAATTTGAGGATTAGTTCACCAAAGAGTGTATTTTGCCACGCAAACCACTCTCGAGTATAATTCGAGGCGTTGTGGCGTGAGAATGATTCGTGCATAAAACCTGTACCTGCGTCAGTGGTCATAAGCAGCGCTATGCATTGGCGAATCTCCTCATCATTGGTTGATGTAAATGCACGCATCATAATGCTCATTGGCCATATCATCTCTACACCGATGTGTGGACTTCCGACACCTTCGCCACTTACACCTTGCCAAAAGTATGGATTATCGGTGCTTAGAACAAATTTGCGAGTGTTTTGATATATTGGATCGTCTCGATCTATATCTCCAAGATATGACATCGCAAGCAGGCTCGGAACATTGGCGTCATCCATCATATAGGCATTTCCAAATCCATCTACTTCGTATGCATAGATCTCTCCATACTTAGGGTGTTCTACGATAGCGTATCTTGCCAAAGCATCCTCAACCTCTTGGGATAGCGCCGTGCATTGTGCAGCTATTTCGTGCTCGGAATTTACCGATTGCAAAATCTCGGCAGCTTTGCGAAGCGATGATACAGCCATAAAGTTTGCTGGAACAAGAAACTCAAATGTGGTGGCATCGTCAGAAGGACGGAATGCCGAGGCGATTAACCCTACGGGATTTACGGGATTGCCACGACCTACGCAACACTTTGTGTCGAGCTGCCGATCGGTATTACGAAGAAATATATATCCGCTATGCCCCTGCTTGCACTGTTGGGCTTTTAGAGTCTTTAGAATACTCTCGATTGCTTTGACCCATTCATCATCAAAAATTGTGGTGTCACCACTCTCTTTCCAATATTGATAAGCTAATCTAATAGGATAGCAATGTGAATCTATTTCCCATTTGCGCTCGAAAACCCAAGGGCTTTGAGGAAGGTAATCTTCGGGATGCTTTACTCCAGTTGGACCATTGTTAAAAGCATTTGCGTAGGGGTCGATATTGATAAGTTTAAATTGACGACGGATAACGCCCTCTATCATCTGCTTTAGCTTAATGTCATCGTTTGCATATTGAATGTATGGCCACACTTGGGCAGCTGAATCACGCAACCACATAGCTGCAATATCACCTGTATAAACATACGTATCGGGGACGCCATTAGCCTGTTCATTATAGTGTACAGTTGTGTCGAGAGTATTGGGGAAGCAGTTGTTAAACATCCATCTAAGACGATCATTCTCTAACATCTCGCTAATGCGTTTAATCTCACACTCAATGGCTTCAGAGACGAAAAGACGATCATCTTCGGCTGGACGCTGAGAGATATACTCTATAGGCTCATCGGGTGAGTACCACACCTTAGGCTTGCTACTCATCTCAAACTCTATTGTGCCACCCTTTACAATATCTTTGTAGCAAATATATGGCTTTGTGTAGAGCTTGCCATTAAGCTTCACGCTCTCTATATATCTATTCTCTTTAGAGTTGTTGTGAGCGATAATTGAGAATACACCCTCTTTGACATCCATTTCAATACTGTTGAATAGAGGTGACCCAAAGTAGAATTTTCCATCCGAAGGGTGCACTTGATAGAAGCCCATAGCCGATAGAATATACCAAGCTGACATCTGCCCTGCATCTTCATTACCTGATATTCCGTCGCACTTATCTGTATATAGTGTCGAGAGTATCTCACGCACCCTGTCGGCACTCTTCCAAGGCTCTCCAAGCATTGTGTATAGGTATGCAATATGGTGGCTCGGCTCATTGCCGTGAGCATATTGTCCAATAAGTCCACTAATGTCGGGGGAAGTGACTTCGCCCTCAATCTCTGAGCTAACAATAAAGAGTGAATCTAATTTATTCAACATACTCTGACGCCCTCCAAAGCACTCCTCTAAACCATCTATATCGTGTGGCGCAAGCCACGTATATTGCCATGCATTACCTTCACAATAGTCATCTGCTCGATGTGTCGAGTGATATGGATTAAATGGTGTGCGAAACTCGCCTTTGCTATCCACTCCTCTGATAAATTGACTCTTCTTGTCGAAGTAGATACGATAGGAGTGACTACGGTGATCGAAATAACTATACTCCTCCATCTTGCCAAGGCTTTTAGCAGCTATTGCTGCAGCACCATCAGCAATGGCATACTCCATATCATTAGCTACCGCCTCACCATAGAGGTCGCATGGTATATAGCCATACCTCTCTCTTATATCTCCACCACGATCACCACTCTTTGCTGTCTTTAGTATCTGCGCAAAAGCACGCTCTTTATCGACACCTTCAGTATCTTTTACGATGGCATCTGCCACAACCGACATGCCAGGGTTACCCACCATACAATCTGTCTCGTTACCCCATAGATGCCATACAGGTAGACGCCCCTGTTGCTCGCTTATGGTGATCATTGTGTTGATAATGTCAGAGATCTTCTCGGGATGAATCAAAGTCATTAGTGGCATGGCTGCACGGTAAGTATCCCACAGCGAGAATGTAGTATAGTTTGTGAAATCTGCATCGTAGTAAAATTCACCATCTGCTCCACGATAGTCACCATCTGCATCACAAAATATAGAGGGCGATACCATTGTGTGGTAGAGCGAGGTGTAGAATATCCTTTTGTCTCTTTCGCTTGAGCTATCTATTCGTATCTTACTGAGTTCATTGTGCCAAGCAAGTTCAGTCTGCTTTACCGTCTGCTCAAAATCCCAACCATCCGCCTCAATTGTCATATTGGCTTTAGCTCCATCGATGCTAACTGGCGATAGAGCAACTTTCATCAATATCTGATGATCCTCTTGAGTTGGGAATGAAACCCTGGCATAGCGATTTTTGTCGTCAATGATCTCGAAACTGGTGAACGGCTCTGAAAACTCAGCAACAAACCATACACGTTGATCCTTGGCCCACCCAGTAGAGTATCTATAACCTACGATCTGATAATCGCCATTAGCCTCCATAAACGTCTCGGTAGGGTTATCCCAACATCCACCATTCTCTAAATCGAAGACAATTGCAGACTCCGTTGATTGTGGAAATGTGTAGCGATGGAAGCCGACCCTTGGTGTTGCTGTCATCTCACATAGGATATTGTATCTTGTGAGTGGTACAGAGTAATATGCAGGGGTCGACACCTCCTGAGTGCGATCGGCATAGGACCACATACCCGACAGCGAGTCTTGAGTGTTGCCTCGGCTATATTTTACATCACCGACCACAGGCATAACAGTGATATCGAATAGGTCGCCAATTCCTGTTCCGCTAAGGTGTGTGTGCGAGAAACCTATTACAGTGGAGTCGGAGGCGTGATACCCTGATGTCCAGTCCCAAGCCTCAGGGACACTTGTTGGCCCAACTTGGACCAATCCAAATGGGGCGCTTGCCCCCTTAAAAACGTGCCCATGTCCTCCTGTTCCAATACTTGTATCTACCCACTTGGTGATACTGCTCGATTCTGATTCAGAGCAGGATGTAGATATTATCATCGCTGCAACTATTATATTTAATATTTTCATTATCTTTGTTTTAGGTGTAGTGTAATTATTTTTTTACTTATAAGCTCTTGGTGTGAAATGCGATATTTGTTAAACTTGACCCCATCGAGATATATACGATCTATGTAGTCGCCCTCGCCACGAGTTTCGATTATAATCTCTCCTGAAGGGGTATTAATCTTGACTTGATCGAAGGCTGGTGTTGTCAATGTGTAGTATGGAGAGCCAGGGGTGTCGGGATAGAGTCCCATCATCGAGAAGATTGCCCAAGCTGAGATAGTTCCCGTGTCATCGTTGCCAGGTATACCATCGGGTGCTGTGGTGTAGTGCTCTTTGAGGAGGTGTTTTACCTCTCGCTGTGTGCGCCACTCTTCACCCTTGAAGTATGAGAAAAGATAGGGATAGGCGATATCTGGTTCGTTAGTTGGATCATATAATCCTGTATCGAATACCATCTGAAGTTTCTCTACAAAGCTCTTTTTGCCACCCATTAGCTTGGATAGACCATAAATGTCGTGCGGAACGAAGAAGGTGTAGTTCCACGCACTGCCCTCGTGGAACCCGACAGCGTGTTGGAAGTTTTCGCCATCTCGTGGATTAAATGGTTCGTAAAATCTACCATCTTGGAGCTTAGGTCGTAATAACCCCATCTCGTGGCAGAAGTAGTTCTTGTAGCCTAACGAGCGTTCATGTAGCATTTTAGCATCGGCTGAGTAGCCCAACGAGTCAGCAAGAGTGGATAAGGCATAATCAGCAATATAGTATTCAAGTGCTCTCGACACGGAGTTATCTCCAGCAATATCTACAGAGAGATGTCCAACGGGGATATATCCTCGCTTGATGTATGGGTCGATATCGGGGCGCATCTTATTATTTTGAGCCTCTGTTGTCGCTGATTTCATCATCGCTTGGTAGGCAAGGTCTATATCGAAACCTCGAAGCCCCTTCATCCAACTATCAACTATCACAAGGGTTGCAGGGTCCCCCGACATTGTGAATGTTTCACGGCCATATAACTCCCATTTGGGTAGCCAGCCCCATTCATTGTAGATATCAATCATTGAACGAATCATATCTAATTGCTTAGTTGGATAGACGAGGGTTAAGAGTTGATGAAGATTGCGATATGTATCCCACAGTGAGAATACAGTATAACGGTTGCTGTTGGTGAATCCTGTGTTGTGACTCTCCATAAGAGGATACTCTCCATTCACATCATTCAATATATTAGGGTGTATAAGCGCATGATATAGTGCAGTGTAGAATATAGTCTTTTCATCCTCACTACCCCCTTTGACCTCTATTCGACTAAGCTCTTCGCTCCAACTATTACGAGCTTGGTCATACAACTCATCGAAGTTTAGATTTTGAAGTTCATGCCTTAGATTCATGCGAGCATTATCCATCGATACCATTGAAACACCTATATGCACCTCGATCTGTTCGCCCTCCTCGAGCGAGTCGAAAGAGAAAAAATAACCAATATCATCGCCAGCCATCTCTCGGTCATAGTCGTTGTAGATTTTATATTTGCCAGCATCTTTATTCCACTGAGCCTCCACTTCGCTATGACGCTGCATCTTCCAATAACCACTCCTTGAGGGACTCTTTGACACCTCCATAGCAAAATATATGGGATATACAGCTCGTGCGTTATAACAGAAAGTTCCCATTAGCTTCATCCCTTCAATAGAGTTATCGCCAACTCTGCGAATCATAGCACCCGATTCATTGGTCAATCCCTCACCTAAATTTATAAGAATATTGCCATCTCCCGCAGGGAAGGTGTACCTCTCGATTGAGGAGCGCAGTGAGGCGGTTGCTTCGACCTTGATGCCGTATTTATCTATGTAAGTAGAGTAGTATCCCGCCTTAGCTACCTGCCCAGAGATGGTGGAGCCATACTTGCGATAGTCAACCTCTAAATCTCCCGTAGTTGGCATAGTTAGGAGTGACCCCAAATCGGGACACCCCACCCCACTTAGGTTTACGTGCGCAAATCCTGTTAATATATCATTGTGATATTCGTATGGTGTAGACCACCAGCGTTTATCCTTATCATATTTATTCTCATCATAGCCCATAACATTAAATGGGGAGACTGACATCATTGCGTTTGGAGTTGTTGCACCAGGATTTGTCGCTCCAAAGTTGGTGGTACCAATAAATGGGTTGACATAATCAACAGGCTCCTCGGCCAAAATGGGTGACATTATGGTCAGTGCGAATAGTAGAGCGAGTATAACATTCTTCATTTAACTATTATATTTGAGTAGTTAGAGAGTTTGAAGTAGTTCTATCTTTTGTGAAAAATAACAAGGGGTGCTCCATTAATTAAGATACACCCCTTGTCGGGACTCAATAACACCAATTAAGATATTGCATTATCAAGCCAACAAATAGGCACCAACCAAACCAAACCTAAAACCTATTATATATTTTAAATAACTCATATTATTAATTCATTGTTTCAAGCAACTCTAAGGTCTGCTCCTTACGATAGTGCATTCTAATTCGCCAGATCATCTCTTCTACACCAACGACCATAGTTTGATTGCGATCTAAATCAGTTGTACATAACTGAGCCGCACCAGCCCCAACGCAGCTGCGAAGAGTGGCTGTCGATTGATCTGTTAGAGTACCATTGTCAATATCTGCAAAACTACTCCAAGCATGCACGCACACAAGCGAAAATGGTGATGTGTCGTCTTCTGCGTTGATCCTGCTTGCGATATATCTTGGCGATCCCTCTCGTTGGTTATTTTTATCACCAAAATTCCATAGCGAGTATTTAATTGTAACGACAGGAATATCTATCCCCCTGCTATTTTCAAACCACATAATCTCGCCCTGGCCACCAGCATATGGAGTATATTGCATTGCAATAATGCCCTCGAGTTGATCGTTCGCTTTGATATAAGCGCCGTAAGCCTCTTGAGAGGCTTCACACGTGACATCCATTGCCATCAATGCCAGCACCTTCACTCTGTGTTGACGCATGTTAGCTGCCACACAACGACTCATCTTATCTATTGACTCCTTGCGATTGGCTCGTTGCCCAAATGTATCAACATAGTAATATCCTCCACCAAAAGTTTCAATTATTGAGCACTCGGGGGTTTGCAGATCGACAAGGCGTTTAAATTGAGCTGGATTCATCATAGATAAATTCGAGATGGTGACACCATATCCGATTTTGCTTTGTGCTGAGAGTGGGTTTGTAAAGTAACGATCACTCTCGAAATTATTTACCATCCATTGAACGTTATCTCCATCCGATAGATAATATGCAACATACTTATCTTTAGTCTGCTCAAAATCAAGAGTTGTAGGATCTAATACATCAACCAAAGTGGAACTCTGCCTATCGGTATAATTATTTGAACTGAGCGCAAGGTTGTATATCCAGTCGCTGGGGGCCATCGTGTGCCCATAGAGCGAAACCTTACCAACGAATTTATCCTCACCAATACCACTCTCCCAGCCATAGACTAATGAGTTTGGCTCTAACCAAGCGAGAATCTCCTCAAAGAGTTTGGTGTTTTGCCCTAATCTATCTGAACGATGCTCTCGATTAAGATTTACAACAAAGAGCTGATTGGTTATTGCAAACTCTCGTAGTTGAGCTGTCCCTACCGACATAATAACAAGCCCATTTCGATTGCACTTATCTTTAAACTCTACCCACGAATCCACAGTGCTTTTCTGTGTGGCATCACACAACATCTTGTAATCTGCGAACAGATCCTTGTCACGGCGGTCAACAATAATTGCATCGTATACGTGTGATGCAACTGCAGCATATGTTGCACTCTCGGGATTGTTTTCGATATCGGTAAGTACATAACCTTTAATCACATCTTTAGCAACGCTGACATTGGCCAAAAAGTCATATATATCTACACTCATATAGTCTACATCTACTGCCATATTGGATAACTCCTGCCGAGTTACGCTATAAGCTTCATGTTCACTGCTTACAGCCATCCAGGCGCCTATTTTACTCTCTCCATTCTGGACGCTCTTGTTCATTACGCCAACTAAAGATTGAGCCAAGAGGTGGGTTTGAAGCCCTCCTCTTGTCTGTTTTGCATCAATCTCATTGCTCCAATTATCGCCGCCGTTAAAGGTTATATTAATCAACTTCTCAGGCAGAATATCCATCTCAATATGTCGATATTGTCCAACATCCTCAACCTTGTCATATTGATCCAGATAGTTAGAGGTCGAACTCGCTTGGCTACACGAGAGAGCCATTAGAGCCATTAATATAATTGTTATTCTCAACATGGGTATCTACCTTTAAATAGATTAATATTATTTTAGCTCTGTTTCAGAGAATGGTAAATCTTTGCTCTCTGTGCCTCGTTCTAAATTGGGTGTATCGCTCATATTGAACTCGATTCGACAACCCTTGAGTAGCTCGTTGTAGTTGAGGTAGTTTTTATTGTATCTCTTACCGTCAATACTCATAGCATTGATATAGACATTCTCAGCTCTATTGTTTTTGCTCGTTATCTCTATCTTTTGGCCATTCTCTAAATTAATCGTTGCACTCTTAACTAATGGAGATCCCAATATATATTGATCTGAACCAGGACATACTGGATAGAAACCAAGAGCTGAGAATACATACCATGCTGAAGTTTGTCCATTATCCTCATCACCGCAGTAACCATCAGGATTAGGGGTGTAGAAACGGTTCATAACATCACGAACATACTTCTGACTCTTCCAAGGCTCACCCATATAGTTGTATAGATAGATCATATGTTGCACAGGTTGGTTACCATGTGCATAGTTACCCATATCCATAATCTGCATCTCTCGAATCTCGTGGATCACTTTGCCATAATAGCTCTCGTCGAAGATTGGAGGTACGATAAACACAGAGTCCAACATCATTACAAACTCCTCTCGACCACCCATCAAGTTGGCAAGTCCATTAGGATCGTGGAATACCGACCAGGTATAGTGCCAACTATTACCCTCAGTGAAGGCATCACCCCACTTTAGAGGATTGAATGGCTTTTGGAACTCCCCACTCTTGTTACGTCCTCGCATCAACTTGGTCTCCTTGTCGTAGAGATTGCGATAGTTCATACTGCGACGCTTGTATAATTGCTGCTCTTGCTCTGAGCGATCTAATTTCTTAGCAACTTGATATATACACCAGTCGTTGTATGCATACTCAAGTGTTCTTGCTGCATTCTCTTTGATGTTGACATCGTATGGCACATAACCCAACTCATTGTAGTACTCGACACCAAAGCGTCCAGTTGATTTAATTGTCGGATGGTTTGAGTTGGCCGTTGCTACCATCGCTTCGTATAGTGGCAGATGATACTCCTCGGGGGTAATATCCTTAAGAATTGCATCAGCAACAACCGAAGCTGAATTATTACCAACCATACAATTTCGATGGCCAGGCGAAGCCCACTCAGGTAGGAAATCACTCTGTTTATAGGTATTCAAGAGACCCTCTTGAATTTCGGCATTAACCGATGGGTAGATTAGATTAAGCAGAGGGAATAGAGATCTGAAGGTATCCCAGAATCCTGTATCTGTATACATATAGCCGTTAGCAATCTGACCCGTATGTGGACTATAGTGGTGAGGCGCACCATGAACGTCATACTCATAGAACTTACGAGGGAAGAGTAGAGAGCGATACAAACAAGAGTAGAATGTACGCTTCTGATCTAATGATGCCTCGATATCAATAGCGCCGAGTGTTTGGTTCCACACCTCACGGCCTTGTGCTACAACCTCGTCGAAGGTGGCATCGTCTAACTCCTTGAGATTAAGAGCTGCCTGTTCGAATGATATAAACGATGATGCAACCTTAGCGTGAATCTGCTCTCCACGTTCCGTTTTGAAACCTATCACCGCTCCACTATGATCTGAATCTATCTCTTTACCCTCAACAAGAGAGTCACCGCTCCATAGTGAATAGTAATCAATAGGTGTATCAAATTCGATAATAAAGTAGTTTTTGAAGTTCTCGGGGACTCCGCCACTATTGCGTGTAGTATAACCTAAGACTCGTCTCTTATCGGGCATAACCCAAACATATGATCCTCTATCGAAAGCATCAATAACCAGTGAGGTGCTATCTGATTGAGGAGTTGTAAATCTGAAATATGCAGCTCTATCTGTAGGTGTGATCTCAACCTTGGTGTCGGATTCTCCCAAATAGACGCTATAGTAATGAGGTTTTGCTATCTCTGTTTTGTGCGAAAACCAACTTTGTCGATCTTTGGCCTTAAACTTAAGTCCCTCTGTTGGCATTATTGAGAATTGACCATAATCATTAATCCAGGGGCTGGGTTGATGAGTCTGTTTGAATCCTTGAATTTGATACGAGTCATATTGATATGCCCAACCATTACCCATATTGTTTGTTTGAGGAGTCCAAAAGTTCATACCCCAAGGACGAGCAATAGCTGGATATGTGTTTCCCGTTGATAATGCAAATTCAGAGAGCGTTCCAACGAGGGGATTGACATAATCCACATAATCGTAGACTTCGTCTGAGAAGGCATTGTTGCAACAAGATAGAGAAGCAAATGCCACTAATGATAATAATAGTTTCTTCATTTGTTAAGCGTTATTGGTTGTTGTAATAAAAAAGGTTACGTCATACAATGATGTCGATATATTGCAAAGATACCTTTAAAGGATTAAAATAAATGATTGTCAGCGATTAAAAACCAATTAATTTAAATGACAAATCATTAACTTAAACAAAATAGAACCATTATAGCACCTATAAATAGATTAACCTAAATTTAGGGTGTGTAAATTTAAATAAATATTTGTATCTTTGTTTATCCGAGCAGGCTATAAGTATTATAGATTATTAAAGCAAGGTGGTAGAGTTTACTATTAATACGATAAAGATATATATTTAGATGAGGGCAATTTTTACTATGCTGAATTCAACCTGCAAATGCAACTGAATTCATAGTTAATATTTGTTTGAATTTTTCATTTGGCGTGAGGTATCCGAGCCTTTTACGAGGTCGAT
>JBCQWR010000019.1:0-44958 GCA_047171945.1 Rikenellaceae bacterium | reverse complement strand
TCACTTTTCTCTTTTTGCACTCGTTACATAGCTATTGCTATGCGCCTCGCACAAAGAGAGAAAATTAAAGCAACATCTCTCTTAACAATTTTAGCGAGAAAAACTTAAACAGATTCTTAACTAATATTAATCTTCATCCATCGCATCCTCTTCATCCTCATCATTTAGATAGTCAAAGATAGACTCTCGTTGCTCAGAGTAATAATCATCCTCTTCATCCTCCTCCTCGAGGTTTTGGTAGAGGTGATGCCTCTCTTTTCCACTCTTTTTATTTGGCGTGAGTTTTGTCCCACGTCTCGATGTGTCGCCTCCAAATTGATCGTCATTGTGGCGGATGCTCTTTACAGCTTTCATTGTTTTGAAAAATAGAAAATTATTAATTATCTAATTACACTTTTTCTAAGGTGCAATTTTATAGATTTTTTTTGAAATATCAATCACTTATAGAAAAAAAATTTGCTCATAATGTGATTTATGCCTACTTTTGGTGAGAATTTTGAATTATGGATAAGATTAAGTATATATTATGTCATGGCTCTGGCAATAAGTTTGTGATGTTCGACGCTATATGTGAGGATTTAACTCAATATATGAATAAAGAATTTGTACAAAAGGTGTGCCACAGCATCCCCTGCGACGGGGTGATTTTCGCTACTCGAAGCAGCGATGAGGCAATCTACGTTAATGGAAGTTATTATACAGATGTCCCACTCTACCAAATGAGGATGTTCAATACCGATGGCTCGGAGGCGGAGATGTGTGGCAACGGCATTCGCTGTGTGGCTCGACTAATTGGCACGAACTACATCTCGGAGGATTCATTTGAACTTCTCTCGGGAGGAAATATATATTACATAAAGAGAGAAGAGGATTTAGCCGACGACGTACCATCATATAGTGTTCAAATTGGTATTGGTACCCACAACAGAGAAAGCTTCACACTCAGCGATACTCGTTTTGTAGGCAAGGTAATTGAGACACTCGACACCGAACTCTACTTCACATTCCTCAATTTGGGCAATCCCCACATTGTGGCGCTATGCGACCAGATAGACCTCGAGAGGCTCGAGAGGCTTGGCGAAAGAGTCAAGACACTCCGTTCGATATTTCCCAACGGTGTAAATGTCAGCATGATGAAATACATTGCGCCACAAAAAATATTTGTAGCGACTTATGAGCGTGGAGTGGGTCTCACCCCATCGTGCGGCACTGCAATGACTGCTTCGTGCACCGCCTCGGTGATGTTGGGCGTATGCCGTGAAGGCATCGAGGTGGAGGTGCAAAATCGTGGAGGTGTGGTCTACTGCCAAACCTCGATCTTTGGCAACATCTTCACAACAACTCTAAAAGGGAATGCCACCTATGACTCTTGGGGCGAGGTGTCATCGCAGGGAGAGCTACTTAGCAACGCCCCAATTGAAGAGGAGCGTGCAGCATGGACAAACTTTAGAGAGTCAATTAACTTATAAATAGAGACTATTAATTATGATTAAAGAGATAGAGGAGCACCGCTCAATACGCTCGTTCGAGGGCCGTGCAATAGATAGCCAAACATTAACCGAGATATTGACAGCAGCCTCGAGGGCCTCAACATGTGGCAACATGCAGAACTACAGCTTAATCGTGACACAGCAGTCCGACATGCTTGCCAAGATCTCGCCACTCCACTTCGGACAGGTAGAGAGAATGAACGCCCCCTGTGTGGTGACCGTATGTGCCGACGTAAATCGTTTTAGCGAGTGGTGTCGATTACGTGATGCCGAACCTCGCTACGACAACTTCATCTGGTTTCTCAATGGCGCCATCGATGCACTTATGGCGGCTCAGAATCTAATCTTGGAGGCTGAAGCAGCCAACCTTGGTGCCTGCGTATTGGGTACAACACTCTACACCGCAGAGGCTATAATAGATCTCCTGGAGCTTCCCAATGGAGTTATTCCAGTAACCTCAGTTGTATTGGGATACCCCGCCGAGAATCCACCTCTCACCGATAGACTACCCCTCGAAGCGGTGGTTCATTTCGAGAAGTATGAGAACTACACTGCCCCAAAAGTGGAGGCGTTGTGGGCCGAACGTGAGGCATCCGCCGAGACTGCATCGCTTCTCGAAGAGAATGAGTTGCCCAACTTAGCACAGATATTTACTCTCAAACGCTACACGGCTCAGGACAATGTAACATTCTCCAAAAGCTACTTCTCACTACTCAAGAAACAGGGATTCTTCAACCACGAATAAGCCTCACACGAAAGATGCTGCGACCACTAATTCGCAAAATATTATACATAGCAATACTCATCACAACACTCTCTTGTGGTGCGGTACGCAACACCCCTCAAGGTTCATACTTTTTGACCCATGTAAAGGTCACAGAAGATAAAACCACACCCAAAGAGGAGCGCATACCAGCTTATATATTAGAGGGTTATATTCGCCAGAATCCAAACAAAAGGCTCCTTGGTACCAACTTCTATGTGTGGGCATACAATTTAGCAAATCCAGATAAAGATAATAGCTGGAATAAGTTTAAACGCAAGGTGGGGCAAGCTCCAATTTACTACGATGATCTACTCACCGAGAATGGCGCCGAGAATCTCAAAATATATATGAACTCGCAGGGATACTACTCCTCGACGGTCGCCTTCGAGGTGGATACCACACGAGCAAAAAGACGAGCCTTTGTCAACTACATAGTTGACCAACAAGAGCCATATATCATCTCGAGTCACAATTACCTCTTTCGAGATAGCCTCATCGAGCCATTAATACTTCGAGACACCTCGAAGTCGCTCATCAAGGTGGGTGCACCATTCAATGCCACTACTCTCGATAGAGAGCGTGAGCGGATCGCAAGCAACCTTCGCCAAGAAGGATACTTCAATTTTACAACCAACAATGTATCATTTTTGGCCGACACCCTATCGGGTAATAAGAGTGCAGCTATCACAACAGTCATAACGCCCTACTTGGCAGGATATAACGAGCAGGGGCAACCCATTATTGAGAATCACACTCGCTTCTTGATCAACAACATAAATATAGCACCTAACTTCGACCCAACAGTGGTAATGACCGATACGGCATACCTCAGTAAAATCGACACGGTAAACTACCGAGGCCTCGACATCGTATTTGAGGGCGAGCGTGCCAATGTACGTCGCAAGGTGCTTCGCCAGGCCGTACCAATCTACCCCAATAGCTACTACAACTCCTCTCTTGTCGACGAGACCTACAAAAATCTAATCTCGATTGGATATTTCAAGAGCGCCAAAGTAATGTTCACCGAGAGCGCCGCCGAAGATATCGTAGTAGATTCTCTCTACACCCCATCGTCAATAGGCGACAAAGCGGACTCTACAACAATGCTCGGATCGCCACTAAACCACCTTACGTGCAACATACTCTGCACACCTGCACTACGCCAAAGTGTGAAGTTAGAGGCCGAAGGTAGCTCCACATCAAGTTTCTATGGGTTGTCGGTGACGGCGGGTTACCAAAACCGCAATATATTCCGTGGCGCCGAAGCTTTTGATGTAGCTCTCACCACAGGTTACGAGTATATGAAGTCTCAAGATGCTACCAAACGCAAGGCAACCGAGATTGGTATCTCGACTGGTCTATCCTTCCCTCGATTCATCTTGCCCGAATTGATCTCTGACTTCCCACAGGTGGTGCAACCTCGTACCAATTTGGAACTCTCGGCAAGTTATCAAGATCGTCCATACTACACTCGAACTCTATTTGGAGCTTCGTGGGACTACTCATGGCGCACAAGTGGCAACTCAAGCTACACGGTACGACCCATCGATATCAACCTCATCGATATGGAGAACCTCGATAGCGACTTCTATGAGAGCCTCAACAACGACTATCTCAAGATGAGTTTCGAGACGCAGTTGGTGGCAGGACTATCGTTTAGCTACGCCTACAACAACCAACTCAGCAATGCCAATAGCAACGCCACAATGGTGCGCTACAACTTCGAGAGTTCAGGAAATCTGGTGGGGGCATTTACACATTGGCTAAGCTCGCCTTCGAGCAGTGGCACATACAATATCTTGGGAATCCCCTATGCTCAATACCTACGCACTGACATCAACGTAAGTCGCAAAATTATGCTGGGCGAGGTGACAGCAATAGCTGCACGATGGTACTCGGGAGTTGGTTTAGCCTACGGCAATTCTGTCTCGCTACCCTTCGATAGACTATTTTATATGGGAGGTAGCAACAGCATGCGTGGATGGTCTCCTCGAACCCTGGGACCTGGCTCAACGCTCCTCGAAGAGAGTGACGACGACTACTACCCCAACAAGGTGGGAGACATCAAGTTGGAGGCCAACCTTGAGTTGCGTTTCCCCCTTTGGGAGAATATCCATGGCGCCACATTCTTCGATGTAGGTAACGTATGGTATATGAATCAAAACTCATACGACGATCCCGATGGCATCTTCCACTTCGATACATTCTACAAGCAGTTGGGATTCAACACAGGATTTGGTCTACGTTTAGATATCACCTTTGCCGTGCTACGCCTCGATTGGGGAGTACAGCTACACAACCCAAATCTACCAGAGGGACAGCGTTGGATAACTAAATTTAATTGGGACTATACATCGCTCAACTTTGGTGTGGGATATCCATTCTAAGTTTTATTTTTATAGGGTAACATCTCTTACTTACTCGACCCTTAAAAACCACTCTAAAGCTCAAGTCAGGCACACGAAAAATTATAGTTTACTTGACTCCGTCGGGAGAAAAAAACACCTCCGCTGGTATCTACTATCTTGCGATAAGGGCTTCTCGAGGTTCACCTCACTGATGTGTGGTGGCAACCGTAAGGTTGACATAGATATATCTCTTATAATGAGCGTTGAAAGGAGACTTTCAAAAGATCATTATAAGAGATATATCGTAGGGCAAAGCCCCACACGCTCAGTGCAATAAAGATCAAAAACGCAAGTTTTTGGATCCAAGCTAAGCTTGGCGGCCGCCCGCTGCAAGGGCAGTAAGAGAGTAGTATAAAGCTCTATTTTTCGTGCGTTTACCCTACGCAGGTGTATGCTCTATTACCTTCAAAAAAAACAGCGGATCCAACCTTCGGATCCGCTGTTTTTCTAATTATATCGTTTAGATTAGACTACTTCTTTTTCGTCTCATTCTTTGCCATCATATCATAAGCAACTGGAGTTGCGATGAAGAGTGAAGAGTATGTACCAACGATGATACCAACGATAAGGGCAAATACAAAACCACGGATAGTCTCACCACCAAAGATAAAGATCGAAAGAAGTGTGATAAATGTAGTTCCCGAAGTATTAAGTGTACGAGCCATAGTTGAGTTGATCGCACCATTGATATTCTCCTTGAGCTGACGCTTAGGATATAGACCAATGTACTCACGGATACGGTCGAAGATGATCACAGTATCGTTGATAGAGTAACCGATGATCGTAAGGATCGCAGCGATAAATGCTTGGTTGATCTCCAAGTTAAATGGCATCCATCCATAAAGGATTGAGAATAGAGCAATGACGATAAATGTATCGTGGATAAGTGCAGCAGTTGCACCCGATGCCCATTGCCATCCCTTGAATCGAGCAGTGATATAGAGACCAATAGCACAAAGCGACAATAGAATTGACCAGATAGCGCCCCAAGTCATATCTTTAGCGATAGATGGACCGATCTTGTTGGTTGAGATGATACCATTCTCATCATCTTGGTTGTTGCAGAATTGGTCGTATGAGATATCATATGAGTAGAGAGGGCTCACTGCATCATATAGATTTTGGTAGATGATCTCAGTAGCCTCCTCACGAGTGTCGTCGTAGAGATATTGAGTTACGATACGCATTTGGTTCTCGTCACCATATTGCTTAACCTCGAAACTTACAGCAGAGGCATCGGCGATACCAGTAAATTGTTTGTCGATAGCCTCACGCACCTCTTCAGCCGAAACGGCTCTATCGAAGCGAACAACATATGCACGACCTCCAGTAAACTCAGTACCCATGTTAAGGCCACGGATAGCAAGCGATGCGATACCCAAAACGATAATACAACTTGAGAGGATATATGCACTCTTACGCTTGTCAATAAAGTTGATTGAAAGGTTCTTCAACCAGTTCTCAGACCACTTACGAGAGAATTTAACGCCGCCGAACTTCTCGTTAGCCCACTCAAGAAGTAGACGAGTGATAAATACAGAGCAGAAGAATGATGTCATGATACCGATAACAAGAGTTGTAGCGAAACCTTGAACTGGACCAGTACCAAAAATAGCCAATACAATACCTGTGATAAGTGTTGTTACGTTACCATCGATGATCGCTGAGTATGCATTAGCGAAACCATCTTTGATAGATGCTCCAAGGCCTTTGCCCGAACGCAACTCCTCTTTGATACGCTCATAGATAATTACGTTGGCATCGACCGCCATACCCATAGTAAGTACGATACCCGCAATACCAGGGAGTGTCAATACAGCACCGAACGATACAAGTACACCAAGAAGAAGGAATACATTGAAGATAAGTGCAATGTCAGACAACCAACCAGCGTTTTTGTAGAATAGACCCATATAGAGTAGTACCAAGCAGAATGCGATGATAAACGACATCAAACCAGCGTCGATAGACTCTTGACCCAAAGATGGTCCTACAACCTCCTCTTGGATGATGCGAGCTGGAGCAGGCACCTTACCTGATTTAAGTACGTTGGCTAAATCCTTAGCCTCTTGGATTGTGAAGTTACCAGTGATGAGTGTATTTCCTCTCTCGATCTTAGTTTGGATAACTGGAGCAGAGTATACATAGCCATCAAGAACGATTGCTACACACTTGCCAACGTTCTCACCAGTTAGGCGAGCCCACTCCTTAAGACCAGTAGCATTCATAGATACCGATACCTTAGCTGTAGCACCTTGGTCAGAGTACATCTCACGAGCATCTGTTACAACACTACCATCAAGTGGAGCTTTACCATCGGCACGCTCAGCACGGATTGCATACAAGAAATAACGGCCCTCAAGATCGTCCATACCTTTGATACCCCACATGAAGCGGATGTCAGCAGGGAATAGATCCTTAACCTCGGGCAATGCAAGATATGCATCAATTTGAGCCATGTCGCTTGGCGAAGCTGCACCAACTACAGCGCCACCAGCATATTGTGGGTTTAGAAGTGCAAAGAGAGGGTTCTCATCGATAGAAAGTCCTGTTGCAACCTCTTCAGTTGCAGTAGCAGCTCCAACCTCATCAAGGAGGTCTGTCTCTTCTGTTGTAGCCTCAGTAGGCTCTGTAGCTTCTACTTCCTCAGTTTCAACAACTTCCGCTTCTGCTTCAACAACCTCGCTGTTGTTCATATCTTTGATGATGCGATCAGCTGCAGCCAAAGCTGAGAAGACCTCACGAGCATCATAAGTTGTCCAGAACTCCAACGATGCAGCACCTTGCAAAAGATTACGCACACGTTGTGGCTCCTTGACACCTGGAAGCTCAACCAATACACGGTTTGCTCCTGGCAGACGTTGGATGTTTGGTTGAGTTACACCAAAGCGGTCGATACGGTTGCGAAGGATGTTGAACGAAGTTGCGATTGCAGCCTCAGCCTCATTGCGTAGAACACGCTCCACCTCAGCATTTGAGCTGTTCGGCATGATATCTTTGCGCTCTGGGCTCACAAAGATTGCAGCCAAAGAACCACCGTTGCTACTACTCTCGAATGCACTTACGAATGCACTGATGTAATCTTGAGACGCACCGCTTTTGAACTGTTCGTCGGCAATTGCCATCGCCTCAATGAATGCAGGGTTCGACACGCTCTCGCCAGCCAAGGTCTTGATGACATCTTGCACCTCAATCTCCAACATAACATTCATACCACCTTTGAGGTCAAGACCCAAGTTAAGCTCCTTCTCCTTTACCTGCTTATAGGTAAATTGAGTGAATCCTAAGTTGTAGACAACCTCATTTTGAATAGAGTCAAGATAGAACTGCTCACGGTTGAGCGTCTTAGTCTGGTTCTCTTGGCTAAACTCTGCAGCATACTTTACTGCATCCTTCTCAACGCTACGAGCCTTGAACGTGAAGGAGAGCTGATAAATACAAGCGATCGCCAATGAAATCGCAAGTACCTTGATAGCACCTTTACTTTGCATCTGATAAAAAACTTTTGTTTATATTTAATTAAATTTTATAGCTATTAATACATCGTAATAAAACTACTTATCACAATAATAGGCTCGCAAAAATAGTAAATTTTATTGAATTTACACACTTTAAAGCGAATTTATTGTGCAAGGTAATAAATAATATTCTATTATCGTTATCAATTGGTAAAATAATCTTAAATTTGCAGAACAAATGAATAGCTAATTGGATGCGAAAAGTAGTAATTATACCAACATATAACGAGATAGAAAACATCTCGGCAATGATAGATAAAGTGTTATCTCTCGAGGGTGATTTTCACCTACTTGTAATTGATGATGGATCTCCCGATGGCACCGCAAGTGTGGTCAAGGAGCGTATGGTAGAGAGTCGAGATCGTCTATTTATGATCGAACGAGTGGGGAAATTGGGCCTTGGTTCAGCCTATATAGCTGGATTCAAGTGGGCGGTTGAGCATCGTTATGACTACATTTTCGAGATGGATTGCGATTTTTCACACAACCCCGATGATCTATTGAGACTCTATGCGTCGGCACTCGAGGGTAATGATGTTGTTGTTGGCTCTCGATATGTTAAAGGTGTTAACGTGGTCAATTGGCCAATGGGGCGACTTTTGCTCTCCTACTTCGCCTCTAAGTATGTTAGATATGTCTCTGGTATGAAGGTGGCTGATGCTACCGCAGGTTTTGTTTGTTATTCACGCAATGTGCTTGAAACCATAAATTTAGATGCTGTTGAGATGAAGGGGTATGGCTTCCAAATAGAGATGAAATATTCGGCCATTAAGTTGGGCTTCAAACTCGATGAGGTGTCGATCATCTTTACCGATCGTCAAGAGGGAACATCAAAGATGAGTAGTGGAATCTTTGGTGAGGCATTTTTTGGCGTTATCAGATTGCCCTTTCGAAGGATCAAACCTACCACTGGTAGGGGTATCTAATTTGGCTTAGGAACAACCCTTGGGCAGGAGCTCCAGCGCTCGAACGAGAGAGGTCTCGGCTCGCTATAATCTCCTCGAATTGCTCCACGCTGTATTTACCTCGACCCACATCTACAAGTGTGCCGACTATCGCTCGTACCATGTTGCGTAGGAAGCGGTTGGCACAGATCTTGAAGTGTATGGCGCCACTCTCGGTGCGGCTCCATTGTGCATAGTAGATCTCGCAGAGGTTGTTCTTGTTGTTGGAGTTGAGCTTGGCAAACGAGGTGAAATCTTTGTGATGGATGAGTCTTTGGGCCGCTTGATTCATCTTGTCAATATCGAGGTCGACATAATATTGCCATGAGGAGTGGCGTGTAAATGGGTTTTTCTCTCGCTCAATGAAGTAGGTATACTCTCTCTGCGTAGCGTCAAATCGTGCATGTGCCGTGGGGGCAACCTTCGCAATATTAATTATTGCAACGTCTTGGGGTAGAATGATGTTTAATTTGTAGATTAGTTGATCGAGGGAGAGCTTGGGAGGCTGCTCCAGGTCGAAGTGTGCAACGTAGTAGGAGGCGTTGACACCCGTGTCGGTGCGACCAGCTCCAACAATCTCGATGGGTGAGCGCAGTAGGGTAGTGAGGCCCCTTTCTATGGTGCCCTGTACTGTTTTTACATCGTTTTGGCGCTGCCATCCGAAGTATGCTGCGCCATTATATTTTAGCTCAATGAAAAATCTCATGTGGCAAAAATAGTAATTTTTTGCCAATATTATTTAAAATAATTGTGTTAACGTTGATAGTTCGACCACGAATTAGTATATTTGCATTTTTTATAAGTAAAGTAATAAATGGGGCACTGCCTCTCAAAATATTAGAAAGATGAAAGTAGCAATTATAGGATACGGCAAAATGGGCCGTGAGATCGAAAAAATTCTTTTGGAGCGTGGTCACACCATCGCTGCAATAATTGATGTTGATAATCGTGAGGATATCGCCTCGCCAAAATTTGCGTCGGCCGATGTGGCGATAGAGTTTACAACGCCTCACACGGCATACCAAAACTTGGTCTCTTCGATCGAGGCAGGTGTAGCTGTCGTGAGTGGAACCACAGGCTGGCTCGACCACTTTGAAGAGATCAAGAGGTTGTGTGCAGAGCGCAATGGCGCATTCTTCTACGCCTCCAACTATAGCTTGGGTGTCAATCTAATGTTTCGCCTCAATCGTCGTTTGGCGGCAATGATCAATGGTGTCGATGGCTACTCGGTAGAGATCGAGGAGGTGCACCATATCCACAAGTTGGATGCTCCAAGTGGTACCGCCATAACATTGGCAGAGGGTATCATCGAGGAGCTTGACTCAAAAGAGAGTTGGGTCAACGACGTCGAACCATCGGCAACCCAGATCCAAATACTCTCGAAGAGAGTGGGCGAAACTCCAGGAATCCACACCGTAACCTACGACTCGGCAGAGGATCAAATCGAGTTGAAACATACCATCAAAAGCCGCCGAGCGTTGGCTATGGGGGCTGTGGTAGCGGCTGAGTTCCTGTGTGGTAAGCAGGGTGTCTACTCGATGGATGATTTGTTGAAATAATAAAATTTTGGTTATGAATAGTATAAAGGCATTTTTTGCCAATAAGTGGGTAGGGTTCTCATTGGCCACTATCCTCTATCTGCTTTGGTTTGTGGTTTGGACCGCTAACCTCTGGTTTTTGTTGGGTGTTGTAGTTATCTACGATCTCTATATCTCACGTTTGCTCTACAAATTTATTGGTAGTCGCAACAAGGAGCTCTGTAAAAAGAGTAAGGTCTATAACTCGATCTATGAGTGGGTCAATTCGATCATCTTTGCTGTGGTTGTGGCCACACTCATCCATACTTATGTTTTCCAGCTCTATGTAATTCCGACCTCGTCGATGGAGAAGTCGTTGTTGGTTGGTGACTACCTCTACGTGAGCAAGGTGGCCTACGGTCCCAAGATGCCCAATACCCCTGTTTCATTCCCATTTGTTCACCACACTCTGCCGATGTCCACAACAAAGAGGTCATTCTCGGAGATCATCAAGTGGCCATACAATCGCTTGGCAGGCCTCAAAGAGGTGGAGCGTGGCGATGTAGTTGTCTTCAACTTCCCTGCGGGCGATACTGTTCTTTTGGAGAACCAAGCTGTCACATACTACGATGTCTTGCGCAGTTACCAATCGCAGTTTGGTGAGGCTAAGGGTCGAGAGCAGATCTTCAACGACTTTACAGTTATCACTCGCCCAGTCGATAAGCGTGAGAACTACGTGAAGCGCTGTGTGGCAGTGGGTGGCGACACCATCAAGATTGTCAACTCGACGCTCTACGTCAACGGCGTGGCCGAGGAGCCAAGTGAAGGTCGCCAATTTATCTATAGTGTGCAGACTACATCACCCATCAGCAACACTATATTTGAGCGACTCCAGATAACTGAGGCCTACGGCAATGGCTCGATCTATCAGATGCCACTAAGTGAGTCGAAGGCCGAGGAGATCCGCAGGCTACCCAATGTAATCGCTGTAACCCAATATGTTGCGCACACACCCAACCCAGATATTTTCCCAAGTGATAGTGGTTATGAGTGGACCCAAGACAATTTTGGTGAGTTGTGGATCCCCGAGCGAGGTGCAACCGTCGAGCTCACCGAGGAGAATATAGCTCTCTATCGTCGTGTTATTGGCCTCTACGAGGGCAACGATCTGCGAGAGGAGGATGGCAAGATATTTATCAATGGCGAGCAGGCCGACTCATATACCTTTAAGATGAACTACTACTGGATGATGGGTGACAACCGCCACAACTCGGCTGACTCTCGTTTTTGGGGATTTGTTCCCGAGGATCACGTTGTGGGACGTGCAGCAGTGGTTATGCTCTCGCTCGATGCAGCGGGCTCATTCCCATCTAATATCCGTTGGAATAGATTGTTTAAATCAGTTGAGTAGCATTGGTGCAAGAAGATACATATAAAACAATATTGGAGCCGTGCGAATCACTCTACAAAGAGAAGAGTAGTAAGTTCCTTATATATGCCTACCATGTCGAGACCGAGGAGGAGATTAAAGCCTGTTTGGAGCCGCTGCGTAAACTTCACTACGATGCCACTCACCACTGCTACGCATGGCGAATAGGGTATCGAGGAGAGAAGTTTAGAGCCAACGACGATGGCGAACCCTCGAGCACCGCAGGGAAACCCATCTTGGGTCAGCTCATCTCGCACGAGGTGACAAATTGCCTAATTGTTGTGGTGCGCTACTTTGGTGGCACGAAGTTGGGAGTATCGGGGCTAATCGAGGCCTATCGAGATTCGGCAGCGCAGGTGATCGAGGAGGCTGAGGTGGTGGAGCTCACCATCGACGTCACTCTCACCATCGAATTCTCATATATGTCGATGAACTCGGTGATGCGCATAGTCAAGGAGGAACAACCCAAGATCGTGGAGCAGGAGTTCGATAACCTCTGCCGTATGCGACTCGCCATTAGGGAGTCCAAGTCGGCAGTGCTGATTTCAAAATTGGAGAAAGTTGAGGGTGTAATCCTCGAAGTTTGCGATGAAGAGTAGAGAAAATAAGAGCATAGTAATAAAGGGTGCCCGTGTGCACAACCTCAAAAATATTGATGTCGAGATTCCTCACAACGCCTTAGTGGTTGTCACTGGCCTCTCGGGATCGGGTAAATCGACTTTGGCCTTCGATACGATTTTTGCCGAGGGTCAGCGTCGTTATGTCGAATCTTTGTCGGCCTATGCTCGTCAATTTTTGGGACGTGTGAGCAAACCCGATGTCGACTCAATCGAGGGTATTGCACCAGCAATTGCTATAGAGCAGAAGGTAAATAGCCGTAACCCTCGCTCTACGGTGGGTACAACTACCGAGATCTACGACTACCTCAAACTCCTTTTTGCACGTATTGGCCACACCTTCTCACCCATTTCGGGCGAAGAGGTGAGTTGCAACTCTGTCGACGATGTGGCCACCTACGTAGGCTCTTTGGGCGAGGGTAGTCGCATTATGGTCTGTGCGCCACTCTCGAGTGATGAGCGACAAGGTGTCGTTGAGAAGCTCCTCGGGATGATCTCCGATGGCCTGCAAAGGGTATATGTTGGGGGTGAGACGATGCTCATCGAGGATTTCATGCCTCGCATTGGTGATGATACTCGCCCCGAGGAGATATTGATGGTTGTAGACCGTGTTAAAATCGTGCTCGATGATGATGGATTGAGTCGCTTGCGTGACTCTATCTCTCGAGCTTATACCTATGGTGAGGGGCTTTTGTCGATTATCCACGATGGCGTGGAGCGCTCCTTCTCGTCTCGTTTTGAGGCCGACGGCATGGAGTTCGAAGAGCCTACCGAACATCTCTTTAGTTTCAACAATCCCATTGGAGCCTGCCCCAAGTGTGAGGGCTATGGCAAAATTATAGGTATCGATGAAGATTTGGTGATACCCGATAAGCGTCGCACAATCTACGAGGATGCCGTGGCGTGTTGGCGTGGTGAGAGTATGCGCCGATGGAAGATGCAGCTCGTTATGAATGCCCCCAAATTCAACTTTCCAGTCCATACCCCTTACTATGAACTCACTCGAGAGGAGCGACTATTGCTTTGGAGTGGCAATGAATATTTTGGTGGACTCAACGAATTCTTTGAGTATCTCGACTCCGAGAAGCGCAAGATACAATTTAGGGTGATGAAATCTCGCTACACGGGCAAAACCATCTGCTCGGAGTGTGGCGGAAGTAGACTTCGCAAGGAGGCTCTATATGTCAAGATTGCAGGGCATACGATTGCCGATTTGGTGATGATGAGTGTAGATAATCTAATCGAATTTTTTGATGAGATTGAGCTCGACGAGTATGACACAGCTACCGCCTCGAGAGTCTTTGTCGAGATCCGCAATCGCCTCCAATATCTTACCGATGTTGGGTTGGGTTATCTCACGCTCGATCGTTTGAGCTCGACACTTTCGGGTGGCGAGTCGCAGCGTATCAACCTCTCGACCTCGCTGGGTAGTAACCTCACAGGGTCGCTCTATATCCTCGATGAACCAAGTATTGGGCTCCATCCTCGTGATACTCACCGCTTGATCAAGGTGCTCAAAGAGCTGCGTGATATTGGTAACACGGTGATCGTAGTGGAGCACGAGGAGGAGGTTATTCGGGCTGCCGACTATATAATAGATGTTGGCCCCGAAGCTGGTTATTTGGGTGGTGAGATTGTATTTAGTGGGGCATATAGCGACCTTCTGCACTGCAAGAGATCGCTCACGGCATCATACCTATGTGGTAATCTCGAGATTGAGGCGCCACGCTCTCGACGTTCGCCATCGGGATTTATCTCGATCAAAGGAGCTCGAGAGAATAACCTCAAGGGTGTCGATGTGAAGATCCCTCTCGGTGTGATGAGTTGCATTACAGGTGTGAGTGGATCGGGTAAATCGTCGCTTGTGAAGGGTATTCTGTACCCTGCACTTAGACGACTTCTGCATGAGAGTGGCAACCGCCCAGGTTCGTTCGATAGGTTGGAGGGCGATGTTAATATGCTTACGGCTGTTGAGATGATCGACCAAAATCCTATTGGCAAATCCTCTCGTTCGAACCCTGTAACCTACATCAAGGCCTACGACGAGATCCGCAAATTATTTGCCGAGCAGCCCTATGCTCGCCATACGGGTCTCACCGCTTCGTCATTCTCGTTCAATATGGCGGGAGGCCGTTGCGAGGAGTGTCAAGGTGAGGGTATCATAAAGGTCGGTATGCAATTTATGGCCGATGTGGAGCTTACATGTGAGGTGTGTAAGGGTCGAAGATTTAAGCCCGAGGTGCTCGAGAACAGATATCGAGGCAAGAGTATATTCGACGTTCTGGAGCTCACCATCGACGGTGCCATGGAGTTCTTTGGTGAGGATAGTGGCTCAACGGCTCGACGCATTGTTGAGCGTATTCGTCCACTCCAGGAGGTGGGGTTGGGCTACGTGAAACTCGGTCAATCCTCGTCGACCCTGTCGGGAGGAGAGTCTCAACGTGTGAAGTTAGCATCCTTCTTGGGGCGTGATGGAGGTGCTGGTGGCCGCATTATGTTTATTTTCGATGAGCCCACCACAGGTCTCCACTTCCACGATATCAATCGCCTGCTCAAGGCCTTCTATGCCTTGATTGAGCGTGGTCACTCGATAGTTGTTGTTGAACACAATATGGATGTTATAAAGTGTGCCGATTGGTTAGTCGATATTGGTCCCGATGCTGGTGACTCGGGTGGTGAGATAATCTTTGAAGGTCGTCCCGAGGAGCTGCTCGAGGTTCAAAATAGCCATACTGCAACCTTTTTACGTGCTAATTTAGAGAGAAAATAATGGAGTTCTACACCTATATACTACCCAATGGAATAAGAGGAATACACCGCCAAGTGAAGAGCAGTGTGACCCACTGCGGGTTGATGATAAATGCTGGTACTCGTGACGAGCTCCAAGGAGAGATTGGTTTGGCTCACTTCGCCGAACACTCCATCTTTAAGGGGACCGAGCGACGCAAAGCCTACCAGGTCAATTGCCGATTGGAGAATCTCGGTGGCGAGCTCAATGCCTTTACCACCAAGGAGGATACAACGATACATGCCACCACGCTGCGTGGCGACTTTAGCAAGGCTGTAGAGCTTATTGCCGATATAGCCTTCCGCTCGACATATCCCGAGAGGGAACTCGAGAGAGAGAAGGAGGTGATCTTCGATGAGATTAACACCTATAAAGACTCTCCATCGGAGCTTATCTACGACACCTTCGAGGAGTTGGTATTCAAAGATTCAGAGCTGGGACACAACATCTTGGGACTTAAACGAGATATTCGAAAGTTTACGGGTGACTCCATCCGCAACTTTGCGGCACGCTGCTACACCACCGATCAGATGGTATTCTCGTCGATAGGCAATATATCCCCCAAGCGAATAGAGGCTATCGCCATGCGCTATTTTGGTGTGATTCCCTCCTCCACTCGAGGCTTTGAACGGAGTGCACCGCAAGCAATGACGCCATTCAACGAGAGCTGTAAGCGTCACACCCACCAGACACACTGCATGATGGGCGGTAGAGCCTATGGCGTGTGTGAGCATAAACGTCTGCCGCTATCGTTGCTTATTAACGTTTTGGGTGGCCCCTGTGCCAACTCGATTCTCAATACCGTGGTGCGTGAGCGTCACGGTCTCACCTACAATATCGAGGCATCTTACATCCCATATATTGATAGCGGCTTGGTCTCGATCTATTTTGGTGCCGAGCGCAACAATACCGAGAGGGTTATCGAGCTGATCAATGTGGAGCTCTCTAAACTCTGTCATCACCCCCTCACACCACGTCAACTCTCGATGGCAAAGAGACAGTTTGCAGCCCAAGTGGCAATATCGACCGAGAGCAACGAAGGGTATATGCTCGGTGTTGGAAAGAGCTTCTTGGTGCACAACTCGGTCGATACCACCGAGGAGATATATCGAAAGGTGATGTCGCTCACCTCGACCGAGATAATGGAGGTGGCAAACGAAATATTTAGTGATAACTCAATTTTAATCTATCAATAATGAATCTTTTGGATCAATATATTCATGACCACACTTCATCGGAAGATGAGCTTCTTTGTGAGTTGGATCGTCAAACCAACCTGCGAGTGGTTCAACCTCGCATGATCTCGGGCCATATTCAAGGCAAATTGCTCGAGATGCTGGTGCGTATGCAGCGCCCCAAGAGAGTCTTGGAGATAGGCACCTTTACGGGTTATTCGGCACTCTGCATTGCCGCATGTCTCGAGGAGGGTGCTGAGCTCCATACGGTGGAGGTGGATGATGAGTTGGAGGCATTTGCTGCCGAGTTCTTTGGACGTAGTGCCCACGCATCGAAGATCCGTCAATATATCGGTTCGGTGTTGGATGTTGCTCCCTCGATTGGAGGTCGCTTCGATATGGTATTTATTGATGGCGACAAGAGAGAGTACCCAGCCTACTACAATATGCTCTTCGATGAGGCGTTGGTGGGTAGTGGATCGCTACTTATAGCAGATAATATCTTGTGGTCGGGTAAGGTGGTTGAGCCTCTCCACCACAACGACAAACATACTCGAGCGCTATTGGAGTTCAACCGTATGGTGCAGGAGGATCCACGAGTGGAGAATGTCATTATACCGATCCGTGATGGCTTGACGTTAATCTATGTGAAATAGGTAATGAGGTAGAGTTAAATAGTTTTAAGACCAGCTCAATGTGTTATCTATAAAAAGTTTACGTCATCTCCCACAAAAGAGTAGGAGATGACGCAAAAAAGATAAATATTACTTCAGCCTAATGACCTCGTACTTAGGTACTAAACTTTTCATTACGATCCATCCTATTAGATAACAAACAGAACAAATTGCAAAGATAATAAAGTAACCAGCGGGCTTTCCTTCAAATCCTAATACTGTCATATTTGTCAACTCTGCGTGAGTAAACAACATTCCAGAACCTTTATTGATAAGGAAGGAACCAACGCCACCTGCCATACTTCCAATTCCAATGATAGTTGCAATCATACTCTTTGGGAACATATCACTAACTGTAGTGTAAATATTAGCTGACCATGACTGATGAGCAGCACCTGCGATACCTATAATAATTACAGGAAACCAAACAGAAATTGAACCTAATGGCTGCGCAAAAAGAGTTAAAAGAGGGAAGAATGCAAAAATAAGCATTGCCTGCATACGAGCAGTATAAGGATCTTTATTAGTTCGCTCCATAATGATCGTTGGGAGTTTTCCTCCATAGATCGAAAGCATAGTAATTGCATATAGAACAAAAATTAATAACATACCCATCATACTGTCAGATGAATAGCCATATACATCGCTGATATATGCAGGAGTCCAGAACAAGAAGAACCACCAAACTCCATCGGTCATAAACTTACCAACAGCAAAAGCCCATGTTTGACGATAGCGGAAACTCTCAAAGAAAGATACTTTTCTTTCGGGTTTTGAATCTGATGCTTCATGATCTTCTTCACCATCAGAGTTGATATAGTCATATTCTGCTTTGTTTACATGTTTACTCTCTGCAGGCTTATTGTAATAAAAAACCCAAAGACCCATCCATAAGAAACCAAGTGCACCAATAAGAACAAATGCCATCTCCCAGCCTCCACCAACACCTAAATCTTTAAAATAACGTGCGATAAATGGAATTGTCAAGGGTGCTGCAAGTGCACCAACAGTAGATCCTGCATTAAAAATTGAGGTTGCAAAAGCACGGTCTTTTTTAGGGAAATACTCCGCAGTAACCTTTACTGCCGCAGGGAAGTTTCCAGCTTCACCAAATGCCAACAGAATTCGGGCTGCAATAAAAGCATAACTACTCACAGAAGCAATTGTGAAAGCAAGAGCAGTACCACTCTCGACAGCCTCCAGCGCAGCGCTACTTTCAATACCAGTATAGGTTAATGTAAACCATCCGCAAAGAGCATGACTTAATGCGGCAGCTGACCAAATACCGATAGCCCATAGATAACCCTTCTTAGTGCCGAGTATATCAATTATACGACCTGCAAAAAGCATAGATATAGCATATGCAATTGAAAATATTGCAGCAATATTACCATAATCGGCATCTGTCCAGTGAAACTCAGCAGCGATAAAATCTTTCCATGTGAGCGAAAGAACTTGCCTGTCGAGATAGTTGACCGTCGTTGCGAGGAATAGCATAAGGCATATCGTCCAACGGAAGTTTGTCGGTTTATTTGTTTTTGAGTTAGTCATAAGTTTTTGATTTATAGCGTTACGCCAGTTTTAAAAATTGCAATCTCTTTGAATCCTGCCTTTTCGTGTTTTAGCTGCTCTCCGTTGGCAACCGAAAGGAGGAACTCTACGAAGTTGTGAAGCACATCCTCCCAGCTCTCATCCTCGACCACTGTGCCAGCATTGAAATCAATCCAGTTGCGTTTGAAGTTATAGAGTTGGGTGTTGGTCGAGATCTTCATTGTGGGGACAAACGAGCCAAATGGAGTTCCTCGACCTGTTGTGAAGAGCACCATTTGACACCCCGAAAGAGCCAGCGTAGTTGAGGCTACCAAGTCGTTACCTGGTGCTTGCAGAAGGTTTAAACCAGCTTGTTTAACTGGCTCGGCATACTCCAACACATCGACCACATTGGCTTTGCCGCCCTTTTGAGTACAACCCAACGACTTCTCTTCGAGTGTAGTGATACCACCTTTCTTATTGCCTGGTGACGGGTTCTCGTAGATCGGTTGATCGAACGAGCGGAAGTAATCCTTGAAGTTGTTTATAAGGTTCACCGTTGAATCAAATACCGACGTGTCGACTGCTCGATTCATCAATATCGTCTCGGCACCAAACATCTCGGGCACCTCCGTGAGGATCGTTGTACCGCCACGAGCTATTAGATAGTCGGAGAACAATCCAACAAGAGGATTGGCCGTGATGCCCGAAAGACCATCGGAGCCGCCACACTTTAACCCAACTTTCAACTTTGAGAGTGGTTGTGGTGTGCGCTTATCATCACGTGTAAGCTCCACAAGAGTTGAGCAGATCTCAAATCCCGAAGCAACCTCATCTTCCACCTCTTGCGCAATGAGAAACTTTACTCGCTGCTCGTCGCACTCACCAATAACCTTGCGGAAATCGGCCACTTGATTGTTTTCACAACCCAAGCCCAAGACTAATACTCCTCCGGCATTTGGGTGCTTTATGAGTGCTGCCAATGCCCTTTGGGTGTTAGCGTGATCGTTGCCTAGTTGTGAGCAACCGTAGTTGTGAGTGTAGACCCTCACGTCATCGAGGTGCGAGCAGTTGCACTCAGCTTTGATGCGCTCGGCAATAAGTTGGGCTTGACCATTGACGCAACCCACTGTGGGGACAATCCAGAGTTCGTTGCGAATACCAACATCGCCATTTTGGCGAGCGTAGCCCATAAAAGTTGCAGCTTGATCCTCTAATGGTTGCTCGGTGAGGCGTGGCGAATAGCTATACTCTAAATTATCGCTTAGCGCAGTGCCAAGGTTGTGGGAGTGAATCCACTCACCTGCTTTAATATCGCATTTGGCTACACCTATCGAGTAACCATACTTTACAACATGTTCACCTTGTGCAATGTCGCAAAAGGCAAATTTATGCCCTCGGTCAATCCCCTCGGCAAGGGTAATTGTTGAGTCACCCTCTACAATTATCTCTGCTGAGTGAAGATCATCTAAGGCGACAATAACATTGTCGGCAGTGTTAATCTTGATATATCTCTTCATCGAAATCTATGCTAAAAATTTATTGAGTGCTTCTGTCATACCCAACTCCTCGATATCGGCTACATATCCAGCAACCATTGGAACAAAGGCAGGGATCTGAGTGAAATCCTCGATAAACAAACCACCCTCTTTGACGATCTTAGCTACTCTTACATCTATATCACTCTCACCCCATGCGCCTTGGATAAACTCTACAAATTCGGGGGTGTCGCTTGGGTTGAATCCGCTCTTGCCGCTATAAAGGGTCAAAAGTGCAGCAAAGGTGAAGCACTCGTGTTTAGCGATTTTATTCCCCTTGAACCAATTATCCTTGAGAGTTGGATAATTACGAGCCTCCCACTTCGAGATAGAGTTAAGCGAGATTGTTGCGAGCATATGTTTGATGTAAGGATTGTAGAAGCGCTCCAAAATACCCTCGGCGAAAGCACGTAGCTCCTCGATCGAATCGTCGATCATTGGAAGCACCTCCTCCTCGACCATATCGTTGACGAACTTCTCGATTGCAGGAGTGCCGAAAGCATCCATCACAGTTTCGCAACCCATCTGAAGTGCGATTGGCACCATACCTGTATGAGAACCATTGAGGATACGTACCTTCTTATCACGGAACTGTTTGATTGATGGCATAAATAGGACGTGAAGTCCAGCCTTGTCGAGAGGAAGCTCTTGTTGCAAAATCTCGTAACCCTTGCCACCAATTGCCCAAAGGTGATACAACTCGCCTTTGACTACAAGGTTATCGTTGAAGCCTATCTCCTCTTTGATCTCGTCGATCGTGTCGTGAGGGAATCCTGGCACAATACGATCTACGAGTGTGTCGCAGAAGTAGCAGCTATTCTCGACCCACGAGATAAACTCCTCGCTAAGGTTGTTATATTTAGCGTGGCGCAAAACATATTCGTGGAGTGTTGTGCCATTGTCTTCGATAAGCTCACAGCAGATTATTATAAGTCCCTTGGAGTGGTCGCCACCGAAGTGCTCGAAGCGTTTGTGAAGCAGTGCGGTCATCTTTGCAGGGAATGACTTTGGTGGTTGTGCCGTAAGATCGTCACCCTCCTCGTAGCGGATTCCCGCCTCTGTGGTGTTCGAGATCACAAAACGAATGTCGGGCGAGGTGATATACTCCTCATACTTGGCGTAATCGACATAGGGGTTGAATGAATCCATAATGCTCTTCACGAGGCGAACGTCTTTCTTAGGTTGCTTATTTTCAACACCCTCAAGGTAGACGTGATACATGTTGTCTTGTTTGTGGAGCATGTCGATCATGCCCAACACCTTGCGCTCAGGATCTAAGATTGGTTGACACACAGCAACTCCAATATCGGTCAATCCCGACTCATTAGCCACGTCGATTTGCCAATCGACAAAAGCACGTAAAAAGTTCCCCTCACCAAATTGGAGTATGCGGACTGGGCGCTGTTGTTTCTCTATTCTGTTTTTTGATAGCTCTTGCATTTTCTTAGAATTTAAAGTAGTTTTTAGCATTGTTATATGATACGGCTTGAATGATCTCTCGTCCGATAAAGTCGATCTCGCTTGCAGGAAGTAGCCCTTGCTCAATATCGTTACCTACCAAGTTACACAAGGTGCGACGGAAATATTCGTGACGAGGATACGACAGGAATGAACGAGAGTCTGTAAGCATTCCCACAAAGCGGCTCAAAAGACCCAACACCGAGAGGGCATTCATCTGCTTCTCCATACCATCTTTTTGATCGAGGAACCACCAGCCCGAACCAAATTGGATCTTGCCAGCGCCATAGCGGCCATCTTGGAAGTTGCCAATCATCGTTGCGATCACCTCATTATCGCTTGGATTGAGGTTGTAGATAATAGTCTTGGTGAGTTTATCCTCTCGATCCAGTTTATCGAGGAACTTTGCCATAGTTTGAGCAACGGTAAAGTCACCGATTGAATCAAATCCTGTGTCGGCACCAAGCGACGAGAACATACGACTATTATTGTTGCGGATTGTGCCGTAGTGGAATTGTTGTGTCCACCCTTTGGAGTGATCCATCACTGCAAACTCGAACATCATTGCACTCTTGAATTTTAGTATCTCCTCTTTTGAGAGGGGGCTACCACCACGGATCTTTGCAAAGATAGCATCAATCTCGCTTTGGGTGTAGTCGGCAGCATAAAACTCCTCGATGCCGTGATCGGAAAGGCGACAACCAACGCTTGCGAAGAAGTCGTGACGTTTCTCGAGAGCCTCGATCAAATCTTGGAATTTGTTGATCTCAACACCCGAGACTGCACTGAGCGTATCGAGGTAGCTGTTGTATAACTCAACACTCTCGACAGCCATAGCTTTGTCGGGGCGCCACGTTGGTAAGACATTAACTGCAAAGCCATCAGCCTTACATTTGAGATGGTGCTCGAGCGAGTCAATTGGATCATCGGTTGTGCAGACTGTCTCGACATTGTAGTGCTGCATCAAACCACGAGCCGAGTACTCGGGAGTTTGCAAAAGAGCGGTGCAGTGATCATAGATCTCACGAGCCGACGATGGGTTGAGTAGCTTATCAACTCCAAAAGCTGTTTTGAGCTCGAGGTGCGTCCAGTGATATAGGGGATTGCGCATGGTGTAGGGCACAGTCTCAGCCCACTTCTCGAACTTCTCCCAATCTGAAGTATCTTTGCCAGTGCAGTAACGCTCATCAACACCATTGGTACGCATAGCACGCCACTTGTAGTGGTCGCCCTCCAGCCATATCTTCGAGAGATTCTCGAACTTGTGATCCGAGGCAATATACTCAGGAATTAGGTGACAGTGATAGTCGATGATCGGTAGCCCCTCAGCATAGTCGTGATAGAGTCGCTCCGCCATTGCACTTTGAAGAACAAAATTGTTGTCGTTAAAGGTTTTCATTTTTTTAGGTTATTTAGAATCTGTTTAAATTTCTCTCATCTAATTTGTTAAGAATCTGTCAATTAACTTTTCCCAATTCTCGGGGCTAAGTGGTGTTGTGTAAGGAGCATTTAGGATGGAACCTACCATATAGGTTCCAAAGATCTCGTCTACCTTTTGTTCGAGAGTCATGCGTGACATAATCTCATCGATCTTACTCTCGTATGGTGATACTTGTGTCGAGACTATTGTAGTTGAGAGTAACACTGACACTATTATTAGTTTTATCTTTTTATTCATCGAGTATATATGGTATTGTTATAGTCCGACCATCCGTCGGCTGTAATTTTATTATAATATTTCATCGCCTCTCGAGCATCATTCCTCCAATTCCACTGTCCAATAGGATGTTCTGCTCTATGTTGCTCGATCTCTTCTGCTATTTTGGGAATCTCATCTAAGGATCTATCTAAGATCTTTTTGGAGGCTACATCAATTTCGCCTTGCTCTTTAACGTAGAGCCTAAACGCTAAAATTGCTGAGAACGTTGCTCGATGAATTTTTGCCGTAAGTAGCGTTCTTTCAAAGATGTCGATGAGCTCTTGATAACGGGCATCAGGTGTCAACCCTTTAGTCTGTTGAATCATAGCCAATGCCTTCTCTGCCAAATCAACGCCATAGCACTTTTCGGTATAGACATATTGAATATATTCTGAGTTGATCTTCTCTTCGGGGGTTACCCAATTTTCGGCTAAAGCACGAGGAAACTCATCTTTTAACATGCCTGTAGAGCGTTTGAAACGAGCTGGAGAGAGGTGCTCAACGATGTCACTCCAATAGTGAAACTCTCGATTAATGTTGTGCTCGATATAAACCACTGGAGGATTGATCCACTTGCCTGATACATGGCGATTGTAACTCGACTGATAGGGTTCAAAGTTGAGCCCTGAATGGCAGGCACTATTAGTGCCTAATGTATACATCACAGATGTTATAATATCGAATGATGATTGAAAGGCTGATTTCACAAATGGTAGAGCTTCGACGCCGTAGCGAGCCGTGATGAATTCATCATATATTTGATCGGCCGTAACCGATGAATCTTCGGTGTAGCGTTTTAAGGCATAGAGGAGAATTTCACTTGGACTATCAATAACATGAGTTGTGCCGTAGCGGTCTGTGCGAGCAACGTAACCAACCACATTATCAATCTCTCTAAAGGCATCCCAACGACGCATAAAATGCTCTGGCCAAGTGTTGATGATAACACCTTGTCCATTGAACTCATTACCTGCATCGAACTCCATAATTGTTGGGCGATCAAACTGCGAGGCCAAAGAGTTGTTGGGGTGCGTTAAGAAAAAGTCGTGTGGCGTCTCCTTCATCATCAATATAATATCTTGATTCTCGACGTGAGCAAGGCATCCTGAGATATCCTCATACTCCTTTTCGGTATAGGCAAAGGTGCGAATATATAGTTTTTTATTTTGCTCCTCGCAGACTACATCTGCCACAGCATCAATTACAGCAGCCAATTTGTCGGCTGCGGTAGTTAGTTTAGCGGAATATTGCTTTTCGGCACGTGCCCCCGTTTCAATAAAGGTTAACACCAATCCGTTAGCCGCAGGAACAAGAGATAACATTTCACGATAATCATCTTTGAACCACTCCCAGAATAGGGGGTTGTCGAGGTCAATAGTACCCTTTGGTCCTGTTCGGAACTCTTCGGGGTAGTATGATAGATGATATAGAGCGTGATCCCACAATACAACCTCTTCTATACCTTTTTGGTGCGCTAAATCTATCAATGAATTGACTCTTTCGCAACGTGCGGTGTCCCGCATGTGGCGTAGATCCATTACCAAATCATGCGATAATTGAAGGTGATTAATATCGTATTGATCTGCAGTCTCAATCACTTTAATAGCATTTTCGTAATTGGTGGATAGTATATTCCATCCTCTTATTGGTAGTTCTGCCTTAGGGTGGCATGAAACTGTGATTATAGCCAAGGCTATCAATATAAATGCTCTTCTCATAACTACTCAAATATAATTTTAACACCCTTGCTACGCTTTACCTCTATCCACTCTGTCAAAAGAGCACCATCTTCTATGATAAGTTCTTTGCCATTGGCAGTTTTAATATCTTTGTTGGTGTGTAGTGATAGGCGAATTTTACGACTCTTAGCCTCTCCTTGGTAACTACCCAATCGACCATCCATTGTAAACTCAACTGAGTCTCCCTTGTCGGAGAGAGTCATATCTGTTTTGGCGTAAATACCATCGATATAATCGTTGCTTAAACCATCATCCTCAATAAGCGAGAAATTGCCATCAGCCCCGTCATAGATATGGATTGTCAAGCTGTCGTTGCTGCCTTGCTCTATTGTGCGAGCATATTGTCGCATTGGAATAATTGCACCCTCTTTTATGAAAAGAGGTATCTCGCCAATAGGAGCATCAACTTTATAAGTTTCGCCCCCTGCCAAGCGCTCTGAGGTGCGATAATTAACCCAGTTGCCAGCAGGTAGTGTTAATGTAGTCTCCACCGCATCTTTCTCAAATATTGGAGAGAGTAGCATTGATGGTCCAAATGTGAAATTGTATATGCTGTGCTCAGTTGGATTGACCATAGCTACGCCCTCAAGACGACTTTGATGGGCGCAAGAGTAGATGTAGGGGAATAGCTCCATTCGCAAATGTGAATATTCACGGAAGATATTATCGGCCCTCTCCGAGATTCGATATGGTAGGTTTGCTGTTGGGTTCTCAGCCTGAGCAAAGAGTTCAACAATGGGGCAGAACATGGCAAATTCGATCCAGCGAATATATAATTCTTCATCCAAGATAGAATCCTTTCCCATGTCAAATCCGCCTAAATCTTGAGTTAAGAATGGTATGGTGCTACTATCTTTATTGGGATCAGTAAACATCTCTATATTCTCTTTAAGTGCCACTCGAGGAACCCAGCTACTAAACTTTCGGGTAGGTTTGTCTATTGACCAATCTCCACGAGTATCATCAGTCCATTTAGTTGGATAGCGCTTGTACTCAGGGGAGTCAGTACCACCTGTGTGCGAAAGGATGAAGCCACGACCCAAACTCTCTTTACCGAACTCTTGTGTCATCTCAAACATAGCTTTGCAGACTGCAATACTCGATGTTCTGTCAAGTTTGATGAAATCGGCTCCTTCGTCGAAGAAGTGCTTCATGCGCTCTTTGAAGTATGCAACAGCCTCTTCGTTGTTAAAATCAATGTTACCACACACTGTACCTTTGTGTCCAGCCTGGGTCTCATACATGGCTGTAGTGGTGCTTTTATTGTGCCATGAGTTGGTCTCAACATAGATATTTCTAAAATAATTACGCTCTTTAAAGTCGTTAAAAGCCTCCTCATTGCCACTCTCAAAGATGCAATCCCAAACCCAAAAACCACCCTTAACGCCATTCTCTTCGAGTGCGCTCCACATCTCGGCTCGGTCTGGGAAGGAAGTTGTATCTGCTACGAAATCGATAAATTTGATTGGCCCTCGCCCCATGTTGTTGTAGTCCCAAAACCATGAATCTATCCAATAGGCATCGATAGGGTAGTCGTGGTCTATGATCTCCTGCACTCGTGTAACGGTCTGTTCTTGATTGGTGTAGCCACCATATAGAACTCCAAAGGACCATGCGGGGGGTAATATGACATCTAAATCACTCTCAGCTGAGACGGGGTGAATATATGAAGTGTGTTTTTGGCAGGCAATAGTTGACAGGAAAATCGCTGATAGAACTAAAACCAAAGTGTTTTTTTGAATCATCTCGTAATCTATATTATATACCAGTATATTTTCGCCATATTTTCGCCATAGCATAGCGCCCAGCCAAACCTGGATGAATCGAGTCGGGGGTCCAATATTTTACTGGTACCTCCTTGCAGAGTTCATCAAACTCAGATTGGTATGGAATGAATAGAGCGTTGTAGCTATTTGCCAGCTCTCTAACCACATCTTGGTAGGTGTATATATTTTTCCAATTGTCGGGCACTCCACTCGCATCACGAATGTAGAAGGGCTCTCCAATAATTAGCTTGGTATTTGGTAGAGCCTCGACTGTACGCTCCAAAAGCTCTGTGTAGTATTGGCGAAACTCTACAACGGTACCTTTGTAGTTGTGTTTAAAGACGTGTAGATAGTCATTTACGCCAACCAAAAGGCTCAGAACTGTTGGCTTTAGGTCTATGCACTCACTCTGCCAGCGTCGAAGTAGATCATCTGTTCGATTGCCACTTATTCCTCGATTGTGAATCTGCAGGTTTAATTTTGGATAGTCTGCAAGTATCCCAGTTGCGGTATATAGAGTGTACCCAATTCCCAATGAGGTGCTATCATTGACCTTAGGATCGCTCTTTCCTCGGTAGCAATCTGTAATTGAGTCGCCTTGAAATAGAATGACATCGTCTTGTTTTAACTTAATAGCAGGTTGTTTAGTGTAGTTCTTAATGTTCTCTGCAGCGTTGATTAGTTGGGGTGCAATAGATACACTCAAACCAGCTAAAAAACATTGTTTAATGAAATTTCTTCTCTCCATGTTTATATTTTTTATATTATTTCGTTTTCATATGATCTGGAAAGGTCTGGATAAACCAGTTGGATAGCTCATCTTTCCATATTGTTTTATAGCGGAATCTATCTCCGAAACCCCAGCCATGACCACCACGGTCATAGATATGTAAGGTGGTTCTAACGCCATTCTCAATCAACTTTTGGTAGTATAACAGAGAATTTTGAGGTACTACGCTGCGATCATCCGACGAGAGGACGATAAATGCTGTCGGACTATTTTCATCTACATTATTGTAATTTGAGTATTGTTCAATATCGGCTTGTGTATATCTATCACCCAATAAATTTACTCTTGATTCACGATGTGTAACACCATCTTCCATGCTTATTACGGGGTACATTAGAATTTGGAAATTGGGGCGCACATCCTCAGATGATGGCTGTGAAGCTAATGTCGAGGCTAAGTGTCCTCCAGCCGAGGCTCCCATCACACCAATGAGATTGGGGTCGATATTATACTCTGAAGCATTTTGTCTAAGGATTCTCATAGCCTGTTCTACGTCGCTTATTGGCAACTCTCGGTGCCCCTCAGGAAGTCTATATTTTAGCACCGCAAGTGTAACTCCTCGTTGGTTCATCCATGTAGCCATGTCGTGACCTTCGCCATCCATCGATACATATTTATAAGCTCCACCTGGACAAGCTAACACGGTTATACCGTTTGGTTTATCAGCAGGATATATATAGAGAGATGGTTCACTTACGTTGGATGTTCGTCCCCCATCTCCTATCGACTCTTGACCCGTTGCCGAGAACTCTTGATATGGCATCTGCCCCTCTTTCCATAATTTTACTTCGATTGGAGCTCTGCGTTTGTAGATTCTTACGTAATCAATCTCAAATGAGTGTGGAAATAGTGAATCATCTACGCCATAACGACCTCCAAGGTTGCCACCGATCGCTAAATTGAGGAGTAGATGGAATGGTTCGTCAAATGGCCAACTATCGGCTCCCTCATAGTTGTTCTTAAATGTAAAATATTTTATACCATCAATATAGGAGCTAAGCTGATTCTCATCCCACTCCAATGTGTAGGTGTGGAACTCTTCTGTAACCGTATTAATTTTATAGGTGTTACCAACCTGTGTGTTTTTGGGGTGGTTGAATCTACCTGTGTGAACAGTCGAGAATACTGAATCGGCACCATATCCAACATGTTCCATAATGTCGATCTCACCACAACGAGGCCAGATGCCATATGGTGATTCGGTTGGAAGCATCCATATAGCAGGCCAAGTTCCATTACCTTTAGGCATGCGAGCTCGAACCTCAACCTTGCAATATTTCCAATCTGCTTTCGAGACCAAACGAGCCGAGGAGTAGTTTTTATCTGCCGTGGGTTCATTGATAGCTGTGATTTTGAGTATGCCATCTTCAACCCAAGCGTTGTCGGGATCAAATGCCGTATAGTGCTGTAGCTCTTTATTGCCCCAGCTCCAAGAGTTTCCTGCTGTGTCATATTTCCATTTCAAAGAGTCGGGGAGACCGATGTAATCAAATTCATCGCTCCATACTAAATCCCATGGTGAGGCAGCCTTGATTTGGATTGTTCCAAGTAAAATTAAAGAGAGACAGCTTAAAATAAAAGTTTTGGTTTTCATTTGTGTAATGTTTAGTTGTAATTTTACTGCAAATTTAATAAATAGAGCCGTATTTACATATTAAATTCATACGTCAAATATACTTCATAACCATCAAAATAGGCATTGACGTATATTTGTAGTAGGGTTTTATTGATACAATGATTACGTCAAGTCGATGAGGTAAAATGTCTATAATATATTGTAATAAGATAGACTACATAGATATGAAAATATCATGTATGTTATCATCTCTATCGACTCCTAATTTTTTGCGGAGCCTATAGCGAGCAGTTTCGACACCTCGATTAGATATATTCATAAGAGCTGCAATCTCCTTGCTGCTCTTGTTGAGCCGTAGATATGCACACAACTTCAACTCGTTGGGTGAGAGTGTAGGGTATTTAGATTTTAAGTTTTTGAAGAAGTTGTGATGAATTTCACTAAACGAACCCTCGAAGATCTCCCAATCTCGTTCGTTATTCAGATTTGCTGATATTTTATTAAAGATTGATTTTAGAGCTTTGTCACGGAGAATAGTATCTCGTTCCTTGTAGATCTTCTCTAACTCCTCTTTAATGTTTATAAGCAGCTCATTTTTGACAATCACATTATGTGTTGAGTTGGTAAGCTCCTGTAGTTTATGGTGTACAGCATTTTCCAGTTGCTCCTTCTCCATAACAATAATGCGCTTCTCTTTATTGAGAAGTTCAATCTTATGGCTCTGTTCAATTCTGTGTAGACTAATCTGTTTTTCTCGCTGTAATTTAATCTCTTTTTGTTTTATAACTCGCCTAAAGAATAGGATCAGACAATATACTATCAATAAGAATAGAAGTGCGTAGAGAGCTTTTGCTGTGGTGCTTCTGCTAAAAGGAGGCTCCACCTTAAAGGTGTATTTAATTGGTTCGCTTATCTCACCATCATTTTTGCAGAGTACTTCAAATCTGTAATTTCCTTCGTGTAGATTGGTATACTCTTTACTTGATTCGGTTGTGAATTCGGAATATTCATCATCGAGGCCATGTAATTTGTATTGATACCTTATGTTTGCTTGTGACCGATTATCATTGCTAAAAAATTTAAACCTAATGTTGTTGTGTTTGTAAGGTAATATTCGTTGACTAATATACTCATAAATATTATCTCTTTTGTAGGTCGCTTCCGAGATGATAATCTCCAAACTATTATTTTGAATTGGCGCATTATGTCTCATGGGGTCATATAGTACAAAACCCTCAGCTCCATTAAAGATAACTTTATCTTCGAGGAGAGTGATATTAGTGTTATTTAAAGATTGTCTAATTTCAATGAATGGCCTAAGGTATGATTCAGATGAACCGAACCACTTGAATAGATCATTATTACTAACTTCGGTTTTGATAAATATATTAATTAGATCTATTATATCTGATTCTGTACATACGACCTCAGATATGGGGTCGAACCTACCACTCAACTCGTTAAGAGTGTATAGCTGACCACTGATTTCAAAGATAATTTGATTTCGAAACTTGTGTATTATCCTGCTGTTTGCCTCACATCTGTAGTCAACCTTATTGATAATTTTAGCTGTCAGAGAGTCGATCGAGGCCGAAGAGAAACCTTTTGTCGTTTTGAACCATATCTTGTCTTTGTCTTGAATAAAATCATTGACAATATCTCTGTTGTTTGAAAAGGTTAGTTTTTGTTCGAGAGTCCCGCTGTGGGGATCTAAATAGAATAGGTAGTTGTTGGCATATGATGTTGAAACATAGTAGTTTGAGTGGTCATTAATTCTACGCATTCTCGTAAAGCCACGATCTGAAGAGAGGCATGTAGATTTAGTTCCGTCGATTAGAAATAGACCATTGTGGTGTTGGCAAACAATGTTGTTGCCTATCATGTCGAGTGACCACACTTGGCCCTGCATGCCTGAAACTAATCTTGCATTATCGCTATTTTCCTCGGTGTAGAATAGACCCTGGTTAGTTGCCCAATATCTATACTTTGGAGTCATTAAGGATCTGTAAGCTGTACCTATATTATTGTTAAAAGCTATTTTGCACATCGGGCTACCCACCTCAATGTAGCTTAGGCCATAGTCTAAGCCAGCCCAAAGATTATTCCATTTATCTACATGCAATGATAGTATTGTGTTATTGTTGAGCCCATTTGTTGTATTTATATGTTCTACAATGTTGAACTCATGATCTGTAATGTATATGCCGTTAAGAATAGTTCCGAATGCATATTGATCATTGTTGAGTTCAGTAGCGCAATATATTTGATCTCTAATTAGAATCTTGTTTATAGGCTTTGTGCACTCTTGAATTCCCTCTTTAGTAATGATATAGATTCCGTTGCTAAGTGTAGATATTATTTGGCTATTTTCGTCTAAAAATACACTTCTAATTGTTTTGTTGATGAGAGTCTCACCATCTTCAATGGGCGTTAACATCTTTAGGTCTCGACTTAGGTAAAATACACCATTCTCTTTATAGATCAATAGCTCGTCGTTACGACTCACCCTAAGATAGCTAATATCACGTGAAGCAATGGTTGCAATTAATTCATCGGATTGTGCATCAAAGGCCATAATCCCCTTGCCTCCTTGTACATATACTCTGTCTTGAAGCGGGATTATGTGCCAGGCCTCGCCCCAAGTAAAGTTTGAGACTTTCATAGCAAGGTCGGTATATTTATACTCACCCTCTTTACTCTTGATAAAATAACCAAACTGTGATCCTCCACCAACATATATCTTTGGTCCGACAATTTTAACGCAGCGCAGAATACTGGAAAAAGGTATTGGCGATTTAATCGTAGCCCAAGATTCACCCTGTTTTACAAGTAATCCATTATTATTGGCAAAATATATAACTCCATCTTTGTCTTCGTCAATTTGCCAATTTTGAGTACCTGATGAGTACCTCTTGGGGGCGAAGTTTGTGGCGTAGCTAACAAATGATGTGTTTGCAACACTTATAAATATATTAGCTAAGGCCAATGTTGTTGCTAAGAAAATTACTTTTCGATTCATTTTTATTTGTTGTTTGTTAGGTTGGTAAACAAATATATGCATATTTTTTCAATGACGTACACGTAAAATTAAAAAATAGATCTAAAAAGTGCATTTTAAGCCGTATTTAGTAGATTTGACGTATATATGTAGTATACAAAAACGTATATAGATGTAAATTTATAGTACCAATTTACAGACGGTTTATAATATTTTATCAATACTTTTGTATAACCTAAAAAGGTATAATTTTATAGCGACTAAATTAATAACCAAATTCTAATAATTAACTTTAAACTTATGTATGTATGACTAAAACCACAACTTTTTTACTATGTTTATTACTATGTTTGGGACTGCATGGTTGTAAGCAAGAAAAGGAAATTTACTATGAGCGTCCTGAATCTTCGGAAGGAGCGATCTACGAGGTGCTGGCCGAAGATGGTAGATTTGAACTTTATCTGCGTGCAGTAGATCTTGTGCCATCGGCCGAGAGAATTAAGTTCACTGGATCATTTACGGTATTCCCACCAACAGATGATGCCTTCAATGATTATCTAAAAGAGAAGGGTGTTACATTCGATGAGCTGAGTGCTGCTCAACTTGACGAGATTGTCTCATATAGTTATATGGACTTTGCGCTTTCTCGACGCTACCTTACCCTTAAATCAGAGTGGAATACTTGGACCACTGACAACTACAGTGCATTTAGAAAAGAGACTAAATATAGTCGACCGATTATCAACGAAGATGGTTATGCACTCTATAATACCCCAAAATATCTACCTATCTTTAGTGTGGAGTATTTTACCTATATGGGTGGCAGTGGTGTTGAGGCTGAGACGTATAATTATTTATACTCAGATATAGAGTATAATAAATATGGTTCAGACTTTAATGCGGCGTATGCAAACTGTCTTGAGAAGAGTGAAATGTCTGCAGATAATGGATTTATATATCCAGTAGACAAAGTGCTGATTCCTTATAACAATATCATTGAGGAGATCCAAAGTGATGATCGTGTTAGCTCTTTTGCAGCTCTATTCGATAAATTTGTAGGCTATACCTACTCAGAGAGTGAGACAGAAGATCGAGGAAGTGCCGAGAAGTTATACTATAAAGATTATTTGGGTGAGCGACCTCAAGAGCTAAGTTTGCCAACAACTGAGTTAGAGGTAGATGTTAATAAAGAGAATGTGTTGAACTCTTATACGTCGCAGGCTCCTACTTACTCTTCGAATACAGTATTCGTACCGACTAATGATGCATTGGCTAATCACTTTGCTAAGTATAATGGTGAGCCTTCACGACCTGCACTTCGTTATCTTATAAATAATCACTTTATTAAAGATTTTGCGCAATATCCGTATCATCTAACAAAGGAGGGAAGTCAGCATAAATTTTTGTTTGACGAAGGTCTTGTTGTAGAGGCGAAGGTGTTGAGTAACGCAGTTATGTACTATATTAATGGTATTTTAGAGCCAGATCTATTCAAAAGTGCTGTTGCTCCTGCGTTCCTTGATGAGGATTACTCGATGATGATGTATGCTCTTGAGAAGTCTGGCCAGACAACAATCTTGGCTGATGAAACATCCTACTACTCTCTATTCTTGTTGAGCGATAAATATTTTAGCGACAATAATATCACCTATGACCAGGCAACCGACACATTCCTAAAAGATGGTGTAGTTTGGGCAAGTGATCCAACTGCAACAACTGCAACCTCTGAGGCATATGTTACAGATCTTGTAGGGAGCCTTATAATAAGCGGAGAGATAAAGGGTGGTTTCGGTAAATTGAGTGGTACGGGTGATTACCTATACTTCGATATTGAAAATAATCGTATTTTGTCTGATGGCGTAGAGGTTCCATTCAGTGCATACTTTGAGGCTGAAAGTGGTATGGGATATACATTTGTTATCGACCAACTCTTTGAAACGCAAGAGGAGAACACAACCTTCTTGGCATCGGCATATCCCAAGTTCAGTAATCTAATGACTCTATCCAGTACGTATATATATGATGGATATACAGCATTTGTTCTACCCGATGACAAGATTGAGTATGGAACATATCCATTCGAGATGATTGCCGAGGATGGTACAATCGACTATGATACTTACCCCGATGGTAATGTCTTGTTGGCCGAGCGGTTGAAAGCCTATATGGTCCCCGAGGCACTATTCACTACTGATGCCAGTGCGTTCGGTTCATATGAAACACGCCTAATAGGTGTTAGTATCACATTTGGTGCATCGACAATCTTAGATGACTTGGGCAATGAGATAAATATCACCCAAGAGAATATCACTAAGAGTGGAGTTATAATTCACGAGATTGATGCTTGTATTAAATACTAAATAATCAGTGAAGATGAGAAATAAATACATATTAATATTATTATTCGTTATTCTGTGTAGTCCATTTAGTGGTATGGCACAGCATGTTATAAAAGGAGTCATATCATCGTCAACCGACAATGCGACTCTTATTGGAGCTACTGTAACTGAAGTGGATGCGTCGAATCGCTTTATCGCAGGTGCATCAACCGACAGGGATGGTAACTACCAACTAAAGGTGTCGTCACCAAACGCCCTAATCAGAGTATCCTACATCGGTTTTATATCGCAAGATATAGTGCTCAATGGCCGAACTACGCTCGATGTGATCCTTGACGAGGATATGCAACAAATGGAGAGTGTTGTTGTGGTCGCTCAAACGCAAAGTAACAATGGCTTGATGCCAATTTTGGAGCGAGATATGTCGACCTCGGTTGCTCGATTAGATATGAGTTCGCTCGAAGATGTTGCAGCAAATAATATTGGCGAATTGATGCAAGGCCGTATGAGTGGTGTCGACATCACATCGGTGTCTGGTGATCCAGGTGCAGGTATGAGTATTCGTATTCGTGGTACAAGTACACTAAGTTCAGATGCCGAGCCTTTGATTGTAGTTGATGGTATTCCCTACGAGACAGATATAGACGATGGAACTAATTTTGCGACAGCTACCGAAGAGGAGTATGGAGCGATGTTGGATATTTCACCCTCAGATATACAAAGTATTGAGGTCTTAAAAGATGCGGCAGCAGCGGCAGTTTGGGGCTCTCAAGGTGCTAATGGAGTGCTTATTATTACAACAAAACGAGGAACAAAGGGGCGTACAACATTTAACTACGATAGCAAGTTTACGGTGTCGTGGGAGCCAGATGCAACGCCAATGTTAAGTGGTGCTGAGTATGTTACACTCCAAACCGAGGCTCGTTTTAATGCTTATGGACTCAATACACTCCCTTCGGAGTTGTCGTATGATACAAGTTGGTATAATTATTACAACTATGCTCAAGATACGGATTGGTTCGAGGCGATTACCCAAACAGCATTTACTCAAGAGCACAACATGTCGCTGACGGGCGGTGGTGAGAAAGCTCGATATAGAGCATCTGTATCATATCTCGATCAACAAGGAACAACAATTAATACAAGTCTACAGAGACTCACAGCTCGCTTTAACGTCGATTATGATCTTTCGGATAGAATGCGTTTTTCGGCCGACATCTCATATGCTAATTCAGATAATCAACGAAGTTATAGCGCTTATGACGGAGCTGAGAATATCCGTTCGGTAGCCCTACGAAAGGCATCAAACATGGCTATCTACGAGATGGACTCTGCAGGCAACTCGACTGGTAAATATTTCTCACCATACTCGAGCTATCAAGGATTGGGTACTACATACTACAATCCCGTAGCATTGGCCAATGATGGTCTTAATAACCAGATCTCAAATCGTATAATCACTAAATTCTCATTGAGATACTATCTTAAACCAGAGGTTCTTCAATGGCAAGCCGATGCAGCTTTTGATTTTATGGATTATAATACTCGTCGTTTCTTCCCTCAAACAGCCTCTGGTGCAGATTGGAGTGATAGCTCGATGAATACGGTTAATGTTAGCGACAATGAGAGTGTTATGATGCAGACATATAACAAGTTGATCTATACGCCAAAGCTGGGGGAGGATCATCGTTTCACAGCACTTGCTCTTATCTCTACTTATGACAAAACTAACGCATTGATGTCGAGTAAGGTTTCAAATACCGCAACATCATCTTTGGCTGTTTTGTCTGGAAGTGATTATGTTAACTCTTTGCAATCTCAAAAGAGTCAAATTCGACAACTTGCATATCTGCTCAATGTAAACTATGTCTATCTTGACCGTTACATCATATCTGCGGGTGTTCGTTACGACGGAGATTCTCGATTTGGTGAGGATTCACGTTGGGGAGCATTCCCATCGCTATCGCTTGCGTGGCGTGCATCGTCAGAGCAATTTGCCGAAAGTTGGGATTGGTTGACCGAATTTAAGTTAAAGGCAAGTTATGGTGAGAATGGTACACCTCCGTCAACCTCGTATGGACACTATAGCAAATATAGTGCTTCGGGAAGTTATATCGATCAGAGTTCTATAGTACCATCGAATATCCAACTTAGTAACTTAAAGTGGGAGACCGTAATTCAATCTAATGCGGGTTTTGACTTTGGCCTATTTGAGAATCGTGTCTCTGGTGCATTCGACATCTATAATAAACGTACTAAGGATGTTATCTTTACCAGCGTGTCAATCCCCTCCACCTCGGGGTACTCAACATTGGAGGCTCAGAACTGGGGAACAATTGATAATAAAGGTTGGGAGTTATACGTCACAACTAACATCTACAAAAATAGAGATTGGAGCGTTGATTTCAGTATGAACTTTGCCCAAAATAAAAATATCATAGTTGAGATTCCTGATGATTACGATAACGAAAGTTACACATTTGGTAATGGTCAATATGCATATCGTATTGAAGAGAGTAAGCCAATGGGCTCTATATATGGTTATCGTTACTTAGGCGTATATTCAACTACGGCCGACACCGAAGTGCGTGATGCAGATGGCAATGCGGTATACAACCCAACAACAGGTGAAACTCTTAAGATGATGCCTGGCGCAGGATCATCATCGTTCAAGGCGGGTGATGCAATGTATGAAGATGTCAACTTTGATGGTATAATCGATGAGCACGATATCGTATACTTGGGTGATTCAAATCCACTCTTGACAGGAGGTTTCGGCCCCAATATTCGTTATAAGAACTTTTCGCTTAGTGCCTTTTTCCACTACAAGTATGATTTTGATGTGATTAACTATGCTCGAATGTTGACTGAGAATATGTATACTACAGATAACCAGAGTATAGCAACTCTAAATCGATGGAAGAAAGAGGGTGATGTAACCGACACACCACGTGCCGTATTGGGAACATCTTACAACTGGTTAGGTTCCGATCGATTCGTTGAAGATGCTTCATACCTACGTTTAAAAACTCTATCGGTGGCATATAATTTTGACAAGGAGAAACTTCGTAGTGCACACATCAGAGCGTGCAAAGTCTACTTGACTGCATACAACCTATTTACTTGGACAAATTATACGGGTCAAGATCCCGAGATCTCAATGTCGAGTGGTAACCCATTTGCAGTAGCTACAGACTCCTCGAAAACGCCACCTTCAAAGACCGTTACATTGGGTTTGAATATATCATTCTAAATATTAAAAGGATATGAAATTAAAGAAATATATATATAGTAGTTTGCTTGTTTGCCTATCGTTGACAACAAATAGTTGTTCAGATTGGCTAACTCTTGAGCCAGAGAATGACCTTATAAAAGAGGAGTATTGGCAAACACAAAGTGATGTTGAGGCAACATTGACAGGTAGCTATTATGCTCTGGTCAAGAATTGTTTTAGTTACTGTTTTATGTGGGGCGAACTTAGAGCAGATGAGCTCCTGGCAACACTTAAAACCTCATCATCGTACCAACAGATAATGTCCAATATCATTACTTCAAGTTCAAGTCTTGTTAATTGGTCTTCGTTCTACGGTGCAATAAATGTTGCAAACAATGTTATTGCATATGCCGAGGGTGTTAAAGATGTTGATATGTCGTTTACCGACGAAGAGTGCGATGCACTTGTGGCCGAGGCATACTTTATTCGTTCGTTGTCGTACTTCTATTTGGTTCGTGCATTTAAGGATGTCCCATTTATAACAGAACCTTCGGCCGATGATGGCCAAGATTACGATGTTGCTAAGAGCGATGAGATGGTAATTCTCGACGCAATTATTGCCGATATGGAGGCATACCAAGATCTTGCGTATGAATCTTTCTCAACCATAGAGCGTACAAAGGGTCGTGCAACTAAAGGTGCGATGAATGCACTACTTGCAGATATGTATCTCTGGAGAGGCTCTATTAAAGAGGGTAATGGTGATGATGGTACTGCCGATTATAACCTCTGCGTTGAGGCTTGTGAGAGGGTGAGATCTTTGGACTACACACTTGTTCCTGGGTCTGATTGGTTTACTATTTTCTATCCAGGCAACTCCTCTGAAAGTATTTTTGAGATGCAATTTGATCTTGATTTAGGCCTTTCCAATAACTTGATTTATTGGTTCTCTACCACCTCGGGCTATCAATTCACAGCGGGTGGAACTGTGACTGCACTCTATGATGTGAATCAAGATGATGTACGTGGAGAGGGCTCTACATTTATTACGCTTGATAATAGTGAGGCTGAGGTTTGGAAACATCTTGGAACCAAGAGCTCGACATCATCGACATCTGATCGTCGTTCAGATAGTGCCACAGATAACAATTTTATTGTATATCGTCTATCTGATATCTACCTATTAGAGGCAGAGGCTCGTCTGTTAATCAACCCACTTGACTCAACCGCAGAGGAGTTGATTAGATCCATCAAAGAGCGAGCATCGATCGCCCCAGGAGAATGGTTGCCTGATGTTTATGAGGTACTCAACGAGAGACAGCGAGAACTTGCATTTGAAGGAAAAAGATGGTTCGATCTATTGCGTTATGCACGTCGTAGCGAAGAGGGTCGTCAAATTATTATCAATCTCCTATTGGCCTCTGTTTCTGCAACTGAGAGACCATATTTCGAGACTAAATATAATGATATTAATAGCTACTATTTCCCAATTTACTACAATGAGCTTCAAGAGAATCAGAATTTGGAACAAAATCCTTTTTATCTATAATCTCTAATTTAATACTACAATGAAAAATTTTATAAATAATAGTATATATTTAATACTTGGATTTGTATCTTTTACTCTAATATCATGCGATAAGAATGTTAGTGATGCCATTTTTTATGATGAGAATGATATTACAATCTTTGCTGGATTAGATAAGAACCCAGAGTATACAGGTATGGTTGAGCTTATTCGCCAAGCTGGATTGAATGGTATGCTTAGTGCGTATGGTTCGTATACTTTATTTGCATTTGATAATGATGCACTTGAGGCATATAAATCAGAAAACTCAATCACGTCGTTTAGTGACGAAGAGGCATACCGCCTTATAGAGTATCACACGCTCAATGGATCAGTAACAACAACCTATATGGGTAATGGTGGTATAACTACAACAACTATAGGTGGCGATTACTACTCGGCCTCCTTTACCGAGGATAGTGATATCCTGATTAATCGGGAGTCTATTATAGTTGAGCGTGACATGGATTACACCAATGGTTACCTGCATAAACTTGACAAAGTTCTCACACCAAAAGATTTGGGTGTGCGTGAGATGATTTTTGCAAATCCTGAGACATCGATGTTTGCCGAGTTGTGGGAAATGTCTAATTTCGACGAGACCTACGATGCGATGCAAACGGGTTCTGCCAAGAGCTCAATGACGCTCTTTATTGTCCCCGATAGTGTCTATCATCGTCATGGTTACAATACCGTACAAGATATCTTGGATATTCCATGTATTGATAATGATCAAGATCTACTCAACGAGTTTGTTGCATACCATGCTATACCAACTATGTCATTCCTCAATTTCATCGAGAATGGTAACTACTCAACATGTGGCTCAGAGATGATTAGTCTTAAGGTGTCAGATGTATATAAAGTTAACGAAGTATTGGCCGACGATGGCGTTACAACTGAGTCATATATTCCAATATACTACGAGGCGAGCAACTATCAAGGCAGCAATGGAGTATATCACTCATTGGGTGATATTTTGATCCCAATGACACCTATGGCCGAATATTATTTCTATGATTTTATGGCACAACCAGAGCTTATGAGTAGATCTGAGTATGGGTCGTCGTCGATCACAAATATTCAAGATTGGGATTTCTCGCTTATGTCAATCCAAATTACAGGAGGAACCGTTAGCTACTACCGATCGAGCTATTGGGTGGATCAGATGTATTACAACAATACCGACATTCTCTTCCCAACGGGAGGTTCATGGAACTTTGAGTTCACAACGCCCAAAGTGTCAGCTGGTAAATATCGTCTACGTCTTGCATATAAGATGGGTTCTAATAGAGCCGTGGTACAACCATATTTCGATGGCGTGCGTTGTGGCGATCCTATCAATATGATGGCAGATAGTTCATTTATTGGAGAGAATGATACAGTGGAGTATAGTTATTATTTCTGGGTAACATTTGCCGAACTGCAATTTGATTCAACTATGGAGCACACAATAAAGCTCTCGACTGTTGTTGATGGAGTTGGATGTTTGGACGGAGTTGAGTTTATACCTATTAACTAAAATAAGATTATGAAGAAGATATTAGTTTTAACATATTTTGTGTTTGCCGTACTATCTCTAAACTCGTGTGACGACGCCTGGGATAGCCACTATGTCGACACTGAAGTTAATGATGATTGGGGCGTAATGCCTCCAGCATCTGAGATCCTATATAATATTTTTGCAGCAGATGCAGAGAGTTATAGTTATATTTTGTCGCTATTCGACATAGCGCTCGATGAGAATGGTGATGTTGTAGAGGATAGATCCGAAGAGGGAGAGAGTAGCGTAATGAGCAATACATAGAGTATGGTTACCGCTATTATTATCCTCTTTTTATTCATCTACAAATTTTGTTATTTTGCCAGGAAAAGTAATTTGATACCCTCCTGACAAAAAATAACAAATATACAAAATCTATGCGTTGTGATCTGGACGAAGGTCACCCTCCTCTATCGAAATATCAACTGATACATTACCGTAATTCTCAACTATTGCACTTACTGTGCCAACATCGAAAGTGGTTGTTACAACTTGCTGAGTGATGGTAACTGTCACTTTTTGGTCTCCTGCAACATTTACATCAAGGCTACCAGCGATAGTTTGCACACTCTCAGAACTACCCATAATATTAGATACATAGCTAGATAGAGAGTTTCCCGAGATCAACTCCCAACCTGAGTATTGGCTGTACGATACGCTCTTGCTAACGGCACTAACTTGACCAATGTTGTCGAATGTCTCAGTCGCTAGAGTCACTGTCGAGCTAGAACTACTACTCTTAGAGACACTCACTTGACTATCTACGGCAATCGAGTGTTGCGAAAAGCCATCAACTTGGATCGCATAAAGCCCTGTTGAAGAGTCATACTCAACATCACCTTGCTTCACCCACTCGCCACCCACTAGCTTAGCGTGGTATGCACCCTCGACATATTCTCCTGGAATAGAGATTGTAATAGGTGTCTCAAATGTGATTCCGCTTGGCTCAAGATCGACCGATGTCAATGCACCTGTCACCGTTTGAGCACTTCCAGTTGTCTCGGCAGCAGCCAATGACTCAGCGGCGTCAGGAGTTGCTGTTGAGATGTAATCGGTTACAGCGATCTCTACATCCTCGGTTAGGGCATCGGCAGGAATAGAGACAATGATATCTGAACCACCTTGATCCTCGAATGTCAACTCGCTCTGCTCACCTGCTGTTACTGCTTTCGCCTCAGCCTTTTGAGTAAGCGTTTGAGATAGAATTGCCACAGCTCCCGTTGTTGCATCACTTGCAAAGGTTGCAGTTGCGTCAATCGACACGTAGCCATCTTTGCTAAAATTCACACTAGTTTGACTACTACTGCTCATTTTGATAGAGTAAGTACCCTCCGAGTCGGTTGTTGTAGACTCACTACCCGCTGTTACTGCAACGCCCGAAAGTAGACCATCTGCATCGCTTACAACTCCCGCGATGTAGTAAGCCTCCTCAATTGTTGTTGTAACATCCTCAGGGACTGATGTCACCTCGTCTTTGCTACAGCTTGTAAGTGCAGCTGTGCTAACAAGTGCTACTAGAGATAGCACACTGATAAATTTTCTAAAGTTTGTTTTCATCTTAATTGAAATTAAAAATTATTTAATGTATTTCTCTATATGTTGTGGGTTATAAAAACCTCCAAAACTTCCAGCGTCTGGTCGAGTCTCGTAGCTATATCCTTGCAACTCGAATCGCCCACTCACTGCTCTGTAAGTGCGATTGAAATATTCTGGATAGCTGACTCTCACTGCCCTATTTCGTTTCGCTCGCTTGGTCGAGGGAAGAGGTGACGAAAATATAAAACCTCCATTAGCATAACCATCGGTTATCATTCCATAGAGCCCAACCGACACATCCTTAAAATAGCGCATCATCGTACCGCGAACACCTCGATCTCCATAAGTCATCTGCACAACTTCACCCTTGAGTGCAAGGTCGTAGCACGAGAGATAATAACTTGCCCATCCGCTCCAGGTAACTCTTTGCCAATAGCTTACCTGCCAATCTCCACCATAAAAAGTCGACGAACCTGTCAAACCTGCTCTAGCTCCAAAGTTCCAGCCACCATCCTGTGTGTAGTAGTTTATCGTAGCATCAACACCCATCCTATCATTGGTAAAGTTACCTGCGGCAAACTCACCATAGAGCTGATTGGCGAGTCGAAGGCTTTGACAAAAGGCGATCACTCCAGCTCTGACATATTGCTTTTCATCCTGCATATTCGTATAGAGCGGAATGACAATTTGACCGGTTAACGAAGCCCCTTTCCAAAGCGACAATTCAAAGGCTGGCGAGAGATCAATGGCAACTCCATACCACTTATCTAACCATGAGTTCTCTAAAAATAACTCGGGATAGAGCATTATGTCGACCTTTCCAAAGCTGCTATTGTGCTCCTGCGCCTCTTTGAGTTTTTCGACGAGTGCATCTGTGTCGTAGCTAGCCGAAATCGCCGAAGTAGATACGCTAGAGACAGCCACACGAGCCACACCTTCGTCCATTAACAATAAGTTATAACGCTTTGTTGAGTCAACCTCATTGAGAGTCTCCAGCACCTGGTGCAATCCCCTATTTACGCCTCTATAAACATTATCTTCGAACGAAATAAAACTTTCTTCTTGCTCATTGACAACCTTAATATTCTCTAAGCCTAACGCTTTGAGTGCCTCAATCTGTAACTCTTGACTATATGCAGGAGTCAGTGAAAACGACATTGCAAACAGCAGCAGAGCTTTAATATAACTTAACTTCATACCTCACTCCTCCTGCAAATGCTTTAAAATCATAACAATAGGCATGAAGCGAAAAGTGGTTAAATAACTTTATCGCTGCACCTACGCTAACTATATCACTACTATAATCGGCCATACAGGTCAAATCACGGCAAAAACCAGGGTTGTAACTCACTCCATAGAATAGCCCATCCTTATATGATTTCTCCTGCGTTTTGTGGTTATATCCAACGGTTACACCCACTAGCTCCCGACCTAAATTAAAGTGCTTTGTCGCCACTCCATACACTCCTCCGTAATATCTATTTCCTGAAACTGACTCCAGAGGGTTTGTATTATCTTGACTCAGGCTCATCGCATCGCTAGTTCCAATAACGATCGACGGATACCAACTTTTCTCCTCCAATACTCTTATCCTGGCCATCAATGCTCGATCTTGGTTAATAACACCATTTGTGAACTTGAATACCGTGCAGAGGTAGTTAACCTCAAAGAATGGCAGGATAGTCATATTGAAAAAATAGTTTGCCGTATCGTAGTTCCATGCCGACGGAGTAATATATTCGGGCATATAATTCACACCGCTCATAAAAGTACCATCACTCTGCATATCTGCCGTAGGGATAGTCAACAAGCCTGTTGCACCATGAGGGTACTGAGCTTGTGCGCTATTCCAAATGGCGCATACGACAAGTAGTGAAAGCGTCCAAAAGGCTCTATTTATAATATTTCTAAATCTCATCTTAGCTTATTGCATCTTTACTCGTCCCGTGATCCTCTCCTTTAGAGTCAATTGTCGACTTTTTTTTCTACCTGTTTCATGCATAGTTGTATAGGGTTTAAAGCACCTTTTCGATTGGATCATCTCATATATAGTTCCCCAATCGGGCAATCCACCCAGGCTACGATCATCTATAGGTGGGTTCTAATTTTTCTTTTTTACTTCAAAATTTAGGACAAGAACCCGTAACGTCCTAAATTAAAGCATCTATTTAATGTCAAAGTTATATAAAAAAGTTCAATAAATCAAACTCTTTTTTGAAATCTATCTATCTATCTATCTATCTATCTATCTATCTATCTATCAGTGGTTTAATTCTAAATAATTTTCAATCTTACAATCTGCTCAAAACGACACAGATTGTAGGTCAAGTTGATAAGTC
>JBCQWR010000018.1:0-45130 GCA_047171945.1 Rikenellaceae bacterium | reverse complement strand
AGGTGGGTCAATTTCACCGTTTTTAGCGGGTCAGTTTCCTCCGTTTTTAGGGGGTCAATTTAAATCGTTTTTAGGGGGTCAATTTCGCTGGGTTTTCCAGCAAGCGCATAAGCGGTCGATTTAAGCTCTTTGTGAGAGTGTGGTATAGCTCCGTTAGGTTCGATCTCGACAACTCGCTCAAAACGCTCTTAGATTGCTTGCAGAGTGTCGAAGCGATCACCAACGATAACCTATGTTACGCAATCGAGGCGGAGAAGCATATCGACAAGCTCAGACCACGTGTTGAGTTTGCGTTGATCGAGATTGACAAGCAACAAAATTTATTTGAATAATTATCTAAAGTAGACAAAAGTAGATGACAAAGCCCAAAACAGGTGGCCGACAAAAGGGGACACCAAACAGAGCAACATCCACCACAAGAGAGTGGATTAGCCAACTTCTCGACAGCAACAGAGAGCAGATCGAACAAGATCTGCAGAAGCTGGAGCCCAAAGATAGGTTGCAGGTATTAGAGAAGTTTATGCAGTATGCAGTGCCCAAGATCCAACGAATGGAGCTAACGGGTAGAGATGAAAAGGATCTCATACCTGCCAGCCTCCAAAAGGACATGCAGGATCTCGAAAACAGCGCTTTTGAGCTGATATACGGCACCAAGGAGATAGGCAAAGGTTAGGCCATGAGAGCGAGAATAGATAGTTTGATCGGCGATAACTACGCTCAATGGGTGAATTACTCCAAGGCGCTTGTTTACCATCGAGGCGTAGAGATTGATCCATTTGAGGTGGTGCATAGTGTGCTCTACTATCTGTTGAACAAATGCCCCTTGGAGAGGATCGAGAAGATTTTAGCTCAAGGCGATGATAGCTTTTGCCGATACGTTCAAGGGGCTATCTACATGGAGATCATATCCCCGAAGTCTCGATCTCGATATAAGAAAGGTGGCAGTGTAACCCACAGCTTGGAGGTAGAGCGAACGCAGATCAGAGATAGTTCCGATGATGGGTTTGACTACAACGAGGCCTATATCAAGTGTCTTGAGGTATTGGATCAAGTAAAGATCTCCCCATTTGCTCGAAAGGTATTGCGATGGAGGCTCGAAAGTGGCAAATCTTTCCGATATTGGGAGGGCAATGAAAGCTATCGAGTGCTATATATAGCCTACAACAAGGCGATTAAAGCGGTAAGTGATTACATTGCGAGGCATAAAGATGGCTAAATACCAAAGCGTAAAAAAGACAAAAAAGACAGTATAAAAAAAGAGGCAACCCACTCAAAATAGAGCAGATTGCCAACACTTGTGCAAATAAATTTTCGTCAAAAAAACAACAGATACAGAAGTGTTTAACTTTTCCGAGATGTCGAGCAATGCTCTTTTGAGTGTTTCGAGCTCTTCGGGTGTGAATTTTGCAGGCTTACCGTTTACGATTGAACCGTTGATGCGCTGATAGAGCCAAGAGCGAGTTTTGTTAAAATAAGCCTTTGCGATATAGGCGATAGAGACAATCGGCAGGACTTCTTTTAGTTGCTCCTTTAAAAGCAATTCACGACAATCCTCTACACTATCCTTGGCCAATGAGACCATAGCATCGCTAAAAGCATCGTTATCGAGAGTTGATAGTGATTCCATCTCTTTTTCTATTGCCTCAAACTCAGCCTTAGTCTTAGCTTTGGCATATCTCGCTTTAAGTTCGGTGATTCCATTTTTCATAGTAGCGTAATTTTTTAATATTGCTAATTCAGAACAATAGTATCAAGCTCCTTTGTAAGAGTCACAATGCCCTTTTGGATCTTCTCTAATTGAGCCTTTCGAGGTTTGTGAACCCCTGCTGCATAGTGCCACAACTGACGCTCATTGATGCCTGTAATACGGCTCAAAGCTGCCTTTGTAAAGATGTTGCTATAATAGTTCAAGAACGTAACGATGTCGATTTTGAACTGCAACTCATACTCCCCGATGAACATATCCAAAGGGGCAAGGTTATCCTCTAAATAGAGGTCGATAGCCTCAGTGATATTGCTCTTAACATCATCTAAATTATTACCCACCGTGAAGATTGGCGCACCATCAATGTAGGCACTCAAATTCTTTTCAGAATACTCAACATTTACTACAACCGTTTTCATATCAATTACCTTTTTAATGTGTCTCTCAAAAGAGGTGGCAAGGGCTATTTAAGCCCCGCCTGCCTCAAAATTGCGTAATAAGTGCCTTTTTCAACGCCTTTGCTATTGTGATTAGGCAAAATTATCATCTTGTCGTCCTTAACGAACTTCATATGACTACCTTTTTGACTTTTCAACACAAATCCGTTGGCTTGCAGCATAGTTATTACATCTTTGATTGATTTATAACTCATAGCTCTGCGTTTTTATTACAGTGCAAATATAGTAATATTACGAATACTTTGCAAATGTTTTGCCAATTATTTTGCTTTCCCTTTGGCAATATTACCGAGACAATAGTAACATTATTCGAGTTTGCTACTCATAAAATAGCTTTTTAGCCTCCTCCTTTTCCAAGTCCCGTTTCTGCTTATTATTTACCTCTTTCTCTTTAATAGCAAGAGCAAGTTCTTTTGGAGAGCTATATTTAAAACTCACATAAGTTCTACGCTTAAGCCCTATTTCCGTTATCATTCCTTGATCTTGTAAGATATTTAGATATTTGTGGTATTTATGTTTGGTCGTATATGTGTTGTAAAGTTTATCAAACTCCTTGTCCTTTCTCCACAATTCTAACTCCTTAGAACTCTTTGCTCCGAACATTCTACACTTTATCAAAGATGATGTTGTTTGCGCATAATCCTTATTCCCAATTATAGAGATAATACCCATATACATAGCCCATAATACACGCTCTTTATTTGTTTGCAGTGCACTATCTCTGCTAATATTATACATCACCTCTCCATTAAGCAACGCATACACACACTTATCAAGGATTGTATCATATTCAGTCTTTTTAACATTCTTGATTGTATACTTTACCGTTTCAGGTTTTAGCTCCAAAAGATTATACATCTTATAGACCATATACCACTCCATTAACAACTCTTCAAATGCAGGGTTGTTGCCTGCATACTGTTCCAAATAAGAGATTTCATCTTCAGGTGCAAACTCCGTATCACACCCACTACCAAAGCCGTTATAATCTTCATCAAATGGGAAATCGTCCATTCTTCTTTGTTCTTGCAATAGGTCGTCCGTTAATTGGGTGGGGTGTTTGTATAAGCAATAAACGAATTGTTTATATGCTGCATCTTTATCAACGTTAATTCTCAGTGCAGATTGATAAATACCTACATCAAACATAGTATCAACTATATTTCTATCCTCAATCAATGTCTTTAATAGCTGAATTGGGATAAATAAAAAATGCTTTTTCTTTGCCATAATTGTATATGTTTGCTAAAAAATCGTCCACTTAAATAAGTTAGTCCTATATACCGTCCTATATGTCATCTTATGCACCGTCCACATTAATAACTATAATAGAAATAACTATTATATAAACAGGTTACTTCACCCTCTTAAGGAGGCTGAAGCCTATCCTTTTTTAATCTACTTATTTTGATAACGGAGTTACTTATTATTTATCCTTAACTTTTAGCTCTAATGTTGCTCCACAGTTGGGACAATGAAATTCGGTGTTTTTAGGCATATTAAACAACTCCACAATCTCAACGCCCAATGCCTCCGCCAACTTCTCCATAGTTTGATATGATGGCTTACCATTGATTATTTGGGATAGTCCAACTCTTGACATACCCAACTTATCCGCAAACTCTTGCTGCGTATAACCTTTCTCTTTTATTAGCTCTTTTATCCTCATAAGTATTGAATTTTCTGCAAATATACTCATTTTTCACAAAGTAAAGTATAAAGTTTACATAAAAATGAAAATAAATAGAAAAAACTTTGCATTTTATTTGGTAATGTAAAGTTATTGCTTTACATTTGCAGTGTAGAAATAACTATTAACTATACAACTACTATGAACACACAGACAACAAACACAGCTTACTCAATCAGCTACGATATTCTTGAGAGACTATCGGAGGAGCTAACCGAGAATGAGGGTAACATCAATACCGAGATCGAAGAGGGTAATATGTTGGTAGTGTTCGAGGGTGATTACTCAATCAGTGGCAACTACGAGGAGGAGACAAACTACAGTTACTTAACTCATGCAAACATCTCTCTAACTTGCAAAACGTTGATCTTCGACCAGGCGACAGAGGATTACGTTGAGGTAGCCAACGATTACACAGACAAAGAGTTTGAGAAATATTTACTAAACTAATAATAATTACAGCAATGGGAAATTTCAGAACAAAGGTATTTAAGAGGGCGCACAGCCTCGTAAAGAGCACAGGCAAGGCGTTTGCCGTATGTTTGGCAAAGGCGTGGAGTATTTACCGCCTATCTCGCAGAATGGCAACAGAGGTCGTAAAATTTAGCTACGAAAAGGTAGACGGATCTTTGAGAACCGCAAAGGGCACACTAAGCAACGTAAGTAGCCTAATCAAGGGCAACGGCTCAGATACCCCCTCAACACTTAGGTACTTCGATGTAGATGCTCAGGCGTTCCGCTCGTTCCGTATCGAGAACCTTATCACAGTTTATTAATTCATTAACAGCCCTCAGCAATGGGGGCATAACACCCCAATATTATGACACAGAAAAAACAAACCACAGCCCAAACAGAGCGAACCGCCTCAGCCTCAACAATGGCTCTAATCAATGCCAAATGCGCCCTTTCAGACCTATACAGTGATATTCTCAACGCAATAGCACTACTATATGGAGAGGAGGAGAGCGACAAATGCTGGAACGAAATCTATGAGAAGCAAAGACCACTTCGAGAGCTGATTGATCGTTTTCTAATCGAGTCAATAGATTGCAAAATCGGCAGTACAAACAGTAAAGAATTTTAACACCCCGAAATAGGGGTAATTATACTAATCGGGGGTGAGATGCTTTGTGTGTCTCGCCTCTCTGTTTTATTGTGTGGATCGTTGAGGCTGATAGAGGATAATTCGGGATTTCCGAACTTGTAAGAGATCCTTACGAGTTGCGTATACTAAGGGTGAAAAAGCAAAATACGCACACTGTACGACTAAATTAGTGCGTAATAATGTGCGTAAATCTGCTAACTACCTGACTTTCAAATCATATTGCGGAGAGGAAGGGATTCGAACCCCCGATGCACTTTTGGCGCATACGCACTTTCCAGGCGCGCCTCTTCAACCACTCGAGCACCTCTCCTTTGACTTTGGACCACAAAGATAGCACTATTTTGCATCCCTCCAAAGAGAAACGCAAAATTTATCTTCTTTCCACCACACGACCACGTAAAGCACCCCGATATAAATATAACAACCATTAAATACTCCAAATATACTATATACAAAACTTTTTTGTATATTTGTAGCACTTTGGATCAAAGTTGCTCCTCCACCCAAAGTGGAGAATAGAGGTAAGCCGATGGTGATTCCGGAAGGAATCGAACCTTCATCGTAAGAACCGGAATCTTATATTCTATCCATTGAACTACGGAACCAAGGTTGCAAATATGCGAAAAAAAATGGACAGTAACAAATTTACTCAAAATAAGCCTAACAATTGGGAGAGGATAGAGAGCGTAGTAGAGTGGGCCGATATGACCACAAACTACTTCGCTCGCTACATTGGATTGCCCCGAGGAGAGAATCTGTACCAGATTAAACGAGGCAACAATGGCATTTCGCATAAATTAGCAAGAATGATCACCGATAAATTCCCCCAAATAAACCTACTGTGGCTACTCTCGGGCGAGGGCGACATGTTCAACGGGGCACAGCTATCGAGTGGTTCAAAACCACTATACAACATCGGCGTTGAGGAGAATATTCGTGAGATCAGCTCCAAAGTGGCAGACGAACAGATGGTGCTTCCCCCAAACATAGATTGCGACTTGGGGATGCTCTACTTGGGACGTGCCATGGGTGATATTACTCCACCCAATAGCGTTATCCTTCTCAAAAAGATTCTTCCCGAGATGATTATTCCTGGTGATGAATGTGTGATTGTAACCAAAAAAATTGTACTTTTGCGTATTGCCAAGATCGAGTCTACAGATAGCGAGAAACCAACCCTGCGATTGGTGGCTACCAACAGTGAAACGTATGGCGATATAGTAGTGCCAATCGAGCAGATTGAGGCCGCCTATAAAGTAAAAGGAAAGATATTAATAAATAACTAAGTAACAGATGTTTTCAGGAATAGTAGAGAGTGTTGCCAAGGTCGTAGCGATAAACTGCGAGCAACAAAATAAAGATTTTACACTTCAATGTTCGTTCTGCGACGAGCTAAAAATTGACCAGAGTATTGCACACAATGGAGTATGCCTCACGGTGGTTAAATTGGAAGGTGATACCTATACAGTAACCGCCATGCAAGAGACCCTCCTCAAGAGCAACTTGGGACTTCTCAAGGTGGGAGATGAGGTCAACCTCGAGCGCTCTATGCGCCCCGATGCACTTCTCGATGGCCACATTGTACAGGGTCATGTAGATCAAACAGCGACATGCACCGCCAAAGAAGATGCCGAGGGTAGTTGGTACTTTACCTTTGAGTATGAACCAACTGTAGAGGGTAACTGCACCGTAGAGAAGGGATCAATCACGGTCAATGGCGTAAGCCTAACGGTGTGCGACTCAAAGGAGAATAGCTTTAGAGTTGCCATAATCCCATACACCTATGAGCACACCAACTTCCACAACTTTGAGGTGGGCACAGTGGTAAACCTTGAGTTTGACATTATCGGTAAATATATTGCTCGATTGATGAAAAACTACCAAAAATAGAGAAGTATAACCTACAAAATAAAATAGAAAATGAATCTACTCTATATCGATTGGGACTTCGACCCAATATTGATCTCGATCTTTGGATTTGACATCCCCTACTATAGCATTATGTGGGTGTTGACAATATTAATTGGTGCCAAATACTTTGATCTATTCTGCAAACGTGAGGGGATCAATCCTGAAGTCTCGGAGTCTATCTTTATATATGGTACTCTTGCCACGATGCTTGGTGCTCGCATAGGCCACTGCCTCTTCTACGAACCAGAGTATTACCTCGCTCGCCCATGGACCATCATCACCGAGATCCGTCAAGGTGGCTTGGCAAGCCACGGTGCAGCCATTGGTATTCTAATTGGTCTATGGCTCTTTGCCCGTCGCAACAAGCTACCCTATATGTGGGCTTTGGATCGTATTATGATACCTACAGGTATTGGCGGTGCACTGGTTCGCCTTGGAAATCTCTTTAACTCCGAGATATTTGGCACTGAGACTACCCTCCCATGGGGTTTTCGCTTCTTGCGCTCCCATGAGTGGGTCACCGAGTATGCACCTGCGGCATGCCACCCAACCCAAATCTATGAGGCAATCTGCTACACAATCACCTTCATTGTAGTGATGGTGATGTATTTCCGCTACGATTTAGCTCGCCGTCGTCCAGGCGTAATGTTTGGAGTGGGTCTAATCGGCATATTCCTAAGTCGCATCATCATCGAGTCGATCAAAAATATACAGGTGGGATTCGAAGCAAGCATGACACTAAATATGGGACAGTGGCTCAGTATTCCATTCATCCTCTTGGGTATCTATATGATCTATCGTGGCTTCTCACGCCCAGCACTCGAAGTGACACCTATTAAGAACCGTAAAAAATAATCTACATTATGGAACACATCTCACGCATGGCAGCCGAGGTTAATAAACTCATTGGAGGCAAACTACTATCGAGCGAAGCGATACACCTTCCCGAAGTGGGATCGCTCTACATCATAAAGGACTCATCACCAAAAAAGAAGGTTGAATTTAGCTCAAATGAGCATGGCTCATCACTCATATCGGTAATCGAGGAGCGAGCCTCATGCACCACGGAGCAGGCAACAGAGATCTACAACAAATGGCTCGAAGAGGTTCGATCAGCCTCTATAATCGCTATTGAGGGGGTCGGAGAACTTCGTGGAAAATCATTTGTCACAAGCACAACATTCTTAACACAACTAAATCCTCAATATAACGATAATACAACTATGGAAAAGAAGAAAAAGAGAAAAGGTGGAGTCATTATCTTCATAATTATCATTCTACTGCTGCTACTTGTGGTAGGTTACTTCATATCCACCAAGGTCAAGGAGACACAAGCCGAGAAGGCTCGAATCGAGACCATAGCAAGAGAGCGAGCAGCAGAGCAGCAGAGAGTTGCCGATAGCATCAACCTGGCTCAAATTGAGGCTCGCCGACTCCAAGAGCTTGAGGCATCTGAGGCAGCCTCCAATAGTGGTCTTCGTTACAAAGTGGTATTTGGCGTATTTGAACTCCGCTCAAATATTGACAACGCCCACACCACCATCGCTAAAATCCCCAATAGCCACGAGGCCAAGGAGTATCCATTGGGAACACGCACATTGGTTAGCATGTTCGAATCGGACAATCGCCAAGAGTGCCAAAACTTCCTTATGACAAACTACAACGACTATCCAGACAGCTGGGTTTATGACTCTCAACAATAGAATTGCACACACCATCACTAAGCTCATTGACGCACTATACATCAAATGCTTAGAGAGATATATGCCACGCCACACATTCCGATATGGAGTGTGTGGCGTGATCAATAGCATCGTTCTCGACACCATATTTTACTATATCATCTATCACTATGTAGTGGGCATGCGCATGGTAGACTTAGGTTTCTATGCCATTTCAGCACATATCACCTCACTCATATTGGTCTTCCCTATCACCTTTGGTCTCGGTTTTTGGCTCAATCGCAATGTTGCATTCCACGCCATCGAGGAGCCTCAAGAGAGACAGGTGACGAAGTATGCCCTATCGGTATGTGGTTCAATCATACTGAGTTACATATCGCTCAAAGTTCTCATTGAACTCTGCGGAGTATGGGCTACACCCGCCAAGACTCTCTCGTCGATCATCGTAGCACTGTATAGCTACTTAGCTGCTCGCTACTTCACCTTTAGACACTAAAGGAGCTACCCGATAAGAGCATCTGCAAGATTCTCGAGAGCCTCACGATCCGACTCCTTGAAGCGTGAGAGGATAGTAACCTCGGGCTCCAAGATGGTAATGCCCTTCATCTTCTCCAATTCGGCTTTCATCACCTTGGTTGCTGTGGGAGCCCACGAGCCGTTCTGGATGATACCAACACGGCGATTCTGGAACTTTTTGTCGGCAAGGTGGTGCAGATAGTGCACCATTGGAGGGAAGAGACCTGCATCATATGAGGCTGCCGCCAAGACTAAAGTCTCAGAGTAGAAAGCATCCTCTACGGCCTGCGCCATATCGTCACGAGTTAGATCGCACAACTCCACATTCTCTTTGCCTTTGCTTTTGAGAATACGCTGGAGCTCACGAGCAACCTCTGCCGTATTGCCGTGGATCGAAGCGTGGCAGATAAGAATACTATCCTCCTCGGCTTGATATTGACTCCACATTTGATACATGTTGATGTAATAATCGATATTATCACGCAATATTGGACCATGAAGAGGTGCAATTGTATCCACTTGAGTCCCAGCTAATTTCTTAAGAAGAGATTGAACATTGGCGCCATACTTACCCACAATATTATAGTAGTAGCGACGAGCCTCACAAGCCCAATCACCCGAAGCATCCGAAGCACCAAACTTACCAAATCCATCGGCACTAAATAGAGTGCGAGAGAAAGAGTCATAGACAACCATCACCTCGGGCCAGTGAACCATTGGCGCCATCACAAAGTTAAGGGTGTGCTGACCTAAGCTAAGGGTGTCACCCTCCGCCACTTTGAGGCTACGCTCCTCAATATTCTCTATCTCAAAGAAGTTCGAAAGCATCGTAAAGGTCTTTGTATTTCCAACAATCTGCATTGAAGGAAAAGCCTCGGCGGCGGCAGCAATACCCGCAGCGTGATCAGGCTCCATATGGGTCACCACCAAGTAGTCGGGGGTGCGCCCCGCAAGAGCACTATTGAGATTTTCGAACCACTCATCCATCTTGCGAGCATCAACAGTGTCGAAGAGAGCTATTTTCTCATCAAGAATCAGGTATGAGTTATAAGTGATTCCCTCGGGGACAAGATATTGACTCTCGAAGAGATCGAGATCCTTATCATCGACTCCAATATAGAGTATCGAATCTGAAATATTTTTTTGCATTATACTATTAGCTTAAAATTTTACAACTTACAAAGACCACCACTTAACTACCTATTAATTAAGCGTTTTATTAATACTGCTCCCTCTCATTGGGAAAGTCAAGCTCCTTGACATCTGCCACATAATTACCTATAGCATCGGTCATAACGGTGTGGAGATCGGCATAGCGACGTAGGAATCGTGGCGAAAAACCTTTATTGATTCCCAACATATCGTGAACAACAAGAACCTGGCCATCGACACCACTTCCTGCGCCAATACCGATGATAGGAATGGTAAGCTCCTGCGCCACCTGTGTTGCCAGAGCTGCAGGAATCTTCTCCAACACAATAGCAAAACACCCTGCTTTCTCCAAAAGACGAGCATCATCGAGCAACTTTTGTGCCTCAGCCTCCTCTTTGGCACGCACAGCGTATGTACCAAACTTATTGATCGATTGAGGTGTAAGCCCCAAGTGACCCATCACTGGGATACCAGCCGAAAGAATACGTTGAACGGACTCCAAGATCTCTTCACCACCCTCCAACTTCACACAGTCGGCCTCGGTCTCCTTCATTATACGCACTGCCGAATCGAGCGCCACCTTGGAGTTGCCTTGGTAGGTTCCAAATGGAAGATCGACAACAACCAAAGCTCGCTCCACAGCACGAACCACCGAACGAGCGTGGTAGATCATCATATCAAGAGTAATTGGGAGTGTTGTCTCGTAGCCTGCCATAACATTGGCTGCTGAGTCTCCCACCAAGATCACGTCGATGCCTGCTGCATCTACTATCTTGGCCATTGAATAGTCATAAGAGGTTAGCATAGCGATCTTCTCGCCACGCTCTTTCATCTCGGTAAGGCGATATGTTGTTACCGCTCTAACTTTACTTTCTACTGACATCTTTTATAAACATTAAAAATTGAGCGACAAAGTTAAAGTTTTGTTGCGAATTGACAAAAGAAATGCCATAAAACAATACCTCCAGCAACAGAAACATTTACTGAGTGCTTAGTTCCCACTTGTGGTATCTCTATGGCACCCTGCGAGATATCGACTACAGCTTGATCTACGCCCATCACCTCGTTGCCAAAGATAAGTGCATATTTTGCATCCTGCTCCACCACAAATTGATCGAGCATAATACTACCTTCGACCTGCTCGATGACCAGTGGGAGATAGCCACACGAGACGAGCTGCTCGACACACTCCACAGTTGTTGGGTAGTATTGCCACCCCACAGTTAGCTCAGCTCCAAGCGCAGTTTTGTGAATATCTCGATTGGGGGGCGTTGCTGTAATACCACACAATGCGATACTCTCGATAGCAAAAGCATCACTGGTGCGAAAAAAAGAGCCCACATTTTGAAGTGATCTAATATTATCCAAGACCACTACAACAGGTATCTTGGACGCTACAGCAAACTCCTCTGCAGTAGGACGAGCAAGTTCGTGATTCAATATTTTGCGCATAGCTACCACTCGATCTTATCTAATCCACTTGCTGCATTTCGCTCCATATCAATGAGCTCCATCTCGTAGTAAAGCGTCTCGAATGGATCTACACCAAGCAGAGAGTCGCCACGCTCACCATACGATAGTTTCGACGGAATCCAGGCATTCACCTTGCCACCCTTACCAATCATTTTGAGACTCTCTTGGACTCCCTTAGTGAGATTCTGAAGCGCTACAACCAAAGTGTCGCCAACCTCATACGACGAAAAAATCTGCTCTCCATCGAGGCGAGAGATGGTATAGCGCATCGAGATCAGATCGTTGGTTCCCTTTGGGGTAAGCGACTCATCGCCAATCACTGCTATATTATAGGTCAAACCGCTATTTGAACGGGTAAATCGACGATCCGACTTTATCATATCCTCAAGATATTTATCCTCGTAGCCACGCTTACGCTCAGGCTCCACATAGGTCAAATATCGAAGATAGTAGTCTCGAGCATCGTTGGGGGTGATCAACGATTTTGAGCCACTATGTTCCGCTATCGCACGACACACCACCGAGACATTGATGGTCGAATCCATCGCCATTAGGTTCTCAGCGATATTCATGCCAATGACATATGCCAATGAATCTGTTTCGCCCTTGAGGGGTGTCACGCTACTCTTCTGTTCACCTCTACACGAGACAAAGATTGCCGCCACAAAGAGCACTAATATTGAGAACTTATTCATTTTTTAACTCTTTATTTCTTGAAAATATATTAATTAATATAACACCCAACAACGCCGAAGCGATCGAGCCAAATAGAATTGCTATTTTGCCTTGATCAACATAATGCATACTCACAGCTCCAAAGGCTAAGGTATCGACAAAGATCGACATGGTAAAGCCAATACCTCCCAAACAAGCTACCGAGAATAACATACGCCATGACGCCTCTTGGGGCATCTCTGCCAGCTTGAATTTAATAGCCAGCCAGCTTGCAATAAATATTCCAACAGGTTTACCAATCACCAACCCATAGAAGATTCCCTTGCCTATAGATCCGCCACCCAAGCTATCAGCAAAGATATTGAGATCATCTATATTTATCAAAACTCCAGCATTGGCTAACGCAAATATTGGAAGAATCAAGAAGGTGATATAGGGAGATAGTATAGACTCGAGAATGTGACTCATACCAATCGAGCCATACGAGAGGTGGCCCAACTCCGAAAGATGGTTATTGTAGAGATCATGATCTCCCACTTTGGCCGCTTTAACAATATTTGCCTCCAATCTATCGGCTTGCCGCAAGAGATGCAATTTGGAGTAACGAGGCTTGGTTGGTACCAATACCGCCATCAACACACCCGCCAATGTTGCGTGGATTCCTGAGTAGTAAAATAGACTCCATACCACAATTGCAGGAAATAGATAGTAGAGCAACCTTCGCTCACCCAAACGTCCCATGAAGTATATTAGGAGCATCAAAGCAATGGCACTCAACAGACACACCCAATTGATGGTACCTCCATAGAAGATAGCGATTACCAAAATGGCGCCCAAATCGTCGGCAATAGCCAGCGCCGTTAAAAATATCTTGAGCGAAAAGGGCACCCTATCACCCAAAATCGACATGATACCGATGGCAAATGCAATATCGGTAGCAGTGGGAATACCCCAACCACCAGCTGTGGGGGTACCAGCATTGAAGAGTGTGTAGATGATGGCAGGCACCACCATACCTCCTATAGCGGCAATAACGGGCAGAATCGCACGACGAAACGACGAAAGTTGCCCCGACATCACCTCACGCTTAATCTCGAGACCCACTCCAAAGAAGAAGATCACCATGAGACCATCGTTGATAAACTTCTCAACGGTGAGATCTTGAGGAAAGACTACGTTTAGGCCATCATGCGAGGTGATATTGAACGACAAGTTAGCCGACAGGATAGCGTGATACCAATGTCGAGTAGACTCTAAATTGGCTAAAAGAAGTGCGATAATTACGCACAACACAAGAATAACGCCACCTGCCCAAGGCTCCTTGAGTAGATGACGGCTGCGTTCACCAAATTGATAGCGGTAACGCACCCAACTAAATTTTGAAATATATCTCATAACTCTATCTAAGATTAGATTTTATAGTCTGTCCACACAATTTATATAACATCCTCGCACCCACAATTGCATCAATACGCTGCTTGGGGTGGGGTGCCACCTCAACCAAGTCGAAACCAATGATGGTGCGCCCCGAGGCTGTGACACACTCCAAGAGGTAGAGCGCCTCGTTGAAACTCAAACCGCCACTCACAGGAGTACCCGTATTTGGGCAGTAGCTCATAGCGAGGCCATCAATATCGAAACTTATATAGACCTCTTGTGGCAAACGCTCAACAATCTCGAGGCACTGCTCACGCCAGCTACTACCCTCGAAGCGAGATCTTTGCATGGCGTAATCATCAAATATAGTGATCCTCTCAGAGGAGGTTGCCAGCGACAACTCATCATCACAATAGTCTCTCACTCCAACTTGAACAATGTGTTCCACCTGCTCAATATCTCGCAACACATTGTACATAATTGAGGCGTGCGAAAACCCAAAACCCTCGTAGGCCTCTCGCAAGTCGCAATGGGCATCAATATGCAGTATGCCAAACGACGAGTGGTACTCGGCAAGAGCTTTAATTGCGCCATAGGGTGTCGAGTGATCTCCACCAACCAACCCCACTAACTTACCTTGTGCGAGTAGTGCACGGCACTGTCTATAGATAGAATCATTGAGATGTTCGCACCCTGCATTGACACGTTTGAGATAGCGACCAATATATTCATCCTTGATACAACCACCCTCTTCAAGGTGGTCGATAACCTTTCGAGCATCCCGTCGCAGACGTTGCGATTGTTCGAGCAAGGAGTAGTCAATCTCGGCTGTAGCTATCCCCTGGCGCCATGCGTCGGGAGCCGAAGAGTCATAAAAATCGAGCTGCATCGAGGCCTCAATAATTGCATCGGGAGCGATGGCAGCACCAGCCTCATAGGAGACCGTTACATCCCATGGTGCCGAGACCAAAACCAAAGCAGCTTGCTCTATAGAAAATGGCATCGAGAAGTAGGCTCCGTTGTCTACACCTACACCATTTGGGTCAAAATTCTCTAAATTCATATAGATTGCATAATTATTAATGTGCAAATGTAGTAAAATAAATAATAAACTATTCTCATCTTAGAGTCTAATGTACTATATTTGCGACAAATAATTGAACCTCCCGAAAATTGAAGATTATAATCGACTCAGCCATTCCATTTATAAGAGGGGTATTTGAACCCTACTGCCAAGTGGAGTATATCGACGGCAGGAGCTTTAGCCACGATCGTGTGGCAGATGCTTCGGCACTCATTGTGCGCACTCGAACTCGCTGCAACAAGGAGCTATTGGAGGGCTCCGCCGTGCAACATATCGCCACCGCCACCATCGGCTTCGACCATATCGACACCCGCTACTGCTGCGAGCAGAGCATCGGAGTCTCGACAGCCGCAGGATGCAATGCTCGAGGCGTTCTACAGTGGGTTGGGGCGCTACTCGCCTACGCCTCTCGACACCAAGGGTGGGAGCCTGGGCAGAGAACTTTGGGCGTGGTCGGAGTTGGCAACGTCGGTTCGCTGGTGAGTCGCTACGCCGCATTGTGGGGCTTCAAGGTGCTCTGCTGCGATCCTCCTCGAAAGGAGGTAGAGGGTGGCGACTTCCTAAGTTTTGAGCAGCTCGCCTCTCAGGCCGACATCATAACTCTTCACACTCCGCTCGACCACACCACTCGACATATGATCTCCGAGGAGTCGCTACGCAACGTCTCACCTAACTGTTTGATTGTAAACAGTTCTCGAGGTGAGGTTGTCGACACTCGAGCATTGATCGAGAGCGGTAATCCATTTGCGATGGATGTCTGGGAGTGGGAGCCCGAGATCTCCACCGAGGCACTCGACAAAGCTCTTATAGCCACCCCCCACATAGCTGGCTATTCGCTCCAAGGCAAAGCCAACGCCACAACAATGGCGGTACGCAGCACAGCCCAAGCGCTCGACCTCCCACTTCTCGAGTGGCAAAGCGATGCCCCCCAATCGCACCCCTATGAAATTAGCTGGCAGGAGCTACTCCAAACCATTGACACAAAGTTTGATATAGAGGCTCTGAGCAACCATCTAAAGGGTCACAGAGAGCAATTCGAGGCGCTTAGAAACAACTACGATTATCGCACCGAATATTTTTAATTGGAAAATAATTGCGAGTGAGTTAACCTATTACCGTCATCCCCGACTCGATCGGGGATCTACAAACTATATACTACTTAAACTACAGTAAACCACTCTCTTCTGTAGATTCCAGATCAAGTCTGGAATGACGCACCTCTGAGATCTCAGCTCAAATTACACAATGAAATTATACTCATAATTCACTAATATTAAGAAAATAATAATATCTTCCAATTTTTTTTCGTATATTCGTCGATTGAAATAATTTATAATAATGGCAGATAACAGATTAAAGATAGGCATTACCCAAGGTGACACCAATGGCATCGGTTGGGAGCTTATACTCAAAATATTCTCGGATAGCAGAGTGACGGAGCTCTGCACCCCAATCATCTATGGATCATCGCAGGTGGCTCAGCACTATAGCAAAAGCCTCGAGGGGCAAGCTATCTCGTTCAACAAGATCTCATCGGCTCGTGAGGCTCGCACCGACAAAGTTAACTTGGTGGAGTGTGGCGACAAGGAGATCAAGGTGACGCCAGGTGTTGCCTCACCCGAGGCTGGCAAAGCGGCAATCGACTCACTACAGCGTGCTGCCGAGGAGCTCAAGAGTGGCGTGATCGACGCCATCGTCACAGCACCATTCAACAAGGAGAGCGTGCAGAGCGACTCATTTAGCTTCACTGGTCACACCGAATATATGGCCTCTCAGTTCGAAGGAGAGTCGATGATGATGATGTGTAGCGAAATTTTGCGTGTGGGGCTTGTCACCAAACATATACCTCTCACCGAGGTGAGCAAGGCGCTATCGACCGAGAAGATCATCAAAGATCTACAAAACCTACGTCTATCGCTCAAGCGAGACTTCGGTGTCATCGAGCCACGCATAGCGGTAATGTCGCTCAACCCCCACGCTGGTGAGGGTGGCATGTTAGGCGATGAGGAGCTCAAAGTGCTGCAACCAGCTATCAAGGAGGCTTTCGATAAGGGCATTTTGGCATTTGGACCCTTTGCTGCCGATGGATTCTTCGCCTCGGCATCCTACAAGAAGTATGATGCAATCTTGGCGATGTACCACGACCAGGGGCTAATTCCATTCAAAACACTCTCTCCCGAGGGGGTCAACTTCACCGCAGGATTGCTCGCCGTGCGCACCTCGCCCGACCATGGAGTGGCCTACGACATTGCAGGCAAAGGTGTGGCAAATCCCGACTCTATGCGCAATGCGCTCTACATGGCTATCGACATTGTTCGCTCTCGTCGCAGTTACGTAAAGGCTCACGCCAATCCACTTCAACGTGCCGAGCGTGAGAAGTCTCGCCGTGACATGTCACTCAAGGATCTTCGTCACCATGACCACGACCACAAATAGAAAAAACTCCTTAGAAGCCTATTCCGTCTCGTAATTGTGGAAGGGTCTATAAGGGTAAAATTAAAATACAAACAAAATTATGATCAAAGTTACATTTCCCGATGGTTCGATCCGTGAGTTCGAAGCGGGAACAACTGCCTATCAGGTAGCAGAGAGTATCAGCCCTCGTTTAGCTGCTGACTGCCTTGCTGCCTCGATTGATGGAGAGGTTGTCGACATGATGAGCCCCATCAAAGAGGATGCCTCAATTAAGTTCTTTAAGTGGGACGATGAGGAGGGTAAACATGCCTTTTGGCACACATCGGCTCACCTTATGGCCGAGGCTCTACAGGAGCTATACCCTGGTATTAAATTTGGTATCGGACCCGCTATCGAGAGTGGATTCTACTACGACGTAGACTCTCCCGTCTCGATCACCGAGTCGGACCTCGTGAGGATCGAGGCCAAGATGTTGGAGTTAGCTCGCCAAAAGGAGCAGATCGTGCGCACCGAGGTCTCTAAGGCCGATGCACTAAAGCACTTCTCCGACTTGGGCGAAATCTACAAAGTTGAACTTATCAACGACTTAGAGGATGGAACCATTAGCTACTACACCAATGGAAACTTCACCGACCTCTGTCGTGGACCACACATACCTACCACCGCTGGAATCAAGGCCATCAAGCTAACGTCGGTTGCTGGAGCATACTGGCGTGGCAACGAGAAGAACAAGATGCTTACTCGTGTCTACGGTATCACATTCCCAAAAAAGGCGCTACTCGATGAGTACTTGGCGATGATGGAGGAGGCCAAGAAGCGTGACCACCGCAAATTGGGTAAAGAGCTCGAGCTCTTTGCATTCTCTCAGCGTGTGGGTCAAGGCTTGCCGTTGTGGCTACCAAAGGGTGCAGCACTTCGTGAGCGCCTCGAGAACTTCTTGCGCTCGGTACAGCGTGAGGGTGGATATGAGCAGGTTATGACCCCTCACATCGGTAACAAGGAGCTCTACGTAACTTCGGGGCACTACGCTAAATATGGTAAGGATTCATTCCAACCAATCCACACTCCCGACGAGAATGAGGAGTTCTTGCTAAAGCCAATGAACTGCCCTCACCACTGCGAGATCTACAAGATCAAGCCTCGCTCCTACAAAGATCTTCCAGTTCGCCTCGCTGAGTTTGGAACAGTATATCGCTACGAGCAGACTGGCGAGCTTCACGGATTGACTCGTGTACGTGGATTTACCCAAGACGACGCCCACCTCTTTGTACGTCCCGACCAACTTTTGGAGGAGTTCAAGCGTGTAATCGACATCGTGCTCTACATCTTCAAGACACTCAAGTTCGACAACTACACAGCTCAAATCTCGCTCCGTGATCCAAAGAACACAGAGAAGTATATCGGCTCAGACGAGAATTGGGAGAAGGCCGAGAGCGCTATCATCCAGGCATCGGCCGAGAAGGGGCTCAACACCGTTGTTGAGTATGGCGAAGCGGCATTCTATGGCCCTAAGCTCGACTTCATGGTAAAAGATGCAATCGGTCGCAAGTGGCAGTTGGGTACTATCCAGGTGGATTACAACCTTCCAGAGCGTTTCGACCTCACCTACAAAGGTTCGGACGATAAGTTGCACCGCCCAATTATGATCCACCGTGCACCGTTTGGTTCGATGGAGCGCTTTGTAGCGGTACTCTTGGAGCACACTGGTGGTAAGTTCCCATTGTGGCTATCGCCCGACCAAGCTGTGATTTTGCCAATCTCGGAGAAGTATAACGACTACGCCGAGAGAGTGGCGGCAACGCTCAACAAGTGTGACGTGCGCACTCAGGTCGACGATCGCAACGAGAAGATCGGTCGCAAGATCCGTGACAATGAGCTCAAACGTATCCCCTACCTACTTATCGTAGGCGAGAAGGAGGAGGCCGATGGACTTGTTTCGGTTCGTGCACAAGGCGATGGCGACAAGGGTCAGATGACGATTGAGGAGTTCAGCTCATACATCTCGAATATCGTAAAAGAGGAGATCGAGGCAAATAAGATGCAGTAGATAACCTTGCAATACTTTATTAATTTTGAGTGTTGCAAAGTTAGAGTTGATAACTTTGCAACACTCTTTTTACTCTATAACAGCTATGAAAATATACAAACTACTATTAATGTGCTGCTTCTCAGCGATCACTATTATGAGCACAAGTTGCAATACTAAGAGTATCGACAATCAAGATGATGGCACCGAGACTCCCGAGACAAGCGCAGTGTTGACCTACAAGATCAACGATCTACACGATCTACCCACATTTTTTGATATCAATGCCTCATACACCGACGCAAGTGGTCAAACGAGCAGTGTGGATATTGAGTCGATACCTCACACCATTACTGTCGATGGGTTTAACCTCGACCAGGTTGTTACTCTTCACCTCTCATTTAGCCTAAAGGATGAGTATGAGGTCACTAAGAGCTCATATACATTTGGCGCTACAACTACGATCTCTTACCTCGACTCTGCTGGCAGCCTCAAAAGCAGCACCTCGGATGACAGCATGACCTGCGCAGATAGCAAGTTGGATAGTGCTTTTGAGTACTACACCAGCAAAGGTATCTCAATTAATTTTGATGTAGAGATCCCTTAAAACTGCCCTTTGGCATGATATTTTCATCGAGACCATATCTATTTTTTACACTTAACTATTGATATTTACATAAAAAGTTTTGTAATAAATGATAAAAAGTTTTACCTTTGTAGCGTAAAACTATATACAACACACGTTTAACTAATTTTTGGGAGGACAAAGCTATAGCAGCACCAAAACCATTTCAACCAAGACCGTATAATGCGGCCAACACAACACGACCAAAGCCTAACAATAGGAATCGTGGTGGCAGATTGCCAGAGAAAGAGAATCCAAATCGCATCAATGACGAGATCACTGCAACACAAGTGCGTATCGTAGGCGAGAATATCGAACAGCCTATTGTGCTCTCGATACGTGAAGCAATTAAACTTGCCGACGAGATGGAGCTCGACCTAATTGAGATCTCACCCAAGGCTGACCCACCAGTATGTCGCATTGCAGACTACTCCAAATACCTCTACCAACAGAAGAAGAAGGCTAAGGAGTTGAAGGCAAATCAGACTAAGGTTGTAATCAAGGAGATACGTTTTGGTCCACAAACCGATGATCACGACTACAACTTCAAACTCAAGCATGCCGAGAACTTCCTCAAGGAGGGCTCCAAGGTGAAGGCTTATGTATTCTTCCGTGGTCGCTCGATCGTCTTTAAGGAGCAGGGAGAGATTCTCCTACTTCGCTTTGCTACCGACCTCGAGGAGTTTGCCAAGGTTGAGGTGATGCCAAAGTTGGAGGGTAAGAAGATGAATATGATTTTGGCCCCAAAAGTAAAAAAATAGAGTTTAATCGCTATACAACTATAGATGCAAAGTTATCATGAGATATAATTCTCGAGGTAACTTTGTTCTTTTTTTATACAACATGCACATCAAGATATATAATTTTGTATCTTTGTGCAGATAAAGAGGATATACAAAGATGTATCAGAAGATTATAAAACCGCTACTTTTTAAGCTCTCCATCGACCGAGCTCACTCGTTAGCCATCGGACTACTACAGCTCATTGGCCATATGCCATATGGCTACAAGGCCCTCAAGGCCTCATATAGAGTAGACCATCCATCGCTCGAGAGAGAGGTTTTTGGTACTAAGTTCCGCAATCCTATAGGGCTTGCGGCAGGATTTGATTGCAATGGTGAGATAATCAATGAGATCTCGGCTTTGGGATTTGGCTTCGTAGAGGTGGGGACGATCACCCCCGAGGCTCAAGAGGGAAACCCCAAACCACGAATATATCGCTTAGGACGAGATCGAGCTATTGTCAATCGCATCGGTAATGCAAACTTAGGTTGGCAATATGCAATCGAGAACCTACGTAAGAAACACGCCAAGATAGTGGTGGGGTGCAATATTGGAGTGGGGGTCAACACCAACCCCAAACAGGCTGCTCAAGACTACCTTACAAGTTTTAGAACTCTATATCAATATGCCGACTACTTCACTGTAAACCTAACCTCGGACAATGCCGCACTCGACACCAAAAGCTACACATTTGAGACGCTATCGGCTACCCTTGGCCCACTCTTCGAATTCCGTCGTGGGCAGAGCGAATACCGCCCAATAATGGTTAAAATCTCACCCGACGTCGATAATCAGGTGATAGATATGGTTGTTGATGTATTGGTGGCAACCCCACTCGATGGTATTGTCGCCGTAGCAGGTACTCGTTCTCGTGAGGGGCTCAAAACATCTCAAGCATCCATCACGAAGATTGGCGCAGGACGATTGAGCGGAACACCTCTTCGTGAGCGAGCACTCGAAGTAGTGAGATATATTCACCAAAAGACCAATGGTGCCTACCCAATAATAGGTGTCGGAGGCATGAGCACACCATCACACGTTAAGGCGATGCTCGAGGCGGGAGCCTCACTTGTACAACTATACTCAGGATTTATCTACGAAGGTCCATCGGTAGCCAAGAGGATATCACTATCTCTGATCACCGAAGAGGTAGAAAATAACGAGAATTAAAAAAACATTCACACTATGAACGCTTCCATCATCACAATTGGCGACGAGATACTCATTGGTCAGATCGTCGACACGAACTCTGCATATATTGCTAAATCTCTAAGCGACATCGGCTTCCGAATTGGTGAAAAACTATCGATTGGCGACTCAGGTGATCAGATCTACTCAACACTCGAAAGAGCCCTCAAGGAGTATGACTTAGTTATTGTCACAGGTGGCTTGGGGCCAACCAAAGATGATATCACCAAGCAGACTTTGTCCGATCTATTCTCGTCGAAGATGGTACACAATGAGCAGGTGGCCGAGCATGTCAAGGAGATCACCAAGAGGCGTGGGATCAACTACAACTCCCTCAACGCAAGTCAAGCTATGGTACCCGCAGCCTGCACTCCAATATTCAACATTCATGGCACTGCGCCAGGAATGTGGTTCGAGCAGCAGGGGCACATCTTGATCTCGCTCCCTGGAGTTCCATTCGAGATGAAGGAGCTTATGATAAGTGAGGTCACGCCACGCCTCAAAGCGCACTTCACCCTTCGGGAGAATATCCACCGCACGATGATCACTGCGGGTCTCGCCGAGTCGATCTTGGCCGAGACGATCGAGGAGTGGGAGAGCGCACTACCCCACTACATCAAGTTGGCCTATCTCCCAAGCTTTGGACGAGTGCGATTGCGACTCTCGGCCTACGAAGTTGAGAGTAGCGACGTGGGTAAAGAGATCAAACAGGCATTCGCCGAGTTGGAGCAGATTATTCCTCAATATATTTTGGGTTATGAGTCGGCCTCAATAGAGCAGATTGTGCACGAGAAGCTCATCAAATTGGGGGCAAAGTTGGCCGTTGCAGAGAGCTGCACAGGTGGCGCCATAGCTGCAAAATTTACCGCTTTGGCTGGCGCCTCTCAATATTTTGAGTGTGGCGTAGTGAGCTACAGCAACCAATCCAAGGAGCAGATATTGGGAGTCGAGCACTCTACGCTCACCTCTTATGGTGCAGTGAGCGAGCAGGTTGCAGTAGAGATGGCGGTAGGCGTCAAGGCTGCGGCAGGTGCCGACTACGCAATCGCCACAACTGGCATCGCAGGCCCCACGGGAGGCAGCGAAGAGAAGCCTATAGGCACCGTATGGTTTGCCATAGCCACACCCAAAGGGTGCCACGCTACGATGATCCACTGCGGCTCAGAACGCTCTCAGATTATAGGTCGTGCCACAGCGTCGGCTATAACGCTACTCAACGACTCTCTTAAAGATGTAACCCCCCAATAGAGCGGTAACAGGTGCTACAAGCACCAAGCCGAAGCTACCAACCATAGTGTGGAGGATCTCGGCAGCGATAAAGCCTCGATTGACAATGCTCTCCATGGGGACACCTTGCGCCATAAAGGCCATAAATACAAACATAAAGCTACCCGAGTAGGCAAAGAGCAAGGTTGTAGTCATGCTACCAACCACGGGCGAGGCGACATTTAATCCCGAGCGGATCAACTCCTTTCGGCTTAGGTGAGGTGCTTGGTTATTGAGCTCATCTTGGGCTGCCGCAATATCCATCGCCACATCCATCACCGCACCAGCAGATGAGATAAAGATGCAGGAGAGGAACATCTCCGAGAAGTTGAGATGGGCAAAACCTGAGTAGATGAGTGCATCGGAGTACTCTTGGATTGTTCCTGGTATCTTGAAGTAGTGGCCAAAAATCAGAGCCAACGTAGCGGTCAGCACAACCCCCAAGATGGCTCCAAGGAGCGCAACGAGACCCCTGCGAGAGAGACCTGCCACAAGGAGAATGATGACCGAGGTGGTTAATACGACCACTCCAATTGATACAAATAGTGGCGAATAGCCACTCAGCAACGAGGGGAGCAGCAACTTCCAAAATGCAAGTGCCGTAAATAGAAATGAGAGGGCTGCCTTAGCGCCAGTAGCGCCAGCGAAAAGAGTCAATGCGATAACAAAGATTACACAAAGTACGATCTCTAAATCTTGACGATAATACTCTTCGGCACGAGACTCAATAATATGACTGTGAGAGTTATCTACTCTCGATATGGACAACACTCGATCGCCCACCTCGAAGATCTTATCACGTCGTTTATCGCCCAAAAGAGGGTTGTTGGCCGCAATAGTATCCCCTTTAAATGGTCCCGAGAGCACTCTCAGCATAAGTTGCTGAGTACCCAATCGAACCACCGAAATTTCGCTAAGATCAGAGTTATCGACCTCCAACACTTTGGCCTTATCGTATAAAATATTTTGTGTAAGCTCCCGATTCTCGTAGCCCGTAGGGATAGACAATAGAACGATAGAGGCTATCGCTACAATAATAGTAAAGTATAATCCTCTTCGCCTCATCTTGTTAAATTCCTGCTGCCTGACCAATCTTTTTGGCGATGTCGGTATTGTCGTAGTAGCCACTAAACAACTCAGCACCAGCGCCATCAGCAAAGACCATCACTGGAACTGCCGTGTGGCTATAGCTTGCAAACTCGATACCCGATTTATTGTTTAGAATATTGGTGCAGGTGGTGGTGAATGGGTCGTAGCCACCAAAGGAGTTGAGATATAGGTCATCACTATCCAACACTTTGGTTGCACTCTTGCGATATGCACGACGAAGCATCTCAACCTCAAAGTCCGACAGCTCCAGCGTCTGCTGCAACTTCTGCTCTCCATCGCCTCGAAGAGTATTTGTAAAACCAAACTCTTCGCATGCGTAGCTAAGAAGACTCTCGAATGACTCACCCGATTTTATCTTTGCTGAGGCACTTGTCGAGAAGAGTGCATAGGAGATTCTCGACGAAGCGAGAATGTCGAACGCCGACTCGTAGTGAGTTCCAGCGAAACCGATAGCCAAGCCACCGCAGTCGTGGTCTCCCGTAACTACGATAAGCGTCTCGGTTGGGTGCTTTGCAGCGAATGCCATCGCCACGCCTATCGCCTCATCGAATGCCACAACCTCGTAGGCACACGTTGCTGCGTCGTTGGCGTGACACGCCCAGTCGATCTTACCACCCTCGACCATCATAAAGAATCCATCTTCACCCTCCAATAGGTCGATTCCCTTTTGGGTGAACTGCGCAAGTGTGATTTGATTCTCCTCGGAGTATCTCGCAAGGTCGATCGTATATGGCATCGCTGAGCCATCCTCCGTATTTTGCTCCTCGGACAACATATTGAGAGTTGCGATCACCGCTTGCGACTCGCCCTTACCCAAGCCGTTGAACTCCTCGAGGGTCGTAACAAATTTGAAACCACTCTCCTCGGCTCTCTTGCGATACTCCGCATAGGCTGTAGCTTTATCGCTCTGCTCACTTACAGCACGGCTATTCCATCTCACCGAGCCACCACCAAAGTAGTCAAAGCCCGAGGTGAGGAGCTGATCCGAGATCTCAGCGTAGTTGCTGCGACTTGGCGAGTGCGCATAGAAACATGCTGGTGTAGCGTGGTCGATGCTCACGCTCGATACTACGCCCACCTTCATTCCGCTCTCTTTGGCTCTCTCGGCAATTGTCTTTAGGGTATTTCCATCAGCATCTTGCGAGATAATTCCCACATCGGTCTTGCTACCCGTTGCCAAGGCTGTGCCTGCGGCAGCCGAGTCGGTGATGTAGCGATTTGCTGCATTCGACGTCGCCAGACCTGTCACAGATAGTGATTTTAGGAATAGCTCCTCGGACTCCAATGTGGTACCTGTTTGGGCTGCATAGTTATCTCTAAACTTTGCAGATGTTAGCGCTGCCCCACCAAGTTGAACTTGGGGAGCAGCCATTCCATCACCAATAAAATAGAATATATATTTGGCTGAGGCGCCATTGGCACCACCCGCAGAGTTTGACGTTGAGCTACCTGTTGCACCTGTGCCACACGATACAGCCATAGTTGCAAATAACACTAAGGCGATAATTTTTCCTACAATTCTCATTTTATTAGTTGTTTTATTAGTTTGCTAAAAATACTTTAGTAGATTCTCTCCAAAGAATCCTTGACATGTTCACTCATTAGATACTCATCATACTCGGTATACTTGTCGATCATACCCTTGGGACCGATCTCGATGATACGGTTCGATACGGTGTTGATAAACTCGTGGTCGTGTGAGGTCATCAGCACGATACCTTTGTAGCTCATCAGCGAGTTGTTGAATGCCTGGATCGACTCCATATCGAGGTGGTTGGTAGGTGAATCGAGCACCAAAGCGTTGGGTTCCTCGACCATCATCTTAGCGATCATACAGCGCACCTTCTCGCCTCCCGAGAGTACATTAACCGACTTATAGACATCCTCACGAGCGAACAGCATCTTGCCGAGGTAGCCACGCAGGTAGACCTCCAGAGTATCCGACGAGTATTGAGCCAACCAATCCATGATCGAGATTTTGCTCTCGAAGAATGAGTGGTTGTTGAGCGGCAGGTAGCTATTTTTGATCGTCACGCCCCACTTAGCCTCACCTGTGTCGGGGGTGTCATTGCCCGAGATGATCTCCAAAAGCGCCGTTACGATACGTGGTTCACGTGAGATAAATGTAACCTTATCGCCCTTGTTGATTGTAAAGTTGACATCCTTAAATAGAGTCTCGCCACCAATGCTCTTGCTTAGATCGGTCACCTCCAAGATGTTGGTTCCAGGCTCACGCTGCATGGTGAAGATGATACCAGGATATTTGCGCAACGAAGGTTTGATCTCCTCAATATTGAGCTTCTCGAGCATCTTCTTTCTCGATGTTGCCTGCTTCGATTTTGCCACATTGGCCGAGAAGCGTTGGATAAACTCCTGCAACTCCTTCTTCTTCTCTTCGGCCTTCTTGTTTTGTTGAGCCTGCTGACGTTGAGCAAGTTGGCTCGACTGGTACCAGAAGTTGTAGTTACCCGAGAAGAGGTTGATCTCGTTGTAGTCGATGTCGAGGATGTGGGTACTTACAGCATCGAGGAAGTGACGGTCGTGCGACACCACAAGCACCGTAGCGTCGTAGTTGGCCAAGTAGTTCTCGAGCCACATTACAGTATTTACATCGAGGTCGTTGGTAGGCTCATCCAAAAGCAAGTTATCGGGCTTTCCGAAGAGTGCCTGCGCCAAGAGCACCAACACCTTCTCCTTACCGTTGAGCTCACTCATTAGGGTGTAGTGCTTATCCTCCTTGACACCCAAGCCACTTAGCAGAGTCTCCGCCTCATTCTCGGCATTCCAGCCATCGAGCTCAGCAAAGATCATCTCCAACTCGGCAGCCTTCTCACCATCGGCATCCGAGAAATCCTCCTTTGCATAGAGAAGCTCCTTCTGCTTCATAATATCCCACAAAACCGAGTGACCCATCAGCACAGTATCGAGCACCGTGCAGTGGTCAAAAGCGTGGTGATCCTGCTTCAAGACCGAGAGACGCTCATTGGGGCCAAAGGTTACGCTACCCTTGGTGCAATCCACCTCACCACTCAAGATCTTGAGAAAGGTCGATTTACCTGCGCCATTGGCACCAATCACACCATAGCAGTTGCCTGGAGTAAACTTAAAGTTAACATCCTTAAAAAGAACTCGCTTACCAAATTGGAGCTCTATGTTCGATACTGTAATCATCTAATATTTTTCGCTTAATTTAAATCAAGGGGCAAAGATAGTGATTTAATGTTGTAATACGACAAAGAGACGATTAACTTTTTGCAAATTAATCGTCTCCTGCAGAAGAATAGCTTGGTAGATTTTTAACAATAAAAGGTTCTATTCTTTTCTTTTCGCTCTATTGACCCTGCTGATCACCACTGGAGAGTCGAGCCCTATCCTCAGCCGAAGCGCTCTCGACACCTTGGCGCTGTTGGTACTCCTTGCCAGCCTTGAAGTTGTAGCTTATCGAGAGGCCCAAAGTGGGCTTCATCCAGCCATTAGCACTAATCAAAGTCTGCTCCACACCTGTGAGGGTATTTGTCAACACCTGATCCTTGGTAAATATATTGTTTGCCTTAATGGAGGCGCTCAACCTATTGTCGAGGAACTTCTTGCTAAGCGACACCGAGCTGAAGTTGCGCCCCTCGACGTGAATATTACCTGAGTAGACATCACTCATGCCGTAGTATCCCAAAGTGAGATAGATACTCTTGGGCAGCGTGAAGGTACTTTGAGCATTGGCAAAGAGCATATGTTGATACTGCACATCGGAGGCAGAATCTATCCTCTCACCACGATAACCATAGATCACATTGGCATTGAGACTCCACCACTTAGTGAGTTGAAACGGGAGATTTGTTATGAGGAAGTAGCTATTTTGGTTACTAATATTCTCATTCGAAATATATGTCATATTGGGATCATCATCATCCTGCACCATGATCTGCACTACGCTATTCTGAGCAATCTGCATCGAGGCTGTGAGCGAATATTTGTATTTGTAGACATAGGTGAGGCTAACGCTATTCTTATACTCGGGCATCAACGATGGATTTCCCACCTGATAGAAGTACTCCGAGATCTGTGTGCGAGCAGGGTTCAAACTCCAGAAACTTGGTCGAGAGATCGAACGTGAGTATTGCATCGTGATCGAGTTGGAGCCTGTAGGGTCGAGTAGATATGAGACATTGAGGTTGGGGAACCAGCTCATGTAATCTTTGTTGAGCAGATTATCTCGCCCCTGGGTTTGGGTATACTCACCCCTAAGACCTGCCACCACGCTCCATTGCCCCATGCGAGTGGAGCCAATGATATATGCTGCACCAATATTCTCGGTATAGAGCTCGTCGCTATTGTAATCACTCAAATCGAGCCAGTCGTCCTCCCCATAGTAGCTATATGTGGAGCGACTATCCATATCGTTGCGTGTATACTTCACACCACCCTTGAGCATCGTTGTGGGGTTCAACACCTGCTCGATGGCAAGGGTTGCAGTGGCTACCTGGAAGTCCGCCACCGAGAAGCTTTGGTGGAGCGAATCTGCACCAGAGGAGCTCACTCTATTGTCGCTAAAGTTATCGCTCCAATTCTTGTTGTAGTCGGCAAGCAGCTTAATCTTAGAGCCCAACGAGTCCAATTTGTAGATATAGTTAATGGTTGCCGAGAGGTTATCGCTCGCCTCGTCAGTGTCATATTCGCTGTCGCTTAGCGCCTCGATGCCGCCCACTGCAATCAAGCTATTCGACCTCGAGAGCATAGCACCCTCCTTCGAAAAGTAGTTCACCTCGGCTCCAACACTATGGCGATCATTTATGCTATATATCGCCTCCACTCGCCCACCATATGAGCCATCTTGGCTCTCGGTTGTGGAGCTCTCCGATAGCACAGTATCGAGATCGCTATATATTGTCGAACTCTCATTCTGCAAATCTACATCGTAACGATTGTACCACAAGGAGCTATTGAGGGTGAGTTTCTGGCTCTGGAAGTTGATACTTGCCGAGGGTGAGTAGTTGACCATATCCTCGTTGTAACCACCCTTGAAGGAGAGGCTTCCAATCATACCTCGCTCCGTTTGGCGACGCAGATAGATCATAATTACACCCGACGAGCTGGAGGCATCAAACTCCGCACCACTTTGAGGAATCACCTCAATTCGGCGCACATCCTCACTCTTTAGGTTGCGCAGGTAGATCATCGTCTGCTCACTTGTCATCTTCAACTCTCTATCGTTGACATATATTTTGGGGTTGGAGTTGCCATTTATCGAGATCTCATCCTCGTTGATCCAGACGCCAGGCGAGCTCTTGAGCAGCTCCTCACCATCTTGACCAATCGACGAAGGGGCGTTGGCCACATCGACCACAAAGCGATCAGCCTCACGTCGAATGAAGTTGGAGGTAACCACCACATCCTCGATCTGAGTGGCATCACTCTCGAGGGTGATATCGCCCAAGTCACTACCCGAGGAGACCGTAGTATTATAGTCGACATACCCCACATAAGTGATCATAAGATCATACTCACCATCATCGACCACAAGATCAAAACGACCATCCTCACCACTTGCGACACCTGCAACCTGCCGACCTTCGAGCGAGAGTACAACCGTTGCATAACTTATAGGCTCTTGATTCTCACCCATCACCCTACCCCTAATTGAGGCGGCCACTGCACTCGAAGATAGCAACGCCGCAGATAACAAACATAACACCGAAATCACCCTTTTCATAATCATTTTATCTCCATTTAATTTTTATTGACAATGCAAATGTAATAATTATTTTTGATAAAACAACTATTTTTTATTGAAAAACGATATTTTTACATTTTATATCATCATACGCCCATTTTGTAAATTCCCAAAATACAACTATCTTTATACCCATGAAACAGAAAATCCTATTCGTATGTCTCGGCAACATCTGCCGCTCCCCAGCAGCCGACGGAGTGCTGCACGCCATGGCCTCCAAGGCGGGCCTAAGCCACATCTTTGAGATCGACTCAGCTGGAACCTACGCAGGGCACGCTGGCGAGTTGCCCGATGCACGCATGCGGCAAGCTGCCGCTCGACGAGGATACTCACTCACGCACCGCTCACGCCCTGTCACAATGGATGACTTCTTTGAATTTGACCGCATAATAGCGATGGACGATAGCAATGTGGAGAATCTACGCCGCATGGCACCATCGCCCGAGAGCGAGCAGAAGATAGAGCGCTTCGCCGCACTCTGCCGCAACCACAGCGACGTGCACTACATCCCCGACCCCTACTACGGAGGAGCTTCGGGATTTGATCATGTGCTCGACCTACTCGAAGATGGATGCCTCACGATCCTCGACGCTTGTGAAGAGCGATAATATAGCTTGTGAAGAGCGGCAAGAGCATCATACCAACCAGAGGTAGCATAACCGAGAGCACCTTGCCAAGGGTGGTGACAGGATATAGATCAGCACCAACGGTGGTGAGGCTCATCCATGCCCACCAAATGGCATTGCCCAACCCGTGGAGATTTTCATTGACGTGGTACTCGACATCGTAGAAGATCAGAGCGGCGATATAGGTGAAGAGCAGCGTCACCATAAGGTAAGCCAAAAGAATCTTGTCGATACTCTGAGCCGTAACAAGTCGCACAAAGAGTCGATAGAACGAGATAATTGCTCTACATATTGGCAAGAGCCCCAACGAGAGAGCCGCTTGCCGACCAACGTCAACACCACACATCATCACAATTGCAAGATAAGGCACCGAGAGTAGAAGTATAGGCAGATGGCGCCAAAAAAATCGAGCATGGTGAAGTGATGCCGACATATCAACAAAGAATTTGATGATGTAGGTACTACAAATAAGCGTCTCGAGACCTATATAATAGGGGGTAAAATTGTAGTGATCGCTCGATATCACCTCGAACGACAGAGCAAGCAGCAATATAACGCTTCCCACAACAACAAAGCTATCAATCCTCTTTTTCATCTCACGCCATTGCAATCCACTCTTCCTCTTCAAATTCAATACCATAGGGCAACACTCCTAAATTAATTGATTTTTTTACCACAAAATTTTGGAGTTATATATTTTTTCACTACCTTTGCAATCGCTAAAAGGGATAACACCAAAAAATAGCAGATGGCGGGTTAGCTCAGCTGGTTAGAGCGCATGATTCATAATCATGAGGTCCCGAGTTCAAGTCTCGGACCCGCTACAAGGGAGGGGCAAATAAAAAATCACAACCATAACGGTTGTGATTTTTTATATATGGCTACAACTACTTGATAATCAATATACAGATGTCAATAATGGGTGCTTCAAAATCCCATAAATTCAGGCAAAATCGCCCCCAGTTTTCATAGTTAAAAGGAGTATACTCTAATATTCAATTATCTTATTCGTGTACGCACCTGCGTCGTTGTGGGAGATTGCAACACAATCCCAATACTATCGGAGAGTTCACCCTGCTTCACAACGAAGCTATTTAAACCATCACTCAACGGAAGCGCATCGACACTATATTGCCATGGAGAGACTCTCTTCATGGGAAGGGTATCTCTTGCCGTGCAGAGCATTGGCGGGATTGTATCTGAGGCATAGACCATAATGGAATATGTTGGCAGAGTACTCACCTTATTGCGACGATCTGCAATATAAAGCGTCGGTTCCGAGGAGTTCCACTGTGCCTTATAGAGGTAGAATATATCTTTACGACTACGACGATCGAAACTAACCAAGCCTGAGTTATTCTCACCCAGAGCATTGCGAGAGCTCTTGAAGTCGAACATCGAGTTGAGGCAAACACCCCAAAATAGCGTATCAACACCTATACGTTTAGCATACTCCTCGTGAAAGACTCTTTGGCGACCTTCGGGCTTCCATGCCGAGTTATTATACTGATTGCTACCCTTATAATCACTCGCCTGCGATTGCTGATCAATGCGACCATTTTGACCATATATCACCGCTGAGCGCATATTACCCCACTTGTTGTGTAGCATATTGCGCCAAAGGTCAAGATCGGTAAATAGACCTCTATCCCAACCCATAGATTGATTCCACACAATTAAATCACTAATCAAATTTATCTCGCCATCTTGGTCACTCACAGCAACCGTTGGACGGGTCGTATCGATACTCTTCGAGAGAGCATTGAGCTCTTTGAGATATGAAACGGGGTTATCGCCACGAGTCGTAAGGAGCGAGAAGAGCCCCCACATGACCACAGATGGATGGTTATAATTTTGAGCTATTATCTCTTTGAGTGTCTCACGCCCTTGCGTATGGAATCTATCTGTTGGATAGTATGCCACATCGCTCAAATAGGGAGCTTTGGTGAGTGGTAGGTCGATCCACACCATCTTACCCGAGGCGTCGCATAGATCATAGAGGTATGGATGATGGGGATGCGCCACCGAACGAATGGCATTTGCACCAAGTTCATCGATGAGCTTCATATCGTTATCAATATCTCGTTGCGAAGCTGCTCCTCCCACATGAGGATAGTCGTGATAGAGCGATACGCCTCTAAATGGGAAGGCCTGATCGTTGATCCTTAGGGCTCCATTCTCATCATAGGAGATCTTGCGCAGACCACTACGCACCTCAACTATATCAGTACCACTACCATCGTTTACATTAACTACGAAATTATATAGCTGTGGTGTGGATGGACTCCAAAGCAAAGGTTCACTAATAGCGAATGGCACCTCCACAGGGTCGTTACCGACCTTAGCCTTTGCTGTAATCTTTTGGAAAACAACCTTTCCCGAAGGATCAAATATCGAGAGTGTCAATTGGCAACTGTTGCTCGAAGTTGAGTTTAGATGGATACGAGTCACACCCTCTGCAATATTATCGTTCGTCTTGGTTGTCTCAATAAAGATACCATCGGAGCCGTAGTAGAGTGGTGACACCACAGTTTTATCGGTAACGATGAGCTCCACATCACGATATATTCCACCATATAGATCCTCCTCGTGCGAGGTAGGTAGCACATCACTATGAGGTGCATTATTAACTATCACATGGAGACGATTATTCTCGCCATAGTTGACCACCTTGCTCAGCTCCATAACAAATGCCGTGGCTCCCCCACGGTGCTCCCCCACGTAACGACCATTGACCATCACATCGGCTACACTCTGCACGCCATAGAATTTTATAAAAATGCGCTTTTGAGCCCACTCCTTGGGGATATATATCTCACGGATATAGTTTGCCGTTGAGGGTTGAGTAGAGACCAATATATTGGATTGATCATATATCCAGGTGTGAGGTAGAGAGATCGTTCGAGCATAATCTGCACTATTCTCCATCGAGAAGTAGAATCTCCAATTGTCATTAACTGAAACCACCTCTCTTGCCGAAATAGCCCCTATAAAAGATAAAATTGAAAGTGTAAGTAAAAATAATCTCTTCATAATTGAATCTATACAATTAAAACATAATACAAAGATAGCGTTTTTTTTCTATCTTTGCGTTGTAAAAACACTCTTTCTTATATGAATGTAATTGACATAATAATTATTGTCTGCTTGGCAATAAGTTTTGCATGGGGTCTCAAAGATGGCGCCATTCGGCAAGCTGGTGCCCTTGCGGCAATAATAATTGCGCTTATTTTGGCAAAATCTTTTGGCCCTCAGGTGGCTACACTACTAAACATAAGTGGTGAATATGCTCACATTTGGGGTTATGCCATTGTGGTAATAGTTTGCTTTATCGGTGTTGGTGCCATATCCACCCTACTCCGCAAGATTGTATCAGTGGCAGGTCTTGGATCCCTCGATAGACTCTTGGGTGGAGTAATCTCACTTATTAAATGTGCACTACTTCTATCGCTTATCTTCTCGCTATTTAACATCCTCAACAGCTCATATTCGATAGTTGACAAGAGCAATATAGATGGATCGAAACTCTACAGACCTATTATCTCGACATCCTCATATATCCTCCCTGCAATCCACTGGGCAGGCGATCAACTCCCAAAAGATGAGTAGCATGGAGGGGGTAGTAATTAGAGCTACAGGTAGCTGGTATGAGGTCTTGGCCGAGGGGCAACGCTACAACTGTCGTATTCGAGGCCGTCTGCGTCTCAAGGGAGCACGCTCCACCTCGCCTGTAGTTGTGGGCGACGTGGTGCAGTTTGAGGCAGACACCGAGGAGAATTATGTGATTAGCGAGATCACACCACGACGTAACTACATCATTCGTCGTGCCTCGAACCTCTCGAAGGAGTCACACATCATTGCGGCCAACATCGACCGTGCAATATTGGTAGCTACGCTCTTCTCGCCCACCACCGCCACCGAATTTATAGATCGCTTCTTGGTCACATGCGAGGCCTATAAGATCCCTGCAACCATCATCCTCGCCAAGGTCGACCTGGCTCAAAAGGAGAGAGAGGCGATGGAGGAGTTTATCGCAACCTATAATTCGGCAGGCTATGAGGTGGTCGAGGTGTCGGCAACCGAAGGGGTTGGCCTCGAGAGGGTCAAGGAGCTTCTCCAGGGTCACACCACCCTTATCTCGGGTAACTCGGGCGTGGGTAAGTCGACTCTCATTGGTGCCATCGAGCCCGACATTGAGATCAAAACAGGCGAAATATCGTCGAGCCACCACAAGGGTAAACACACCACAACATTCTCGACAATCTATCCTCTGAGCATTGGAGGCTACATCATCGACACCCCTGGCATCAAGGGGTTTGGGCTCCTCGATATTGATGATGATGAGCTGTGGCACTACTACCCCGAGATGATGAAGTATGGCACCGAGTGCCAATTCTATAACTGCACCCACACTCACGAACCCAAGTGTGCCGTTGTGCGAGCTGTCGAGAGTGGCGAGATAGCCTACTCACGCTACGAGAGCTACCTCAAAATATTAGATGAAGATGAAAAATATAGAAAATAGAGATTTGGAGTGGTACCTCGAGCGCATCGAGTACCTCACTGAGTTTATGACACCCGAGCGTCGCACAAAGTTGGAGGAGACGGTCGGCAACCGTACTCGCTACATGACCATCCTGGCCGAAAATACCTTCCACTCGCAGAACTCAAGCGCACTTATGCGCCACTGCGAGGCCTTTGGATTGCAGGAGCTTCACGCCGTGGAGAGTCTCTGCAAGTGGCGCACCTACTCCGACATTGTGCGTGGCACCGACAAATGGGTCGACCTAAAGCGCTATGAGACAACTGCCGAAGGTGTCGCAGCGCTCAAGGCCCAAGGGTACCGCATTGTTGCAACCACACCACACCGTGAGGATTGCACCCCTGAGTCGTTCGATGTTGAGGCTGGAAAATTTGCACTTATCTTTGGTACCGAACATTCGGGAATCTCGGAGGATATAATCGCCTCGGCCGATGAGTTTTTGCGTATACCAATGTGTGGAATGGTCGAGAGTCTCAATGTGTCGGCCTCGGCTGCAATACTAATCTATATGCTATCGGAGCGTATGCGACAATCGTCGGCCGTGTGGCAACTTGATGATATGGAGCGTGCCGAGATACTCTATCGTTGGCTTAGAGAGAGTGTCAAAGATGCAACAGGAGTTATGGGACGAAAATATGGAGATGATCAATAGATGAAAAAGATACTACGCAAACAATTCTTGGAGCATGTGGGGCAGACCTCGCCCTCTCCAATGCTAATCGAGGTTGCTCGAGCTGAAGGTTCCTGCTTCTACACTCCCGAGGGTAAGCGCTACTACGATTTGGTGGCGGGTGTCTCGGTGAGCAATGTTGGACATGGCAACCCTGCGGTAGTTGAGGCGGTGCAGCGACAGGTAGCTGACTACATGCACGTTATGGTATATGGTGAGCTCGTTGAGACCCCTCAAGTGGAGTACGCCTCGCTCCTTGCACAGATGCTGCCAGGCGACCTCTCGTCTATCTATTTTGTCAGCTCTGGCGCCGAGGCGGTGGAGGGGGCACTCAAACTCGCAAAGCGATATACTCACCGCACCGAGATGATCTCGATGCGCAGATCATACCATGGATCGACCCACGGAGCGATGTCGATGATGGGCTCACCCGAGGGTGAGGAGTGGAAGGGAGCTTTTCGACCACTGCTTCCCGATACACGCTCCATCGAGTTCAACGACTTCGATTCACTCAGTGAGATCACCCATCGCACAGCCTGCGTATTGTGCGAGGCAGTGCAGGGCGAGGCTGGCGTGCGATTGCCCGCAGAGGGTTACCTCGAAGCCCTTAGAGCTCGTTGCACCGAGGTAGGCGCACTACTTATCTTCGACGAGATACAGACCGCAATGGGACGCACGGGCGAGCTCTTCGCCTCGATAAAATATGGCGTTACTCCCGACATTATGACACTCGCCAAGGCCTTCGGTGGTGGCATGCCTCTCGGAGCATTTGTGGCAAGTAACCAGATAATGTCGTCGTTGCAGAGTGACCCAGTATTGGGACACATAACCACATTTGGAGGCCACCCCGTCTGCTGTGCCGCAGGGTTGGCAGCGCTGCGCTACCTACTCGACAACAACGTCATAGCAGAGGTCGAGGCCAAAGGTGCTAAGTTCGAGGCGTCACTCATCTCGCACCACCAAGTAGTCGAGATACGCCGCTCAGGGCTCTTGATGGCCATAGAGTTGGGAGAGTCCGAGAAGCTATACCGCCTCATGGAGCTCTTCAAAGAGCAGGGCATAATGAGCGACTGGTTCCTCTTCTGCGACACGGCCTTCCGCATATCGCCACCCCTGGTTATCACCCCCGAGGAGATCGACGAGTGTTGTCGAATAATTAAGGTCTGTTTGGACTCTCTCTAAAATGTAGAGCATATTTACTAAATTGTCAGAGCAATTTTTCACCCTATCTATACTATTTAGATAGAGATTTCGTGTGTCATAAATTACCGACTTTTCCTCTTTAATCCAGCTCCCTTTAATACGGCGCCACCTATCTTGCGCTCCAATCCTTGTTTGGTTGTTGGTACCTTTGTTGCACGTGCGACCTTCTGCTTGACGGCCGATATGCCGACAGCTCTTTTAAGCGAAAAGCTCAATCCTTTTACTCCAAATAGTCCCATAATATTAGTAATGTTTTATGTTGGTTTTCTTTGTTTGATATAACAAAGATATAGATAATTTATCAAATAAAACAACAGCACATCCAAATGAACTTGCGTGAACTTGATTGAACCTCAATAATGTCGCAACTTTGTGCTATAAAACTTAAAGGCATAAAGATGAAACAAAAAGAGTAGATAAAACAATGCCCCAAAAATTTGGTTGTTTGCATAACTTTTCATAAATTTGTGTTACCTGCCCATCGGTAGGTTACATATTTGATGAAAGTGTTTAGCTTTTATCCTTGGCTGGGAAATCTGGTAAATTTCAAAAAAAGCATCAAGGAGAGCAATACAAACACCAATTCACTTGCTACGCATGTATCTCAAACTACATACGTTCAGGTGTGGGGTATTGTTTATTTGATGCAAGGTCTTACCAGAGCCTCCAGCCAGATAAACGTTCGACTCCACACTTTCTGTTTTTATACCCCTCAGGAGCCGATAAGTTTTTATTGATTTGCATGTGTAAATAATATAACTAATTAAAAACTAAACAAATGATGAGATTAAGAAAAGTTACATCTTGCCTTCGGCTTCTACATCAAAGGAGGATCGTTGCGTTAATTATCGCAAGTTCGCTCGTTTTTACAGGGTGTCCGTCAGGAACGTCAAATCTTACAGGTCAGGCAAATGGCGTAAATGCAATAACGCAGGCAAAACAGACAATTATGGTTATGCCGAGCGACAATATGTTGCAAAAGCGAGGAGCGCTCACCACATCTGAGTCAATGGGTAAGACGCTATATCATCGTGATTATCAAGCATTCTTATTGTCGGGAAGTGCAAATCAACAAATAATCACTACCATTCAACGCAGTTTTAGCGATTCAGGCTATCCGCTTGTAGATTTAGAGCAAAGTTTAAAATCGTTGGAAAACCAAAGTGCGCTCGATGCTGCTGATGGTTTGGTGAAGGATGCTAAAACACTCCTTTTAACCACAACCCGTCCCGATATTATTATCGAGTTTGATTATGATATTGCAACAAAAATGATTTCAAGAGATAAGAGTTCAACGCAACTTAGTTACAATATTGTACTGCTTGATGCTTTTTCTAACAAATCTATTGGATCAATAAATAATCCCGGAACATCGGTGGATAGCAATGATATTGACAATGTCTCTGCACTGCTTAACAAAGAGATCAAGAGCAATTTATCTCAACTCTCTTCGCAGGTTAAAACCTATTTTTCTGATATTGCGACCAATGGTCGTGAAATTACTTTCACTGTATCTTTACAAAATGGTGCTGCAATAAATCTTCAAGATATGTACAACAGTGAAGGTGAGAGCTATGGGGATTGGATTCGCAACTGGATAAGGGTAAATGCTAAGATGGGAACTGCAACCATGCAGCGCAATACAAGCAGTGAGATGCACTTTGTGAATGTTCGTATCGAGAACCTGCAAGATGATGGACAACAGTTCAATGCTTATGACTTTGCCGATAAATTCCGTCGTGAATTTTATAAAACATTCCAAATTCAAGTTGTTAATAATTCTCAAGGTCTTGCAACAGCACATTTAGTAATTAAATAGTTAATAGAGATGAAGAAATTTATTACATATACATTAATGGTTGCAGTCATGTCAAGCTGTCTGGGCTCTTCAAATAGTAGCAAGAGTAGTAGTGGGAACACTACATTTAACCCACAACAAAGCGAGACAAAGGTTGACTACCATCCAGTAGCTTCAAATCAAGAAACAAGCAGTATCTCGACAGGTGTTAAAATCTCGGTTATGGTGCCAAATGATTTTACTCAGGCGAACCAAACTCTCGTTCAAAGTAAATTATTACAGATTATCTCTCGTGGAGGGGTGAGTGGCGTGGGAGGCTCTCCAACAATTGTGATAGCTCCAATCTTTGCTCTACTCTCTGAGAGTGTTACAGCAACAGCACCACCCAAAACAATGCTTAAATACTCTCTTACGCTATACATTGCAAATATTATTACAGGTGATGTTTATGGCTCTACTTCAATCGAGATTACGGGTGTTGGTGATAGTTCGGAGTTAGCACTTCAAAATGCTATATCATCAATCTCGACATCGGATGCCAATATCGCACGTATGATCGGTGAGTCGGAGCAGCGAATTATCGATTATTACTCCCAAAATGGCGATCAGATAATCATTGAGGCGCAAACGGCTACTGCTAATAATCAATATGATGTAGCTATTGCACTGCTTACCAGCATCCCCAAGGAGTGTGGCGAATTGTTCGACAGAGCACAAGCTGCTCTTGCTCCAATATATGAGAAAAATGTGGCCTTGTATGCCGATAGGGCATTGAGACAAATGAGGAGTGCGCTTAGTATTGCAACTCCCGAATCGTTTGCCGAGGCTATGCTCTATTATCAACAGATTCCTCAAGGAACAGAGGCTCGTGCGCAAGCCGACGAACTCTACAACTCGACTACATCAGCACTCGATGCTGAGCGACAAGCGGAACTGCAACACGCACGAGAACTAAGCGATAAAGAGTTTGAGCATAAGCACGAGAGCGAATTGCTAAAACTAAAGATGAATGCCGAAGGCCAAGAGGAGTTACTCAATAAATACAAGAAGGATGCTGCTTATGAGCGTCTGCCTTGGATCCGCAAGGTGGTTCACCTCGGCGATTGGGATCCATTTGATGGTTCGGGAGTTTCTAATTTTAATAAATAATAATGATATGAATAAAGAAAAATCAGGTACGTTCTCCGAAATAAAAGTACTTTTAATATATGCAGGAGTAATATTTTTAATAGTTAAATGTTGCTCATACCAGTGTCATGCAGATGATAGAGAACGAGCGAAATATGAAAAAGAAAAAAATAAACTGCATGAATTGTATATAAAATCGATTGAAACGGGTGATTTTAGCAAAGCTCGCAGCGCCGTTTCAGAATTAAACATTTCCTATCATTTGTATGATCATGAAAAAGAAGAGATGCTCTCTTCGATCACAAGAGCTCAAATAGCGTTTTTAATCAATACTGGAAGTATAGAGCAAGCATATAGTATTGCACAAGAAGAGAATGTAATAGCTGTTTTCTATGATTCATTTTTGCCGAAGTTAACAGAAGTATATGAAGATCAAGGCAAGGTAAAGATTCTGCAATTTCTTGCAAAGGTAGAGTTTCCTGTTGCGCCAGACTTAACAGATCTCTATGTAACAGAGCATAATGCAAGTGGAAAATATAATAGCTATGCATCAAAATTCAACTCTCTTCTCGAGCAATTTATCCTTTATGTCGACATTAAAGGTGATAATGAATTTGCAACACAACTATTAAAATTTATAAAACCAATTGTCACAGAATTAAAAGATGAGAAAGGTCGCTCAAATGGTGCAGTACTCACCAATCAACCACGTGAAGAGATAAAGAAAAAATTAGAATTATAACATTTTATACTAATCATTAAAAACTAAAACTATGGGACTATTCGGATTATTCGACAAAAAAAGCAAGCTTGAAGATTTAAAGATACGTTTAAAGCACGCGCAAGATGAAAAGAAGAGGATTACTTCAAGTTCAATGTGGGCGAATTCTATAAAAAATGCCTCCAGTCCAGCAGCAAAGAAGAGGGCACAAGAGCAGAAGGCGACACTGCTTCGTAATGCGCAGAGAAAAATTGATAACATTAAGAAAGAGATCGCTAATTGTAAGAAATAAATTTTGCAGTAACCAACTACTACAAAGTAACTCCAGATACAGAGAGGTAATCAGCCTCTCTGTATCACTAACCAATAAAAACTAATGATATGAAAACCGAAAAAATAATTGCCCTAAACAAAATGTATAGTGGAGATTACCTCAAAGAGGGTAACTTGGGGCATGAGATAATTAATCTTTACAAAAGCGATAATGGGAATAACTATATCTATCTATTATCATCGGGCAAGATTGATAAAAAGCATAGTGGTAGGATTGAGTGTGTTCTGCTTGTAAGAGGTGTTGGCGGACATCGTTTAGAGATTATTGGTAAGGCGACAGGCCTCGAAGAGGTATATGGCAAGAAAGATCAAAAAGAGTATATCTTGGATAACGATATAAGATATGCAGGGGTACTTCTAAGCGATATATTTAGCGCTAATAAATCCCATCAAGAGATATGTATTACATTCAAAGCAGATAGTGTTGTAAAGCCTGCAAAGCCAATATATATTCAATATTCAGCGGGCTTAGACGAAGAGACTCCTATGCTTATAGAGGTGAATCAGGCAAGGCAGTCTCCAAGGCAGTTTATATCGGAGGAGCACACGCACGATTATAAAACTCTTGCAGAGATAATAGGCAATAAGGAGCTTTGGGGTGAAGAGGTTGGATGCGTGAATACAACAGGAGCAGGCGACACCTTACCCACTACAATGTTTGACATTTGTGGCATATCATACTCCGAGTTGGCATATTCTCACGCACTTCACTACTTTTTGAGCAGCGACGAGGAGTTTGCGCAGGCGTTTGTCAAAAATGTGTTGGGCATCAAAGAGGGTCTGGTTGGTCAGCATAAAGTCTATCGTGAATGGCACAATATCGACATTTTTATTGAAGATAGCAACAAGGCAATTATTATCGAGAACAAAATAAAATCCTCGATTAATGGAGTCTTTATTGATGGTCAAAAGCGAAAGAGGGATAGTCAATTGGATCGCTATATCACAACCGTTGAGGATAAGCGTCAAGGTAAGACTATATCTCCATTTTTATTGGCGCCAAACTACAACAAGATAGATATTAGTGACTACAACAAAAGTGTTCATAAGTATAGTCACATCTTCTACCTCGATCTCTACACCTTCATGAGGTCATACAAAGCCTACGACAGCAACTGTTATTTTAGGGAGTTCACAGATGCGATGCAGAGGCATACCGTCGAGTACGACAATGAGCTATACGAAGCAATGAGGGTTCTATTCATAAAGCGAGTAGAAGAGAAGCGAACACTGTTAGAATAAGTATCAATATCAACACAATAAAAAGATTAACGAGGAGAGCCTCACCGCACTATCTAAGTTCGACATGTATGGCTTCAATGCTGATATATTGAAGGTGAAATAAGAATATAATATAGTAATATGGTAAAACAAAATAGGCACACTATTGCGACTAAATTAGTCTGTAATAGTGTGCTTATTCTACCTAAATCATTGATAATCAATGTAATTTGTGGAGGTGGCGGGAGTCGAACCCGCGTCCAAACAAGGAACTCAAGAGCTTTCTACACGTTTAGTTCGCTGTTGATCCTTCTGCTTTGGCCTGGCTGCGAACCGCCGAACTAAAGCCCCAGTCCCTAAATTTCGCCTGTCGATCGAGACACTTCGACAAACTATCTCTAAATGATTGATACCCCGTATGACGCATGATTAAAGAGCGGAACCTCACGTCGGGATACTCGTCGCAGAACCGCCTTGGGCTCCGCAATTAAGCCCTATTTTCCTGGAAAATTAGGCAGCGAGTGCATAGCTATTATTGCCATTTGAAATTTGAGCATTGGGATTTACGAGCCACCGCACAACGCTCGACGTGCTTACAATCAACTTCTACCTGCTGTCAAAACCGGTCACCCCCGTTTTGTAGCCTACATTAAGTCAATAGTAGGAGTGCAAAGATAGTGCTTTTTTTGACACTTCGCAATTTTATCTTCAAAATCGACTATATCTCAAAAGAGGATTTCTCGGGAAGAAGTCTCTCAAGAAGTTCCATGGCTGCTTGGCGCTGCTCGGGGGTGGCACGGCTCTCGTCGTTGATGGTGTAGAGAGCTGGATTATAACGTTTGATCTTCTCTTCGAGGTGATCCAGACAGATTGGGAAGCAGCGAGAGTCGGTGATATAACGCCTCATAAAGAAACGCACCAGACGATCCACAAGCCCTGCAGCTCCATTGTAGCGACCCACTCTCACCAACTTCTTGGAGGATGTCGCAAGAAGTCGGTAACTAACTATGGCTCGCTGCATGTCACCATCTTGACGGAAACGGCTGCCGAGACTCTGTTCAACCTCAGTTGCGAACTCTGCCATTGCCTGCTCGTAATCAGAGCGTCGATAAGCGTCGATATTGTGGTGGGGCGCCAATCGAAAGTAGTGAGAGTAGCGCTCACAAATAAGCATCTGCATATGATATATCTGGCGCTGATAGGCACCTTTACGCCTTTTAATTTTGCGTTTCACTTGACGCACTATAGGCTCCCCATCTTGATGAAAAAAGAACGAAGGTGCGACCTCTCGGCCAAATAACATGTCGTCGTTGGCATATAGAAAATGCTCGCTAAGGCCCTCTATTTTATGGATAAACAGCTCAATAACAGAAGAGTTAAAGAGGGGTAGATATTGAGAGGGGATAATCTCTCGATGATCCACAATAGTCACATTTGGCACACTCTCTTTGAGCCACTTGGGGCGTTGCGAGTCGGTGACAATATATATGTGATTGATCCACGGAGCATATCGCTCAAGAGAGCGTAGCGAATACTTAAGTTCATCACGATCAACAAAACGACAATCACCAGCGATCTCTGGATCTAAGCTCTTCTCACCTTGCGGCAAATATTGATTCTTCTTGGCAATCCAAGTAGCGTCGGAACCATCGACCCATAGGTATACTATATCTATCTTCATACTTAAGTTCTATATATAGGGATAAAATCTAACAATCGCCACACTCTACGTCCATCACGCTCCTTGATCTTGAGCATCGTGACACCCAAGAGAGTCCATATACGCACCGTGACACTCTTGCGCTTCTCGTCGAGTCTAATATTATACTTTTCGCAATACTCCACCAGTGCCTTGTGAGCGACATATCTATCCCTCTGTTTTTTAAGGGTTGGAGCGCCCTTAGTTATTCCCGATGAGTGGTTTACATAGAAGTAGTTAACACCAGGCAGAGTGACGGCTCTACCCAATTGATGAAAGAGGCGAATCATAAAGATCACATCCTCGTAGTAGACTCCCTCCTCGAAACGCAAAGCAATCTGCTCGAGCGACTCACGGCGGATCAATTTATTCATCACATAGAAAAGCGACTCATATCCCACTGCATCAATCTTATCCTGCACTGTGTCGAAGGTCTCCTCACGCTTCACTTTGTAACGATCTTTGGTGTAGGTCGAGTAGACCTTCTTCATCCCCACAATCACAATATCGGCACTATGGCGCTCAGCAGCCTCGTAGCACATCTCACAATACCTCGGCTCGAGGTAATCATCGGCATCGACAAAGAGGATATATTGGCCCGAAGCTTCGTCGAGACCACGATTGCGAGCACCACCAGGTCCACGATTCTCCTGCGTAAAGACTCTAATGCGTGAATCCTCTGCCGCATATCGCTGAAGCTGCAAGAGTGAAGAGTCCTTGCTACAATCATCTACACATATAATCTCGATATCTTTGAACGACTGTCCAAGAAGACTATCGAGACATATCGAGATAAGAGCTTCTACATTATATACTGGAATTATAACACTTATCTTTGGCGGCATAAATTATTACTCTCTAACATTTTATTAAAATCTGGAATGCAACTATCACTCCTAAACTAACGCAAGATAGCAACAATAAATTGCACTTGCAACTTCTTCATCAAAAATCTCAAGGCAAACGCACGAAAGATAGAGTTCTATACTACTTGCTTACTGCCCTTGCAGCGGGCGGCTGCCAAGCTTAGCTTGGATCCAAAAACTTGCGTTTTTGATCTTTATTGCACTGAGCGTGTGGGGCTTTGCCCTACGATATATCTCTTACTAATGATCTTTTGAAAGTCTCCTTTCAACGCTCATTATAAGAGATATATCTATGTCAACCTTACGGTTGCCACCACACATCAGTGAGGTGAACCTCGAGAAGCCCTTATCGC
>JBCQWR010000017.1:0-48176 GCA_047171945.1 Rikenellaceae bacterium | reverse complement strand
CATTGTGTAGTCTCGCTGTGTCCGCTTGACATACTGTTTGTTAATCGTTTCTTCCATAGTTTTACTCTTTTTTTGTGTAAACCTATTTTAGGACGGGACAATCAAAAGAACAAAGGGTGGCTAATAAGTTTTAAGACTCATCGCCACCCTTTTATCTGCACCTCGAAAGAGGCCAAAAGAGGCTATCAAATATAGATGATTAGACTGTCATAATCTCAGACTCTTTCTTCTCAATTGCAGCATCTACCAACTTGCTATATTTATCTATAGCCTTTTGGCAACGAGTCTCGCCATCTTTGGCCTCATCCTCGGGCATACCCTCTTTTTGAGCCTTTTTGAAGGTGTCAACTGCATCACGACGAGCGTTTCGGAGACTAATGCGAACTGTCTCTCCCTCGCCACGCACCTGTTTTACCAACTCCTTACGACGCTCCTCGGTTACGGGAGGTAACGACAAGCGAATCTGTTCACCATTGTTCGATGGTGTGAGTCCAATATTTGAGTCGATGATAGCCTTCTCTACAGGGCGAATCATATTTTTGTCCCACGGTTGAATAAGGATGGTCTTTGCATCTGGCACAGTGACACTTGCAACACCTGAGACTGGGGTTTGAGAACCATAGTAATCAACAAAAACTGCGTTGAGAACATTGGTTGAAGCCTTACCTGCACGGATATTGAGAAGCACCTCTTCGAAGTGATCGAAGCTCTTCTGCATACGTGTGGTTAAATCGTTAAGAATTGTATTAGTATCCATGATTTATATAGTTTGAATTTCTTTATCTTGCATTAAGTGTCATATCAATTTTTTGGAGTAGTTCATCGAACTCCTCCGCTTCATAGCCAACTGTAGCCTCTACCACAACTCCATGGCGATTGATCAAATAATTGCGTGGAATATACTCCGTAGCATAGCTATTGTAGATCGATTGATCGGTGTCGAGACCTACGGGGAAAGTATATCCATTGCTCTCGAGAAATGACTCTACTGTAGATCGCTCCTCACCACGTGAGATTGGAATAAACACGAAGTCTCGACCTTGATAACGATCAATAATATCTTTTTGAACTCGGGTAAGCTCCTTTTGACATGGAGGGCACCAAGTAGCCCAAAAATTAAGCAAAACTACCTTTCCTCGAAGTGACTCCAATGTGATTGTCTCGCCCGAAGTCATCTCCACTGAGAATGCTGGAGCATCATCGTCAACACCAATATTCTTAGCATCCACAACCTCTTCTTCCACCTCTACTTCCACCTCTACTGATTGACTTTGAGTAGCATCGGTAGGAAGAAGATATACTATAACACCAACCACTACCAGTAGCCCAACAAGCAGCATCAATTTACTATTACCTTTTTTCATATCTAAAAACCATTGTTAATTTGTAACTAATGTTCCTATCGCCTCACCATCTACGATACGCTCCAAGTTGCCTGGAGTATCCATATCAAACACGATGATATTGAGACCATTCTCCTTGCAGAGCGTAAATGCCGTAAGGTCCATAATCTTTAGCTTGCGCTCGTACACCTCATCGAAGGTTATCGAGTCAAATTTAACAGCCGACGGATCCTTCTCGGGGTCAGCAGTATAGATACCATCAACACGAGTACCTTTAAACATCACCTCAGCCTCGATCTCAATTCCACGAAGTGCAGATGCAGTATCGGTCGAGAAGTATGGATTGGAGGTGCCACCACCAATAATAACCACATAACCAGCCTCCATATATTCGATCGCCTTAGCTTTAGAGTAGTATTCGCCAATAGGTTCCATACGAATCGAGGTAAGCACCTTGCACTTTACGTCGGCAGCTTCCAATGCTGATTGCAAAGCCAAAGAGTTGATAATCGTAGCCAACATACCCATTTGATCACCCTTCACACGATCGAAACCACGCTTAGAGCCTGTTAAACCTCTAAAGATATTACCTCCTCCAATAACAATTCCAATTTGGAGTCCATCCTTCGAAATCTGCTTAATCTGCTCAGCATATGATTGAAGCATATCGGTCGAAATACCATACTTCTGTATCCCTTGCAGCGACTCACCACTTAACTTTAATAATATTCTATTGTACCTCATTGCACCATTATTTGTTTTATGTTGGCGAAGATAGCAATTTTTTTGTAAAACTATAGCATATTTTTCATATATTTGTCGTAGAAATTACAACTATGGAGTACAAAATATTAAATTCTATAAATTCGCCCTCAGAGCTAAAAGAGTTAAACTTTAAAGAGTTAACACTTTATGCCGATGAATTGCGTAGATATATCATTGACGAGTGTGCCATTAATCCTGGCCACGTGGCATCGGGTCTGGGGGTTATAGAACTCACCGTCGCTCTCCACTATGTATATGACACCCCCTCCGACAAATTGATTTGGGATGTAGGGCACCAAACCTACCCTCACAAAATTATAACTGGCCGCCGTGAAGCGTTTAAAAATAAACGAATAGAGGGTGGAATAAGTGGATTCCCCCGCATGAGCGAGAGCGAGTATGATGCCTTCGGTGGTGGGCACTCCTCGGTCTCCATCTCGGCTGCATATGGAATGGCTAAAGCTGCCGAATTACGTGGCGAGGATCACAAAGTTGTCGCAATTATTGGTGATGGATCAATGACTGGAGGATTAGCCTTTGAGGGGCTCAACAATGCAGGAGCCAGCAAAGACAGCGACCTGTTAGTTATCCTCAACGACAACAACATGGCTATTGACCAAGCTACAGGAGCACTTAACAACTACTTGGTCAGAATCGCAACATCGCAACGTTACAACAATTTCAAACAGTGGCTTTGGCAGCTCCTATCCCACACGCCACGAATACTACGATTGCTACAAGTAGCTGGCTCGGCCGTGAAGCAGGGGTTAATGCGCAATAGCAATCTCTTCGAGAGTTTTAACTTTAGATATTTTGGACCAATCGATGGCCACGATATAAATAAATTGGTGAGAGTACTTCGATCGATGCGATCGATCAAAGGGGCAAAACTTCTCCACATCCGTACAACCAAGGGCAAAGGATTCTCTCCCGCTGAATCGGATATGTTGAGTTGGCATGCACCTGGCCAATATAATCCCGAGACGGGAGAACGCATCAAAAAACCAAACAGCATAGACCGCTACCAAGATGTATTTGGAGAGACACTCGTCGAGTTGGCCAATATAGACCAACGAGTGATTGGGGTAACCCCTGCGATGTTATCTGGTTGCTCGATGGATAGGCTCAAAGAGGCGCTCCCCAGACGCTGTTTCGATGTTGGAATAGCTGAGGGACACGCAGTGACCTACTCGGCTGGAGCAGCAGCAGCAGGGCTTATTCCATTCTGCAATATCTACTCAACTTTTATGCAACGTGCCTACGATAATGTTATTCACGATGTTGCAATACAGCGACTTCCAGTAGTAATGTGTCTCGACCGTGGTGGATTGGTTGGCGAAGATGGAGCTACTCACCATGGAGTATTCGACATGGCATGCTTTAGCTCTATACCAAATCTTATTGTAGCCGCTCCAAGCAATGAATTGGAACTTCGCAATATGATGTATACAGCTCTCAAAGCTGAATCTCCATTTATCATTAGATATCCACGAGGTACTGGTACAGGTGTTGAGTGGCGACAAAAGAGTTTCGAGGAGCTACCAGTTGGTGTGGGGCACAAGCTACGCAGCGGAGAGAGAGTAGCCATCTTAAGCATAGGAGCTACAACACCATTGGCAAGTGAGGCTTTAGCCTCAAATATAAAGTATGACGAGGTAGCGCACTATGACCTACGATACTCTAAACCATTAGACGAAAAACTTCTACATGAAGTTGGATCCATATTTGAGAGTGTAATCACCATCGAAGATGGAGCTATCAGAGGTGGTGTGGGCGAGGCCATAGCATCATTCTTTGCTCTCAATGGATACTCTCCAGCAATCAAACAGTTGGGAATCCCCGATCGCTTTATTGAGCATGCTACTCAACGTCAACTATATGGACAATGTGGTTACGACCCCAAGGGAATTTGCAACACCTTGGACTCGCTTTTGGACTAATTATGGTATGAATTCTGCATAGTGAGAAGATATAATTTAATCTTATCACCACTATGCTAAAGACAATTTTTACCGCACTATTTATCTCACTTCTCTCCTCCTGCTCGGCACAAAGTGTCAACTCCACAGCTGTCGAGGAGTTAGATCTAAGCCGTTACCTCGGCAAATGGCACGAAGTAGCTCGATTTGACACCTCGTTCGAACGAGACTTAGTTAAAGTTACAGCACACTACTCACTAAATCCCGATGGCTCGATCAATGTTGTGAATCGTGGATATAACATTCGCACCGAGAAGTGGGGCGAAAGTAAAGCTACAGCCAAAGCCACAGATGATCCAGGGCGATTTAGGGTCTCATTCTTTCCTCTCGTCTCATCCGACTATAATATTCTATCGGTATCGGAGGATTATCAATGGGCACTCGTGGGCTCCTCCTCGCCAAACTTCCTATGGATATTATCTCGCACCGAGGAGCTCCACCCCGACACTCTCGACCACATAATCTCATTGGCACAGAGCCGTGGTTACGACACATCAAAATTACTTATTTTGTAGGACCACACAAAAAAAACTCCATTAGTGAAGATCATAGATTGAATTACTTTCTATCTTTGTCGCACTTATGGAGTATATTATAGATTTACTGCCCGACCCCTCTCTATGGTGGGTAAATTATATCAAGATGCCACTCCAGATTTGGGTTTGGGACAATATCCACTATGACTCTATCTTAGTTGGTCTCGCCTCGGCTCTTATACTACTTTTTTTAGCAACTCTGCACCAACTATTAAAGCACCTCAACAAGTGCAGCAGCGCTCTTTACTCTATCTCGAAGGAGATCTAAATCACTACCATTGGGAGCATACCCTACAACTACGCCCATGCGACGAAAGGCACGTGTAGTTGGCTTACCAAAGATTCTCACCTGCATACACTCTTCTGCTGCAACACCCTCCAATCCACTATATTGTGGAGTCGAATCCGAGGCCTTTGTTGCGAGAATAACTGCCGAGGCTCCTATTCTCTCTTGAGTTATATTTGGTATTGGCAACCCTAATGCTGCACGAAGATGCAACTCAAACTCATTGAGATTTTGAGTACCAGCAAGGGTCACCATGCCTGTATCATGGGGACGTGGAGATAGCTCTGAGAAGTATACTCCATTCTTGTTACTCAAAAAGAACTCGACACCCCAAAGACCTGCTCCGCCAAGAGCTTCTGTAACCTTAGCCGCCATTCGTTGAGCTTCGGCGAGATGCTCCGCTGAGATTGGTGCTGGCTGGAAACTTTCACGATAATCGCCACCCTTTTGTACGTGACCTATCGGAGGCGAGAAGAGCGTTGGGCCACTCTTTTGAGTCACCGTAAGCAGCGTAATCTCGCTATCAAATTCGATAAATTCCTCAATGATAAGCTCCTTGATGTCACCACGGCTACCGTTGCAACCATACTCCCACGCTGCCTCAATATCACTTGCGCTCTTAACCATTGATTGACCCTTACCCGACGAAGACATCAAAGGCTTTACAATGGCAGGAAATCCAATCTTCTCGGATGCTGTCCTGAGCTCTTCGAGAGTAGTTGCGTAGTAGTAGCGAGCTGTCTTAACACCCAACCCCTGAGCCGCCAAATCACGAATTGCCTTACGGTTCATAGTATAATTCACAGCCTTGGCAGAGGGGACAACCTCGATTCCCATCGCCTCGCAGTCGTAAAGACGCTCGGTACGTATAGCCTCAATCTCACAGATTATCACATCGGGTTTTTGACGCTCAACAACCTCCATTAGAGCATCGCCATCAAGCATATCAAAGATCTCAGCCTCATGAGCAACCTGCATAGCAGGTGCTCCCACGTATGAATCGCACGCTACAATATATTGTCCTTTGCGTTGCGCAGCAATAGTAAACTCTTTTCCGAGCTCTCCTGAACCCAATAATAATATTTTTTTTTGCATTACCACTTATTTTTTATGTTTATAAGGACAAAGATAATACATTTTTACCTATATTTGTCTTTTATAATGTAAGATTCTTATGATAAGCAATACAGAGAAAAAACTAATAATTAAACTCCTCCAACGTGAGGTGATCCCAGCTATCGGCTGCACCGAGCCAATTGCTGTTGCTTTTGGTGTCGCTCGAGCAACAGAGATTCTCGGAGAAGAGCCTCAAGAGATTGACGTTCAATTAAGCGCCAACGTTCTCAAAAATGCTATGGGTGTAGGAATACCCTCAACGGGAATGACAGGGCTACCAATAGCAATAGCATTGGGTGCCACAGTTGGAAGAGCCGAATATGGACTCGAGGTATTGCGAGATGTAACCCCAAAAAGTGTCGAGGTTGCAAAAGAGATTATCGACTCCAACAAGATCAAAATATCGCTCGGTGAGCAGAGTGAGGAGAAATTATACATCAAAACTTTGGTCAAGGCAAACAATCACTCGGCTGTGGTTATCATCGCCTCGGGTCACACAAATATCATATTTGAGTCCAAAGATGAGATTATACTTCTCAATAAAACCTCCTTGGTGGAGGATGAAGTAGAGACCCAAGGCATTGAGCTGTCGATGCGCAAAGTTTATGACTTTGCAATAGAGACTCCCACAGAGGAAATTTGCTTTATTTTGGAGTCTAAGCGACTCAATTTGAGCGCAGCACAAAAAGCAATGAAGGGCGACTACGGCCACAATATTGGCCTACTGATGAGCAGAGACAATAGCGGTTCACTCTTTGGTGAGACAACCTTTACTAAAATATTATCGTATACTTCGGCTGCATGCGACGCTCGTATGGCAGGAGCAATGATCCCCGTAATGAGCAACTCGGGTAGTGGAAACCAAGGAATTGCGGCAACTTTACCAGTAGTGGTATATGCTCAAGAGCACCACGCCACCGAAGAACAGCTCATTAGAGCCCTAACTTTGAGCCACCTTACGGTGATTTATATGAAGGAGAAGCTCGGTCGCCTTTCGGCCATGTGCGGTTGTGTGGTAGCTGCCACTGGTTCGAGTTGCGGTGTGACCTACCTTATGGGAGGCAACTACACCCAGGTGACATATGCGGTGAAAAATATGGTGGCCAACCTCACTGGAATAATCTGCGATGGAGCCAAACCAAGCTGTGCACTAAAGATCTCGAGTGGAGTCTCAACTGCGATAATCTCGGCAGCGATGGCAATAAACAACAGCTGTGTCAACTCGGTAGAGGGCATCATCGACGACGATGTGGAGCGATGTATCGACAACCTCACGATCATTAGCACCGAGGCGATGAACATCACCGATGGATATGTGCTCGACATTATGACATCGAAGGGGTGTTAACACCTGAATTAAAAATAAAAAAACTTAAAACTATAAAATAACAATGAAAGAACAGCAACAATTGACCTCGCTCCCTGAGAACGCCTACAGAGAGCTTCACGAAGGCGAAGAGTACACTCCAATGATGGGAGCATCGACCTCACCATCAGAGGTTACACCCTACTCTGTGGCGATGGGTATTATCATGACCATTGTATTTTCGGCAGCTGCGGCATACCTTGGATTGAAAGTTGGACAGGTCTTTGAGGCGGCCATTCCAATCGCTATCATCGCCGTGGGTATGGGAAACCTATTTGGAAAAAAGGGCATGCTGGGGCAAAATGTGATTATTCAATCCATTGGAGCTTGCTCGGGTGTGGTGGTTGCTGGTGCAATCTTCACCCTTCCTGCGCTCTACATCTTAGGACTCGAGGCTGAGTTCTATCAAATCTTCCTCTCGTCGCTATTTGGCGGATTCCTTGGAATACTTCTTTTGATCCCATTCCGCAAATATTTCGTCAAGGAGATGCACGGTAAGTATCCATTCCCCGAGGCTACAGCCACTACCGAGGTGTTGGTGTCGGGCGAAAAAGGCGGTAATCAAGCTATCACACTGGCAATCTCTGGATTGGTGGGTGGTCTCTACGACTTCGCAGTGGGTACATTTGGTGCCTGGAGCGAGAGCATCTCTACAACTATGACGCAGTGGGGAGCATCAATTGCCGACAAATATAAAGTTGTATTTGGCCTCAACACAAGTGCTGCTGTACTTGGCATGGGCTACATCGTTGGACTCAAATATGCGATGGTCATCACTGCTGGCTCGTGCTTAGTATGGTTCTTAGTAGTTCCAGTTGTCGGCTCTGTATCTCCCGAAATGGCGGCACTCTCGGCTGGCGAGATCTTTGCTAAGTTTGGAAAACCACTTGGAATTGGTGGTATTGCAATGGCTGGACTCATCGGTATTGTTCGCCAAGCAGGAATCATCAAGCAGGCGGCAGGATTGGCCGTGAGCGAGCTCAAAGGCAAAAAGGGCGGCAATGTAGAGGAGCCTCGCACACAAAGTGACATCAACATGAAGCTCATCATGACGCTACTTGTTGCAACACTCCTCTCAGTGTTTGTATTCTTCCACTTTGGTCTTTTGGGCGGCAACTTTGCTCAATCTATCACAGCACTGCTAATTGTATTTATCATCTCATTCCTATTCACCACCGTTGCGGCCAACGCTATTGCTATTGTGGGCTCTAACCCTGTATCGGGAATGACACTTATGACACTTATCCTTAGCTCACTAATTTTGGTATCGGTAGGACTCAAAGGCAATGCTGGAATGACAGCAGCACTCATTATTGGTGGCGTTGTCTGCACAGCCCTCTCGATGGCAGGAGGTTTTGTGACCGACCTAAAGATTGGGTACTGGCTTGGTACCACACCAAAGAAACAGGAGGCGTGGAAGTTCCTCGGAACATTTATCTCGGCAGCAACTGTGGGTGGTGTCATTATGATTCTCAATAAAACTTATGGCTTCACCGATGGAGCACTCGCAGCACCTCAAGCCAACGCAATGGCTGAAGTTATCCGCCCACTAATGTCGGGTGGTCAGACCCCTTGGGTGCTCTACTTCTGCGGTGCGATGCTCTCGCTTATCTTGACACTCATTGGAGTTCCTGCACTTGCCTTTGCATTGGGTATGTTTATCCCAATGGAGCTCAATGCGCCACTGGTTATTGGTGGACTTATCGCATGGTTTGTGAGCACTCGCTCCAAAGATGAGGCGATCAACAAATCACGTCTCGATCGTGGTACGCTTATCGCATCGGGATTCATCGCAGGAGGTGCACTTATGGGTGTTGTCAGCGCTGTAATTAAGTTTGCTGGTGCCGACCTAAGCTTTGGCGCATGGGTAGAGTCGAATGGTGCACAGGTGCTTGCACTTATTATGTACATTGCGGTGATTATCTACTTTACGATCCACACAATGATGGCTAAAAAAGAGTAAAATTTTAAATATTATAATATTATGGAACTAAAAGAGAGATTCTTGAAATATGTCTCCTTCGACACTCAAAGTAGCGAAGAGAGCCAAACATACCCATCAACCGATAAGCAGTTGGTGCTTCTAAACTACCTCAACGAGGAGATGAAGAGTTTGGGATTAGTAGATGTTGTAACCGACAAGTATGGCTACACAATGGGCACAATCCCTGCGAGTGAAGGGTGCGAAGGCTATCCAACAATTGGATTTATAGCACACGTCGACACGGCTCCCGATATGAGTGGCAAGGATATCAAGCCACGCATCATCGAGGATTATCAAGGTGGCGACATCATGCTTAACGCCTCACTTACAATGAAGGTGAGCGACTTCCCCGAGCTAAATAATTTTATAGGTCACACCATTATCCACACCGATGGCACTACCCTACTTGGTGCCGACGATAAGGCTGGAGTAGCTGAGATTATGTCAGCTGCCGAGTATCTTATGGCTCACCCCGAGATTAAACATGGCAAGATCCGTATTGGCTTCACTCCCGACGAGGAGGTTGGTCGTGGCGTCGACTACTTCGATGTGGCGGCATTTGGTGCCGACTATGCCTACACGATGGATGGCAGCGTCGAGGGAGAGTTGGAGTATGAGAACTTCAACGCTGCAAGTGCCAAAATCTCGATCCAAGGTCGCAATGTGCACCCTGGCTACGCCAAAGGAAAGATGATCAACGCTATCCAGGTGGCGTGCGAGCTCAATGCACTACTACCAAGCGTAGAGCGCCCCGAGCACACCACTGGCTACGAGGGGTTCTTCCACTGCGTAGGAATCAACGGCACAGTTGAGGAGGCCAACATCAGCTACATCATCCGTGACCACGATGCCGATAAATTTGAGGCAAAGAAGGTGTTGATGTGGAGCTGTGTTGATCTTCTCCAAAAACGCTATGGCAAGGAGGCTCTAACGCTCACACTAAAGGATCAATACTTCAACATGCGCAAGATGGTGGAGCCACACCCACAGGTGATCGACAAAGCATTCCAAGCGATGGAGATGGCTGGTGTGACACCTATTGTAAAGCCAATTCGTGGCGGTACCGATGGTGCTCGATTATCGTTTATGGGACTTCCCTGCCCCAATATCTTTGCTGGTGGAATGAACTTCCATGGTAAGTATGAATACTGCTCACTCGACTCAATGGAGCGTGCAAAGCAGGTTATTATAAATATTGCTCAACTGTGGGCTAAATAGTTTTCAACTGGATGCGAAAAGGTAGTTATTTTAGAGTCGCCACAGCTGCACCCTTTGTCAAGATTGGCGATCTGCAGCACAACACCGAGCAAGCCGAGGTAGCAATGTGTCGTGCCGAGAATGAGGGGGTCGAAGTTCTTTTACTCCCCGAGCTCTCGGTGACGGGATACACCTGTGGAGATCTATTTATGCAGAGTGAACTTAGAAGGGGCGCTCTCGAGGCTCTCGAGCAACTCGCACTCAAGAGCTATGGGTTGGAGCTAACCACCATTGTGGGTGTGCCAATAGCATATAACTCTGCGCTCTACAACTGTGCGGCTGTGATCTCGAAGGGTGTTATCTTGGGACTTGTTCCCAAGATCCACATTCCCAACTACTCGGAGTTCTATGAGGCTCGATGGTTTGCATCAGGAACCAATATTATCAGTGGTGAAGTTGTTATTTGTGGTCAGAGTGTACCCGTCTCAACCGATCTAATATTTGAGATCAATGGTGTAAATTGCGCAATCGAGATATGCGAAGATCTTTGGGTTGCCTCACCTCCCTCGTCGAGACTCAGCGAGAGAGCCGAAGTGATCTTCAACCTCTCGGCATCGCCCGAGGTGGTTGGTAAAAATGACTATCTGCGTTCACTTGTCGAGCAGCAGTCGGCACGATGCCTTGCAGCCTATGTCTACTCGTCAGCTGGATTTGGTGAGTCGTCGACCGATTTGGTCTTTGCAGGCAATGGCATCATTGCCGAGAATGGCCGAATTATAGCCTCGGCGGATCGCTTCTCGCTCGAGGAGCAGATGACAGTGGCCGACATAGACATCGAGCTACTGCGCAACAAGCGACTACAGACAACCACGTTCCATCGCCACTCATCCTCACAATTTATACTCCGCAAAGCCTCAACCGAGGTGTCGGAGCAGATAGAGCTACTACGCCCTATCGAGAAGATGCCGTTTGTCCCCTCGTCAAAGAGCAAACGCTCCGAGAGATGTAACGAGATATTCTCGATCCAGACCAACGGCTTAGCTCAACGCCTAAACCATATTGGTAGCGAAAAGGCGATTGTGGGAATATCGGGAGGGTTGGACTCAACGTTGGCACTACTGGTAACAGTAAAGACATTTGATCGTTTGGGGCTCGACCGCAAAGGCATTATTGGTGTGACGATGCCAGGATTTGGTACAACGGGACGCACCTACAACAATGCCATAAGTTTGATGGAGGAGTTGGGTGTGACCATTCGAGAGATCTCGATCAAGGAGGCCTGCATGCAGCACTTCAGTGATATTGGGCTCGACCCATCGGATAGGTCGGTGGCATACGAAAATAGCCAGGCACGTGAGCGCACACAGATATTGATGGATCTTACCCACACAGAGGGTGGAATAGTGGTCGGCACAGGCGACCTAAGCGAAATAGCATTGGGTTGGGCAACCTACAATGGTGACCACATGTCGATGTATGGAGTCAACGCCTCGGTGCCCAAAACGCTCATACGCTACTTGGTGGAGTGGTATGCCGAGACTCTCGATGGCACCGCAACAGCTGAGATTTTGCGTGATATTGCCGACACCCCAATAAGTCCTGAGCTACTGCCTGCCGACGAGAATGATCAGATTGCTCAAAAGACCGAGGATTTGGTGGGTCCATATGAGCTCCACGACTTCTTCCTCTACAACTTTGTGAGAATGAACTTCTCGGTGGGCAAGATCTACGACTTGGCGGCACGAGCATTTGTGGGTGAATACGACACTCAGACCATCAAAAAATGGTTAAAGATATTTATTCGCCGCTTCTTCAACCAACAATTCAAGCGCTCGGCGATGTCCGATGGGCCCAAGGTTGGTAGCCTTTCGCTCTCGCCTCGAGGTGATTGGCGCATGCCAAGCGATGCCACCTCGGCGATGTGGATTGCAGAGGTGGAAAAACTGTAGCAAGATTTAACAACAAAATTGGCGTTAACCCAGGGGACAAAGTGGGTTAACGCCAATTTTTATTTGCTATAACTGAAATCAATCTGCCATGCATGCGCATTGGTGCTCACGCTCACGCAACTCCTCCACCCGAGCAATCTCGACATAGGAGCCACCACGACCTGGTCCAAAGCTACCACCCACGACAACTACAATATCACGTCCATTGAGTGTGACATAGTGTGACATAAAGTCAAGTGCATCGGTTATAAAGTGATATTTATCACTATGTTGGCTACGCAAGATCGCCACCACACCATACGAAAGTGCTAAGATACGTTGTGCATGGAGCGTATAACATACCGCCATAACAGCCTTACGTCCACGGAAAGCTGCAAGATAACGACCCGTACGCCCTGTTTGTGTATCGAGAACTACGTAACGCACATCAAGGTTGTTGCAAGCACGTACTGCAGAACGAGCCAACTGCGCCGTAATTTCGTGATTCACCGATACCATATTGATATCTACCATTGGGGTAAAGTGTTGATCATCACTCTCGATCTCACGAGCGATACGTGCCATTGTCGCCACCGACTCAACGGGATAATCTCCCATAGCTGTCTCGTCGCTAAGCATAATTGCGTCGACACGCTCATAAATTGCACTGGCTACGTCACTCACCTCGGCACGTGTTGGACGAGCCGATGAGACCATCGAGTAGAGCATCTGCGTTGCAATAATCACTGGACGCTTAGCTGCGGTACACTTCTCGACGATCATACGTTGGATTCCTGGGATCTTCTCTGCGGGGAGCTCCACACCAAGATCTCCACGTGCTACCATGATACCATACGACGACTCGAGAATCTCATCAAGGTTGTCGATACCCTCTTGGTTTTCAATCTTCGAGATGATCTTAATATGGCTGTTATGTTCATCAAGAATATCTTGAACAGCCTTAACATCAGCTGCGCTACGCACAAATGAGTGTGCGATAAAATCTACATCGTTGTTGATGGCCCAAAGGATAAAACGACGATCCTTCTCGGTGATTGATGGAAGTGCGATACTCACACCTGGCACGTTGACACTCTTACGAGACTTCAAGACTCCTGCAATTGTAAATTCGCAAATGAGTTCATCGTCACTCTTCTCCATCACCTCGATCTCCAAAGCTCCATCGGCAATAAGCATGCGCTTACCAACCGACATATCATTTACGATCGATGGAACATTCATAAATATTGTATCACGACGAGTGAACTCGGCAGTAGCTGTACCACGAACCGAAACTCTATCGCCAACCTTATACTCAATAGCGCCCTCATACTCCTCAGCGATTGTTGTGACACGGATCTCGGGACCCTTGGTGTCGATCATTACTGGGATTGCTGGGTTTACATTGTGAACATTCTTCACAATTTGTGAGGCACTCTCCTCGGTTACGTGTGCCGAATTGACACGCACTACATCCATTCCTGCATCATAGAGGCTCTTGATATACTCCTCTCCACATCTAAAGTCTGAGATTGTCGCAACAACCTTTGTCTTCTTCATTCTTAACATATAATCTCGTCTAAATTGTATTCTTATCTTGCAAGTAGAGCCTCAACACCCAAACGATATGAGTCGAGTCCAAAACCCATGATTGAACCCACAACAACAGGTGCAATCATCGAGGTGTGACGAAACTCCTCTCGAGAGAGAATCGAAGAGATATGAACCTCAACGACAGGAGTTTTAACAGCTGAAATGGCATCACGCAACGCCACCGAGGTGTGAGTATATCCTCCAGCATTAATCACAACGCCGTCAACCGTTGAGACCGAAGAGTGGATCTGGTCGATCAATTCGCCCTCAATATTACTCTGGAAGTAGCTTAGCTCCACCTCTGGAAATTTCGATCGAAGCTCGTCAATATACTCTTCAAAGGTGGTTGATCCATAGATCTCCACATCTCTTTTACCTTGTAAATTTAGGTTTGGCCCATTGAGTATTAGTACCTTCATATTCTCTTTCGCTCTATTATGCGCCACAAAGATAACAAAAAACCATAGATAATAAAAAAATTTCAATATCTTTGCCAATATATCATAAAAAAATAATGACTGAATTTGGACTTATTGATCATATAAAAGGGCTATTCTCCTCTCTTCCATCCCATACAATAGAGGGGATTGGTGACGATTGTGCAATCTTGCCACTTGGCAACGAAGCATTGGTCTTTACCGCAGATATGCTTATCGAAGATATTCACTTTTTGCGCAACTCAACCTCGGCCTACGATTTAGGATACAAATCGTTGGCTGTAAACCTTAGCGATGTCGCCTCGATGGGTATTCGTCCTGTGGCTACCCTACTCTCATTATCTCTTCCCAAGGAGCTTATGGGGGAATATATAGAGGAGTTCATGAGGGGATACCACACACTCTCAGCCAAATATGGCGTGGCGCTTATTGGTGGCGACACAACAGCCTCCAAAGGTGGTATGGCCATTAATGTCACGGCAATAGGCAGAGGAGAACTGGCTAATATCAAACGTCGATCTACCGCCAAAGTAGGTGACATAATCTTGGTGAATGGGCTCTTGGGGGACTCCGCCGCAGGTCTCAAAGATATATTTGAGGGTAAGAGCACAACGCCCCAGGCAAAGATTCACAAAACACCCGAGCCACAGGTGGAGGAGGGCGCTTGGCTTGGAGATAGACAAGAGGTGCATGCAATGATGGATATCTCGGATGGTGTAGCCTCCGACCTAAGACATATCCTCAAACTATCGGGTGTTGGGGCATCTATCAACTTAGAGGCGATACCAACCGAGGTAGACCTACACTCGGCGCTTTGCGGAGGCGAGGATTACAAACTCCTGCTAACGGCATCTCCCGATAGCGTTGAAAAGCTTATCGAGGAGTACAACGAGAGATTCAATACATCGCTATACCCTATCGGCACAATTACACAAGGGGACTCAATTGAGTGGCTAAAAGATGGCATGATTCAGGATCTCGAACTTATGGGTTTTAGACATTATTAATCTTTTTTTTGTATCTTTGCGCAACTTACCAAACTATAAATATTTAGAAAGTAATGAAAAGTGAATATATTCCATTCGTAGAGGAGCTCATTGAGCTCTGTATCAAAGAGGATATTGGCGACGGTGACCACACCTCGCTATGTTGTATTCCTGCTGCAGAGCAGGGTAAAATGCGTCTACTCTGTAAGCAAGATGGCGTATTGGCTGGTGTCGAGGTTGCCGAGATGGTACTCAATAGATTGGATCCAGAGATGCAATTCGAGAAGTTGTTATCGGATGGCGTTGTAGTAAAACCTGGTGATGTGGCATTCTACGTATCGGGGCGCCTTCAATCTCTTTTGCAGGCCGAAAGAGTACTACTCAACATCATGCAACGCATGAGTGGCGTAGCGACACAAACAGCTAAATATGTAGAGCAGCTCAATGGACTACATACAAAGGTGTTGGATACTCGCAAAACCACACCAGGAATGCGTGTACTCGACAAGATGGCAGTTAAGATTGGTGGTGGCGAGAACCACCGCATGGGTCTATTCGATATGATTCTCCTCAAAGATAACCACATCGACTTCGCTGGCGGAGTACAAAAGGCGGTTCGTGGCGCAAAGGAGTATTTGGCGACAAAGGGCAAAAATATCCCTATCGAGTGCGAAGTGCGCACAATGCAAGATATAGATGACGTTTTTGCAGCAGGTGGCGTAGATCGCATCATGTTCGACAACTTCTCACCTGAGCTTACGGCCGAGGCTGTAGCTAAGGTTGCAGGGCGTTGTGAGACTGAATCGAGTGGCGGAATCACATTTGATACACTTCGCACCTATGCTGAGTCGGGTGTAGATTTCATCTCGGTCGGGGCACTCACTCACCAGATTAAATCACTCGACATGTCACTCAAGGCGGTCGAAGAGTAGACTGAGAGAGGTAAAAAAAGAGTTAAAATAACGTAAGGGTTATAATTGCCCTTACGTTATTTTTTTGTTCGACAATCCATTAGGCATACAAATTGCTGTAAATATATGATTCAAAAACAGATAATTTAGCACTATGGAAACAAAATTCAAACGAGGAGCGTTGAACTACAGCAGCGACTCACTTCAACCAACACTCAGCCCCGAGACGGTAGAACTCCACTATGGGAAACATCTTCAAGCCTACCTCGACAATCTCAACTCACTGCTCGAGGGTAGCGGCTTCGAAGAGAGTACACTCGAGGAGATAATCTGCCAAGCAAGTGGTCCACTCTTCAACAATGGGGCGCAGGTATGGAACCACATCTTCTACTTCGACACTCTATCTCCCGACGCTCGTAGAACACCTCAAGGCACCCTACTACGCTCCATAGAGTTCTTTTTTGGCTCTTTCGAGGCGTTCAAAGTTGAATTTGAAAGAGAAGGAATGGCTCAATTTGGATCTGGATGGGTCTGGCTCTCAAAGGATGAGAACGATGGGTTGAAAATTACACATGAATCAAATGCTGGCAATCCGCTTCGAGAGGGTCTCACACCACTACTTACATTCGACGTATGGGAACACGCCTACTATGTCGATTATAGAAATCGACGTGCCGAGCATCTCTCAAAGATGTGGGACATAGTTGATTGGAGTGTTGTAGAGTCTCGATTTTAGAGTATAGACGCTCTGCTATCGCATATAACGGCATGTCACAGTTGTTGAATTCCCCACGTTATCGACTACCGTGACAACAAGTTCATGCTGCTCACCATCTGGCTTCGAGCGGAAGTTGTGTCGCAAGCGTCCATTCACCAGATTGAATGCTATCCACTCTCCATCGATGGTGGCACTATAGCTACTCACACCTGAAAGGTCATCGCTCACGGCACATGTAAAATAGCTACTACCACCCTGTTGCGATCCCTCAGCGATCCCCAAAGAGATGGTAGGCGCAGTGGTATCGGTCGCAACGTAGAATGTACCTGCGTTGCGACTATTTGCTGTCACTACACCTGCCACATATTCACCTCGAATAAATGATACCTTTCCTGTACGACCGATCATCGAGAGACCAACCTTATTTCGTAGATCGAGAGCTATATCTGCCTTGATGGATACACTCATTGCTTTATGTAGTGGCGTTGTCACATCGAGAATCTTGTAACCCTTCGAAAGAGCTTTGGCATCATCCACGACAACCTCTTCACACTTAAACTCAACTGACTCATAGAGGGCATAGGCAGGAATGGATACCGCCACCCCATCGCCACGAAAGATATATTGTGATTTTGCCGAAGCTACCATATTGGGCTCCACTCGCTCTGCCACAAAACATCTATCGTCAGACTTGCCAACGATCATAAAATTAAGGTTTGATGTGTTACCACAATCATCCTCAACATCTATGCTTACCTCTCGCACAACGCCCTGACTGGCTGTCACTAAACCTTTATTGTGAATCTTTATGTAGTGACTCATATCACAGTTTTCGGTTGCAGCCAATCGAAGTGGTTCATTGCGAGTATTAATCATAATTGGATAGTACCCAATAGCATTACAGTAACGACTCTTATCGTAGGTAAAACCATCCATCGAGTATTGAAAGTATTGCTTTCCATCGATCGAAGCAGAGAGACGATATATACCAAAGGTGTTGGTCACATCATTACGACGGTCGGTAGCCTCCAAAACAAAATAGCCTCGTCGACCCACCTCAACCTTAGCGCCACCCGATATTTGATAGCTTTCACCCACCTTCTCTACATCGTAGCTGCGACGGGGTGCATTGTGCGGAATGCCTTGTAGGGTATCGACCTCGATGTAGTGAAGTGTACGGATGAGTGGTGCAATATTATCTCGAGGCTCAATGATCCGATCAGCTATCACATTGATAGGTTTTTGGGATGCCGTCTCACGCACCTCGAAGTGGAGGTGTGGCCCAGCTGAGCTACCGCTATTACCCGAGTATGCAATTAAATCACCTTGCTTCACAACAAAAGTTTGAGAGTTGCAGAAGAGGTTCACCGAGTGACTTTTGGTACGATAGCGCTCAGCCTCGACATACTTAGCCACATCGTCACGAAAACGAGATAGGTGTCCATAGACTGAAGTCGATCCACTGTTGTGGGTGATGTAGAGCGCCAAACCATAGCCATAGGGTGACAGGGAGATACGTGAAATATAGCCATCAGCCACCGCAACAATGCGTTTACCCTCCACCCCATCAGTTTTGATATCAACACCAGAGTGAAAGTGGTCGGAGCGAAGTTCTCCAAAATTTGCCGAAAAGAGCTTTGCTGCCCCTTCAACAGGGTAGATATAATCCTCTGGGGCAAATGATTGTGCATATGATGCAGTGCTCGACAAAAGTAGCACTGATGTTATAATTCTCTTAATATTCATCTTCTATTTCAATTTGTTGCGATACAACCTCGAGTGCTATATCGTATTCATAACCAAGCGAGAGTGCATACCGAATTAGCTTACCTCGCAGATCATATCGATCTTTATATTTTGTTGTACGAGCCTTTCGAGCCACCTTATCGGCGAGTCGCTTCTGCATCGAGGGGCGATCTAAATCGGTGAGCAGCTCCTCGATAATTACATTCGAAACCCCTTTGGTTCTAAGCGAAGAGGCTATTTTGCGAGCGCCCCAGCCACTCAAATTTAGCTTCTCACGCATGTAGGCCTCGGCAAAGCGCCGATCATCTATAAATCTATCTGAGATCAATCGCTCCAAGATCTCGGCTCGGTGAGTCGAGTCGACTCCCCAGCGAGACATCAAACGCATGGCATCTCCCGACGACTTCTCGGCTCGTGCACATTGCCGTTGAAGTGCAGCCAAAGCTTGCTCGGGGCTCTTTGTACGGATTGTTTTTACTGCTTCTCGGCGCATACAATACGTGGTTTTTCGTTGATGTCACGACACATCGTAACACCTATATACCCCATTTCACGCAACATATCAACTACATCACTCCACAAAGATTCATGCACCTCGAAGTAGAGAAGACCACCAGAGGGCATCAGCATCAAGGCCGAGCGAGCAATTTTACGGTAGAAGATTAGAGGCTCATCGTCATCAACAAATAGCGCCATGTGGGGTTCGTAGTCTACAACATTGGTGCGCATATCGCACTCCTCATTATAGGGGATATATGGTGGATTAGATACTATTATATCAAACTCTCCATCAACATAATTCTCGATGCCGTTGAGAGCATCACCATCTACAATATTAACCCTACCCTCCAAACGCAAGTTATTCTCACGACTCACTGCTAATGCCTCCTTAGAGAGATCAAGGGCCCACACCTCGGAACCCTCAATCGCCTTTGCAAGCGAAATTGCTATGGCTCCACTGCCGCACCCCACATCCAAAATGCGTGGTTTGGGCTCACACTCCTCGACAACTCTATAAACTAACTCTTCGGTCTCGGGACGAGGAATAAGCACACCTTCACGCACCACAAACCGATGAGAACAAAAGTCTGCCTCACCAATGATATATTGCACAGGCCTACCCGACGAAAGCTCCTCAACGATACAATCGAGATTCTCTATTGTACACTGCTCATTAGGCTCCAAAACAAGGTGCGTCAAAGAGACTCCAGCCATTTCGGAGAGAATCATGCGTGCAATCTGCTCAGCCTCACGTACACCATATAGAGGCTCGGCCGTTGCCGAGAGAAGGTTGTAGATATCTACTCGCTGCATTAACAACTAAAATTTGGATTAATAGCAGATAATTTCAAGTCTGCCAAGGCGATAGCCGCAGCTGCCTCAACAACAACACCAGCACGTAGAATTATTGCGGCATCGTGACGACCACCAATCACGAGAGGCTCAATAGCACCACTCACCGTGTTGAATGTCATCTGCTCGGCACTGATGCTTGGCGTAGGCTTCACTGCTACACGCACTACGATATCGTTACCATTCGAGATACCTCCATTTATTCCACCAGCATTATTGGTAGAGGTATGACCCTCGGCATCAACAATTGGATCATTGTTTTGTAGTCCACTCATTCGGGCCGACTCAAAACCCGCTCCAAACTCAACGCCCTTGACGGCTGGAATGGCAAAGATGATGTGTGCCATACGACTCTCTACGGAGTCAAAGAAGGGCTCTCCAAGTCCCGTTGCAACGCCACTAATGCGACACTCTACAACGCCACCAATTGAGTCTCGTCGAGCAATTGCATCATCCACAATTGCATCGAACTCAGTTGAATTGGTACTTCCGCCCAACTCGACAATATTAGTTGAGAAGCCAACACCCTTCGACAAAATCTTCTTTGCTATAACACCCGCAGCAACAAGCGCCAAGGTGATACGCCCCGAGAAGTGACCACCACCACGATAATCGTTGTGACCGCTATACTTCACCCTCGCTACACGGTCGGCATGCGAGGGGCGTGGATGGGTAACAAGAGCCGAATAGTCTTTAGAGCGAGTGGATTCATTTCTGAAAGTTATGGTAAGAGGTGCTCCTGTTGTACACCCCTCGAAGAGACCCGAGACGATGGTTGGTCGATCAGCCTCACGACGGGGAGTAGTACCTTTGCGGCCGCTCTTGCGACGATCAATATCGACCATTAGATCCTCTTCACAGAGTTCAATTCCTGCCACAACGCCATCAATCGACACGCCCAATTCAACCCCATGAGATTCACCCCATAGAGTAACTCTAAAGTTTTGTCCAAAGCTATTCATAATCTTCTTTTTTCTTAATTTTTACGTAGCGACTCCAAATCCTCAAAGAAGTTGGGATAGCTTTTCGAAACTGCCTCGCTATCCTCTATCACTACTCTATCGTCGCTACGAAGTGCTGCCACAGCAAGCGACATCGCTATACGATGGTCATTATGGCTTTCGACACGTGCCGAGTGGATCTCGCCACCCTCAACACGCATAATATCGCCATCGACCTCAATATTAATTCCTAATTTTAAATACTCCGCTTGGAGCGTTGCTGCACGGTTGCTCTCTTTATGAATAAGGCGCTCGGCTCCTCGCAGCGTTGTAACGCCATCGCAGGCTGCTGCCAAAGCCACCAATGCTGGAAAGAGATCGGGGCACTGAGTAGCATCAAACTCAAAGGCATTGAGCTCTCGACGGCTAACTGTAAGTGTAGTGCCCTCACTCTCTACTTGTGCTCCAACTCTGACGAGGGCAGTACAGATCTCTCGATCAGCTTGCTTTGAAAGCATTTCAATATTGCGAATTGTAACGCTACCTGCGATGGCTCCAGCAACAAGCAGAGTCGAGGCGGCACTCCAATCACACTCAATATTAAATTTTGTTGCTTTATATTGCTGTCCGCCTTCGATAAAAAACTCTCGATAGTCGGCGTGTGATATCTCCACCCCAAAACGTGCTGCGGTCTCAATTGTCATATCGAGATATGGGAGAGAGACTGCTCGATTTACATGTAACGTCGACTCACCTTGAGCAAGGGGCAGCGATAGAAGCATACCAGTAATAAATTGGGACGAGACTGATCCATCGACCGAGATCTCACCACCATGCATCGGACCACAAACCTCAAAAGGAAGGTAGCCATCACTATCTTTCACCTCAACACCAGCTTGGCGCAAAGGCTCCAACATCATTGTCATAGGACGCTTAAGGATGGAGCCATGTCCATCGATTTTGAGCGGCACCGAACAGAGCGAGGCGATGGGGGTAAAAAGGCGTGTAGCCAAACCCGATTCACCCACAAAGAGAGCAGAAGCGATGGGGTTAAGTCCACCTTGAATTTTAAGCGTTGATTCGTCCATCTGACGCACCTTCGCACCCAACGATTCGATCATACGCATAGCCGATCGGGTATCATCACAAAACTCTATATTTCCAATTATTGATTCACCCTCGGCAAGTAGCGCTACAGCAAGTGCACGCTGTGCATAACTCTTCGAGGGCGGGGGCGTGACGGCACCGTCAATCTCTCCTGACAATACTATTTTATCCATAATTACTCCTCTTTATTAATGGTATCAACTGGTACATATAGCGACTCCTTCTTCTCGAATTGAGGCGCTCGCTTAAGCTCGAAGTTTTGACCTAAATAGACTTTGCGCACCATCTCATCGGCAGCCAACTCCTCGGCACTACCAGCCTTAAGGATTTTACCCTCGAAGAGTAGATAGGTACGATCGGTAATAGCCAAAGTCTCATCAACATTGTGGTCGGTGATAATTACACCAATATTTTTATTCTTGAGTGTTGCCACGATGCTTTGAATATCCTCCACCGCAATTGGATCAACTCCCGCAAATGGCTCGTCAAGGAGTATGAAAGATGGATTAATCGCCACCGCACGAGCAATCTCGGTACGACGACGCTCACCTCCCGAAAGGCTAATACCCTTGTTTTTGCGCACCTTTTGCAGACGGAACTCTTCGATGAGTGATTCGCAACGCTCGGCTTGATACTCCTTCGAGAAGGAGGTCATCTCGAGCACAGCACGGATATTATCCTCGACACTAAGTCGCAAAAAAACAGATGCCTCTTGAGCAAGGTATCCAACACCCATCTGCGCACGTTTATAAACTGGCATCTTGGTGAGCGACGTAGAGACACCTTCGTCATTCTCCAAGAAGATATCACCCTCATTGGGCTTGATCAATCCTACGATCATATAAAAGGTTGTAGTTTTTCCTGCGCCATTGGGGCCCAACAATCCTACGATCTCGCCCTGCTTTACATCGATTGAAACGTGGTTTACTACCGTTCGGCTCTTATATTTCTTAACAAGTTCGCTTGTATAAAGTCTCATTGTATTATATTTTTTTACAAAGTTATATTTTTTTTTCAAAATATTTCTTTATCTTTACATTAAAATTACAGAAAAGCCTTTTTGAGGAGATGAAAGAGAGCGAACAAACTATACTACAAGAGAAGCTAAAGAAGTATTTTGGCTTTTCAACATTTAAAGGAAATCAAGAAGCTGTCATCCGCAACGTATTGGATGGCAACGACACTTTTGTGCTTATGCCAACAGGTGGCGGTAAATCACTCTGCTACCAACTGCCAGCGCTCATCATGGATGGTGTGGCAATTATCATATCTCCTCTAATTGCTTTAATGAAAAACCAGGTAGATGCAATGCGCACATTCTCTACAAATCCAGGTATTGCACACTTCCTCAACTCCTCTCTCAACAAAACAGCGATTGCACAAGTGCGCCAAGATGTTCTTGATGGTAAAACCAAACTACTTTACTTTGCGCCCGAGTCACTCACCAAAGAGGATAATGTGGCATTTTTACGCAAAATCAAAGTTTCATTCTATGCAATTGACGAGGCTCACTGTATCTCGGAGTGGGGTCACGACTTCCGCCCTGAGTATCGACGCATTCGCCCAATCATCAACGACATTGGCCATGCACCTCTAATTGCACTCACTGCAACAGCTACGCCAAAGGTTCAGCTCGATATTCAAAAAAATCTGGGTATGAGCGAAGCGGCGACGTTTAAATCGTCGTTCAATCGTGATAACCTCTACTATGAGATTCGTCCAAAGCACAATGTCGACCATGAGATAATTAGATTCATCAAACAACGCAATGGCAAGAGTGGTATTATATATTGTCTAAGTCGCAAAAAGGTGGAGGAGCTCACCGAGTTGCTCGTTGCCAATGGAGTCAAGGCTCGTGCATACCACGCAGGTATGGATGCCCAAACTCGTGCTGGTAATCAAGATGATTTCTTGATGGAGAAGGTAGATGTGATTGTCGCAACAATCGCATTTGGAATGGGTATCGACAAGCCCGATGTGCGCTATGTGATTCACTACGACATACCTAAATCACTCGAGGGGTATTATCAAGAGACTGGACGTGCAGGACGTGATGGTGGTGAGGGTCACTGCCTAACATTCTACAGCTACAAAGATATTCAGAAGTTGGAGAAGTTTATGCAGGGCAAACCAATCGCCGAACAGGAGATTGGCAAGCTCCTACTCCAGGAGACTGTATCGTATACAGAAAGCACAATATGTCGTCGCAAAACCCTCCTACACTACTTCGGAGAGAAATACGAAAAGGAGAATTGCGGCAACTGCGACAACTGCAGTGTGGAGCACACGAAGATTGAGGTGCGCAAGGAGATGACAATGGTACTCAAGTCGTTATCGGATATTGGTGATAAATTCAAGAGTGAGTACCTCATCAATATGCTCACAGGGCGCAACACGGCCCTAATTAAGAGCTACGAGCTCAACAAGAGCAAATGGTTTGAAGCAGGTACAGATCGTGAACCAAAGTTCTGGACTGCGGTATTGCGTCAAGCGCTAATCTTGGGATTTATTGATAAGAGTATTGAGAATTATGGCCTTATCTCGATAAATAAGAACGGTGAGCAATACCTAAAGAATCCGACGCAGATATTTATCACTCTCGATCATAACTACGAGACAATGACAACCGAAAGTGACACCGTGGCAGCGACACTCAGCAAGGGTGGCGTAGCCGATGAGGAGCTGTTTGCGATGTTAAAAGATTTGCGCAAGAAGGTGGCCAAAAAGAATGACCTACCTCCATTTATCATCTTCCAAGATCCATCGCTCGAAGATATGTCGGTGCAATACCCTATCACCACCGAGGAGCTGCAAAACATCACAGGTGTGGGTGTGGGCAAAGCCAAGAAGTATGGTGACGAGTTTATCAAACTGATAAAAGCATATGTCGAGGAGAAGGAGATAATCCGCCCACAAGATATGATCGTTAAGGCTGTGGCCAATAAATCTGGTAATAAAATATTTATTATCCAATCAATCGACCGCAAGATTGACTTCGAAGATATTGCAAATGCCAAAAACCTCGACTTCAACGAGTTACTCAGCGAGATCGAGGGTATCGTCAATACTGGAACTCGACTCGATATATCGTACTATATCTCTCAATTTATGGATGAGGAGAAAGCTGACGATATATACCTATATTTCAAAGAGGATGCCGAGAGCGACTCACTGGAAGATGCAATAGATGAATTGGGTGGCGAATACACCGAAGAGGAGATTAGAATAATCCGCATCAAATTCATAAGCGAGGTGGGCAACTAACAAATATACAGGAGTTTGAAAAGAGTTACAAACTCCTTATTTCAATAAAATAGATGGAAGTAAGAGCAAAGAAAGCATTGGGTCAACACTTTTTGATTGACCTCAATATATCACGCAAAATATGTGATTCAATTAGCGGTGGCACACCCGAGGCCAAAGATGACATATTGGAGGTTGGTTGTGGCATGGGAGTATTAACACAATTTCTACTTCAACGAAACGACATAACTACATATGGTGCCGAGATCGACAAAGAGAGCGTGGAGTATCTCCACAAACACTACCCCGACTTCTCGCCACGTCTTATCGAGGGTGATTTCCTCAAGATGAATCTTGCGGAGCGCTTTCCAAGTGGTGTGAAGATTATTGGCAACTACCCCTACAATATCTCATCACAGATATTCTTCAAAGTAGTCGAGAATCGTGACTTAGTACCCGAGTGTGTAGGTATGATTCAACGGGAGGTAGCCGTAAGAATGGCTGAGCCGCCAGGATCGAAGAGCTATGGGATACTAAGTGTTTTACTACAGGCATGGTACGATATTGAGTATCTATTCACAGTAAATGAGAATGTTTTTAACCCTCCACCAAAAGTGAAGAGTGCAGTGATTCGCATGAGACGCAACGCCACCATGAGACTCGACTGCGACGAAAAGCTCTTTGTGAAGGTTGTCAAGGCTGCTTTTGGTCAGCGTCGCAAGATGATTCGCAACTCTCTCAAGGCTGTGTTTGGAGACTTCGGTGGTGCCGAACACCGCTTCTTTACCGAGCGTGCCGAGCGATTATCGGTTGAGGATTTTGTAGAGCTTACCCAGTGGGTCGATGCGAATAGGGCGCAAATAATGTAAGGTGCATCTCTATATTATCACTCAAAAGAGAGGTTGTGACACATTATTATTAGTTATTTCTATATAAAATAGCTATCTTTGCAACATTGAACATTTAAATTTTAATATCATATCGAAACAATGACACACTCAATCAAAAAGTGGCAACTTAGAATTGCGTCGGTTATTATGCTTATAGCTTTCACGTTGGTCAACGTCGAGAGTCTTCAAGCATCTTACGCCAAACCAGGTTTAATAACCGTTAAACAGTCTGACGGAACATTTATCAAAATCAGACTTTATGGTGACGAGCACTTCAATTGGCGCACAACCGAGAGTGGTTACACAATTGTAGAGAAAGAGGATGGGCTATTTTACTATGCTGACTATAGCATAATGGGGCAAATTATCCCAACTACCAAACGTGTATCAATCAATGGTAAATTGCAAACACCACCATCTGATCTAAAGCCAGCAGCAGCTCGTATGGCTCAAATCACAGAGGCGGTTTACACCCAAAAGCGTAACGCAGCGGCTGCAAACAGCGATAACTATGCTGCGTCATTCCCCTGCACTGGTACAATCCGCTCTGCTGTAATATTGGTGGAGTATGCAGATGTTTCATTCTCGGTAGATAATCCAAACCAAGCCTTCACGAACCAACTCAATGAGGAGGGATACTCCGTAGCTGGCGCAACAGGTAGTGCTAAGGATTACTTTAATGTAAACTCGAGAGGTCAATTCGATGGTCAATTCGACGTATATGGACCTTATAAATTAACAAACGTACGTAGCTACTATGGTGGCAACGATAGCTTTGGTAACGACCTACGTCCCGATAGCATGATCGAAGAGGCTGTAGAGATGGCCCACGCAGATGGTGTTGACTTCTCTCAATATGACTTCAATGAAGATGGTTACATCGACAACATCTTTGTATATTATGCTGGACACAACGAGGCTGAGGGTGCTTCATCGGATTCTGTATGGCCTCACAAATGGGTAGTTAGCTCAAAACCTAAATTTAATGGCAAGACCCTATATGTTTATGCGTGTACCTCGGAGCTAAGAGATAACTCGGGTACTACAATCGCAGGTATAGGTACATTCTGTCATGAATTTGGTCACGTATTTGGATTGGCCGATCACTACGACACTAACGGTTCGACCAATGGTACTTCACATGGCTTGGGTACCTACGATATCATGACAAGTGGTTCATACAACAACAATGGTAATACTCCTCCACTTCACAACGGATTGGAACTCGATATGATTGGTTGGAATACACCAATCGTACTTGATAGCGCTCAGGACGTTACCATGAAGCCAATTCAAGAGGGCGAAGTATACAAGCTTTTGACTGATGTTGAGGGCGAGTACTTCCTATTGGAAAATCGTGATAAAGACTCATCAGTTTGGGAGAATTACATCGATGGTGAGGGTCTAATCATCACTCATGTTGATCGTTCATCTCAATATATGTATACTTGGAATCAGAATGGTCCTAATAATAATATTGCTCACGAGTGTTTTAGATTTATCGTTGCAGCAGACACTGAACTAAATGGATACAACTGGTATAAAGTACCATATCCTCAAGAAGGAAATAACCAATTTACAACTACATCGAGCCCAGCAGCATTGAGTTGGAGTGGTAATGAGATTGATATTAATCTTGTTGATATAGAGATCCTCGATAATGGATATGTGAGATTCTCGGCAATTGACAACAATAGCTTAAATGTAATTGTTAAGTGTGATACTGAGGAGTTCTATGTAGATGTTCCATTCTCACTCTCTGCTACAATCTACCCCGAGCAGGAGGATGATAGTGTCGTATGGAGCTCGTCGAATAGTGCTATTGCAACAATAGACACCGAGGGAGTTGTGACATTCCTCAAGGCAGGTACAGCAACTTTTACAGCAACACCAAATGCTGATAGCAACGCAAGTGGCTCAATCACCATAACTGCTGTAGACTTAAATGGTGCAAAAGGATATGTTAGAACTAATAGCGGTGAGGTTATACCGAATGCGACGATGACATTCTACCCTGCAACTCGTATCGTTGATGAGTATGTCACTCAAAAGAGCCCTACTTATACTCGCACCGAGGGCGCAAGCAGCTACACAACGACAACTAATGAATTGGGTGTATATGTATTAGAGTTAGAAGAGGGTTACTACGAGGTGGAGATCTCAGCTACTCAATATGCCGATCTATTCGAGGTTATCAAATTAGAGGGTGGTTCAAACTACGTAGACTTCAATATGAGTACCTATGCTGAGAGTGTCGATACAATTGAAGTTGTAGTAGGGCAAACTGATGCTGTTTTCACTTGGAACCCACAAGGTCACAATTCATTCCTTCTTACAATCAGCAACGGAAGCAGCAGTACAAAATATACAGTTACAGAGGAATCTAAATATACCGTTAGCTCACTCAATACTAATACAGCATACAGCGCAACAGTGGGATATGCCGATGGAAGCAATTATGTTGACCTATATAGTGTAGAGTTCTCAACCCTCAACAAGGCTACCACAATCCCAATGATTAACCTCTCGTATAAATATAGCAAGGGTGAGACATTGGATCTAAGTGTAATCAATATCACATCGAGCGATGAGATTACATGGATATTTGATGGCGTACAACTACCATCAAGTAAGGTTATTCTCGATGCTGGCGAACACAACATTCAAGCTGTTATCGTTCGTGGATCAAGTACTTACAGAGCCAATAAGGTTATTGTTGTTGAATAAAAGTAAAGGTAAAAAATTATGAAAAATATAACATTCAAATTAGGACTATTTGCAATACTTCTATGTTGCGTCTCTGCTTGTGCAAGCGACGACACTACCGATAATGAGGTAAAGCCAGACCCATCTTCTACGGAATATGATCAATTTATCGCCAAAAGCGATGTCTCGGTATGGGCCGATGGATCGATACTAAAGAGCTACGATAAAAGCACCGATCAGGTGGTATACAACGATAATAAAACTATCTTCATGCTTACTAATGATGATTACAGTTCACAGTTTACTCTTACAATTAGTGGCAGCTACACCCTTGATGGTACAGTTACAGTAAACTACACATCTAATATCAGCGACTCAATCAAGAGTGGAAGCTCTAAGATGACTGTCGCAAAAATCGACGAGAATGATGGTAAATATTGGTTGTGGAACAGTGATACTAACATTGGCTTTATTGTAGATTTTGAATACTAATAAGCCATTCATTGAAGTTAAAATTCCATTAAATATTAAAATTATTTAATTTATTGAGAAAATTGTATTATCTTTGCACCGAATAAAAAAGGAAAATATTTTATAGAGTTGATATGCAACTCTAAAATTTAAAGGATGCAAAATGACAACAATTGGAAAAAAAGTGGCGCTTGTTGCCCACGACTTTATGAAACGAGACCTTGCAGAGTGGGTAGATTGGAACTGCACAGTACTTAGCACACACGCACTCGTCTGCACAGGCACAACTGGTAAGATGGTCGAAAAGACACTCCTCGATCACAAGACCAAGAATGGATGTAAAAATATCGATAACGAGGGAGAAGCTCTCCCATTAGATATTACTCTTCTAAAATCGGGACCTCTTGGTGGAGACCAACAATTAGGTTCGATGATTGCAAATGGCCAGATCTCAGCCTTGATTTTCTTCTGGGATCCAATGTCGGCACAGCCACACGATGTCGATGTTAAGGCCCTACTGCGTTTGGCTACGCTCTATAACGTACCAACAGCAATCAATCGCTCTTCGGCCGATTTCTTAATCTCTTCGCCACTCTTCGCCACCGAAGAGTACGAACCAGAGGTTAAAGATTACAAATCGTATGTAGAGAGAGTCCTTCAGTAGTTTATTAAAATTATTTAATTAAAGCGATCAATTCCAATTAAGGAATTGATCGCTTTTTTCGTCTTATCTACCCAAGCAATAACATTGAAAATTGCACAATTATAATGAATATAAAAGCAATAAAAACTATTGAAATAGTAATTAAAAGCACAATTCTATATTTTTCAGATAAAATTTAAAAATAATACAATATTGCATTGTATATTTACAATATTATATTTAACTTCGCCTTCAAGAAATTGAACATACAACTTTAAAAACATAACAGATGAGACAAATCAACGAACAGGTCGACAGTCAACCAATGATTGTAAGGTACAGCACCTCAGTGAGTAGTGGCATAGAGCCTCATACAATAGCACGACATGCAATTGGCTACATTGTTAGGGGCGATAAATATATCTACGATGGCGACAGCTGTCTGCATGCCTCGAGAGGTGATCTATTTTTCATGGGAAAAGGTATGCATCACATTGAGAATGTCTCTGAGAAGTTCTCGCACTTTGAACAAGTTGTATTCTACTTCACATCCGAAGAGTTAAAACATATAATAACAACATTTAGCGTAACGTATAACCTCTGCATCACAAACGATCACTGTTGCAATAGATGTAGAATAGGTAACTCAATTACAATAAAATCACCATCTCACATCAAAAGCTTCTTTAATAGCGCAATCGACTACCTCTACGACGAGAACTTCTCGCACGACCAAGCTGCCGAGAGCATCAAGATGACAGAGTTGATTTATCACATTATTTCACAAGAGGATTGCTGCCTAAAGAGCAAAGTAATAGGTTGCATCGACCTGGATAAAAGTTCATTCGAACAAGTTATATATGCCAACACATTCAACGACATCCCCATCGAGAAATTGGCAACGATGTGCAATCGATCCCTAACATCGTTCAAAAAAGAGTTTCGACGCATATTCGACACCTCACCACATCAATGGTTCCTTCGCCAACGCTTAAGCTATGCTCGCCTACTGCTTATCTCGACACGAAAATCTATAGCCGAGATCGGCGTTGAGTGCACATTCCCCAACACATCACACTTTATCAAGCTCTTCAAACGCTCCTATCATGAGACGCCAGCCACATATCGTCATCATCACATATCTATAACATCATCCAAAGAGAGCGAATATCAGAATGAAGAGATAATGGAGAGGGCTACAGCATTATAAGTAGTGTAAAATATCGCTCCAAGAGTACTTTAAAAAATATGGCAATAATTGTTTTACACTACTTAATGGTTTAATATTTGCAATATGAAGTGTGAAATTAAAACTATTTATCTATGAAAAACAACACTTCAATTATTGCGTCTCTATTAGGTGGAGTAGCCATCGGTTCAGCACTAACATGTCTTATACATCACGGCTGCAAGATGGATCGTGTAAAGCGTGGCGACATCCACAAAAAAATTGTGGATGAGTTAGAGCAACTCCGTAACTTCGTAGCATCGCACCACCCATCGGAGGAGCTATGTAGCTGCGACGACCCAGCGTGCAACTGCGAACAAAAGTAGAGTAGATGAATCAGAGAGCCGACAGCAAAGATCAGCGATCCAATTTAGTCGTATGGGCACTGCTCATGGTGATTTTTGCATTCACCACAGCGCTACTACTTCTATCGGCATTCATAATTTGGTTTGCCGACCTTATTGGCTCGCTCACGCTATCGCTAAGCATAACCTCTCTTGTAACTGCTATTATCGCACTTAGCATCTATAAAGTTTCGCTATCGCCCGCATTGAAGCAGCTGAAGGAGGAGTACGAGATGATCATAGCCATCATAAATGCAATTAGGGGTGGCTGCCATACTCTTCTTTCAAAACTATTGAAGTTAATAGGTGTGTAGTAGCAACACAGAGATATGCAAAATAATAAGGAGTCTTAGCACCGCAATTGGATGTTAAGACTCCTTATTTTGTAAGTTTGAGATAAATCTCTCTTCTATTTCATCTCGACAAGTGATTCACCTGTCATATCAGCTGGTTGATCCAATCCCATAAGAGTAAGTAGAGTTGGTGCTACATCGGCCAAAATACCGTTACGCACAGATTTAACTCTATCTGATACCACTACGATAGGCACAGGATTGAGCGAGTGGGCGGTATTAACCGAACCATCAGCGTTGAGCGCATTGTCGGCATTACCATGATCGGCAATCATAATCACCTCATAACCATTCGCCTTAGCTCTCTCAACTACAGCCTCAACACACTCGTCGACAGCATTGATAGCCTTCTCGATTGCCGAGTAGACTCCAGTATGTCCAATCATATCGCCATTGGCAAAGTTAAGACATATGAAGTCGAACTTTTGCGTATCGAGCGCTACAACCAACTTATCTTTAACCTCATATGCACTCATCTCGGGTTGAAGGTCGTAGGTAGCAACCTTTGGTGAAGATACCAAGATACGCTCCTCGCCCTCGAACTCCGCTTCACGACCACCATTGAGGAAGAATGTTACGTGAGCATACTTCTCGGTCTCAGCGATACGCAATTGCGACAGTCCCTTAGATGAAACATACTCACCCAAAGTGTTAGCCACGTTGTCCTTATCGAACAAGATGTGGAGACCCTCGAATTTAGCATCGTATGGAGTCATTGTACAGAAGTAAAGTGGAATAGTCTTCATTCCCTCATCCTCCATATCGGTTTGTGTAAGCACCGTTGTAATCTCCTTAGCACGGTCATTTCGGTAGTTGAAGAATATCACTACATCGCCCTCAGCGATACGACCTACAGCCTCGCCACTCTCGTTGGTGCGATAGATTGGGTTGATAAACTCATCGGTAGTATCAGCATCGTATGAGGCCTGCATTGAGGCAACCATATCGTTTGATGCCTCACCTACGCCACCAACCAAGAGGTCGTATGCCTTCTTGACACGATCCCAACGCTTGTCACGATCCATTGCATAGTAGCGGCCAATGATAGATGCCACTACACCTGCCGACTTTGCTGTGTGAGCCTCCAACGCCTCAATGAATCCCTTACCGCTGCGTGGGTCGGTATCACGACCATCCATAAAGCAGTGGATGAATGTGTTGTCGATGCCATAGTGAGCCGAGATGTCGCACAACTTGAAGAGGTGATCGAGTGAAGAGTGAACACCACCATTAGAGACAAGACCCATAAAGTGAACGCTCTTACCATTGCTCTTAGCATACTCAAAGGCTTTGACAACTTCGATATTCTGCATGATAGAGTTGTCGGCACAAGCACGGTTGATCTTCACCAAATCTTGGTATACCACACGACCAGCGCCAATATTGAGGTGACCCACCTCCGAGTTACCCATCTGACCCTCTGGAAGACCTACATTCTCGCCATCGGTGCGAAGCTCTGCATTGGGATAGGCAGCCGTCATCGACTCAATATATTTTGGGTGTACATTGTAGATTACATCCGCCTTGTCTTGTTTGCCCTTTCCCCAACCATCGAGGATCATTAGCAATACTTTTTTATTTTCCATTATATTAATGTATGTTTTAAAAATTACAACTTCTCTTTAATTAGCTCTACCGCCTTTTCAACTGCTGCGAGCAATCCATCCATCTTCTTGCCACCTGCCGTAGCGAAGAATGGTTGGCCACCGCCACCGCCTTGCATCTCTTTGGCTGCCTCACGGATAATCTGCCCTGCATTGATTCCCTTAGCTACAATATCGTCACCGAGCATGATCGTCAACATTGGCTTCTCTGAGGCGTTGGATCCAGCAACATAGATAACATTTTTAGCCTTAGAGCGCAAATTGTAGGCCACATCTTTCTGGAAGTCAGCCATGCGAGAGGTAACGCCACTAATCAAGATTACACCATCTTGCTCTGGAGTATTTTTAAGCAGTTTCTCAGCCCACTCAGCAGTCTGCTCTTTGCGCATCGCCTCAACCTCTTTTGAGAGAGCATCGTTGTTGTCGACGAGCTTCTTGACAGCTTGCAGCACCTGGTTATTATTTACATATGTCGAAATATCTTTGACCATATCTTCAGCCATGTAGATAAGCTTCTCGGCACCCTCACCCGAGGTAGCCTCGATACGACGAACGCCTGCCGAGATAGCACCCTCCGAGACGATCTTGAAGAGGCCGATAGTACCTGTAGCCGAGGTGTGAGTACCTCCACACAACTCCACTGAGTCACCAAAGCGGATCACACGCACCCTATCACCATACTTCTCACCAAAGAGCATCATGGCGCCACTTGCAGCAGCCTCCTCTTGGCTCGCCTCACGATTCTCCTCGAGTGGTGCATTGGCACGGATTGCTGCATTAACTTTGATCTCGACAGCACGCAACTCTTCGGCTGTAACCTTTTGGAAGTGTGAGAAGTCGAAACGGAGAGTCTCGGGAGTCACAAGTGAACCCTTCTGCTCAACGTGATCACCCAACACCTCACGCAATGCGTGGTGCAAAAGGTGGGTTGCAGTGTGGTTGTTAGCTGCATTTTGACGCCTCTTCTCGCACACTTGAGCAACAAATGTTGACTCCAAGTTCTCGGGAAGTTTAGCGACAATATGGATGGTTTGACCATTCTCCTTCTCGGTTGCTACAACCTCGATCTTCTCATCACCACTCTCTATATATCCCGTGTCACCAATCTGGCCACCTGAATTTCCATAGAATGGTGTGCGATCAAAAACAAGTTGGTAGACTGTTTTATTTTTGGATGTCACTCTACGATAGCGAGCGATCTTCACCTCGGCACGCAGAGAGTCGTAGCCCACGAACTCGCTCTGCTTGATGGGAAGAAGCTCCTGCCAGTCGTCGGCATCAATAGCTGCAGCGTTGCGAGAACGCTCCTTTTGAGCCGCCAACTCCTTCTCGAATGCCTCGAGGTCAACCTCAACACCTTGCTCTTTGGCGATAAGCTCCGTGAGGTCGATTGGGAATCCATAGGTATCGTACAGAACGAAGGCATCTTTACCCGAGATTGTACCTTTGCATGCTGCGATCACGCCATCCAAAAGCGTGATACCAGTAGCCAACGTGCGAAGGAACGACGCCTCCTCCTCTTCGATTACACGCTCCACCAAATTTTGCTGAGCCTTCAATTCTGGGAATTGATCACCCATTTGAGCCACTAAGCCTGCAACCAATTTGCAGATAAATGGCTCGGTGAACGATAGGTAGGTGTAGCCATAACGAACCGCACGACGCAAGATGCGACGGATCACATAACCCGCCTTGACGTTCGACGGAAGTTGACCATCGGCAATCGAGAATGCAATAGCACGCAGGTGGTCGGCGATAACACGCATTGCGATGTCGGCCTTCTCCTCAACGCCATACTCCTTGCCCGACATTGTCGAGAGGTTTTTGATCGTTGGTTGGAATACATCGGTATCGTAATTCGACTTCTTGCCTTGAAGAATCATACACAAACGCTCAAAGCCCATACCTGTATCGACATGCTTAGCAGGGAGAAGCTCCAACGAGCCATTTGCCTTGCGGTTGAACTGCATGAAAACAAGGTTCCAGATCTCAATCACCAGGCAGTGACCCATGTTGACCATATCTTTTCCTGGGATCTTAGCTATATCCGCCTCATCACGCAAGTCGTAGTGGAGCTCGCTACATGGTCCACATGGTCCCGTCTCGCCCATCTCCCAGAAGTTGTCGTGTTTGTTGCCCTTGATGATGTGATCCTCGTCGAGGTATTGCTTCCACATATCGTATGCCTCTTGGTCGAACGGCACACCATCCTCCTGGCTACCCTCATAGACGGTAGCATACATACGATCCTTGCTTAGGCCATAGACTCCAGTGAGTAGTTCCCACGCCCAGTCGATCGCCTCACGCTTGAAGTAGTCACCAAACGACCAATTGCCAAGCATCTCAAACATTGTGTGGTGGTAGGTGTCGTGACCCACCTCTTCGAGGTCATTGTGCTTACCCGACACACGTAGACACTTTTGAGTGTCGGCCGCTCGAGCCCATTTACGTGGAGCGTTACCCAAGAATATATCCTTGAATTGGTTCATACCAGCATTGGTAAACATTAGCGTTGGGTCACCCTTAACAACCATTGGAGCTGAAGGGACAATTGCGTGCTCTTTACTCGCAAAAAAGTCGAGAAAATGTGCTCTTACTCTGTTCGATTCCATAAAATATTTTAATTTCGTTTCTTTTGTTTTGCTTTTAGGTTGCAAAATTAGACAATTTAAGCTAATTTTGCATAATAAATAGGAGAGTTTTTTTATTAAATGGATCAAATAAATCAAAATATCGAGTCGCAATCAACTACTAAAGAGGTTGGTAATAGCTCTTTTCGAGTGCGTGCATACTCTACAATCAGAAAAATTCTGATTGGATTTATTCTTATATCCATTGCTAATATTATCTTTTCGCAACTATTTTACACCCCGAAGATACATAATATTAATCGAAAAAATAGCGAACTCTCAATAAAATATGAATTATTGAATAGTCGCATCACGGCAGCCGAGAGCAGACTCTACGAAATATCGCACCGCAACGACCACGTTTACCGATCTCTATTTGGTATAGATTCGGCTATCTTGGTCGCCAACAACATCGACTACCCTGCATCGAAGTATATACACCTACAAGGTGAACCATACTCCCCAATGATGACCAACAGTTGGCAGCGTATCGACAGATTGGCACGTGAACTCTATAGTAGCTCTCTCTCGTTCGACGAATTGCAGGTTTTGGCAAAAAACAAAGAGGGTATGTCGGCGGCACTACCCGCAATTTGGCCTATCGATCGTAATATGCTCAACTCGATAAGTCACTTTGGTATGCGGTTCCACCCACTCTACCACCGCTATATTCACCACTCAGGAATAGACTTAGGTAGCAAACGTGGTACACCCGTCTTTGCCACAGGCGATGGAGTGGTAGAAAAGAGTATTCAAGGTCAGCAATACAAAGGATATGGACAAGAGATCCTCATTGATCATGGATATAGTTACAAAACTCGCTATGCTCACCTCAACAAACGCTACGTTGAAAAGGGCGACACGGTGAAACGAGGTCAACTAATTGGTGAAGTCGGATCGACAGGTGGCACCGATGGACCGCACCTCCACTACGAGGTACTTATAAAAAACATCCCTGTAAATCCAATAAACTACCTCGATCGCAATATGACCAACGAGGAGTACACTCAATTAATGGAAGATATAAAAGCTACAGAGTTTGAACGAGTAGATAGTTTAGAGCATGGCAAGTAGAAGTAAATATCAAAGGTTGAAGGCTCGCAAGCGCCACAACAACAATATCGCCAGGTTTATGATACACGCCTTGGCCTGGATTGGTGCGGCTATACTATATTATGTAGGCTTCTCGGTACTCTTCGACACTCCACACGAATATTATCTCAAACGGTCGTCTCAGAGATTCGAGGCTGAGTACAACGCCCTTGTTAATCGCTACGACTCTCTCGACATGGTTCTTCAAAATATCGAGCTGCGAGACAAGGAGATCTTTAGAACAATGTTTGAATCGGAACCCTATGCGTTTAACTCCGACTACAACAATCAGCGATTGGAAGAGTATGAACGTATATTCACAAAATCAAACAAGGAACTCTCCCTAATACTCCAGCAAAGAGCAACGAAACTCGAGGAGCACATAACAAACCTGCAACGAAGTGCTGAGACTATGCAACGCAATAGCGAAAGTATAGATGGTGATGCACGCAACATACCTGCAATTCAACCCATTGCAAACAATCAGTTGACGCTACTAACAGCGTCGTATGGTATGCGCATGCACCCATTCTACAAAACACTAAAATCGCACCAAGGAGTGGATTACACCATCCCCGAGGGTACTCGCATATTTGCTACGGCCGATGGTGTGGTGAAGAATGTCACCACAAACTCAACATCGGGCAAGGTGATTACATTAGATCACGGCAATGGTTACACCACCTCATACAACCATATATCGGCAACTAAAGTTAGTCGTGGAGAGAGGGTTAAACGAGGAGATATTATAGCTCTATCGGGCAATAGTGGACTATCTATCACACCACACCTCCACTACGAGGTAAGCTACAACGGTATGCGAGTAGACCCGATACACTACTTTTTTATGGAACTCTCACCCGAAGAGTACCAGCAGATGATAAAGATTGCACAATCGGGCATGCAGTCATTTGATTAACGAGAATAAACAACTAAATATACAAGCTTATGGAAATAAAGTTACTTTTAATTGATTTTGATGGCACCCTTGTAGATACTCGTCAGGCCAACTATCGTGCCTACAGAGATGTACTCAAAGAGGTTAATTTCGATCTTGACGAAGAGCAATATCTAAAAGAGTTTTTTGGTATGCGCTGTGGAGAGTTTATGCGCCAACTTGGATTCACCGACTCCTATGAGATCGACCGCATGCGTCGCCGCAAGATTGAAATCTATCCCAACCACTTCAACACCGTAAAGCTAAACCAACCACTTTGGGATTATGCTCAATCGTTTAGAGCTCAAGGTGGCAAGGTGTGGATTGTATCGACAGGCCAAACCATCAACATCTCGAATGTGATGAACTACCTCTCTCTTGCCGATAAAGTCGATGGATTATTGACAGGTGCAGATGTTAAAAACAGTAAGCCATCAGCCGAGTGCTACATCAAAGCAATGAACCGTGAAGGGATCTCGCCAGAGCAATCTCTTATCTTCGAGGATTCTGCAGTAGGAATACAGGCTGCTATTGAGAGTGGCGCCAATTACATCAAGGTGTCGCTATAGGTTAAGAATCTGTTTAAGTTTCTCTCTTAACAATTTTAGCGAGAGAAATTTAAACAGATTCTAATAGCCGTGACTTTTCACACAAAAGTGTCCCAGAAATCTTAGAGGTAGATTTTTGGGACACTTTTGTTTATTTAAAACTCTACACTCTACATATCTGCCTAAAGTCACAATAAGAACAGCTACCATCTTTATCATCTATTTGTCGAAATGGAGTTGAACGATCTAAAAGTTCAGCAAGGGTCTTTTTCAGATACTCCTCAAACTCTTCACTTTGAGATTGGTAGCTCGCAATGCCATCACCATCAATAGACTTATTAATCAGCAGAGGCGAGTAGTTGGGCTGGTTCATAAATCGCACATAGTATAGCGATGGGACAACTTGGACGCCGAGAGTATGATGAAGCATCATTGAGTAGGTTAACGTCTGTATAATGTGACCTTGTCGCTCGGCACCTTCGCCCTCGAACAAAGCCTCAATTGATTTGAATTCAAGATGTTTACCACCACTCTTATAATCTATTACCCTCAATTTATTGGGACTTAGCTCATCTACCCTATCCAATGTTCCCTCTATTATAATCCTCTCACCCGAAGGTAGCTCCAATGGATAACTATAAACCTTCTCGACACTAATAGTTTGAAAGTCGATGGGCGAAGTGGCATCAAATGCGACAACACCATCGGCAATATATTTGACAACAATATCTTTGATGAGTTGCAAGTCACCCGCAAGATGGTCATCTGCAACAGAGTCACGCACCTTGCACACATTTCGTATTGCGGCCACCACCTCTCGCTCCACCACGATTCGATCTTTGAGTAGTCGGTTAAGCCCCTGCTTCGTATCTCCTTGCTTAATTACCGACTCATAGAGGTGGCAGATAGCTTCATGAAGAATATTACCAAACATCGAGTTGTCGACATCCTCCGAGAGTGCGTCACCACCTCTAATATTTGCAATATGGTAGAAGTAGAAGCGCATAGGGCAAGCCACATAACGATTGATAGCTGATGGAGATATGCTCTTTGGGTTCTCTGCATCGGTATATTGAGAGAGTATTCTATCCACCTCACCTACCTTTGCAATCTCGATTGGAGAAGAGTCATAGAGGTTTACATCGACACCCACATTAATATAACTAATCGGCAGTGGCGACTCATAATCGAGCTGATAGATATAGCGGCTCGCCTCACCAGTAGTTTTATCATCGGCATGCGAGCAATATATCATCCAAACATTTTCGGCTCGCTGAATCAAACGATAAAAGTAGTATGCAAAGACACCTTCGTGATGTTCGGGTGTAGGCACACCATAGGCAGCACGGATGTTGTAGGTAACGTAGGAGGGAGTGGTTAGACGGTTGCCAGGGAAGGTATCGTCGTTCATCGAGAGAATGATAACATTGCGAAAGTCGAGATTTCGAGTCTCGAGGATTCCCATCACTTGTAACCCCTCCAATGGTTCTCCTTCGAACGGCACTCGCAAAGATTGCAACATACGACGCAAAAGTGAGATGTAGATACTATCCGAAATCTCTATACCACAGCTCTCAATTGAGTTATGGAGTGTCGAGATACTCTCTGAGATGGTGGCAAGAAACTCCAACCTACGTGAAGAGTCCTCTCCTTGATAGGGATATTGCGCCACAAGTGACAATATTCGTTGAATATAGTGCGAGATAGAGTGCCAACTATTGCACGCCTCAAAAATTGAGGCAAAGTAGTCGGGATGATCTGCCAGAAGAGTATTACGATCAATCGAGATTAACCGCTCTTGATTGATCTGCTTCTCGATTGTGGCAAAGAGCTCCTTGTTAATTACATTGACGTAGGGATGCGACAGTAGTGCCACGACATCAACATAGTAGAATTGCGGATTACTACTCTTGCGATCTCGAAGCTGCATTTGAAGCGTTAGCAGACGCTCGACAAGTGAATAGGCAAGCGATTGCTTGAGAGGGTATCCCATTGTCACATTTACCTTACCTACCTCTGGAGGAAGAGCATAAAGCAGCGGGGTAAGTAGATTTTCATCCGTGAGAACTATTGCCGTATCTTTATCAATCGCAACTCCTTGCGAGACCAATTCCGAGATGACCTTGGACGCATATTTACACTGCAACACATTGGATGCTGCCGAGACAACATTAAGCTTTTTACCTTGCGCAAAGTGGTCGTGCGAAATTTCGAACGAAGAGCCATATCTCGTGAGGTTCTCTCGGATAAATAGACCTGCTTCTTGCTCTTGATTGTCGACATAGTAGTTATCGTAGTCCCAAAAGAAATCAACCGAAGCGGAGAGTGAGAGAGAGTCAAATATGCGTTTTTCGCACTCTGACAAGGCGTTAAAACCAACCACTGCATAGCGCTGTTCACCATCAAAGCTATACTCGCCAGAGGTGAGTCGCTCAACTGCCGAACGCTGAATCATACCTGTATAAGCTATACCAAGTTCCATGAGACGAGCTCTAAACTTATGATATATTGCGGGGAGTGAGCGCCACACATTCAAAAATTTACGCCTCTCCTCGGAGAGCCCCGACTCATTTTTGAACGACCTCCAGAACTCAATAATTTTCAGCTGTTCAGCGGTCATATAGGAGATATCGGACTCTAACTCTTTTATATCGGCCACATTGGAGAATAGCATATCGGCATCGACCATATATTTGTCTATCATATCGAAATCCGAAAGTAGGATCTCTCCCCAGAAGTAGAATTTATCGAAGTCTCCCCCATGGTAACCCGAGTAGATACGGTAGAGTTCCGAGATGAGTCTAATACTCTCGCCACGTTGGAGCGGTGTAGCCTCAGCAACAAGCTCATCGAGGCTAACCCATGTTGGTTGCCAAAGAGGAGTGACGGCCACCTGGCTAAGTGCCTCGGTGAAAAATATACGAGAACGACGTGAAGGGAAGATTAGCTTTAGAGAGCTAACCTCGGCACCATATTTATTGTAGAGCCTCTCGGCAACTTCGTTGAGAAATCCTCGCATAGGGTCGATTAAATTTAAAATGATGATGCAAGATATAAAAATTTTGGCAATATTTTGCTATCTTTGAGTTTTGAAATCACAAAATCGACAAAAGAGTGAAAGGGGCAAAAGAGGCAAAAGGGGCAAAAGATATCAAAGCAACAATATACAATGCGAGTGCAGGATCGGGCAAAACATATACGTTAGCCTACAACTTCGTACGTGACGTAATCAAAGAGCCAATGATATATCGTAATATATTGGCTGTAACATTTACGAACAAGGCCACCGAAGAGATGAAACGTCGCATATTGAGCGAGATAAACTCATTGGCCTCGGGTGCAAAAAGCAACTACCTCGCTCAACTTCAAACAGAACTTTCACTCAACGAGAAGATAATTCGAGAGCGAGCACTGAGAGTTCGAACAGCAATACTCCACGACTACTCTCGCTTTACGATACTCACCATTGATCGCTTCTTTCAACGTATCATTCGTGCCTTTATTCAAGAGTTAGATATCGACATCAACTACAATATAGAGCTCGATCCAGCAACAATCCTCTCGCAGAGTGCCGACCGAATAATCGAGGAGGTGAGCCACAACGACGAGTTAAAGAGCTGGATAAGTGAGTTTATTGAGGAGAGAATTGAGGACTCTCGCAGCTGGGATATTCACGAAGGTATTCTCTCCCTCGGAGGCGAGATATTCAAGGAGTCAAATCGCAATACGCTCGACAACCCAACATCGAAACAGCAGCTCAAGGAGATAGTAGGTAAGTTCACCAAGGAGAGCGAAATAAGCAAAGCTAAGATGCAAAACTACGCCTCACAGGCGCTCGAGATTATGGATAGCGACAACCTCACGCCTGAATCATTTAGTGGAAAAGGTCGCAGCTTTGCCAAATATTTTAGAGTTGTGGCCGAGGGTGGAATCAAAGAGCCGACCAATACGATAATTTCGAAATCACAATCAACAGATGGCTGGGGCAAGGGTGTAGAGGATACAGCAGCCAAGTTGCAACCACTTTTAAAACAGATAGTCGACATCTACTTTGACAATATAAAACAGTGGAACACAGCAACTCTACTTCGTGAAAACTACCGCAGTTTTGCTCTACTCACCGACCTCTACCAGATGGTCAACGAAGTGAGTAGTAATCAAAATCTAATGCTTCTTTCGGAGACTAAATTGATACTCTCAAAATTTATTGAGAATAACGACGCTCCATTTATATACGAGAAAGTGGGCAACCGTTTTGATCGATACATGATCGATGAGTTTCAAGACACCTCACTCAAGGAGTGGAGTAACTTTTTGCCACTACTCGAAAATGCCATGTCGCAAAGCGAAGAGGGCTCTTCGGTACTCATAGTGGGTGACATCAAACAGTCGATCTACCGTTGGCGAGGTGGCGATTGGCGCATACTCCACTCTATGGCCAAAGAGGAGTTAGGAAGCCATCGCACCGAAGTGATCAACCTCAAGGCAAATTACAGGAGTTTGCCCAATATCGTAAAGTTTAATAACGAAATAATCGAGAGTGTTGTAACAATAGACAACAACCAACTCAACACCAAGGTCGAAAGTGCTTCAATTAGCGAAAGCACCAAAGAGGAGTTGCGAGATATGATGAAAGGTGCCTACGAGGAGCATGCCCAGATTCCTCGCAAAAGCGGACACTGCGATGGATATATCAATGTAACCATTCACAAGGATGAACCTCAGATTGTGGAGCGCATCAAAGAGAGCCTCGATTTAGGCTTCAAGCCATGCGAGATATTAATTTTGGTTCGATCTAATTCCGAAGGTGTGAAGATGGCCGATGAACTACTCAAATTCAAAAACCACAACCAAGAGCAGCGCTACTACTTCGATGTAATGACACAAGAGGCATTGGTGGTGGGACTCTCTCCAGTAAGCCAATTTGTGATTGCGACATTGATGCTATCGATCAACCATGAGGATACAATTCAACGAGCAATATACAATAGGTTCTTAGAGCGATATAGCCTCAACGCACCTCTCGAGGAGGAAGAGCGAGAGTTACTACGCTCAATTAGATTACTCTCGACCGAGGAGGCCTTCGAGAATATTGTGATCAACTATCGCCTCGATCAAGAGCCCAGTAACATCGCATATTTACAGGCAATACATGAATCAATTTGTGGATTCTGCTCATCGAAGAGTGGCGACATATCTCTATTTTTGGAGTGGTGGGAGGAGCATGGTGCCAAGCGCTCAATTAGCGTGGAGCAGAGCGAGAAATCGATCGAAATCACTACAATCCACAAGGCTAAAGGACTCGAGAAGGCTGTGGTGATGATACCCTACTGCAGTTGGACACTCGACCCCAAAAGTGGCGGCTCGGGCAAAACAGACCCCAAAAAGATGAAAAGCAGCAACGCTGTATGGGCTACAGCATCTCAACATATAGATGATATTGGAGCATTTCCCGTGAAGTACAAGAAAGCGATGGGTGAGTCTCTATTCTCTGAAGAGTATTATAGAGAGATGGTATACTCTCATATCGACAACATTAATATGTTATATGTGGCTTTAACACGAGCCTCTCAGGCACTGCATATATTTATCAAGGATGGTAAAATTGGAGTAGGACGCATCATTGCTGAGGCCATCAAGAGTCTCGAACATGCCGACATTGTGGAGAATGATCAGCTGACAAGTTATATCTTTGGCTCAAAAGCGACACCACTGACTAACGAAAAAGGTGCGCAAAACAACAAACTATATATAATGGATAGCTACCCTACTGCACATGCCGACCTCAGGTTACGACTCCCCTCACAACGCTACTTCGAGAAGGATGCAAACCCCACTCTAACACCTCGAGATGAGGGAGTATTGATGCATAAAGCATTCTCGGAGGCCACCACAAGCGCCCAAATAAAAGAACGACTCGACACAATGCTGCTCAACGCCCAAATTAGCCACACGGAGCATAGATCCATTTGGGGAAAATTACGCAAGAGCCTATCAAAGGAGCCTATCAAAGAGTGGTTCGATGGCGAGTGGGATATGGTGCGCAACGAGCACGATATAATATTACCTAAATCATCAAACTTCAAACGACCTGACCGAGTGATGATAAAAGGAGAGAAGGCCGTAGTAGTGGATTATAAGTTCGGTCTGCTTGAACTCAACGAACACAAACGACAAGTTGATGAGTATAAAAAATTATTAATAGATATGGGCTATAAGGATGTTGCTGGCTATGTGTGGTATATCAAAAGTGGTAATATTGTCACTATTTAATCTATCTTAGAGGTGCCAAAGTAGTAAAAATCAGTATTTGAACTTATTTGATTCTCATTTTTTTTCTCGATCTTTGCATAGCATTTTGGAGAAATAAGCCGTAAATAGTAAAAATTTAAACAAATAACATATCAAAATGAAGAAATTCTTATCACAATTTAAGGGCGAAGATTGGGTAATTGTACTTGCGGGTACGGTTATTATTACTATCGCATGCCTATTCCCTGGTATCATGCCAACGATGCCAAAGGTGCTATCAGCAAAAGCTGATTGGATTAATGCTGGATCAATGTATGTGCTTATCACGCTTATCACGCTTGGTAGCAACCTCCTACTAAAACGTTCAACAAAAGGTGTAGTTCTTTCACTTTTTGTAATCTTTGCATTGGCAGTTGGCGCTCAACTCATTGCCGAGATTCCTGCAATCAAAAAGTTGGGATTAGAGGTTGTTCTCTTCTCCGTACTTATAGGTCTTATCATAAGCAACATTTTCCGTGTCCCAGAGTGGTTGAAACCAGCTATTCAGAGTGAGTTCTACATCAAAATTGGTATCATCTGCCTCGGCTCTACTATCCTATTTGGTGATGTACTTAAGTCGGGTGCCTATGGTCTTGTTCAATCTCTTATCGTTGTATTCACCGTTTGGAACTTCACCTTCTGGTTGGGTAAGAAGATGGGGGTAGACAATGAGTTGCGTACAATGTTGTCGAGTGCCGTAAGTATCTGCGGTGTATCAGCTGCAATTGCAACATGTGGTGTAATTAAAGGTGATAGCAAAAAACTATCATCGGTGATCTCACTCGTATTGGTATGCGCAATTCCTATGATGTATATCATGCCTCCATTAGCACAGTGGCTCACTGGTCTTGTCGGATTGGGACCAGTTGTTAGTCAAGAGGTTTCGGGTGCCTGGTTGGGTGGTACAATCGACACAACAGGTGCTGTAGCTGCATCGGGAACAATGTTGGGTGATGTAGCTGCTCAAACTGCTATCATCGTTAAATCTTCTCAAAATGTATTGTTGGGTGTTGCCGCATTCTTCATCTCAATTATTTGGACATACCAAGGCAAGGAGCAACAAGAGAAACCAACAGTGGGTGTTATTTGGGACCGTTTCCCAAAATTCGTTGTAGGATTCATCGTAGCTTCACTTATTTTTAGCTTCTGTTTTGCACCAGAGACAGCTAAAAGTGTTGGTAAGTTGACTAAATCTATGACCAATACACTCTTCGGAATTGCCTTTGTTTGTATCGGCCTCGAGACTCGTTTCAGCGAAATATTCGCCAAAGAGAACCGCAAGCAGATGTGGGTGTTCTTGATCGCTCAAGGATTCAACATCTTGGTTACACTCGTTGTAGCTTACGTTATGTTTGGTATTCTCAAGCCAATGATGAGCTAATAGATCTACTCCAAAAATATAAGAAGATGGTGGTTAGAGACTCTTTTGTCCTAACCACCATCTTTCATTAAAATACCCTCCAAAGCAGCAGCATAATTGCCACTAATAGGAGTAGAATATAGAATCCAGTGATCTCAATCTGCTGCCACGTTGTGAGCTTTCGCTCCACTTCAACAACATTTGTCACTACTCGTTCTCGATAGACAATACTATCTCGCACCTCCACCTCATTTGCTATAGGCCATCTGAGGCTACTTGGAAGCGTCTCGAGGGAGTGGTATAGAGTGCCATCGATGCAGATGATAGCTTCGCTTTTAGCGAAATTATTAGTCAGTACGCTTGAATCCTGCATGACTCTCACTCGCTCTACCTCATGAGGAATCTCTACAGTGATGGTATCACGCAGAACCACTCTACGTTCAATAATCTCAACCCTCACACTATCACTGTTGCCACTCACAACACTGCGAGGTGTGCCACAGCCACACAACAGCAACATAAATCCCATTGCAGCAATTAACTCTCCTCTCATAGATTAAGCTTTGTTCTTATCGTCGTCAACCTCAATTATGTCGGTCTTGCGAGCAAACCACTTAAAAATATCCACCTTGAGGTGGCTACCCTTCGCCTCGAAATAGTTCGAGAAGCAGGAGTTAATCTCCACGCCATAGATCACCAACATCACTAAAATTGGCAAGATATGAACGCCAACAGATTCGCCAAAGGTCTCACCCAATGAGCCTGCGAGCAGCACCCAACAGAGGTAGTCGACAGCCTTGTTGATAGTTCGACGCACTGCTCTCGAGATTCTAATGTTGTCACCCCTAAAGTGCGATGCTCGAAGCCCAAAGCGAAGATCTACAACGATAAGCACCACACCAAGCAGCAATAACCATCGTAAAGGCTCAACAAACTCATAGAGGCCACTAAATAGTGTAGCGGTGACACCCCCTACTACATTGCGCTCTTGCATGATAAACAAAGTTGAGAATTAGAGTGTGGCCAAAAGTTCACCATCATCATTAATATTGAACTCCACTGTGCTATCCTCCGCTTGGGTAACATAGAGGCATCCATCATCCTTGATCTCAAAACTTATTGAGCCTACAGAGCTGTCGCTATCCTCCTCCTCGGGGTGGTACTGCTCGCCACTACTATTGAGATGAATGACAATATTCTCTCGAGAGGCAGAGGCAGCTGCTTCGAGATGAACATCGAGTTGATACTCCCCCACCAGGTCAAAGAGCCCATCGGCAAAATCGGAGTCGGTAAGGTAGTAGTATCGCTTAACGCAGAGTCGACCTGTGAGCAGTCTATGATCGTCGAAGATCACAAGCAGTGAGCCATCCTCGAGACGTCGGCAATTTTTGTAATTCTCGCCATCAAATGAGGCGGTATAGCTCCCCACACCTGTGGTTTTATAGGTAAATCGAAACGGCGTAGTAAGATCCACCGTGTCGCTCACCTCTTGGAGCTTGAAATCTGATTTATAATTTATCTTCATTTTTATATATTTTAAACCC